>JBFFBV010000001.1:0-119801 GCA_041560205.1 Candidatus Sulfomarinibacter sp.
ACACCCTTCTGGGCGAGGCGGAAGGTCTGCGCGATGGTGCCGGTCGTGGCCCAGCCGTGACCAGCGAGGGCGCGCAGCGTCAGGACTTCGATGGCCCTTTCCTTGGGCACCGATTCGTTGCGCCACGTGTCGGGAATGACCCTTTCTGCGAGGTCGTAGGTGCGTTGGAAGTTGCGGCGTTCGCGGATCGCGAGCTCGCCCGAAGACCACATCGCCGAGGCGACCTTTTTGGCGACCTTGAGGTCCCACCAGCCGCGGCTCCCGCCGCCCTCCATATCGAGAGACCGCAGCGGTCCATCCTCTCGGATTCGCTTCCGGATGTTTTCCGCCACGTCGGGGTGCTCGCCGACCAGATTGCCCCACCATGGATGGCGGCAGTACTCCGCCCGGCGAAAGGCGAAGACGGGGTAGAGCTCGATCGGCAGCCAACTCGCCTCGTGGCCCCAGTACTCGAAGACCGGCTCGCCGGGCTGCAAGAGCTCCTCCGCCAGCGTTGGTTCGAAACCGTCGATGCGAGAGTGGAGAACAAGGGCGTGGCTGCGGGCGCCTGCGATGGATACGGTATCGAGCTGGAGGTAGCCGAAGCGCTTCATGATGCGGTGGGCCGCAGCCCTGGCCCGCCGGCCTTTCCCCGTCGCTCGACTCGGCATCCCGGTCCATTCCTTTTTGAGCAGACCCGCCCTGCACAGGGCCAGCCGCCGGGCGGCGCGAAGGCCGATTGTCTCCCTCACGCGGTGGTGTGGGCTCCGTAGATGCGGCGCATGTCGGGCAGCTCGGTGGTGAAGTAGTGGACCCAGATGTAGAGATGCCCGAAGACGGCCGCGACCAGGGCGGGACGAGACGCGTACCAGAGCGCGGGGATATAGAGCACCATCAGCCCGAAGGTGTACATCCCGTTTGAAGTGAAACGGAAGATCCCTTCGCGGACGAGAGGCCTGGATCGGTAGGAAGCGTCGAAGTGATCAGCGCCATAGGCGCGGAGGACTCCGAAGTAGCGGACGACCGAGTAGGCGAGGTAGGCGACCGGGACGGTGACGACGGCTGTCAGCGACCGGAGAATGACGGCGTCGATGGGCAAGGTGTCGCGCGAGGTGAATGCCAGGGCCGTGATCGTCACCAGCCGCGCGACAAGAAACAACGTGAAGATCAGGGAGTAAAGGCCGAAACCCAGCGAGCCGAACACGTGCGAGACCACCCCTCGGTGAAGCTCTGTTCGCCAGCAGAACCAGACGAAGAGCTGGTGCGCGATCGGGATTTCGATCGAGATCCAGAACCACCTCCAGGTGCCGACGCCCCACAGCTCGCCGCGGTGAAAGCACGGGCAAGAGGAGCTCATCAACCAGAGGACCGGCAGCGCAATGGCGAGACCCAAGGCGTGGATCCACTGCCGTTCGAAGATCGCAGCCATCGAGCCTTGAGGTTGCATCTCCATGGGATGGTACACGATATCGGCCGCCCGGGAATGCCGAGAATCCTCCCGCCGACCACCAGTCACGATTCGCCGACTGTTGATGACCGGTTACTGGCCCTTCGCCGGAATGCGGCTACACACGTGCTCGGCGAGCGCGGTGATGGTCAGCGACGGGTTGACCCCCAGGTTAGCGCCGATCATCGATCCGTCCATGACGTAGAGCCCGTCGTGCCCGAAGACCCGGCCTGAAGAGTCGATGACTCCGTTTTCCGGCCCGCTGCCGATTCCGCACCCACCGAGGATGTGGGCGGTGGAGGAGGTGTCGAGGAGGACTTCGTTGTACGACGACTGTGGGATGCCGTCGAGGTCTTCTGCGATCTCGCGCGCAATTTGGTTGGCGACCGGAATATAGGACGGGATGCCTGGCTGGCCCGGGTCCGGCTGGCTCGTCAAGGTGCGGCTGAAGGGCCACAGGAGCTGGCGCTTGCGCACCAGGCGGGTGTGATTGTCGGCCGTCTGCATCGCCATCACGACGGTTCCAGTCTCGGCCTTGCCCCACGGTTTGAGGATGCGCAGGAAGTCGATGGGATGGCGGGCGATGTTGCCCAACCACTTGAGCTGTCGGGGCACCGAGCCGCCCCCGTCGGTCAGCATCGTCCCGAGCAGGAGCATGACGTCGGAGCCCTTCGAGAATCGAACACACTCGAAGTGCGTCTGCTCGTCGATCTCCACCTTGGCCGCGATGGCGACTCCTTCCCAGAGGTCCTTGCGGCTCTTCGAGGTCACGCCGAGCAAGGCCTCGGAATTGGTGCGGACGACATTCCCGAGCTGATCCGAGATGTGGGGGAGGCTGCCCCGCTCCTTGCACTCCATGAGGAGACGAACCGTGCCCAAAACGCCGCCCGAAAAGACTACCGTGCGGGCCGTCGTGACGCCCTTTTCGGAGGAAAAAAGACCGTCCGAACGGCGCCATCGCAAACGGTATCCGCCTTCAGGCGACGCCTCGACGAGCGTTACCAGGGTGTCAGGGACAATACGGGCGCCGGCTTTTTCCGCCAGCCACAGGTAGTTCTTGTCGAGCGTGTTCTTCGCGCCGGGCCGGCAGCCCACCATACACCCACCGCAGAAGGTGCAGCCGGTGCGCTGGGGTCCCGCACCGTCGAAGTATGGATCGGGAACCGTGACGTCGGGCTCGCCGAAATAGATGCCGACCGGTGTGTGGCGAAAGGTGTGATCCTTGCCGCGCCGCGCCGCGGCACGCCGAAGGGCCTCGTCGGCCGGTCCGAGCTTCGGGTTTTCGGTCACGCCGAGCATCCGCCGGGCCGTGTCGTAGTGCTCGGGCATCACCGCCCGCCAGTCCTCGAGACCCTTCCACTGGGGGTCGTCCCACACCGTCTCAGGCGACTCGAAGAGCGTGTTGGCGTAGACCAGGCTGCCGCCCCCGACGCCGACGCCGTGCAGCACCAGCGCTTCGCGGAGGAGCCTCAGACCGAAGATGCCACGACAGCCGATCTTTGGGAACCAGAAAGATTTGCGGATGTTCCAGTTGGTTTTCGGGAAGTCTTCCGGGTGCCACCGCCTGCCCTTTTCGAGGACCGTGACGCTGTAGCCCTTGTGCGCCATGCGGAGAGCGGCCACGGAGCCGCCGAAACCGGAACCGATCACTGCGACGTCGCTGTCGAAGTTTCTCGTGGTCCCTTCACCCAATGTGCTCATCGCACCTCCCGCCTGGAGTGTAGCGGGTTTTGCCGCAGTTCGGCAAACGGGTGCGCTGATGACACCTCCTGCACGTAGCGCTTTGCTGCGTCGATGACTCAGGTGCCATCCTTTGCATTGTTTACCTGCAAGGTGTGAATGACCAGGAGGCGGATGATCCAATCAATGCAAGGAGTCGCACCGTCTCGCGATGACGGTGTTCGCTCGCTCCCGTGTCGTCCGGTTATACTTCCTCCATGAGATGGTCCAAGGTGATGATCACTCTCTTCCTCCTGATCGGAGCGTTTCCTTCGTTCTCCGCCGATCCACGTTTAGTGGACGGCATTTCGGGCGCACCTATCGCGTGGACGGACTGGGTGGCCAAACGGGGGCCGGTTGCGGTCCTGGTGTGGGCGTCGTGGGCTCCAAGCGCCGACGCGACAATGGACCGGTACGCGGAGTTCGTGAAGGCGTGCTCCGAGAACGGACTGCATCTCGTGGTGCTGGTGGTTCAGGAGACTTTGGACGAGGGCAGGGCGGCCCTCGGACATCGCGAGGTCGGGTGGCTCCATGACCGCCACGGCGCATTGCTCAAGAGATACCGTGTCATCGAGGTGCCGTCGCTGCTGCTGGTAGCGGCCGACGGTGACGCCTTGGACAGGCTGGAGGCGACGCCGGAAGCGCTTCGCGGATGGAGCAGTTCTTGAGGTCGGCCGGCATCGGGCGCATCGGCGGATGGTGGCTGATCGGCTTATTCGTCCTGGGTCTGGGGGTTGTGGTTGCGCTCCTTTCGGGAGGACGGCAAACCGCGGCGACCACGCTCGAAGCCCTGACGGTCGAGCCCCTGAAAGCCTTTCATCCTCCTGTACGGACCTTCGTCGCATCGGGCGACACCATCGAAAGCGTCTGCCGCCGGCTCGCGGGCAATGATTGGATTGACTGGCGCGATGTGTTGGTGACAGAGATCGATCCGAAACGGCTGTATCCGGGCACGGAATTTCATGGCACCCGCACGCCTTCGGGGGTCCTCGAGCGGCTCGAGGTGGTCTTCGATCGACGAAGCGAGGTCCACCTGGAAACGGGTCCCGAAGGCATATCGGTCGAACGAATCCAGCGGCCGATCGTCAGCGAGGTCGTCAGGCTGCAAGGCGCCGTCGACTCCTCTCTCTTCGGGGCGATGGACGGTGCTGGCGGCGACCCGGAGTTGGCGGTGCGGATCGCGCAGATCTACCAGTGGGACATCGATTTCCTGCGCGACATCCGCAAGGGCGATAGCTTCGTGGTGGTCGTGGATCGTCAGACCATCGAGGGTGAGTTCTACGCATGGGGGACCGTCTTCGCGACCCGTTTCGTCAATGATGGCCGAATGCTGGATGCGGTGGTCTATCCCGACGACTCGGGACGCCTCGGCTACTACAACCTCGAAGGAGAACCCCTGCGCAAGCAGTTCCTCCGCTCGCCCTTGAAGTTCAGTCGGGTCACTTCACGATTCAGCATGAGTCGCTTCCACCCGGTGCTGAGGCGACGGATGCCGCACTACGGTGTCGACTACGGTGCACCGGTGGGAACGCCGGTGCACGTCACGGCGGATGGGACGGTGATCTTCGCCGGGCGCAAGGGCGGCGGAGGCAACATGGTGACGGTCAGGCATACCAATGGATACGAGACCAACTACCTCCACCTCAGCCGGTACGGCAAGGCAGTCCGCAAGGGGACGCGGGTGAGCCAGGGCGAGGTGATCGGCTACGTCGGTTCCACTGGCCTTTCCACGGGACCACACCTGGACTACCGCGTCACGCTCGACGGGAAGTGGATCAATCCTCTGAGGATCTCGTCACCACCGGTCAAACCCCTGTCGGAAGAGAGGCTTCAGCGCTTCCTTGCCCATGCGCTCGCGGTTCTGACCTTGATCGTCGATGAGCCACCCCCGGCCGGAGCTCGCTGTTGAACCGCCCGGCCGGAGTCGTGATGCGGGTCGAGTCGCCTTGTCGGGCGGACCTGGCGGGCGGGACTCTCGATATCTGGCCGCTGGGAATGCTTCATCCGGGGTCGCTCACGGTCAATGCGGCGATACCTCTCCTGGTACGGATGGATGTGGATCTCGGTGCGCCGGAGGGTGAGGTGTGGCATGCACTGGCTGATTCCGAGTGGACTCGACTCGACGCATCGGTGGCGACCACGGATCTTTCGGCGGCGGTGGCTTTCGCCATCCGACCCACTGGTGGCGTTCGCGTTCGAGTCCACTCACAGGCTTCTCTGGGATCGGGCCTCGGCGGGTCGTCGGCCTACGCCGTCGCGCTGGCACGCGGCATCCTCACCGCGCTCGGCGAGGAGATGCCGGATGAACGATTGGTTCTGCTGGCCAGGGACCTCGAGGCGCGCATTCTGACCGTGCCGACCGGTCTTCAAGACCACTGGGCATCGGTCCACGGAGGGATCCTGGCGATCCATCACGAGCCGGGAGGCGAGAGGGTCGAGAGGCTTGCGATCGAGCCCGAATGGGTCGGGGAGCGGTTGACCATCTTCGACACCGGGATCTCGCACCACTCCGGGATGGTCAACTGGCAGGTGATTCGGCGCCGCCTCGACCTGGATCGCGACACCACGGACGCCCTGGAGGCGATCGCGGAGGCAGCGCGCGGCTGTCGCTCCGAGCTCGTCGCCGGCAACGAGGATGGTGTCGGGAACGCCATCGCGGCCGAGTGGAGGGCCCGGCGGCGTCTCGCTCCGGAGGTCTGCCCACCGGAGCTCGGCGTCATCATCGATGCCGGCCTCGAGGCTGGCGCCTGGGCGATCAAGGCGTGCGGCGCCGGTGGGGGCGGCAGCGTGTTGGTATGGCATCCGCCAGACGCGAGAGATTCGGTGTCAACGGCGCTCGCCGCAGCAGCACCCGATGGCCGCGTGGTGGCGTCCACCGTCGAGAAGATCGGATGCCGCGTGCTGGCGGGCTCGTGAGCGTCTATTCCGGGATCTTCAGCTTCTGGCCGACCTTAATGAGGTCCGGATTGTCGAGGATGTCGCGGTTGGCCTCGAAGATCTTCATATACTCGCTGGCTTTGCCGTAGTATTTCTGGGCGATCGCGCCGAGAGTGTCACCTGCCACGACCTCGTAGATCCGCTCTTCGGCCTCGGGTTCGGGCGCGGGAGCGGGCTCGGGCTCGGGCGCCTTGGCCACCTCGATCGCATTGACGATGTTGTCGGCCTTGACCGCTTGGTCGATCTTCTGCATCGCGAGGTTTGCCGCTTCGCGGCTCTCGGCCTTGCCCTTGAGCGTGATGACCTTGCCACGCACTTCTGCGTGAAGGCCGCTGACCCCGGGCGTGGTGGCGCCGATGTCGTTGATGGCTTCCTGCACCTGTTGATCGAAGTTCTTGCCGAACAGATCGAAGAGACCCATGTGGTGCTCCTTTCCTGTCACGCGTTGCTGCTGGCGGTCACTATAACAGCGCCGAAGCGCATGCGCGAGCCGCTATACTTCTCGAAATTGAGGAATGCCGAGACAGGAGAAGCGGATGGCGGACCACGACCTCTACCTGGGCACCGAGATCGACGGCGATACGCGAGTCACCCTCGATATGGACCACCTGACCACACACGCCGTGTGCCTGGGCATGACTGGATCGGGAAAGACAGGCCTCGGCATCGTCGCCCTCGAGGAGCTCGCCCGCCGAGGCGTGTCGATGCTGGTCATCGATCTGAAAGGCGACATGGTCGACCTCCTGCTGAACTTCCCGTCCTTCGCGGCCGAGGATTTCGCGCCATGGCTCCCTCCTGATGCACACGAGGACGGCGATCGTCTGACCGTCGCCGCGAAGCAGGCGGAGTTGTGGCGCAACGGGCTTCAAGCCTCCGGGCTCGGATCCCACGATCTGCGGGCAGTTCGCGCCGGTGTTCGTTGGCAGCTGCTGACCCCCGGCGCAGGCTCGGCGGCACCGCTCGATATCCTCCCGGCGCTGAGCGCGCCGGCCGGCTGGGATCCGGACGGCGACCCGGACGGTGCGACTGATCGGGTGAACGGCGTGACCTCGGCTCTTCTGTCACTCGTCGGACGCGGAGGGGATCCGTTGTCCGACCGCGATCACGTGCTCACCGCGACCGTGCTCCTCGATCATTGGCGCCGCGGCCGCGAGCTCGACCTCGCCGGTCTGCTGTCGAGCCTCGTCGATCCCCCCATGGACTCGCTTGGCGCCTTATCGCTCGACAGCTTCTATCCTCGTGACGACCGCATGAAGCTGGTGATGGCGCTCAATACCCTGCTTGCGAGCCCCGCCTTCGCTGCGTGGACAGAAGGTCTGCCGATGGACATGGCTCATCTCCTCGGCACGGACTCCGTCCCGAGGGCGAGCATCATCTCGGTCGCCCATCTCGACGAGACACAGCGCCTCTTCGTCATCGCCCTCCTGACCTCTGAGTTGGTGGCCTGGATGCGAAGGCAGCCGGCGCACTCGGGGCTTCGCGCGCTGCTCTATATGGACGAGGTGCAGGGGATCATTCCGCCCCATCCGAAGAACCCGCCGACCAAGGCACCGCTCCTGACCCTCTTCAAACAGGGTCGGGCCTACGGGGTCGGCGCCTGGGTGGCGACCCAGAACCCGGTCGATCTCGACTACAAAGCGCTCGGAAATGCTGGTGTCAAGCTGGTCGGCCGGCTGATCACGGACCGTGATCGAAAGCGCGCCCTCGAGGGCCTCGGCATGTCCACCTTGCCGGACGGTCGCGATGCCGACGACATCGTGGCGGGCCTCGGCAAGCGCCAATTCCTCCTGACCGATGTCCGCTCGAAACAGCGAGTACGGACCTTCGGGTCGCGCTGGGCGATGAGCTACCTTCGCGGACCGGTGACCTTGACCGAGATGGGACCTCTGCTCGAAGGGGGAGAAGAACCTGAGGAATCGCACGAGGCGGCCGAGGAACCGGCGTCCAGAAGCAGCGCCCGCCACGCCCCCCCGCTGGCCGCCGCGGTGAAGGTGGCTTATGACCCTGAGGGGACCGGTGACGGGAGCCCGTCAGTCGTGGTGAAGAGTCGCCTCAGCGTTCAGCGTGTGTCGCTCGACCTCTATCGAGAGGTGGAGGAACACTGGCGATTCCCGATCGACGATGGCGGCCGCATCGAATGGGAGGAGGGCGAAATCCTGGAAGAAGCGCCAGAGCTCACGGAGGAACCATCCGAAGATCTGCGATTCCCGGCGGCAGCCCCGGGCAGAATGTCGTCCGAGCTCGAGAAGGCCGAGGGCGCGTACACAAGCTGGCGTGCGAGGCGCCCATTGCAGGTCCTGGTCAACGAAAAGCTCAAGATGGTCGCTGACAAAGGTGAAGATGCAGAGGCATTCCTCGCCCGCTGCCTCGACGAGGCCGACCACGCGGACGACTCGACCGAGGATCGGGTTCGCAAGCGCTTCGAGGGCAGGCTCAAGACGCTCAGAAAGCGGCTCGATCGCGAACGTGACGAGCTCGAGCGCGACCGGACCCAGCTCAGCTCCCGCAAGGCCGAGGAGAAGATGGGGATGCTGGAGGGCGTGTTCTCCGTGCTCCTCGGCTCGCGCAGCATCAGCTCGGCCTCCCGCAAGGCGGCGACGAAGATGAAGACCGCCGCCGGCAAGCGGCGCATGCGCCAGACCGCAGAGGCGGCGGTGACGGAGTCCGAAAACGAGATCGCACGGCTCGAGGCGGAGATCGAGAGCCTCGCCGACGAGCTCCAGGACGAGATCGACCGCATCGCGGCCGAGTCGGAGGAAAGGGCCGAACAGATCGAAGAAAAGGCGGTCAAGGCGAAGCGGGCAGATATCGAGGTTCTCGACCTGTGGCTGGTGTGGGGTTGAAGCGAAGCGGGGGAGCAGGCGAGCATGGGAGCCGGGACGCGGTGACGGCCTATCCCCGAAACCTCTTCGAGACGTAGTCATCGATGATGGAGACAAAGGCTTCCGCGATCTGATCGTGGGTTCCCTCAAGAACGGTTGCCTGCCGACCATCGAGGTAGACCGGGCAACGCGGCTTTTCACCCGCGCCCGGCAGGCTGATGCCGATGTCCGCGGCCTTTGATTCCCCGGGCCCGTTGACGATGCAGCCCATGACCGCCACCGATAACGCCTCGACGCCAGGGTGGGTCTTGCGCCATTCTCCGAGCCGTGTCCGGACCGCGTTGTCGACGCTGGCGGCGAGATTCTGAAAGGCGGAGCTCGCCGTCCGACCACATCCCGGGCAGGCGACGATGGATGGAGCGAACGCGCGCAGACCGAGGGATTGGAGCATCTCGCAGCCGGCGCGGACCTCGTCTGTCCGAGTGCCGCCCGGTTGAGGGGTGAGCGAAACCCGGATGGTGTCGCCGATCCCTTCGCTCAGCAATACGGCCATCGCCGACGAAGACCAGACGATGCCCCGAAGGCCCATCCCGGCTTCGGTCAGACCGAGGTGGAGGGGTTGGTGGGTCCGTCGGGCGAGCTCTCGGTAGACGGCGATGAGCTGCGGCGGAGAGGAGGTCTTGGCGGAGACGACGATCCGGTCCCGGCCGAGGCCGCTTTCGATGGCGGCTTCGATCGATTTCAAGGCCGAAACCACCATGCACTCCTGGAGGACTTCCTCAGAGCTCAGCGGAGCTTCTCGAGAGGCGTTGCGCTCCATGTGTTCGGTGACGAGGTCGGAATCCAGGGAACCCCGGTTGACGCCGATGCGAATCGCCTTGCCGTGGTCGCGCGCGACGGCGCAGATCTCGCTGAAGTTCGTGTCGCGTCGGTCGCCGCGACCGACATTGCCGGGGTTCACGCGGTACTTGGCGAGCACGGTCGCGCAGCCCTCATACTCGCGGAGGAGCACATGGCCGTTGAAGTGGAAATCTCCGATCAGCGGAGCGTCGCAGCCCAGATCGTCGAGCCGGCTTCGGATCTCGACCACAGCCGCGGCCGCCTCCTTTCTGTCGACGGTCATCCGGACCAGTTCCGCTCCGGCCGCTGCCAGTTCGGCGCATTGTTTCGCGGTGGCAGCGGCATTGGCGGTATCTGTGTCGGTCATCGCCTGAACGACGATCGGAGCGCCGCCGCCAATCGTGACGCTCCCGATCCGTACCCCAATGGACGTGTGCCGTGTGGTCATGTTCACCTTCGGGCTTCGCCGAAATACAATGCCGATCATAACGCCGCACGGAGGATGCCGTGGAGAGTTCGTCTTTGTGGGTCGAGGATCGGGAGAGCGGTCGACGGATCGGCGCGTGGGTGACCCCGGTCGGTGGAGATCTTGTCATCGCGGTCGGGGGCGGCGAGCGGCCCCACGTGGGCTGCGTGGTGCTGGCTCAGCCATATCCTTCGTCATCCGAGGGCGATGGGTTGTCGGCTTCCTGTTCGCTCCTCACCATCCCACCGCACAAAGAGGAGCCGATCGCACGGGGCATCGCAACGCGTGTGGCCGTGAGTTTGGGGAGAGTCACGGTCGTGACGGCCGGCGTACACGACGACAACCTCGACGCCGAAGGGATCGCCGTCTATCTCCGCCTCGGCGAAGAGCTCGCCGAAGAGCTGATCCGACATCTCGGTCAGGGATGAACCACCGCGCTACCCAGGGCGCCAAGCCTCAACGCAAACACGGGCTACAATGAGTCCAAGCATGGAAATCTCGATTTTCCTCCTGGCAGTCATGGGGGCCGGTTTCGGTGGGTATGCGCTGCTCGTATGGCTCGGACTCGATGACCTCGAAGCGTGGGCCGGCGGCCGTGTCGCGGGCCTCGTGTTGATTGCCCTCCCCGCGTGGTGGGCCGGAGTCGTCGGGATCGTTCATTGGCGGTCTCTCGGTGCCGCCGCGTTGATCGTCGCCGCAATCGTGGGTCTCGGCGTAGCCTGGCGTCGCCGACGGTGGCGGAGCCTCCTGCTCGCGGAAGCCATCTTCGTCGTCTTCGCCGCGATGGTGGTATTCATCCGCCTCGACCACCCACAGATCGTCTTGACCGAAAAACCCATGGACCTCGGAATCCTCGCATCACTTCTGCGGGCCGAAGGCTTCCCGCCACCGGACATGTGGCTGGCCGGTGAGACGCTGCCCTACTACTACTGGGGCGCCCTGTTGTGGACAGTGCCGCTGTGGGTCGCCGGCGTGCCGTTGGAGTTCGGCTACAACCTGGTTGTCGGCCTCATCGGGGGCGTCGTCGGATGTCTGCTCTGGATGCTCGGTCGTCGATCCGGTGGCGGGCACCTTTCCGGTCTGCTGGTCGCCTTCTTCGGTCTGCTGGCGGGCACGCCCGACGGAATGCGGCAGCTCCTGGCGGGGAAGAACCTCGCCGCTCTCGATCACTGGCACTCGTCGCGTCAGATCCCGGACACGATCACCGAGTGGCCACTCTTCACCGCTCAGCTCGGCGACCTGCATCCCCACCTCCTGTCGATGCCGATTGCCTGTCTGGCATTTCTCGTCGCGTGGCACGCCGGAAGGAAGGGACCCACGGCCCAACAAACCGCGTTTCTGGCGGTGCTCTTCGGTGTCACCTGGGCGGCCAACCCGTGGGCCATGCCGCCAACCCTGGCGGGCATCGCGCTTTTGCTGGTCGCGGGAATCGATCGCTGGTACTGGCCGACTGGCGAAGGTCGCGGGAGATGGCTGGCAATTGGAGCGATGGCAGTGGGTGGGTGGCTGGTGACAGCCCCGTTTCACATCGGTTTTACGCCTTTCTTCCGAGGCATCGGCAAGGTCTTTGCCTGGACTGATCCGGGACGCCTGCTGCTCTACGGCGGGTGTTTGCTGGTGCCAGCCGGCGTCGCGGCAATCGCCCTTCTGTGGTCGATGTTGGAGATCGAGCAGGTTGCGAAACGCGCCCTGCTGCTCCTCGCCATCGCCGCGACCATGGTGTTGGCGTCTGCGACCACCCGCCCGACGCTCATCTTCCTCCTCGTTTTTATGGGTGTTTTCCTGGTCGCGGTGCTGAGGGCCGTCGCCGGCAAGGACCGCCCGGCCCTGGCGTTGACCGCCCTCGCTATGTTTCTGTTTCTCGTGCCGGAGATCGTCTACGTGGTTGATGACTACGGTGAGGCCCTGCATCGGATGAACACGATCTTCAAGGCCTATATCCAGGCCTGGGTGATGCTCGCGATCGCTCTGCCGGTCCTCCTCCGCATCGGAATACGCCGGCCGGTCATTCGTTGGGGCCTTCTCGGTCTTGCCGTCCTCATCGCGCTGCCGCATCCGGCGGGCTTTGTCCTCCAGCAGTTCAAGGCCCAGGCGTGGAGCCTCGATGGTATGGCGTGGATGTCTCCGGGGGATCGCACGATCGTTCGCGCCCTGCGGCAGGAGCCCCCGGGAACCCTGATGATCGAGGCCGTCGGCGGCGCATACTCCGAGTATGCGCGTCTCTCGTCCGGCTCCGGCGTCCCGACCTACCTGGGGTGGGCCAATCACGAGGGGGTGTGGCGGGGCAACCAGATCCACTCGGAAACGGAGCGGAGGACGCATCTCGTGTCTCGGCTCTACTCCTGCGGTGACCCACATGAGGTGCGGCGACTCGTCAACCAGGCGGGGATTCACCTCGTGGCGATCGGCGCCCTCGAGCGCAAGGACTTCTCATGGACGCAGCTGCAAGCAGTCGCGGATGCGGGCGAGGTCGTGCTCGACGAGGATGGGGCGATGCTCGTGCGTTTCGCCACGCCTGAAGGGCTATGATGGGTGTGATGGCGGAGCAACCCGAGCTGAGCGTCGTGATCCCGGTGTTCAACGAGGAGATCAATATCCTGCCGATGTATGAGCGCTTGATCGCGGTGCTCGAAACCCGCGTCGACGGTCTCGAGATCCTCTACGTCGACGATGGTTCGGCCGACACGAGCTGGGACAAAATCTGCGAGCTCGCGGCTCGCGATCAGCGGGTCGAGGGGCTTCGCTTCGCACGAAATTTCGGTCACCAGGCCGCGTTGACGGCCGGTGTCGATGCTGCGCGGGGCCGCGCGGTGGTGATCATCGACGGCGATCTGCAGGATCCACCGGAGGTCATTCCCGAGATGGTCGACCGCTGGCGCGAGGGCTTCGAGGTCGTTTACGGGCAACGGCAGGACCGGGAAGGCGAGACCTGGTTCAAGCTCGCGACCGCGTCGATTTTCTACCGACTGCTTCGTGGCATCACCAACGTCGACATCCCGGTCGACACGGGCGACTTCCGCCTGATGGGGTCACGGGCGATCGCGGCATTTCGAGCCATGCCCGAACGCAACCGGTTCATCCGCGGCCTCGTGAGCTGGATCGGCTTTTCGCAGACGGCCGTCGCGTACAAGCGCCAGGCACGGCAAGCTGGGGAGACGAAATTCTCGGTCCGCAAAATGCTGCGATTCGCCCTCGACGGCATCACCTCGTTTTCCTTCTTTCCCCTCCGGCTGGCCACGTGGACCGGCTTCGCAGTGTCGACCTTTGCGTTTCTCTACATCATCGTGGTCCTCGTTCTCAAGGCGATCGGCGTGAGCTGGCTGGGCTACACCTCCTTGATGGCTTCAATCCTCTTCCTCGGCGGCGTGCAGCTCTTGATGATCGGCATCATGGGGGAGTACCTGGCGCGGATCTTCGACGAGGTCAAGAGGCGTCCCCTCTATCTCGTCGGTGAACGAACCGACGGTGGCGGCGATGTCATCCCTCCGGAAAGGCCGGTGGCATAACCGGCGGCTGTTCCGACGTTACACTCTTCGGCAAAGCGAAGGGAAGCTGACGGAGGGGCGATGGACAGCTATTTCAAGCCGGAGCATCTGGCGAAGTTCAACGAGATCTCGGAGGGCAACGCCGGTCTGGCGAGGAAGTTCTTCGATTACTACGGCTCCGTCTTCGCGGAGGGTGCTCTGACGGTGCGCGAGAAGGCGCTGATCGCGCTCGCGGTATCGCACGCGGTCCAGTGCCCGTATTGCATCGATGCCTACTCGACCGAATGCCTCAAGCAGGGGTCGGATGTCGAGGAGATGACCGAGGCCGTCCATGTCGCGACGGCGATCCGGGGTGGAGCCTCGCTGATTCACGGCCTGCAGATGCTCGATCACGTAACCAAGTCCTCGATGTAGGCATAGGGCGAAAGCGAAAGAAGGCACGTCGATGACCGAAGCACACGCCTTTCCGCCGATGTATGAGGAGCTGCAACGCCCGGAGTCGGGACCTCGGCCGACCACCACATTGCGCGCCGCCCGATCTCCGCTCGCCGATCCCGGGCACCAGATCGACGTGCTCTCGAGCGTGGCGCTCGATCGCCTCGCCTCGGGCGGAGATTTCGCGACTGCCCTCCGGGGTGGCGGTGTCGACCCCCTGGTTGCCGGCGAAATCGAGATCTTCCAGATCAATCTCGGCAAGCTCTGCAACATGACATGCCGCCATTGCCACGTCGACGCGGGACCCGATAGATGGCGTGAGGTCATGAGTCGCGAGACGATCGACGCGTGCCTCGCCGCGCTCGACCGCACCGACGCCCACACCGTCGATCTCACCGGCGGTGCCCCCGAGCTGAACCCGGAATTCCGGTACCTGGTGGATGCGTGTGTGAAGCGAAGCAAGCATGTCATCGACCGTTGCAATCTGACTGTGTTGTTGCTGCAACGCCAAAAGGATTTGCCGGAGTTCTTCGCCGATCGAGGCGTGGAGATCGTCTGTTCTCTGCCCCATTATCGGCGCCGAAACACCGATGCCCAGCGTGGTCGGGGAAGCTTCGAAAAATCGATCGAGGCCCTGTCACGTTTGAACGAGGTCGGGTACGGAATGGGTGACCCCTCGAAAGTCCTGACGGTGATGGTCAATCCGGTGGGTGCCCTGCTGACCGGTGACCAGCGGTCGATGGAACACCAATGGAAAAGGGGCCTCGAGCGCAACCACGGGGTGACATTCGACCGGCTGATCGCACTCAACAACATGCCCATCTCTCGTTTCCTCGAATGGCTGGAGGCGAGCGGCAACCTCCAGGGCTACATGGAGCTGCTGGTCAACGCCTACAACCCCGCTACCGTGAATGCTCTGATGTGCCGCAACACCCTGTCCGTTTCCTGGCATGGGCTGGTTTACGATTGCGATTTCAATCAGATGCTGGAACTCGAGAGTCGCGGCCGCGACGGTCACGCGTTGCGGATCGACGACTTCGACCCGTCGTCGGCTGCAGGGCGCACGATCGTCACCGGTCGCCACTGCTTCGGCTGCACCGCCGGGTCGGGATCGTCGTGCGGAGGGACCCTGCACGACACCTCGGAGTCGCCCTGAATTCAGTCTTCCCAGATCCTGACCCAGCGAATCGAGGAACGGGGCACTTCGTCGGTGAAGCTGACGATCCCACCACCGACGTCGTCCTCGATCTCCAGGACGAGCTTCGTGCCTGACACCTGTGAAATCCGACCAACCAGCAGGGAACCGTTCTCGAGCTTGACCTCGACGCGTTTGCCGATGCCGGCGCGAAGGGCCGCGGTGTCCTCGGGTTGCACCATCCGATACCGCTCCATTTCCGCGAAGCGCTGTTCGGCTGCGTCGATGCGGTATGTGTCGAGATCGAAACGGATGGCGACTGTCCGAGCTTGGGCGGTCGAAGCGGCTGCATCCTCCCAGCGCGCTTGCGATGCCGCCACACTCGCCTGACGAATGAGTTCATCGACGACCCGTCCGGCGACTTCGATGACCGAGGTGTCGTGGCGGTCGGTCAGAGCCGCAATCGACAGGTATTTGGCGGCTTCTTCGAGCTTGCCCTCGCGGAGGGCGAGGCGCGCCTGCGAGAGTGCCTCGGCGAATCGCTCGCGTGACGTCGGCGTGGCATTCGGGTCGCGCGGCACCGAGGTCGGAGTCGGTTCAGGAGAGGGAGTGGGCACAGCGGTGGGAGTTGCCGGGATCGGCGCCGGGTCGGCCGTCTGTTCGAAGGGGCCGATCTCGAGAACGACCGCAGCTGCCACGGCAATCGCCAGGACGAGCACGACGAGACCCGCGAGAATCGGTCTGGGGACGCTCTCCCGCTCGGCCTCGACCTCCTCCTTTTCGCGATCGAGAAGAGATTCTCCGGCGTCCATCGGTGCCGCTGTCGATGCGGCCGAACTGGTCGGCGAAGAGGACGTCGGAGCGCCAGCGCCAACCGACGATGTCGGTTCGGGTGCGAGCTCGCGCAAGGACCGCTCGACGTGGGCGATTTCCTTGCCGACGGACATGAAGCCGACGCTTTCGAAGAGATGGGCGACCGGAAAGAGCTCGCGGGCCATCTCCCGGTAGGCGAGGGGCTCACCGGAGGCTTCCTCTCCGGCCTCGAGGCGACGGATGATCCCGGTCAGCTTGTCCTTCATCCTCGGGAATTCTTCGTTCCGCGAGCCCATCGATTCGCACTTCTTCTCGATCTCCTTGAGGCGAGCGATCACTGGGCGAAGGTCGTGCCCGCTGCTGGTGTCCTGACCGTTTGTCACCAGGCGATCTTATCTCACTCGGAGGTGAGTTTTGCGTGACGGCAACTGACATCCTGTTGGCGCCCTGCGCCCGAGAACTCCTCAACTGACGCAATCCACGCAGCTCGATTCTGGCAAGTCGATTCGGCGCCTTAGTAGAGTGAAGAAGTGAGAAAGAGGATGCTGGCTTCAGCGGGAGCGGCAGTGATCGCACTTGCAGTTCTCGCCTGCGTGGACCCATCGCGGCGCGCCGGTGACGTCGAGGAGGTTCGTGCGGCAGGGGAGTTGCGAGTCGCGGTTCGCCCGGGTTTCCTCAGTGCAGGGTCCAATGGCAAGGAAGACGGCGGCGAAGCTGCGATGCTCAGCCAATTCGCCTCCCGGCTCGGTGTGGATATCCGGTGGATCGAGGCAAACCGCCACGATCGGATTCTCCCGATGGTTCGTGATGGACTGGCCGACATCGGGGTGAGCCGGCTCTCGCCAGCCGCCCTGCTGGCCAAAGGCATCCGAGGAACGGTCGCGGTTGACTGGGTGGAGGACTTTCTCGTCGCCGGTCGAGCTTCGGGTTTCACTTCATTCGAAACCGTCCGCGGAGCCACGGTCCACATCCATCGATCCTCGGTGACCCCGAGTCTCGAATCCTTTCTTTTCGAGGAAGGCTTGACAATCGAAGAGGTGCCGGAAGAGGTGCCCGTCGAAGAGATGTTGTACCGAGTCCGCTCGGGTCGATATGACCTGACAGTCGTCGACTCGAAGATCGCTGAAGGCGAGCAGGCCGCGAACCGGATGGTCATCATCGGACCGGTGGCCGAGCGTCGCGCGCTCGTGTGGGCGGTGCGCGAAGAGAGCCCTCGGCTGAGGCTCGCGATCGATCGTTTCTTTTTTGCCGAACGGGTGCTCTCGAGGGCACCGGAGAGTGCCGTTTGTCGCGATCTGAAACAGATTCGACGGGCCGGAACTCTGCGGCTGGTGACGCGGAATTCGGCGACCACCTGCGCCGTCGAACGGGGAGGTCTCGAGGGATTCGAGTACGACCTCGCGGTCAGCTTCGCGAGGAAACAGAGGCTTCGGCTCGAGCTCTCCATCCCGCCTCCCGAGGTCGACCCGCTCGAATGGATCGAGGCGGGATTCGGCGACCTCGCGGCGCTGCACGAGCCGATCGCGCCGCAGGACGAACACCGGTTTTTGGTCAGCACCCCATATCGCCGGGTGGACCTGGTGAGTGTCGTGTCTGCCCGGGCGGACACGCCGGCAGCGGTGGAGGATCTTGCTGGGCTCAGGATTGCGGCGTCGCGTCCGGTGGCCGAGATCTGCCGGCTCGTGCCGCTCGAGCCGCCCCTGCAATCGGAAACTCCTGGCGAGGCTGGTGACTCCTTCAACGCGATGCTCGAGGTGGCGCGAGGCAAGGTTTCGGTCGCGGTTGTGGACGAGGACGCCGCGCGTCTCGGCCTTGCCGATCGCACCGATTTGAAGATGGGTCCGACCGTGCTGCCCGACGTTGATCTGGTGTGGATCGTCAATACTTCATCGCCAGACCTGCACCGTGCTGTCAACATCTGGCTGCGCGAATCGCGATCCTCCGGCCTGGTGCGGCAGCTGGTGCGAAGTCAGCTCGGGTTCTGGGAGCCGCACCGCAAGCCCACCCTGTTGCCGATTCCGGATGGCGCGCTCAGCCCGTACGACGAGCTGCTGCAATGGGTCGGACGGAGGTACCGGATGGACTGGCGCCTTCTCGCCTCGCTGATGTACGAGGAGTCCAGCTTCGATCCCGACGCCGTGGGACCGGGTGGCTCGGCAGGGCTCTTTCAGTTCATGCCCTTCACCTGGCAGGAACTCGGCGTGACGAACCCGCACGATCCCTACCAAGCGGCGGAGGCCGGGGGTCGATACCTGCGCCAGCTGATGGACGAGTTCGAGGGTTTGCAGCTCCCGGATCAGGTGGCGATGGCGATCGCTTCCTACAACGTCGGTCCGCGTCACGTCTTCGACGCTCGAAAGCTCGCGCGCGAGATGGGTTTCGATGCGGATCGGTGGAAAGACTCGGTGGAGACCGCGATGGTGCTCCTCGATGACCCGGAGGTGGCCCGCAGGTACCCGGCTGGAGTCTGTCGGTGTCGGCGTGCGGCCAACTATGCGCGACGTATTCTCAGACGCTACGCGGCCTACGTTGAGCAATTCCCTCCAGCTTGAATCGGTTTTGAGTGTTGGACCGCCCATGACGAGCGCAAAGCAGCGGCGACGACACCGGTGCCACTCTTCACATTGTTTGCCCCAATGCCTTTAGTCGAATGGGGGGCGACGAATTCAAACAATGTGAAGGGTGGCACCTTCCTCGTCGAAGCGGGAGGCGCAATGAGGCAGGATCAGATATTGTTCGCCTGAAACATATCCCGCAGGGAGAGCAGCGTCTTGGCGAAGTTCGTCTCTTTGAGGAACTCCTGCAGATCTTTGCGCTCGGCGCCGGCGCGGACCTTCGAGTCGACCTTTGCGGTTACCTCGTAAAACACCGACAACGGCTGTAAGCCGAGACGAGAGAAATTTCGCTCGTACCAATCGCTGGCAGTGACCTGCTCCCAGACCAGGGGTGCGGGGGTGACTTCGCTCGACCAGACGCCCTCGGCGATCGCGGTGACCTCTCGATACAGCTCGCGCAGGACAGTCCGATGGTCGTTCGTGGCCAGTGCTTCTTCCAGCTTCTTTGGCCCGACGGTGTTGGAACTCTCGTCGATGGTTTGACTGGGTTGAGCTTCAGCACCCTCTCCGGACTGTTCCGCCGCCGAGTCCTCGTCCCGGAGCACCTTCGTGGGAGTCTCGTCCTCGACCCCTGGGGATGCGTTCGAGGCCTTTGTGTCCGCCTGAGCCGATGAAGCTGCTGTGGAGCTGTTGAATCCCGTCTGCACCCGTCGTTGCGGCCTGCTTGCCGAGACCGGAGCATCGTCGGGTGGGGGAACCGCAGTCGGCTTCGGCTCGGGCTCGGGGACAGGCACGGGGCCGACCGCCTCTTTCGATTCTTCGGGTGTGGGTTCGCTGGGAGGGGGCAGCTGGCCCTCCTCTTCCTTGGCCTCCTGCGCGGCTTTTCGGAAGCGGAGGTGGAAGGTGCCGAGAAAGGAGAGCTCGGTCTCGCTGATCGGCCGGGCTCGCCCGAGCTTCGCACGCATGACGTCGAGCTCGAGGAAGCGCGCGTTGAGCAGTGCGGTGCTGGGTGCGAGGCCCATGAACGAGGGAAAGTACTCGGGCTTGTGCTCGAGGATCTCGATGAGGTCAGCGAACACGGCGTAATCCATGATCTCCTGGTACTGTCCCTCGTACCAATCGATCGACTTCTCCCTCTCTTTGGCAGCGATCAGCCGCTTGAATACCTCTTCGGGAAGGCCCTTCTTGTACCACGCCTCGCCGTGTACCTGTTCCAAGCGCTGGCGGACCGTCATTCTCAGCTCACCGAGGATCTCGGAGACGATGCGATAGGCATCGATGTTTTGTTCCAGCCATTCCATCTCTGTCGGACTCCAGCGCGCGACTTCGCGGTCGAGGGAATCGAGATTATCACGATGTCAGGGCGCTTGGATACCCCGTCTCCGCGAGCCCGAAGACGTGAAGACGGCCCTTTCGGGCCGTCCCGCAGATCGCCTTCGGGGAATCTCGGAGACGCCTCAGCTCCCTTCGAGCGCGTAGGCAAACTCGGGGTACTCCGAGCTGTCTTCGAGCAGGAAGATGTGACAGGTCTCGCAATCCATCGGGATTGTGTACTCACCGTCCGCGGTCGACATCTCGTCGTCGTGGCAGCGCATACACCCTGGGAAATCATCGTGGCCGATGTGGTTCGGGTGGGTCTCCCAGTTGGTATCCATCGCCGGGAATACCGTCTTGCCGTAGGCCTGCGCGGCGAGGTCTGCACCCTTGGCGACGAGCTCCGATTCGGAGGTGGCAAGATCGGGGTACTCGGTAGCGTAGTACTCGGTCAACGTGTCACGCACCGCGGCCATCCCCGCGGCATGACTCTCGTACTCGCCTGTGATGGCCTTCACCGCCTGCTTCTTGAAATAGGGGAGATCGCGCAGCTCGGGGTGTGTGTCGATGATCCAGTCAATACCCTTGGCGGGGACGTGGAAGGTGTGGGTCGGCCGGTTGTGGCAATCGACGCAGTCCATGATCCGCGCTTCCGCCTCGATCTCCTCGGAGGATGGTTCCTCACCCCCCCGGGTGTAGGTGCGGATCGAACCGTCCGGGGTCGTCAGTTCGACCCAATGGATCTCCTCCCGGCTTTCGTCGCCCACGTAACGAATCTTGTTGTCGGAGTAGATGTGCCACCAGTGGATTCCACCGGCGCGGCCGATATCGAGGCTGCCGCCGCCGGTGCGGAGGAGCATCGCCGTGTACGACGGGGAGTTGGCCTCGTCAGTCTTGTAACGCGAGAAGATCCGCAGCTTGTCACCGTGGTGCTTGTTCGGCCAGTGGCATTGCTCGCAGGTCTCGCGGGCGGGGCGGAGGGTGTGGATGGGAGAGCCGATGGGGCGGGTATAGGTGTTGACGGCGGTACGCCACACCTGCCGAAGTCCGTCGAGCTTCGACCGAACAAACCATGATGCGCCGGGGCCGATGTGGCAATCGACGCAGGCAACGCGAGAGTGGGGCGAGTCCTGGTAGGCGGTGAACTCTGGTTGCATGACCGTGTGGCAGGTCTCGCCGCAGAACTCGACGGTCTCCATCTCCTCGACCGCGAAAAACGACGCGGCGCCAAGGATCACGGCGTTGAAACCGGTCATGATGATGACGATTGTCGCGACGCGGCGCATGTGGGGATCGTTGAAATCGAGGCGCGGGAAATCGGTCAGCTCTTCCTCGGTGGCGCCCTCTTTGATGAGCTTGCGGCGCCGCCTCCACATCCCGATCGGGATCTCGATGAGGCCGAGGACGAAGATCATCGGCAGGACAACGTACGCGAAGAGGCCGATGTAGGGATTGTCAAGCCCGCCCCACAGCTGGGCGCTCAAGAAGACGATGATCAGGAGACCAGAAATGGTGGTCAGGACGAGTCCGGCGATGGTGAAGGCGTTGTTGGCGTAGTTGAAGATTCGACCGAAGAACTTCTTGCGATCATCCGTAGTCGCTGTCATGGCTCCCCCGGTGGTGAGTTATGGGCTGGAGGCGTCTCGCGGGTGTCGGAGCAGCCTCGTGAGCGGCGGCGATCGTAACACTTTGGGAGAATTTGCACAACTCCTCAAATGATACAGCCGCTGGGTGTGGGGACATATTCGTTGAGAGTATTTTCATAGATAAAACATTGACACAGATGGACCTACAGTAACTGTCATGCTGATTCGAAAATGAGCAGGTGTCTCAAAATTATTGCCCGTCCTGAGCTTGAATAATTCGTTACATAGCGATACATTGCTTTCGACGCCAGGTCGTGTGGGCCTGGATGAGGAGGAGCGGATGACGTCAACCGGTGCTGAGGCGACAGCACGTGGTCGATCGAGATCGAAGGCACTTGCGCTTGCCGTCCTCGTCGTGGCGGTGCTCGTCACTCAAGCACCGGCACAGGAGAACCAAGATTGTTTCATGTGCCACGAGGACCCGGAACTCGTAGGGCAACGCGGCGACTACGAGATCTCGGTCTTTGTCGATCCCGAAGCTTTTGGCGCTTCCGTCCACGCCGATTTCGGCTGTATCGACTGTCACATGGATCTCGATGGGGCCGAGCTCCCGCACGAGGATGATCTCGAGGCGGTTGACTGCGCGGTGTGCCACGTCGACGTCGGCGAGGAGTTCGAGAACGGGCCGCACGGGGCGTGGGCCAAAGACCCGTTGTCGCCTGCCGCGGGCTGTGTCAATTGCCACGGCACGCACGATGTCCTGGCGGCGGCTGATCCGGGCGCCAAGGTCAGCGCCTCGAGATCGAACGAGCTGTGTGGCCGGTGTCACGCTCGCGAAATGCAGAACGTGACCAAAAGCCCGCACGTGCGTCAGGCCGACAACGGTCCGGCGGCGAGTTGCGTGAGCTGTCACTCGGGCCACGCCATGACGCCTCCGCAGGGCGAGCAAGAGGAGGTCGCGATCTGTGGGGCCTGCCACGAGCAGCAGGCGGTCGAACACGGCCGCAGCCTCCACGGGAGGGCAGCAGCCCGAGGCGACGAGCTGGCGCCGAGCTGCGTGACCTGCCACGAGCACCACGCCATTCTGCCGAGCGACAACCTCGCCTCGTCGACCTCGAACATGAATATTCCGCTGTTGTGCGGTCGGTGCCATCACGAGGGCACGGAGGTGTCACTCACCCACGACATTCCCCAGGACAGAATCCTCGAAAACTACTCTCAGAGCATCCATGGTGTCGGCCTCTTCAAAAAGGGCCTCACCGTGACCGCCGTCTGCACGTCGTGCCACACTTCGCACGACATCCTCGAGCACACCGATCGTCGCTCGAGCATTCATCGGGAAAACGTTGCCCAGACCTGCATGGTCTGTCACGCGCGGATCGAGGAGGTCCACGTCAAGGTGGTCGAGGGACGGCTGTGGGAGGAGAAACCCCACCAGATCCCGTCCTGTGTCGAGTGTCACCAGCCGCACAAGATCCGTCGTGAACCCTTGACGGCTCTCGGCGCCGCCAACCGGAACTGCCTGCGGTGCCATTCGGATCCCGAGCTCTCGATGGAGTGGAACGGTACGAGCGTTTCGCTCTTCGTCGACGAGACGGTCTACAATATCAGCTCGCACGCCGGCGTGGCCTGTGCTCAATGCCACGTCGAGGTGACGCCCTCTCACGAGCGCGCGTGCGACACCCTCGTATCACCGGTCGACTGCAGTACCTGCCATGCCTCCGTCGTCCAGGACTATCGGGTCTCGATTCACGGGACCCTGGCGGCGGCCGGAGATCCCGACGCACCGGTCTGCCTCGATTGTCACGGCAAACACGACACCGAGGATGATGCCCTGCCGTCGTCGCCGACCTATCCGAGAAACGTGCCGGAGCTCTGCGCCAAGTGCCACCGGCAGGGCGAGGTGGCGGCAAAACGGATCGAGTCCGAGATCCCGGACATCGTGCAGCGCTACGTCATGAGCATCCACGGCAAGGGCCTGCTGGACAGCGGGCTCGTGGTTTCGGCCTCCTGCACCGATTGCCATACCGCGCACACGGAGCTTCCAGCCGACGACCCGAGGTCGACCGTGAACTCGGCCAACGTCGCGGTCACCTGCGGTGAGTGTCACCACGGCATCGAGGAGATCTTCAGGACCAGCGTCCATTGGCCCGAGAACACCGATACCGATCTCGACCTGCCGACCTGCGAGAGCTGCCATACGTCGCACACGATTACGCGCACCGACGCGACCGGCTTCCGGCTGTCGATGATGAACCAGTGCGGACGCTGCCACGAGGACGAGGCCCACACCTTCTTCGACACCTATCACGGCAAGGTCTCACGCCTCGGGTCCGAGGGTGCCGCGAAGTGCTACGACTGCCACGGCACCCACAACATCTTGCCACCGGAAAACCCCGACTCGATGCTCAGCCGTGACCACGTGGTCGGTACCTGCGCCACCTGCCACACGGGCGCGCACCGTCAGTTCGCAGGCTACCTGACGCACGCGACGCACCATGATCCGGAGAAGTATCCCTTACTCTTCTATTCTTTCTGGTTCATGACCGCCCTTCTGGTCGGCACCATGAGCTTTGCATTCCTCCACACGGGGGCGTGGTTGTGGCGTCTGTTGCGCACCCGCGACAAGTGGGTGCAGCACAAGAGGGCGCCGTCCGAGCGGATGTACGAGAGGTTCTCGCAAGTCCACCGGCTGATGCACCTGGTCATGCTGGTTTCGTTCTTCACGCTCGCGCTCACCGGCATGGCGCTGAAGTTCTCCTACATGGGGTGGGCGGTGCTGCTGTCACGCATGCTTGGCGGTTTCGCCACCATGGGCATCCTGCACCGCATCGCCGCAATCGGGTTGCTGCTCCTCTTCGCCTTCCATCTGCGGCAGATCTGGCAGGGCCGCAAGAGCTCCGGCAAGGGATGGCTGGCCTACATCTTCGACAAGAACTCGTTGATGTTCAATTTCACGGACATCCGTCAGATCTGGGAGTCGATCAAGTGGTTCTTCGGACGGGGTCCGCGACCGCACTACGGGCGCTTCACCTACTGGGAAAAGTTCGACTACTTCGCCGTTTTCTGGGGCGTGTTCGTGATCGGGTCGACCGGCCTGGTGCTGTGGTTCCCAGAGTTCTTCACCCGCTTGCTTCCCGGGTGGTCGGTCAATGTGGCCACCATCATCCACTCGGACGAGGCTCTCCTGGCGGTGGCCTTCATCTTCACCATTCACTTCTTCAACACCCACTTCCGGCCCGACAAGTTCCCGATGGATCCCGTTATTTTCACGGGTCGCGTTCCCGTCGAGGAGCTGCGGCATGACAAGCCCGGCGAGTATGACGACCTGATGGCGAGCGGCAGCGTTGCCGAGATCGAGGCCAAGCTGCTGGACGCCTATCCGCGACGACTCGAGAAGGCCTTCAAGACCTTCGGCTTCATTGCCCTCGGAACAGGTCTGACTCTGATCGCCTTGATCGTCTATGCGATGCTCTTCGGCTACCGATAGAAGTATCTGGAACTCGAAAACAGACGGCCCCCTCGTGAGAGGGGGCCTTTTGATATTTGTCGCGTCTGTGGGTTACTTCTCGCCGTTGAGCAGGCCTTGGATGCTCTTGACGAGCTCCTCTTCGGTGAAGGGCTTGTCGAGGTAGGCGTTGGCGTTGAGGTGCCGATCCCGGAGGATGAGTCGTAGCTCCGGTCGACCGCTGATGATGCAGATTTTGAGGTCCTGGAGGCTCTCGTCGTGCTTGAGCTCGGTCAGGAGGTCCATGACGTCCATTCCAGGCATGTTGATGTCGAGGGTCATGGCATGCGGGATCTCCTCCCGTGCGCGCGCCAGCGCGTCAGTGCCGTTGTGGGCGACAACGACCTCCGCCCCGCTGTCCTTGAGGACCGTCTCGATGAAATTCAGCTGATCCGGTTCGTCCTCGGCTACGAGAATCTTGCGCCCGCTCAGTGCCATTCTCTACTCCTCATTCGTCATCGCTCGGTCTTCGAGGCTGATCCTGCGCTTAGCCCAATCGCGATGTGGTTATAACCTATCACAGAGATTTTTCAGCGACAAGCCGTGCTGCAGGGTATGAAAGCTCTATGTCGGACGTGAAAATTCCCCGGTGGCGGTGCGGTTATAGACCCAGGTCAGCGCGATCGCGAAAAGCGTCGCCGTCACGCCGAGACCAGCATCGACGACCCGAGGAGCGGTGAGCGCGAGACGGATCAGGACGGTGGCGACCGCGAAGCCGAAATAGCGAAAGACGACCGGGTAGGCCACGCTGTAGCGAAGGGAGATGAGCACAATCAGAACATCCGCGAAGATCAGGAGCGTGTAGAAGATCTCGAAGAAAGACGGTTCCTGGCCGGTCGACACCCACAGCCAGGAAACCTCGACGGCGATGATCGCCAGGCTGAGCAGAAGCAGAACCGCGATGAGCTTCTTGGCCGCAACGAAGCTCGAGCGATCGTCGGGGTCTTGGGAGATCGGCTGATGGGTCTGCAGCCGGAAGTAGATGACCAGCAGACCGAAGATCACGAGCGCACCGAGGCCGTCGGAGATGATGAAGAGGACACGCCGCGAGATCTCCCCGGAGGTCGTGTCCCAGACGATCGGCTCGGGAAAGAAGGTCAGCTCCTTGAAGGACTGTCGGACCAGGATCAGGGACATGATCTCGAGCTGCTTGCCGACCGCCATCGCCACCGATTCTGCGAGCGCGAAGACCAGCGAGATCACCTCGGCCAGCAAGAGCAGCGTGAAGGGCAGGAGGATCGCCTCGAAATGGTTCGCCGGCAGACGGCCCGAAATACTCTCGGGCAGCCATTGAAGGCGCCGCACCTCGACCAGAAGGAGGCCGACCACGAAGACCAGCACCAAGGCCGTTGCGATCCTTCGCTGGGTTGCAAGCCTTTCCCACCGTTCGTGGAGAGCGTCGAAGAGCTTTTCGGAGTTTTGGAGTACCCGGCCTTTCACGCTATGCTTCCTCTTCATCGACAAGTGATCGCACGAGCCCGGCGTAGCGGCGCTCGATGGCGAAGCCCATGCGGTAGAAGAACTGCGGTCGGAAGAAACCGGTCGTCAAGGTCGTGTAGCCCACGGTTCGCAGCCTGTTGCAGAGCTCCTCGATCAGGGCGCGGGCGACACCGCGTCCGGCGAAGGTGTCGGCGATGACAACCTTGTCCATATGGGCGCTGTGCGCCTCGGCCTCGAGCTCGTAGAAGAGACCACCGAGCAGGTTTCCCCGCTCGTTGATGGCGACGAGGAAGCGATGCTCCGGCCTGAACTGGACCTGGAGCTTGGCCGCGAGAAAGAGGCGGTGGAGGCGGCCGATCTCCTTAGCGCTCAGGGCGTGCCGGATCTGGAACGGCTGCCCTTCCGAGTCCTCGTAGGTGACCACTATTTCGCTCTGCTGGGTTCCGCCCGCCGCGGCCTCGACAAAGGCGGTGGCATCGTCGGGCCTGAGGTATGGGAATGAAAGCCTGGCGAGGAAGTAGTCCTCGTCCTCCTCGAGCGAGAGGTGGGCGCGAAGATCGGCAACCGCCGCGCTGAGCTCGCCCCGACCCAGCTTGCCGCTGCGGAGCATGGCGATGAGCTCGTCGAGTCCTTCGCAGAGTACCTCGGATGCGTTTCGAAATACCGTCTCTCGATAGAACCTCGCGCGTGACTCGGGATGGTCAGTGCTGAGGGCGGCGAGGCCGTAGGTCATGTAGATTTCCTGCAGGGTGTGGGCGCGGGCGCTCCGTGTCGCGTCCGGGTTCAGGCGCTCCCAGCGACGATAGCGCTTGGCGGCGAAGAAGAGCCGCCGCGGAAGAAAGCCGCGCCGGCCGACCGACTCGAGGAATCCCTCCAGACGATCGGCCATCTCGCGGTCCTTGGTGGACGATGTCTCGAGCACCACCCGCAGGAGAGCAGCTCCCTCCTGCTCACCGACAATCTCGAGAACAGCCGAGAACACCACCTCCCAGCCGGCGAGATCGGCGAGCTCGGGGTGAGCCTTTTCGACCGGGCTGATGAAGAAGCTGTGAAGGCTGCGCAGCATGGTCGGCAGCGAGTCGAAGGGCGCCCGAGACGAGATTGAAACCAGGCGAGCGCCCGAAAGGTAATCGTGGAGCGGCACGATGACGTTCGCGGGTGCCGGGTCGGCGACAACCAGCCGTCGACCGGTCCGGTTCCAGAAATCAACGTAGGCGCCGAGGGCGGCCCACGCGGCGAAGGGCCACCACGATTCGAGCCGCTCGGGATGCTCATCGTGCTTGCGGGCGAGTCGATCGAGGGCGTGGTCGAGCGTCTCCCCGGGAATGAACTCCTCTGTCCAGAGATCGTCCTCCGGCCACGATCCTCCGAAGATCTCGACCAAGGGGCCGGGACCACGGGCGTCGCTGCAGATGATGAGCCAGTTGATCTCCTCTCCGACCTCGTCCTGCGGCAGGCTGCGGTTGAGGTTGAGCGCGAGATCGAGCTGCTCGCGGACCCGAGTTCGAATCGCCACCCTGAACACAGACTTCCCGTGCGACTCGCCGAGCAGGCGGATCCAGACACCTCCGGGCACGATGTCGTCGAGATGGATGACCCGCGGCGAGGCCGTCAGGAGGAACGAGGCCTCGCGGATAATCGGTGTTCTGCGAAGTGCGTCGAGCAGGTGCCGGCGGGTTTCGGCGTCGATTTCGTCCGAAAACTCGACGACGTCCTCCCACCTGTACTCGAGCCCCGTTTCCGGGTCGACGGCCACTCGGGAGGGAGAACCGAGCCAAACGCGGAATCCCTGAGCGAGCTTCTTCTTGGCCTCGGCGGCCTTCTCCCGTGCGTCGGGATGGTGGGCGATCATCACGGCCCGAGTGAAGAACGCGCGCAAGCGGCTGTACTGCGAGGGATGGGTCGAAGCGTAGCCGGTCAGGAGGTCGCAGAGCGCGGGCAGAACCGGATCGAGAGATTCGCCAGAAGCTTGGCACCGGCACTCCGCCTCATCCATGAAAGCGTCCACCTGAAATGGCGAAAAGTCGCGGTCGACCAGGACCGAAATGGTCTCCGGGTCGAGCAGGTCGGAGCCTCGCTCGAGAAAGCTGTCCAATGTCTGCCGATAGCGGCTGTCGACCTCGGCCGTGGCCAGCACCTGGAAGGCCCGGCGCCGGACGGCGGCTGACTCCGAGTCGGCGGCGCGCCGAAGAACCCGCAGGGCATGCTCGGCAACCTCGCCGTCGTCGAGCTGGAGGAGGTGGTCGAGGATCTTGACCGCTTCGACGGCGTCCTCATCCTTCTTCGCGGCCAGCAGGAGAGCCGCCAGGTGGAGATCCATGAGATCGACCTCCTGGCGGCGGAGAAGGGTCGGGATCCTCTCCCGCTCCTCGTCTTTGGCCTCGTAGGTGCCGGTGCGCCGCAACCAGTCCGCCGACACGCTGCGCCTCCTGCGTCGGTCACGGTGGCTTGGCTCGAGCGGGGCGAAATCGACCAGCTCGTCGTTGCCGACCCAAAGTATCGGCGTGAAGAGCAGGTGGCCGAGGTCGATCGCGCGCTCGTTTGGCTTATACAACACGGAACCTATCCGGACGACATCCTCGCCCTCGTTCCGCACGGTCAATCGGGTTCCCGCAGACGCGAGGACCAGTTGATCGTTCTCGATTCTGAGCTCATGGGTGGTGATCCCGAGGGCCTGGAAGAACCAGTTCGGGACGATGATCTCGGCTTCGCCGACCGTCAGCATGCGGCGTCGATACAGGAGGCGGATCTGATCGGCGAAGGCGCGTTCGATGTTCTTTCGCCGATACGTGCCCTTGGCCGTGAGCTCTCCTTTGTCCGCGTCGAAATCACGTTCGATGACCGCGAAGTCCACGATCCGCTCGAAGGGGGCGAGAAAGGAGTTGGCGCTGACGACCAGCGAACGGAAATGGGTCTTGAGGTCCTCCGCCGTCATCGCCTCGAGGTCGATGGCTTCGTCGTCCGGGTTGGGGTAGATAAGGGCCGTGTTGAAGGCCCGGTGATCTCCGACCAGGAAGATCCGTCCCACCGAGTCGAAGTCCCGGAAGAGGTTCTCGATCTTCTGTGGGGCGATGGTCTGCCCGTTGACGTTTTTGTAGATCTCCTTCTTGCGGTCGACGAGGCGGATGAAGCCATCCGCATCTTGCTCCATGAGGTCGCCGGTCGGAAACCAGCCCTCTTCGTCGAATGGCTGGGTCCCGTCCGGCGGAGCGAAGAGCTGCGGTGTGACGTAGGGCCCTTTCATCATGAGCTCGCCGTCGTCGGCAAGCTTGATGTCGATGCCTGGCAGCGCGACGCCCAGGGAATCGTCCCGGTACCGGCCTGGAGGGGTCATCGTGATGCCGCCGGTCGCTTCGGTCATCCCAAAGCCGCTCATCAGCTCGACCCCGTAGCGTTGGAAGATGCGGAAGATTTCAGGGTCGAGGTATCCGGCCGCCGAAAGCCCCCAGCAGAGTCCTTTGCCGACTGTGCGGCGAAGTGCGGTTTCGATCTCCTCGTCGTCCGCACCGACGACATCGACGGTTTGCCGGATGAGGTCGTAAAGCTGCATCCACTTCATCGGAATGCTGATGAAGACCGTCGCGTTCGACGCCCGCATCTGGCGCGCGAGGGTTTCGATGCCGGGGTTTTCCGCGAAGCAATAGGTGGCGCCCCAGAAGATGCATCCCGTCATCTCGAGGAAACGACCGAAGGTGTGGAACAGCGGCAGGTAGCACAGGAATCGATCGTCCTCGCCAATCTCGGGGAGGGCAAGGGCCCGCGCGAAACGCTTGAACACGATCCCTCGGTGTGTGAAGCAGATCCCCTTGGGCGTGCCGGTGGTGCCGGAGGTATACATGACGGACGCCAGGTCGTCGATGCGCTGGGCTGCTCGCCGGGCCACGAGGGCTTCTGCCGGCACCTCGGAAGAACGTGCGAGCATCTGGTCGAAGGCGACGACTCCGCGCGCGGATGCCGCGGAGGCCTCGAGTGCGATGATGGGTCCCAGCTCCGAGAGCCGGTCGCGGACCTTGAGCACCTTTTGCAGCTGCTCGGAGTCCGAGACGATCAACGCGCCGACACCGGCATGCTCGAGGATGTAGCCGACGTCGGTCTCGCTCGAGGTCGCCGGCACCATGATGTTGACGATTCCGGAGGTCAGGCATGCCAGATCGGTGAGCGCCATCTCGAAGCTGTTGTTCGAGAGGATGGCGACGGGTCGGCCCCCGGTTTCTTCCACGACGGCCAGCAGGCTGCGGGCGATGAGATCGACCCTGCCCGAAACCTGGCGCCAGCTCACCGAACGCGTTCCGTCGGACGTTGGCACCCGGAAGAGGACCCTCTCGCCGTAACCCTTGGCACGCTGGTCGAAGAGCGCGCCGAATGTGAAGTGCGACGACTCCACGAGCTCGAGAATGGTCTGGGACCAATCTTCAACCGTACCAGCTTCGGCGATCCGCCGGAGCACGGCGCTGCGCCGGAGGACGTCCAGAAGCTGCCAGGTCGTCATTTTGGAGGATTCCAGGTCTTTGGAGAGGGCGGCCAGACGACGCGTGGCGAGCTTCTCGAGCGCAGCCAACGGGATGTGGTCCAGGACCTGGTCCCCGACCCGGCGATCGGCCAGATACGCGATCACCGCCGCGTCGAGCGCGAGACGTGCCTTGGCCTTGCGCGGGGGGCGGTCGATCGCCGTTGCGAGACGCTCTGAAGCTTCCTCGGCGGCGAGCTCACGGAGCTCGTCGAAGTCAGAGGCGATACCCGGCTGAATCTGGGCTTCCATGGCGGGTGGATGATACTAGAAAACCGGCGCCTCAACTCGTGTGAGGCCTTTCATCCGATCCCGATACCGCTCCCGATCCCGCACCCGAAAAATGGCGGTTAGACCGATCTCCCAAGACGGCTCAAAGGAGATTGGGATGTATCCAGAGGCCTGACGATCACGTCGGGAGCGGGATCGGGACCGAAGTGGTCAACCCGTTGTTCAGTCGACGACAAGGTCCGCCACCCAGCCGTCTCGATAGTCGACGATCCGCCAGTTCAGACCGTGATACGAGAACTCGAGCCCGACACGCGGCTCCTCCGCCACGTACAACATCAGGGGCTCGGCCGCCGAGTCCTCCCAGTCGGCGTTCAGGAGCTGGCGGCTCGACGGACGCGGAGGCGGCGTGCCAGGGGTGAACACCGCCAGGGATTTCGGTGTCGACTCGTCGAGCTCGATTCGGGGCGTCATCCGCCGAGTGTATCGCGCCTGTTCCCGAGCCGCTAGGATGGACCACACCAGTCGGGGCCCGAGGAGTGGAGATGGCAGATGTCGAGAACCGTGTTGTGCTGATCACGGGATGTTCGTCGGGCATCGGCGGGGCGTTGGCGCTGGAGTTCGCGGCGACCGGGCGCCGGGTAATCGCGTCGGCGCGACGCCTGCGGGCGATTGCATGCCTTCCGCCCATGATCTGCGACCGCATCGTCGACACGAGCTTCGGGCTCACCCAGGTGCGTTAGAATGACCGGCCGGAACGTCCGCCGCCGGAAATGCGGCGCGAGGAGCGAAGATGATTGATCTCAAAGACCTTGAAATGTGGGCGGGCTTCCTGCTCGATCATTCGCTGGGGGGCATCGACCCGAGTGACCGCGTGATGATCAAGGGCGAGGCCGCGTGCTGGCCGCTGATGGCGGTTCTCGAGCGGAAGGTGATCGAGGCCGGAGGCGTGCCCGACGTCTACGTCGTGGCGCCGAACAACGAGCGTGGACGGGTGTGGTCAGCGGAAATGGCTCGTTCGGGCAGCGACGAGCAACTCGCCTCCGTACCCGAGTGGCACGAGCAGCGCTATCAGAGCATGACCAAGTACATGGAGGTCCTCGGCGCCGAGGATCCCGAGCAGTTCATGGGCCTCACGGCGGAACAATCCCAGAGCCTCGCAGCCGCGGACAGGCCCTTCGCCAACATCAGGCTTTCCAAGCCGTGGGTGATCACGCTCTTTCCGACCCGGGCCTCGGCCGCGCTCGAGGAGATGGACTTCGACACCTACCAGCGGTTCATCGTTGGCGCCTCGACAACCGATCCGAGACCGTTACTCGAGGCCGAAGAGCTGCTCGCGCCGGTGATCGACACCGGTCAGATGATCAGGATTGTCACCGAACACCCGTCGGATGGTCGTGAGCTCGCGCTGGAGATCGAAATAGCTGACGGGCGGGCGGTGATGTCATACGGCCTCCGAAACTTTCCGGATGGCGAGATCTTCACGAGCCCGAACGCCAATAGCACGGAGGGCGAGATCTTCGTCGATCTGCCGGTGAATTACGGCGGCAACGACATCCACGGGATCTACCTCCGCTTCGAGGGAGGCAAGATCGTCGAGTACTGCGCCGACGTGGGCCAGGAACACCTCGCGGCGATCATCGAAACCGACGAGGGTTCTCACCGTCTCGGCGAGGTCGCGCTGGGGATGAATCCTGGGCTCGATCGCGTCCTCAAGCACCCGCTCTTCGTCGAAAAAGTGGGTGGCACACTCCACATCGCCATCGGCGCCAGCTACGAAGACTGCTATGTCGATGACCCCGGGTCGGACGAGGGCAAGGCACGAATCGAGGAGCTGGCGGAGCAGGGAGTGCTCAACCGTTCCGCCCAGCACGTCGACATCGTGACCGATTTCCGTCCCGGCGGCTGCGGACGATCGGTCCACATCGACGACGTCGAGCTGGCGCCGCGGAACGGGGTCTGGGAGGTGGCTGGATGAGCGGCAAGGGAGAGAAGCCGCGCCCGCTCGAGGACATCACGCCGCCGCAGATCTTCGAAGAGCTGCGGAAGGGCGTCCTGGGGCAGAATGGCGCCCTGCGCTACGTCTCGGTCGCGGTTTATAAGCACACCACCGGCAAGGTCCCAGGCAACATCCTCCTCATCGGCAACTCGGGCACCGGCAAGACCACCATCATGAACAACATCCAGCGGATGTACCACGATGTCGCCGAGTACCGGCCGTTTCGGGCGATGACCATCATCAACGCGAATCTGCTGGTTGACGCCGAGCGCCTCGAGTTCCAGCCGGAACGCCTGCTGACCGCGGTCGAGCAGCGGGCGCGCGCGATCATTGGACCGAAGCCGGGCGCCGAGGCGCTGAAAGAGACGATGGAGCGAGCCACCATCTGCATCGATGAGGTCGACAAGATGTCGTCGATCGTCGCCGGCAAGCCGAACCCCATCGGGGTGGTGCTCCAGCAGGGACTGCTGACACTGATGGAAGGGGAGGTCGTCACCTACAAGACCTACGCGTCCGAAAACGGCGACGACGTGCCGGTAACCCTGAACATTGACACTCGCCACATGATGTTCATCTGTGGCGGCGCCTTCGAGGGTCTGTACGATCAGGTCTACCTGCGCGTCATCAATCCCGCGAGCGGTGAAAAGCTCAAGTCACAGGCCGTGCAGATGGCCGACGGCCAGGTTCGCATTGAAACGCGTTTCGCGCTCGCCGATTTCCTCAAACCCGAGGACCTCTTCGAGTACGGCATGGTGCCCCAGTTCATGGCCCGCTTCGACAACGTCGTCATGTTGCGTGATCTCGATGTCGCCGTGCTCAAGGAGATCCTGGTCGGCTCGCTCGACTCGCCGTACATCCGCTCGAAAAAGTTCTTCGAGGTCATGGACATCGAGCTCGAGATCGATGATGTCGCTGCGGCCATGATCGCGGAGGCGGCGGAAACGAATATCCGCACCGGGGCGCGGGCGCTCCGCACGGTATTCAACAAGATCATCAACCGCCTCGAGTTCGACCCCTGGCAGCACGAGGGGCTCGAGGAAAAGACTGACGGCGGCCACCGTCTGGTCGTGACCCAGGACATGGCGAGGAGGGCGATCAGCGGCAACGGCGGCTGAGCGCCCGGCGATGGATCATGGCCCGGACGCAGGCCAGATACCGCGACCGAGGATAATTTCTCTCGCGGTGGCATGTGGGCTACACTGAAGTGGTGGCCAGTGCCAATAGCCTGCGATTCGACCTCGACATGGTCGAGGCCCTTGGTCGGCGTCTGCAGCCCGACGCGACGATTGTTCAGGAAGACCGCAACCTGGTCATGGCAGGTGGCGGAATGCTCGATTTGGACTCGCAGGATGGTCTCGACGCGGCCTACCTCGCCATCGCCGAGCACCGTCCGCTGCCCCTCGGCCGGTATCTGCTCTTGAGGAGCCGCGGAGGCGAGGCGTACTGGACCTATCAGGCGGTGGTCCACGATCTGGAGGCCAAACCGACGTGCCGCGCGGGGAATGTGCGCCGCAGCCTGACCGCCATTCTCAAGGACAGCGTCAAACGGGGCATGAACTCGGTGACCGTCGAACCACTGGGGGTGTGGCGCGGGCGCGGCCTGACGATCGAGGAGATGGTCGAAGCCTTCGAGGCGGCCGTTTTCGAGGTCAGCGTCAACCTCGCCAGCGCGTTGCGGGTGACCCTCCTGCTCGAGGACATGGAGGCCCTCGAGGAGGTTTCGCACCTCCTCCGATCGAGGCTTCTCCGCAAGGCGAGCCGGAGCTTCCGAACGGTCGACGGAGATGCCGCTTTGGTCGAGGTTCGGCAGCGAGGCTTCCGCCTCCACTGCCGCTTCGTGCCGGGTTCCCTCTCCGGCTATTCAGTGACCTGCGTCGGCCGACCTCGGTAATCCCCTTCCCGTACCCGTTCCCGATTCATCGCCCAATCGTCCCATTCCTTTCTTCGTTCCAAAGGCGAAGCTATCCGGCAGGCGACAACCTCTCTCGGCGTTCCGGGTACGGGTACGGGTACGAATGACGTTTCAACGTGGCAGCCAAGATGCTATGCTTCCTGCGGCTGGAGGAGGCGGGCGTTCGCTGGGACTTCGGTCCTGGAGGAAGGTCCGGACTCCACGACAGGCGGCATGCCGGGTAACACCCGGCCGTGGCAACGCGAGGGAAAGTGCCGCAGAGAGCAGACCGCCCCCGAGCCGGTCGGGGGTAAGGGTGAAAGGGTGCGGTAAGAGCGCACCGCCCCTCCGGAAACGGAGGGGGCACGGTAAACCCCATGCGGAGCAAGGCCGAATAGGGGGGCCGAGGGTTGCCTGTCCCCGTATCCCGCCGAGGCGGGTGAGGTCCCCGGGTTGGCTGCTCGAGCCGCGCGGTGACGCGCGGCCCAGATGAATGAACGCCGCCCTTCGGGGAACAGAATCCGGCCTACAGCCTCCTCCAGCCATTTATCCCGTTGCCGTTTCCGTGCCCGGTCCCAATATCAACGTTCAACTCACCTGAGTCCTTCGGCTCGCCTTCATATTCTTCAAATCCTCTGCTTCATGTCTCCCATCGGGTACGGCTACGGGGATGGGAAGGAAGGCGTGACGTACCTCATTGAACGAGAATGTCGCGTCCGAGTTATCGTGGTATTCATGACCAATACGTGGCGCCCCCTCCAGCCGGACGAGCCCATCGGCGTCGTCGCGCTCTCGGGACCGGTCGATCCGGAGAGCCTCGACGCGGGAATCGAGGTCATACGCGGCTGGGGACACCCTGTAATCGAAGCCGAAAATCTGCGTCGTGAGGCCTCGTACCTGGCCGGAGAGGACCTCGAGCGGCTCGCCGGCGTCAGCCAGGTGATGGACGGTGGCGCGCGAATCATCATCGCGGCTCGTGGCGGCTACGGATCAACACGGCTGCTTGATGAGCTCCCATGGCCCGAGCTCGCCAACAGCGGCATCACGTTGGTCGGATACTCCGATCTGACCGCCGTGCTCAACCCTCTCTCGATGCGGGGCGCGATCCAGGTCCACGGGCCGATGGTGGCTTCGGGGCTCCACACGCCCTCCAACGCAAAAAGGCTGCACGAGCTGCTGCGGGGTGAGTTGCAGAGCGAAGTGCTCTTCCGCCTGCCCGAAGGGTCGGTGGCGCGCCCGGGTCGCGCGCGGGGACGGGCGATCGGGGGGAACCTGACCCTTCTCACATCGCTGATTGGCACCCCCTGGGAGCCGGAATTCGACGGCTCGATTGTCTTCATTGAAGAAGTCAACGAATCACTCTACCGCCTCGATCGCATGTTGACCCACCTCAGGGGCTCTGGTAGATTGCGCAACGTGAAAGCATTGATTGGTGGGAGCTTGCGCGGCTGCAGACCGGCCTCCGAACGACCAGTCGTCTGGCGGCGTCTGCTGCTCGAATCGGTGCCGGAGGGTTCACCGGTGGTGCTCGGACTTCCCTTCGGCCACGGTGCCGCCAACCTCGCGTTTCCGATCGGTGCGACGGTGGAGGTCGACACGGGTGCCGGCCGCGTCGTTTGGACATAACCATGGCGAAATTCAAGGTCAAATCAGCCGGCAAATCATCCGAGGGCACCCACGACTCGCTGGAGCCGATGCGCACCCAGTTCGCAAAAGGAAACGTGATCTTTGCCGAGGGAGATCTCGGCCTCGCGATGTACGTGATCGAAAGCGGGACGGTGGAGATCCGCAAGAACCTCGGCGGCAAGGAGCGCGTGCTGGCCACCCTCGGCAAGGGGGATTTCTTCGGCGAGATGTGCATGCTCGAGGAGGAATCGCCGCGATCGGCGGCGGCCTACGCGATTGACGATGTGACTGCGGTGATGATCGACCAATCCGCATTCACATTCATCCTCAAACACAATCCCGAAATCGCCATCCGTATGATGCGGAAGCTCGTGGTGCGGCTCCATCAGACGACCGAGCTGCTCGAAGAGGCAGTGGGCCACAAGGTCGATATCGAAGAGTCCGGGATCAAGGACACGGAGAGCGGTGCACCACCGGACCCCAACGCGCGTCTGATCGAGATCACCTCCGGCCTGGCCTTTCCGCTCGCCGATTCGCGCGACACGACGGTCGGGCGTATCGACCCGGTCACCGGCATCCACCCCGACATCGATCTCACCCCGGTGGACGGCAAGCGATCGATCTCCCGGCGGCATGCCCGGATACGGCGGGAGGATGACGGGTCGTACGGAGTCATCGAGGACGTCGGCACCATGAACGGGACCTTCGTCAACGGTGTGCGTCTGGTGGCGGGGCGGGCGACGCCGGTCACCAACGGCGACACCGTGGTCTTCGGCACCATCCAGTGCCGTTTCGAGATCGACACGGAGTGACCGCGGTCAACGAGCCCCTCCGCCCCGAAGATCCACTGACACGACTCAAAGGCATCGGCCCGAAAAGCGCCCAATCGCTGGCGGACGAGGGCGTCCGCTCGATCCTCGACCTCGTGCTCCATCTGCCGCGCCGTTATGAGGATCGGACCCTGATCACAGGCCTCGACGGGCCTCTGGAAGCCGGTGCCTGGGTCCTTCTGCGCGGCAAGGTGGCGGCTGTCCGCGTGCGACGCGTTCCCTACCGCAGAATGCACATCGTCGATGGGTTGGTGAACGACGGCCGGGGCAAACTGGCGTTGGTGTGGTTCAACCAACGGTGGATCCATCGACGGCTCGAAGGTGAGTCGGAGCTCTTTCTCTACGGACAGCTCCGTGAGAAGCGGGGTGGCGGCCTGCAGCTGGTCAACCCTGAAATCGAGCAGGTCGGTGAGGAGGGGGAGCGCATCGTTCCGGTGTATCCGCGCCTCGGCCGTTTCGGTGGCAGGCAGCTGAGAAAACTGATCGAGCAGTGCCTCCCCGCCGCGAACGCCTGTGTGGATCCACTGCCCGACGCCGTCCGAGATCGTCTCGCGCTGCCGAAGCTCCAGGAGGCCCTGCGTCAGATTCACGAGCCGCAGCTCTCCGGGGATCCGGCTGAACGAATCAAGGCGTTGGAGGTCTTCAACCGGGGCGCGACACCGTTTCACCGCCGACTCGCCTTTGACGAGATGCTCGCATTCGCGTGCGCGATGAGATCGCGCCGTGCAGCGAGGAGAGACTGCGAAGGGCCCCGGATCGATTCCTCGGTGGTCCACGCGGAGAGGATCTGCTCGCTCCTGCCCTTCACCCTCACCGAGGCGCAGCGACGGGCCCTCCTTGATATCGGCGGAGATTTCGAAGGCCGAGAGCCGATGGCCAGGCTGCTGCAGGGCGACGTGGGTTCCGGCAAGACCGTCGTCGCGATCATGGCGATGCTCATGGCGCTGGACTCGGGTCACCAGGTGGCACTCATGGCGCCGACCGAGGTCCTGGCGGAACAACATGCGCGTTCCGTCACCGACCTGCTTTCGGCGGCCGGCTACACGGTTCACCGCCTGCTCGGGTCGCTCCCGGCGGGGGAGCAGCGAGAGGTCCGGCAGGGTCTCGAGGACGGTACGATCCGGCTGGTTATCGGGACCCACGCGCTCTTCCAGGAATCGGTGGCATTCGCCGACCTCGGCCTGGTGGTGGTGGACGAACAACACCGCTTCGGGGTGGCGCAGCGCCAAGCGTTGGCGGCAAAGGGTCGTGCCCCCCACCTCCTGGTGATGACGGCGACCCCGATTCCCCGCTCGCTGGCGCTGACGGTCTACGGGGACCTCGACCTGTCGATCATCGACGAGCTGCCTCCCGGCCGTCGACCGGTGGAGACCCACCTTCGATTCCAGGATTCGAGACCGAAGATCTTCGAATTCGTACGCCGCGAGGTCGAAGCGGGGAACAGGGTCTTCATCGTCTATCCGGTGATCGATCCGAGTGAGGAGATCGAGGCTGCGGCTCTGACCGAAAACGAGGAAGAGATTCGAAGGGCGTTGCCGGGAGTCGGGATCGACGTGCTGCACGGTCGACTCGATCGTTCCCGGCAGGAGGAGGCGATCGCCGCTTTTCGGGACGGAAGCGTCCAGGTCCTCCTGGCCACAACGGTCGTGGAGGTGGGCATCGACGTACCGGAGGCCTCGGTGATGATCATCGAATCGGCGCAACGATTCGGCCTTTCCCAGCTTCACCAGCTCCGTGGCAGAGTTGGGCGCGGAGACCGTCAGGCGTGGTGCATTCTTCTGGCGGATGATGGGCTCGGCGAAGAGGCCAGGCGACGGCTGGAGGTCGTCTGCGCCAGCAACGACGGATTCGAGATTGCCGAGGCGGACCTCGAAATGCGAGGGCCCGGCGAAATGACGGGGACCCGGCAGTGGGGTCCTGCCGGCTTTCGATTCGCGGACCTGTTCCGAGACCGCCAACTGATCGACGTTACGCGTCGGGAGGCTGCCGAGTACGAGCGAGGGGGAGAGCTGGCTCGGATGATCGAAGGGCTCGGTGTCTATCACCGAATCGAGGTGGGTTGGCGGGGAGACTAGGTGCGATTCGCACACGTGACGAGATTCGATGGCAGAATGGGTCGGCATTCGCGCCGGGAGGCGAGCAGCGTGACGAGCGGGGAAACCATCGAGGTGGGCCGCGCGCAGGACTTTTACCATCGCCTGCGGACGAGGCTCGATAAGTGGCTGCGGTCTCGTGAAGGCCGCGCCTACCGGTTTGCGGACTCCCTGATGTTGTTGCCAGACTTCGTTCATCTGATCATCAGCCTGGCGCTCGACCGCAGGGTGCCGGCGGATCTTCGCGCCCAAACCGCGGCTGTCTTCGCCTACGTCGTCCTGCCGTTTGACCTGGTTCCGGAGGTCGTCGTCGGTCCGATCGGCTTCGGCGACGATCTCCTCTTGGTGGCTTTGATGGTGCGACGGCTCCTGACGACGGTCCCGAGAGAGGTCGTTGAAGAGCACTGGGCGGGACCGGCGGGATTGATGGACACGGTCCGTGCGATCCTCGACGTGGCGGAGGAGATGGTCGGCTCGAGCGTTTTGCAGAGATTACAACGAATGGTCGGTTGGAGGCAGGGTTCATGAAGGTTGGTGCTGAAAGCAACGAGGCGGGCAAGCCGGAGCTGGTGGTCGAATCGACGCAGCTCGCCGGGTCGGATTCGAGCCCGGAACGGATGCTGCCGATTCCCGGAAGCAGGATGTTCGAGATCAACGAGGCCCTCAAGGTCTACCTCGACCGCGAGCCCGGAGCTGCGGTCTTCGACGCCAGCCAGGGCGATGGCGGCGCCAGCCTCCCGGGGGTGTCCCGGGAGCTCCTCGATGCCGCCCACAAGCTGCAGGTGGAGCACGGCACGGGCTACGACAAGCCCTTCGGGACGCCGGCCTACCGGCGGGCAGTGGTCGAGGACTACTGGGGCCTCGACGCGTCGACCGGATGGGGGCCGAGCAACGTCATCGCCTGCCAGGGCGGTCGCGATGCGCTGGTCAAGGCCTACGACGCGGTGCAGTTCCTGGGCCATCACCGTCGGGGAGATTTCGTCGTCGTCTCACGGGTGCCCTGGATCTCCTACAACTGGGGGCCGTACGCGGTCGGGGCCAACGTGATGCTCGCTCCGGGCCGCGAGGACAGTGCCTGGGCCCTGACCCCGGAGGCCATCGTGGAATGTTCGGACGCGGCAGCGGCCTTCGAAGACCGGCGCATCGCACTGCTGGTCATCACGAGCCCGGACAACCCGACCGGACGCAGCATGAGCCCGGAACGGCAGATCGAGATCGCACGGGCAGCCTTTTCGGCCGGTGTTCCCTATGTCCTCTTCGATTGGATCTACCATCGGGTGACCGATGGCGAGCCGCACGACCTCAACGGCTTTCTCAACGCTCTCGAGCGCGAAGAACGGGAACGGTGTATCTTCCTCGACGGGATCACGAAATCACTCGGGGCGAGCAACGTTCGCAACGCGCATCTGGTGGCGTCGGAGGAAGTCGTTCGCTTCATCCAGAGCCGGGCGTCGCACGCCGTGATCCCTTCGTTCTACAGCCTGGCCGTGGCGATGGCCGCCTACCGGATGGGTTTCACCAAGGCGGCCGCGCCGATCATCGAGCCCACCAACGCGAGCCGGGTGGTCGTGCGCGAGTTCCTCGCGGAGCGCGAGATCAACAACATTCTCGGCGACGGCTACTACGCTTTCCTCGACATCGGCCGGTGGCTGGAGAAGGGCGGCTTTGCCGATTCGGCCGAGCTCGGCGCGACCCTGGCGGAGGGTTTCGGAATCGCCGTCGTGCCGGGGGTCTACTTCTCCGATTTCGGCCGTAACTGGATCCGCTTCTCCTATGCTCTCCCGCCCGATGTCACCGGCGGGGCGCTCGATCGCCTGTGGCAGGCGTTGTCGTCTTTCTGATGAGGGCGGGCGCCGGGAGCCGGGGATGAGCGGCATCGACTGGGGCCAGTTCGCGGACAAGGTCCAGCTGGCACTCGAGAACTCGGCCCAGAGCGATCCCCAAAGCGGAACCTCGGGCCTCGAGATCGAGTTCAACATCCTCGATGAAAACCTGGTTCCGGTGGGTCAGGTGGGTTATGGGCCGGAAGCACGGTCCTTTGCCGACTTTCTCACAGAGGAAGGTCTTCCGGAGTGGGTGCGGGCGCGATTCCAGCTCGAGGTCTTTCGGTGGATGACCGAGGTCACGACCGAGCCCTGCTTCTCAGCCCGGGCCACCGCCGCGCAGGCGCGTCTGCTCGAAGGAGTCCTCTTCGAAATCCTGGCGGAAATCGGCCAGAGCTATGGGACGTCCTTTCTCGCCCTCCACGGCAATATCCCGCACCGCCTCGCAGTGGAGGCGCGGGACATTCCCCGTGGGTGGAACCTGGCCAGGCAGCGCTATCTCAGGCACTGTCTCGAGCTGTTTGGCGACTGCCTCGCCACCGCCGGCATCCACACCAATCACAGCTTTCCAGAGGCGCTGCTGTCCTGGGACTTCTTTCACCTTCCGCTCGCCCAACGGCAAGGCCGAACGCTCGTCGACTATCGCAACCAGGCGGTGATTCGCGCGACACGGCTGCTGCGCCCGATGTGCCCTGTCTTCATCGCGGTCAGCGCTGCCTCACCCTTTGCCTGGGAGGAGGTGGATGGGCGCGAAGAGGTGGTTCTCACCGACGACGACTCCCGGCGGCTCCTCGCATTTCCCAACCCGGAATCGCTGGACGTGCCGAGGCTCTACGCCAGCCACGGCGACTACATCGAGATCTCCTACGGTTTGGTGCGTTCCGGCCTGCGTTTCGGTGCCAACAACTGGACACCGGTTCGTGCACGTTCCGACGTCGACCCGGTACGGCGGAACATCATGGCGACCAGCGATCAGCTGCGCGAGCTCTACCGGCGAGGGATCTACCCGACCGGAGAGCACGGCAGTCTCGAGGAAGCGGAACGGGCCTTGGTGGTCGAGAACCTTTGTGCCCGGGTCGATTTGCCGATGGAACGGGTGGAGGTTCGGACCGACGAGGGCGGAGACGATCTCGCGCTGTCCACCGCCAAGGTCCTGTTCAAAGACCTGCTCATGCTTCGGATCTATGGCGAGCCGGAGTACGGTGCGAGCTACGCCTACGACGCCGAGGACATCCTCCGTGCGCGGCGCAACGAAAAAGCTGCTGCGAGACGGGGCCTGGAGGCGGAGCTGGCGCACCCGATGCGAAACGGTGCGGTCACCGGGCGTCAATACCTCGAAGAGCTGTTGGCGGAGATCTCGCCCCTGGCGGATGCGCTCGGAGTATCGCAGGAGCTGGAACCTCTGCGGGCGATGGCGGGTGGGGACGCGAACCCGGCGGGCGCCGCGCGGCGGTGGATTCGCGACCGCCTGGGCGCGAACCCGGTGCGATCACCGAAGGGGAGAAGCGTCGTGCCCGCGGACCTGCTCGGGGAGTGGTTCGATGACCGGCGCCGGAGGGTGGTGCGGGAGATCGAGTCGATCACCGCCACCCCCGAGGACTACGGCGCAGAGTGGTCGAAGCTGGCCCCGTACGTGATCGGTCTCGAGGAGCTGGCCGAGCGACCACTCTCCGCGGCGGTGCGCGTGGGTCGATCCGACAAGCGAATGGTCGTCGAGGGGGTCGGGGATCGCGTCCGGGAGGTGCTCGAGCTGTCGGCCGAGCTGGTGCGGATCCCGTCGGTCACGAACTGCGCGGACGAGCGCCTCGAACAGGTCTTTTCGTGCGCCGGATTCATCGCCAACCATCTCGCCAGCGGCGGTCTCGAGCTAAGGCTCTTTGACCGTGGCCGATACCCGGCGATTCTGGTCGGCTTTCCGGGAGCCGAGCCGGCAACGATCACGCTCTGCGGTCACTTTGACGTCGTCCAGCCCGAGCCAGACGACAGCCAGTTCGAAGCCCGGATCCAGGGCGACTATCTCTGGGGTCGCGGCGCTGCCGACATGAAGACCGTGGTCGCGAGCTACGTGGTCTGGATGCGGGACATCGCGTCGCAGGGGCCGCCCTACCCGCCCATCAACATGCTGCTGGTCGGCAACGAGGAGAATGGCGAGGGCGAAGCCTTCGGGACACCCCACGTGCTCAAGACGCTGGAGAAGGAGAGCGGGTGGCGACCCGAACTGATGGTCGTCGGCGAGCGCACCGGGGAGGCAGGGGATGAGCTCTACGGCGCGGTCTGCACCGAGAGCCGTGGCGTTCTTCGCCTGGAGATCACCGCCAGGGGTATGCGTGGCCACACCGGGACGGGCGGCGGGCCGAGGGACCTCCTGGAGAGCCTGATCGAGGTCAGGACCGTCCTGGGCTCATCCTTCAATCGCCATTTGACCCTGTCGAGCATGAACGGTTGGGAGACCTCGGCCCGCTTTCCATACCTGAATGTGGGCGAGAGCGGCGTGTACAACATCACTGCTGGCCATGGGGTCCTCGGGGTCGAAGTACGACCGATTCCGGGCGACGACCTGAGAGCCCTGGTCACCGAGGTCGAGACCCTGTGCCGCGAGCTCGGTCTGGAGATGGCTGTCGACGTCATGGAAGCCGGTGTGAGCTGCCCGCCGGACAATGCCCACCTGGCGCAGCTTGTCGCGGCGGTCGAGACAGTGTCCGGCGAGCCCGCGGTGATCGGCAAGAAGAAGCCGGGATCGTCGGCCCGCTTTGCCCCGGGGGGCCACCAGGTGGTGTGGGGGCAGACGGGAATCGGGCCCCACTCGCGCGAGGAACGACACTACATTCCTTCGATCGAGCCGTACCTCCAGGTCCTCGACGAGTTCGCGAAGCGGGTCGCAAGGCGGTGACCGACGTCCACGTGCGGATCATTCACCTCCAAGTCACCGAGGTCGCCAAGAAAACACGAAGGGATACCTTCGTGCTGGCCCCTCGTTGATCGCGATTCTGTCCCGTGAAACACCACGAAACGATTGCCTTTGAAGACGCGCGGGTTTTGATGACCAAGGAACTCCTTGGTGTCTTGGTGGTGAGATTCGCCTCGCCAGGGGAGATCAGTCGCCGTCGAAGAAGCCGCCGATGCCACCCATCTTGCCGAGAATCGAACCCTCGCCCTTGGTCTGGCCCCCTGTTTGAGGCGCGGCCTGCCAGATGCGGCCTGCGAGCCGTGAGAAGGGCAGGGACTGGAGCCACACCTTGCCCGGTCCCTCGAGACGCGCGAAGAAGAAGCCCTCGCCGCCGAAGATCGCCGATTTGACCCCGCCCACGAACTCGATGTCGTAGGTGACCGAAGTCTCGAGGGCGACCAGGCAGCCGGTGTCGACCCGCAGCCTTTCGCCAGCCCCGAGCTCCCTTTCGACGATGGTGCCCCCTGCGTGAACAAAGGCGAGCCCGTCGCCCTCGAGCTTCTGCATGATGAAGCCCTCACCACCGAAAAGCGCCGTCCCGACCCGCTTCTGAAAGGCGATGCTTACGGCCACGCCTTTGGCGGCGCACAGGAAGGCATCCTTCTGGCAGATCAGCGCCCCGCCGTGGAGACCGAGATCCACGGGAACGATCTTGCCCGGGTATGGCGCGGCGAAGGCGGCGCGACTCTTCCCCGGACCTTTGTGGCTGAAGATGGTCATGAAGAGGCTTTCGCCGGTCAACAGACGCTTGCCCGCGCCGACCAGCTTGTCCATCACAGTCGTCTGTTTGGCCGAGCCGTCGCCGAAGATGGTTTCCATCTCGATGCCGTCGCCCATGTACATCATCGAGCCGGCTTCGGCGACCACGCTCTCGCCCGGGTCGAGCTCGACCTCGACGAACTGCATCTCCTCACCGTGGATGTCGAAGTCGACCTGATCTGCCACGCTTCCACGTCGGGCGGTCGGCGGCGGCGGCGGCGGGACGTGGGCCGTCAGGGCTCCCACCGTATTGGCCGGTGCCCATTCGGTCACCCCTTCGCAGTAGACCTGGATGTTGGGCGCATAGCTGCCCGCCTGAAGGGCGTCGACCAGCTCCGCCTCGCTCATCGGACCGACCGTCTGACCATCCACCGCCACGTACCACATCGCGTCACGCATGAATCCTCCGAGTTGTTCGGGTCGAAATAGTATACGGCGTCGCTATCGGGAGAATTCCATCCGCGAGCAGGAGATGAGCGGATGAGGGTTCGAGCGGATGTCGAAAAGACCGTAGGGGTGGGTGGGCAGGTCCTCACACCCTCATGCCCTCACGCCAACCGCGCGATGCACTCCGGTCCGTCGTTCCTCGGGCTGTTGACGAAGCGGCTCACCGGGTAGGCTTCCATCTCTTCGGCCGGGTGTGGCGAGAGGAGCTCCTGGAGACGATCCGCTTCCAGCATCGCGGGCTCCAGCCACTCCGAGTACCGTTCCCGGGGAAGGATTACGGGCATGCGGTCGTGAAGATCCGCGATCAGCTCGTTTGGACGGGTGGTGATGATGGTGCACGAATCGAGCGGCCCGTCCTCGCCCTTGTGCCACCGCTCCCACAGACCGGCAAAGGCGAAGAGGCGAGCGTCGGCGAAATGGATGAAGTGTGGCTGCTTGCCTTCGTCGGTCGTGACCCACTCGTAGAAGCCGTCGGCGGGGATCAGACAGCGGCGGCTCTTGACCGCCGATCGGAAGGAAGGTTTTTCGGCCACTGTCTCGCCGCGGGCATTGATCATCCGCGCCCCGATCTTCGTGTCCTTCGCCCACGACGGGATCAGCCCCCAGCGCACCGGGGCGCACTCCCGGGAGCCTTCGCTCGTCGTGCGAACGATCGGGACTGTCTGGGTCGGTGCGATGTTGAAGCGGGGTTTGAGCTCGCGCGGTGGATCGACTTCGAACACACCTGCCAGCACCGACGCATCAACGATCAGGGCAAATCGACCGCACATGACGCCATCCTAGCCGAATTGCGGAAAAACCGCAGATATCGCAGATGGAAAGGAGCGATACTCGCGTTGGAACGGATCTGCGACGATCTGCGTGATCTGAGGTTTCTCCGGCCTGAAGTATGATGTTCGCCGTTTTGTGGAGGTTGCTGTGATCGATTCCTGGTTGAAGACTCTGATTGTCGGGTGTGGCGTGGCTGCCGCCGTTTCCGTGTGTGCCGCAGAACAGGGGAAACGGGCGTTCGAGATCGCGGATTACTACCGGACCGCCTTCGTCGGCGTCCCGGTGGCAGGCGGCGAAGATGGGTCGATCGCCTTCACCGTCACCAGGTACGAACTCGAGACCGGAAGCAGCTGGAGCGAGATCTGGATGATGGGCGAGGACGGCTCGCAGCTTCGCCAGATGACTACCGGAAGACACCATGACGGCTCGCCGGTCTTTTCCCCGGACGGCAAGACACTGCTCTTCGTTTCCGACCGGGGCGAGGGGGCGCAGCTCTACCTGCTGCCGGTGGGCGGTGGTGAGGCGAGGCTGCTGACCGACACCTCGCTGGGACTGTCACACCCAGTGTGGTCGCCAGATGGGAAATACATCGCGGTCCAGGCCGAGGTCTATCCGGAGTGCGGCGCCGACGAGGCGTGCAACGAGGGGATTGCCGACGCCGTTGCAGAGGGCCCGTTGAAGGCGCGCATGAGCGACGAGCTCCTGTACCGCCACTGGACGAGCTGGCGGGAGGACACCTTCAGCCATGTGCTCCTGATGAACGCCGAGAGCGGTGAGATCGTGCGAGATCTGACGCCGGGTCGTTGGGACAGCCCGACCTTCTCCGTAAGTGGTGGCGGTGGATTCGCGTTCTCGCCGGACGGCAGCGAGTTGTGTATCGTCTCCAACCACGACGAGGAGCCGGCGCGTTCCACGAACTCGGACATGTGGATCGTTCCTGTGGGCGGGGGAGAGGCAATCAACATCACCGAGGCCAACAAGGGCTGGGACGGCGACCCGGTCTACTCGCCCGACGGCCGCTTCATCGCCTATCGCAGCCAGGCGACGCCAGGCTACGAATCGGACCTCTATCGAATCGGCTTGTATGACCGGAATTCGAATGAGCTGCATTACCTGACCGACGAATCGAACTTCGACAACTGGATCAACGACCTCGGGTGGTCGCCGGACAACGATGCGCTGTACTTCTCCGCCGATGTGCAGGGTGAAAACCCGATCTTTCGCGTCGGTCTGAAGGACGGGGTCCCCCGACAGATCATTGCCGATGGTGCGGTCTCCGGGTGGACACTGACGACGTCCGGCGATCGGCTGCTCTACACGAGATCGCGGGTCGGAGAACCGTCCGAGGTCTATTCGGTGTCGACGGGTGGGGGCGCGGCGAGGCAACTGACCTCCTTCAACCGGGCGCTCTCGGAAGAGGTCGATATCCGACCGGCCGAGGTCATGTGGGTCGAGGGTGAGGAGGGGATGAAGATCCAGGTCTTCCTGGTCAAGCCTCACGATTTCGATCCCGAAAAGACATACCCCTTGATCCTCAACGTCCACGGTGGTCCCCAGTCCCCCTGGCGGGATCGCTACCGCGGCGATTGGCAGGTCTATCCGGGCAAGGGTTATGTCGTGGCCTTTCCAAACCCGACCGGTTCCTCGGGTTTCGGCCAGGACTTCGTTGACGCCATCGCCTGCGACTGGGGCGGCCGGGTCTACCGGGATCTCATGAAGGTGACCGACGCCCTCGAGAAGCTGCCCTACGTCGACGCGGATCGGATGGGCGCGATGGGCTGGTCCTACGGCGGCTACATGATGATGTGGTTCGCCGGGCACACCGACCGTTTCGAGGCTCTCGCGTCGATGATGGGCGTGTACGACCTGCGCTCGATGTGGGGGGCCACCGAGGAGTTGTGGTTCGTCGAGAAGGATCTCTGTGGGCAACCATGGACATCGGAGCACTATGAGAGGTGGTCTCCGTCTGTCTTTGCGGAAGCATTCGGCACACCCACTTTGGTCATCACTGGAGAGCAGGACTATCGTGTTCCGTACACCCAGAGCCTGCACTTCTTCACCGACCTGCAGGTGCAGAAGGTCCCGTCGCGCCTCGTGGTCTTTCCCGACGCCGGCCACTGGCCGAGCTGGTATGAGATGGCCTTCTATTACCTGGTCCACCTCGACTGGTTTCACACCCACCTCGGGGGCGAGCCGGCTCCATGGGAGCCGACCGCCTTCCTGCGCAATCAAGTCTTCAACGACACTGGAAACGAGGGCGAAGAAAGTCACCGGTAAACAGTGTCCAGTCTCCAGTAGGGACCTGGATTGATCTCCCCGGGAGGAGGGGTGAGGAATGGTTACTGGCTGCCGGTAACTGGTCACTCGCAACAGTGGTAGGCTTCAATCCGCGAAGCGCAAAGCAAAGCAGAGAGGAACGCAGATGGCAGGCATCTTCAAGGCGTACGACATCCGGGGAACCTATCCCGATCAGCTCGACGAGACGACGGCCTTTCGCGTCGGCTACCACTTCCGTGACCTCCTCGACGAGGAGGATCTCGCTCGCGGCCCGGTGGTGGTGGTGTCACGGGACATGCGGTCGCACTCGGTACCGATGTCCCGAGCCCTCAAGGACGGGCTGCGGGCACGAGGGGTGGCGGTGATCGACATCGGCGTGGCGGACACGCCGCAGAACTACTTCGGTATCGGCCATCTCGGGGCGTCCGGCGGAATCCAGGTCACCGCGAGCCACAACCCCGCCGTCTATAACGGCTTCAAGATGTCGCGCAGAGACGCGATTCCGGTCTCCTACGACACCGGCATCGACCGACTCGAAGAGCTTGTCACGACCTCCGACGTGCCCATCGATCTCGGTCCGCAGGCCGACGAGGAGGCGCGGTTGATCTTCGACGAGTACAGCGCGCACGTGCTCGCCGAGCTGACCGCGACGGAGCCTCGCCTCAAGCTTGCCGCGGATGCGGCGAACGGCATGGGCACGATCTATCTACCGATCCTCGAAAAGCTCAATGTGGAGCTCGTGCCGCTCTATTTCGAGCTCGACGGGAACTTCCCGAATCATGAAGCCAACCCGCTGAAGGCGGAGAACCTCGTTGATGTCGAACGCGCTGTGCAGGAGCACGGTTGCGATCTCGGTGTCGCCTTCGACGGGGACGCCGACCGGGCCATTCTCATCGACGAGAAGGGTCGTTCCATCTCGGCCGATAAGATCACCGGTCTTCTGGCACCCCGATTCCTGCGCGACGAGCCGGGCGCGGCCATCGTTTACGACCTTCGGTCGTCGTGGGCCACGAAGGAGGCGATCGAGGAAGCCGGGGGGCTGCCGGTGCGCGAGCGGGTCGGGCATTCCTTCATGAAGGCGACGATGCGCGAGCACGGATCGCCGTTCGGAGGCGAGCTCGCCGGCCACTTCTACTTCCGGCGCAACTTCACCGCAGATTCGTCGATCATGACCCTGATCGAGACCCTCAACCACATCCGCGAAACCGGGAAGCCGCTCTCCGAGCTGGTGGCGCCGCTCAGCCGTTACTTTTCGACCGGTGAAATCAACTTTAACGTCGACGACAAAGAGGGCATGATCCGTCACCTGGCGGAGGAGTTCAGGGATGGAGAGATCGACTACGTCGACGGCATCACCGTCCAGTTCGACGACTGGTGGTTCAACGTCCGTCCGTCGAACACCGAGCCCCTGCTCCGGCTGGTACTGGAGGGACGGACGGCAGAGCTCAGGGAGGCAAAGAAAGAACTCTTGTTGGGCTATCTCGGAACACCCGAGTAACCTTCTCGAGTATGACGGCGATCCTCGGCATCTCCGCCTACTACCACGACTCGGCAGCGGCCGTGGTGATCGACGGCGAGATTGCAGCGGCAGCGCAAGAGGAACGCTTCACGCGGTTGAAGCACGACCACGGATTCCCGTCGCACGCGATCGCCTACTGTCTCCGGGAAGCCGGTCTTGGGCCCGGGGAGCTTGATTACGTCGGTTTCTACGACAAGCCATTTCTGAAGTTCGAGCGCATCCTCGAGACCTATCTCGCCTTTGCGCCGTCGGGCTTTGAGTCCTTTCTCAAAGCGATGCCGTTATGGCTGCGGCAAAAGCTCCATCTTCCCCGGGAGATTCGGCGGGAGCTCGACGGCGAGTTTGCGCGCCGTATCGTCTTCACCGAGCACCACGAGTCGCACGCCGCCTCCGCCTTTTTCCCGTCGCCATTCGACGAGGCCACCATCCTCACCCTCGACGGAGTGGGGGAGTGGGCGACCGCCACCTTCGGACTGGGAAGGGGTCACCGAGTCGAGCTCAGCCACGAGCTCCGCTTTCCGCATTCGCTCGGTCTCCTCTACTCGGCCTTCACCTATTTTTGCGGCTTCAAGGTCAATTCGGGCGAGTACAAGCTGATGGGCCTCGCGCCCTACGGAGAGCCGAAATACACCGAGGAGATCCTCGACAAGCTGCTCGATCTGAAGGACGACGGGTCCTTCCGTCTCGACCTGAGCTACTTCAACTACTGCCAGGGACTGACGATGACCTCCATCGCCTTCGACCGGCTCTTTGGCGGCCCGCCCCGGACGCCCGAGTCGCCGCTGACGCAGCGCGAGATGGATCTTGCCGCGTCGATCCAATCGGTCACAGAAGAGATCGTCCTTCGCGCCGTCCGCCACCTTCACGAGCAGACCGGCATGAAGAACCTGTGCTTGGCGGGCGGGGTGGCGCTGAATTGCGTCGGCAACGGCCGCATTCTGCGTGAAGGGCCGTTCGAGAAGATCTGGATCCAGCCGGCCGCGGGCGATGCCGGAGGCGCTCTCGGCACCGCCCTCTTTATCTGGCACCAGCTCCTGGATAACGACCGCCGACCGCAGGAACCGGACGGTCAAAAAGCCTCGCTGCTGGGCCCGAGCTACAGCGACGATGAGATCCGTTCATTCCTCGACGAAACTGGAGCGGTGTATCGGGCCTTTGACGATGAGGACGAGCTTGACGATGCGATCGTCGATCTCATCGAAGGAGAGCAGGTCGTCGGTCTCCTCCAGGGACGGATGGAGTTCGGTCCGCGGGCCCTGGGCTGCCGTTCGATCATCGGCGATGCACGCAGCCGCTCGATGCAGTCGGTGATGAACCTCAAGATCAAGTTTCGGGAGTCCTTCAGGCCTTTCGCGCCGATCGTCCTGCGCGAGAGGGTCGGTAACTACTTCGAGATGGCGGAGGATGCTGACAGTCCCTACATGCTGTTGGTGGCCGACGTCGCCGAAGGCAGGCGCCTCGATGTATCGGAAGGCGCTGCCGTCGGACTCGACAAGCTCAAGGTCGCCCGCTCGGAGGTGCCGGCCATCACCCACGTCGACAACTCGGCCCGAGTTCAGACTGTCGACGCCGTTCGCCATGAGAGGCTCCATCGCTTGATGCGTCGCTTCGAGGAACGCACTGGCTGTGCGGTGATGATCAATACATCCTTCAACGTCCGTGGGGAGCCGATCGTGTGCACGCCCGAGCACGCGTATCATTGTTTCATGGGCACCGATATGGACGCGCTGGTGTTGGAGAACTCCCTGTTGCTCAAAGAAGAACAGCCGCGAACGAGCGCACCGGATCGCGATGCTTATTTGGCGCAGTTCGAGCTCGATTGAGGGCGGAGAAATGAGTATCGTTCAGATCAACCGAGAACCGACCGCGAGACAGCTCAAGCAGTTCGGCTTCATCTGGATGGGTTTTCTGGCACTGTTCGGCGCTATCGCCGCATTCAAGTTCGAAAACCCGACCGTCGCGCGATGGCTATGGCTCGCGGCCGTCGTGGTGCCAGTCCTCGGTTGGCTGGTACCGGCTTTCATGCGGCTCGTTTTTCTCGGCATGTCGTACCTGGCGTGGCCGATCGGTTTCGTGGTGTCGCACGTGGTGCTGGCCCTTGTCTACTACTTCGTAGTCACACCGATCGGTCTCCTGACGAGGCTCTTCGGGTATGATTCCATGAAGAAGTCGTTCGACCGGGAAGCGACAAGTTACTGGGTCGAACGGCCGCCGGAGGCGACCCACCGGAGTCGGTACTTCCGTCAATTCTGAGGGACCCGGATGGACGATCATCGAGATATCGGCGACGATTTCGAGCGCGAGGCGAGCGGACCCCAACAGGGGATCGTTCGCGAGTTCATCGATTTCCTGATTCACAACAAGAAGTGGTGGCTGACGCCGATCATCCTCGTGCTGCTTCTGGTGACGGTGCTCATCGTGCTCTCCGGATCGGCCGCAGCGCCGTTCATTTACACGCTGTTCTGACCGGCTACGCCGACGCTGAGATAAGCTGGAACCGTGGGTGAAGCTGCACGTCCCCGGATCGGCACGCGAACGCTGTTCGTCGCCGCCGCCGTCGTCGTCGTCATCGCGGGCCTCAAGGCCGCGCAGTCGTTGATGCTCCCATTCCTGTTGGCCCTTTTTCTGGCCATTATCTGCACCCCCGCCGTCACGTGGATGACCCAGCGCAAGATTCCGGCCGCGCTCGCCGTGCTGGCCGTGGTCGTGGTCCTGCTCGCCTTCTTCTCGGGGCTCGGCGCCATCGTCGGCGGTTCGGTCAACGAGTTCACCTCCTTCGCTGCCCAGAACCAGGCGCGTTTCGATGGACTGGTCGAGTCGGCCTCGACCTGGTTCGAGGCGCGCGACATCGACCCCGAGACTCTGGACATCCTCAACATGCTGCAGCCGAGCAAGCTGATCAATATGCTCGGCGCCGTGCTCAAAAACCTGGCCGCCGTTCTGTCGAACTTCTTTCTGATTTTGCTGACGATGATCTTCATGTTGCTCGAGGCGACGAGCCTCCCGATCAAAGTGCGGGCGGCGGTCGGCTCGAGCCGATTCGATGCCGACAATATGCGCCAGGCGGTTATCCAGGTGCAGCGCTACCTCGGGCTCAAAACCCTCACCAGCATGGCCACCGGGCTGCTGGTCGGTTTCTGGACCGCGATTCTCGGTCTCGATTTCGCAGTCGTCTGGGGTCTGCTGGCTTTCCTCCTCAACTACATCCCAAGCATCGGCTCGATCGTCGCCGCGGTTCCGGCGGTGCTCCTCGGGCTCGTCCAGGGAGGGCTCGGGCTGGCCCTGTTCGTAGCCGTCGGGTATCTCGTGGTGAACGTCGGCATCGGCAATTTCATCGAGCCCTGGTTGATGGGCCGCACCCTCGGTCTCTCCACCCTGGTGGTGTTTCTCTCCCTCGTCTTCTGGGGCTGGGTGTGGGGAGGCGTGGGGATGCTACTGTCGGTGCCTTTGACGATGATCATCAAGATTCTGCTCGAAAACACTGACGACCTGCAGTGGTTGGCGGTCATGCTCGACAACCGCCGCTGCGCGGAAAAGCGGCTCGAAGAGGCTGGGTCAGAGACCTAAAGAGCGAAGGCCTTCTGGGCGGCGACCTCGAGCTGGTACTCCTCGAGCAGGCGGCTACGAACCAGTGCCTCGTCGATCCCTTCGGGAACGCGGACGACGTTGAGCTGCGGAAGCCGTTCCGAGGCCTCGACGGCGAGACCGAGACCCATGGCCTCGAAGCCCGCGCAAAGGGCGAGGTGGTGTTTCGTGTGTCGCGCCCAGGCATTCTCGAGCCCTTCTTCCTCGAGGATGCCGAGGGCCTCGTGGAGGCCGTAGAGCGCGTTGATCGGCGCGGTGTGGTGATACGAGCGTTTCTGGCCGCTGCCCCATTAGCCCATCACCAGGTTGGTGTCCATGAACCAGCTCTGGACCGGAGTCTGGCGTTCGTGAATGGCCTCGACCGCGCGGCCCGAAGCTGACGGGCGACAGCCCCGGGCTGCAGGAGAGGCACTTCTGCGATTCCGAGTAGACCGCGTCCACCTCCCATCCGTCGATCGCGACCTCGATGCCACCGAGCGAGGTCACCGTATCAACGATGGTCAGGCAGTCGTAGTGGTGGGCGAGCTTGACCAGCGTTTCGACGTCGGACCGGGCACCGGTCGAGGTCTCGGCGTGGACGAATGCGACGATCTCCGCCTCTGGGTGCTCCTTGAGCGCTGCTTCGACCTTTTTCGGATCGACCGCGCGGCCCCACGCGTCCTCGACGATGACCGCCCTGGCGCCGCAGCGTTTGACGTTCTCTTTCATGCGAACACCGAACACGCCGTTGATGCAGACGACGACCGTGTCACCCGGTTGCACGAGGTTGACGAAACAGGCCTCCATGCCCACCGAGCCGGGTCCGGAGATCGGCATCGTGAAGGTGTTGGAGGTCTGAAACGCAAACTGCAGAAGACACTTGAGCTCGTCCATGAACTCGACGAAGACCGGGTCGAGGTGGCCAAGGGTGGGGCGGCCCATCGCCTCGAGGACCCTGGGGGGAACGTCGGAAGGGCCGGGTCCCATCAGGGTGCGTTGCGGAGGGTGGAAGGAGGTGGCCAATTGTTCTTCCTTTCTCGGGGACGGATCGTAACACCGAAGAATGTGATCATTCATCAGTCATCAGCGATCAGTCCCCGGACGCCATCCCCAAGGACTCGCACACTGATCACTGATCACTGATGACCCGCTGGGTGGTTGGGAACTGTGTGGTTGGTGATGAATCGTCTCAATTGACATGGCACTTACAATGGTGGACGCAAGGAGGGGCCCGTCCATGAGAACAGTTTGTCTCACCGTCATTGTCTTGCTCATTTCAACATTCTCTTCCGTGCCCACGTTCGCGCAATCGACCCCAGAGATCACGAGCCCTGAAAGCGCCTTCGGCTTTGTGCCTGGTACAGACCGCAAGCTCATCGACTACGGCCAGCTCGTCGACTATCTGCTCGCGTTGGCGGAGGCCTCTGATCGGGTGGAGATGCGTGAGGTGGGTGTATCGCCCCTCGGCCGAAAGATGTATGTGACCTTCATCTCGGCGCCCGAGAATCTCCGGCGGTTGGATGAGCTTCGAGCGATCAACCAACGCCTCGCTCTCGATCCGGAAATACCGGATGAGGAGCGCGCGGAACTGGTCAATCATGCACGGGTCTTCGTCCTGCAGGCCCTGTCGATGCACTCGGGCGAGGTCGGGCCCAGCCAGAGCCTGCCGATCTTCGCCCACAAAATGGCGACGACCGATGATCCGGAGGTCCTCTCGCAGCTGGATTCGGTGGTCGTGATGATGGTGCCGTGCCACAACCCGGACGGCATGGACATGGTGGTCGAACACTACCGCGAGTACGTCGGTACGCCGTACGAGGGATCCCGGCTCCCGGGGGTCTACCACAAGTACGTCGGGCATGACAACAACCGCGATTTCGTGGCCCTGACGCAGGAAGACACGCGGGTGATCTCGGATCTCTACAGCACCGAGTGGTACCCGCAGGTGCTGGTCGAGAAGCACCAGATGGGATCCACCGGACCGCGGTACTTCGTGCCCCCGAACCACGATCCGATCGCCCAGAACGTCGACGAGGGACTGTGGAACTGGTCGCACGTCTTCGGGTCCAACCTGGCTCGAGACATGACGGATGACGGGCATCAGGGCATCGCGAGTCACTGGCTCTTCGACGACTACTGGCCCGGGTCGACCGAGACCTCCCTCTACAAGGGCGTGATCAGTTTCCTGACCGAGGCCGCGAGCTGTCGAACCGCGACTCCGATCTTCGTCGAGCCGACAGAGCTCAGGGTGCGGGGGAAGGGATTGGCCGAGTACAAGAAGGGCGTCAACCTCCTCGATCCGTGGCCGGGCGGGCGGTGGGGCCTGGATGACATCGTCGCCTTCGAACTCTCGTCGATGGACTCGATCCTGGCCACCGCCTCGCGGCACGCCGCCGAGATCCTCGAGTTCCGCAACGACCACTGTCGGAAGGAATTCCTCAAAGGGCGGACCGAGGCCCCCTACTACTTCGTCATGCCGCGATCTCAGCGGGATCCGGGAGAGTTGGCGTCACTGGTGAGGCTGCTCGAACGGCACGGGGTCGAGGTCGAGCGGCTGACCGGCCCGGCGGTGGTTGGAGATCACCACTTCGTCGCCGGCGACGTCGTCGTCCGAATGAGCCAGCCGTACCGCACCTTCGTCAAGGAGGTGATGGAGGCGCAGCGCTACCCGGAGCGGCACTACACGCCTGGCGGCGAGCTGATCCGTCCCTACGACATCACCAGCTGGTCGTTGCCCCTCCACATGGGCGTTCGATCGATTCAGGTGGATTCGCGGTCGGAGGAGCTGGAGGCGCTTCTCGAAGCGGTCACTGCCCGGGAGCTGGTCGAGGTCGCGACCTTGGACGAGCTTCCGTGGGCGATCGCCTACCCGTCGACCAGCAACGAGTCCTACAAGGCGGTCTTCGCGGCCCTCGCTACCGGTCTCGCGGTCGAGCGCTTCACCCATCCCTTCGGTCCGAAGGGCGACGAGCTGCCGCCCGGAAGCTTCTTGATTCTCGCCGGCTCGGCGTCGACCGACGAGCTCCAGATGATCGTGGACCGGGCGTCTATCGAGCCACAGGTCTTCGAGTCGGAGATCACGATTGCACGGGTGCCGGTTCGCATGCCGAGGATCGGTCTCGTTGAAACCTTCTTCCACGACATGGACGCCGGCTGGACTCGCTACCTCTTCGATTCCTACGGAATCCCCTACCGGGTGCTCCGCCCCGGAGACTTCGAAGACGCCGATTTCAGCGAGCTCGACGTCATCGTCTTCCCGGACGCCAGCAAGGACGTCCTCACCAAGGGCAAGTACAAGCGATTCGACCGCTATGTGACCAACGACTACCCACCGCAGTTTCGCAAGCCGATCTCCAAGAAGGGTCTGCGCAAGCTGACGGAGTTCATGCTCGAGGGCGGCGCGGTCGTCTCGTGGGGAGATTCGACCGGGCTTTTCACCGAAGGGCTTGCTGCGCCTCCGGACGGCGAAGCAAGCGACACAGTGGAGCTTCCGGTGCGTGATGTGACCGAGAGGCTGGAGGGAGTGGCAGTGCCGGGGGCCTTCCTGGCGGTCGATTTCGTCCCCGGTCATCCTCTGACCTGGGGCATGGCGGAAAAGGCCGGCGCCTTTTCGCGAGGGAAGCCGGTCTTCGCGACCTCGATCCCGGTGCTCGACACGGACCGGCGGGTGACCGCCGTGTATCCGGAGCGCGATCTCCTGCTGAGCGGTTACCTCGAAGGCGAGCAACAGCTCCAGAACCGACCAGCCATGGTCTGGGTAAGGGCGGGCAAGGGGCAACTGGTGCTCTTCGGGATCAGGCCGCAGTTCCGGGGGTCGACGCCGGCCACCTTCAAGCTGGTCTTCAACGCGCTCCTGCTGCCACCGCTGACGTAGGTTGTCGAGAAATTGTGCGTGTACCTGGCTTCTCGCGAGTGCGGAGTGTGCGCACTTGCGCGGAGGCTCGAGCACTCTTGCTGGCCGTCGTTCTCGGGAGCACGGGAGGGAACGCCTGGGCGCAGACAGAAATTGAGGAAAAGACCCCGTTCATTGTCCCGCGCGCAACCTCGGAGGTGACGATTGACGGCGTTATTGAGGAGCAAGCGTGGGAAGACGCGCTGACTCTCGAGCTGAACTACGAGGTCCGGCCCGGCGAAAACACCGAGCCGCCGGTGCGAACGGTCATCTTCATCGCCTACGACACCGGGCACGTACTGGTGGCCTTTCGTTCCTACGACGCAGAGCCCCGGAAGATTCGCGCACGATTTCGCGATCGTGATGCGATTGGTGGCGACGATCGTGTGGGAATCACTCTCGACACCTTCAACGATCAACGGCGAGCCTACGAGTTCATGGTGAATCCTCTTGGCGTTCAGGAGGACGGCATTTACAACGACGTCGAGCGTGATTACGACGATGCGTGGAACGCGATCTGGCGATCCGCCGGGCGCCTCACGGAAGTCGGTTACGAGGTCGAGCTCGCCATCCCCTTCAACCAGATCCGCTTTCAGGCGACGGAGGGACCACAGATCTGGGGCCTCGATGTCACCAGGAGCTGGCCTCGCGGCAATCGGGTTCACATCGGGCTTTTCCCGCGCGACCGCGGCGCCAACAGCTACCTCGCACAGACCGAGAAGATCGTCGGTTTCGAGGGGGTTTCTCCAGGTCGAAATCTCGAGTTCGTTCCCACGCTCACAGGTTTCGCTCTGGAAGAGCGGCCGGACTTCCCGCCTTCGCATGAGGTCGAGCAGGAGAAAGATCTCGAGGTCGGCGCGACGGTGACCTGGGGGGTGACGCCGAACATCACGCTGACCGGCGCCCTCAACCCAGATTTTTCGCAGATCGAGGCGGACGCGGTCCAGCTCGCCCTCAACCGGCGCTTCGAGCTGTTCTTCCAGGAGAGGCGGCCCTTCTTTCTCGAGAGCGCCGATTACTTCGTGGCCCAACGCGAGCTTTTCTACTCGCGAATGATTGCCGATCCATTGGCGGCGCTCAAGCTCACCGGCAAGATGGGACGCCACACGGTCGGGGTGATCTCCGCATACGACGAGATCACGAACCTGATCGTTCCGGGACCCGAAGGGTCCGAATCCGAGTCCTTCGAATTATCGAACACGGCCTTTGTCGGGCGCTACCGCTTCGACGTCGGTCCGGGCTCGACGATCGGTGCGCTGGTGACCGATCGCCAGGGTTCGGGTGGGTACTTCAACCGGGTGGCCTCGATCGATGCTCTCCTGCGACCGACCCAGGCGGACGCGATCTCGGTCAATGGAGCCTGGTCGAGCACGCAGTACTCGGCCGAAATGCAATCCGAGCTCGGTTTGACCGATGAGGTGATCTCGGGTCGGGTGTTCGAGGCCGAGTACGTCCACACCGAGAGAAACTGGTTCGCGGGCGCCGAGTACTCGGATTTCGGCGACGATTTTCGCGCTGACCTCGCGTTCATCGCTCGCGTCGGATACCGAGAGCTGAAGGGTGCCGCCGGGTATCTCTGGTGGGGAAACGGCGGGCGATTCTACAACCGGATGGAAGCCGGCGGCTTCGTGGGGCGAACCGAGAATCAAAACGGCGGGCTCCTCGGTGAGAACAGTCAGCTGTGGTTCCAGTTCGATGGTCCGCTGCAGACGAGCTTCCACCTTGAGGTAGGCGAACAGGCGGTTGTCGACGGCGGGGTTCGTTTCGACGACCTGTTCGTCCCGGTGCTGGTATTCAGGATCCGGCCATCGAAGTCCTTCGCGTACCGTTTCTCTGCAGTCGGCGGCGATTGGGTCGACTTCGATCACCTCCGTCCCGCGGATCGGACGAGGATCTCGAACCACATCGATCTCGACATCGGGCGCCACCTCGAGTTGGAGCTCGATTACCTCTATTCGACCCTCGACGTCGAGGGTGGCCGACTGTTCACCGCCCACGTGCCGCAGATGATCTCTGTGTGGCAATTCAACCCGCGAACATTCCTGCGGGCGATCCTGCAGTACACCGACATCCGGCAAAACCAGGACCTCTACGAGGAGGAGGTCGACGAGCTCGAGCGTGACTTCTTCGTCCAGCTGCTGTTCGCGTACAAGGTCAACCCGCGGACCGTTTTTTATGCTGGCTACGGCGAAGATGGCTTCGAAAACCAGGACTTCGAAATGACGTCGACCAGTCGAACGGTCTTTCTCAAGATCGGCTACTCCTGGCTCTGGTAACGCGGACATTGGAACGATGTGTCGCCGACGCGGCTGAGCGCTCGCAATCGGTTTTTGTACTAAGAATTCGGGGTACGGATGCGGAGGCAGACGAAGAAGCCGATGAAGGCGATGGCGCCGGCGAGGATGAAGACCCAGCGGAATCCGTAGGCCTCCCAGATGTAGCCCGAAAGGATTGGCAGCGTCATGGCGACGGCGTGGTCGATCGTGATGCCCATGGAGATGGTCGGTGTGATGTCCGCCGGGTCCTCGGCGATCTTTTTCAGGTATGTGGTTCTGGCAACGCGGAGTGCAAAGAGGATGATGTCGAGGATGTATGCAGAGTACAGGGCAACGAGCACCGCGTTGCCGGTCAGGAGATCGCCGGCAAAGGCGTAGGTCAAACAGATCGCGAGGAGCAGGAGTTCATCGACTGCGAGGACGGTGCGCTCACCGAGCCAATCGATGATTTCCCCGAGCAGCGGGCGCATGACAACACCGAGGGTGGAGGCGATGAAGTAGAGGAGGGCGATGGTGCTCACCGAAACCCCGTGGATCTCGACCAGGACCCACGCGCCAAAGGCGAGGAAGATCTGCTTGCGGATGCCGAAGAGGGCCGAGATCAGGTAGAAGAGTCGGTACCTCTTGTTGTAGACGAGACGCCTCGAAGGAGGGTCTCCACGCCCAACGTGCAAACCCGCATAGAGTGCACCGGCGACGAGCGCGTTGGCGGCGGCGATTGCGTAGAAGAGTTCGTAGCGGTCGCCGAGCGCTTGCGCGAGGACGAAGACGATGCCGACACCGCCAATGGTGCCCAGGTTGCGGGCGCCGCCGAACTGACCGAGCCTGCGTCCCTCCTTGCCGCCTCGCGCCAGCTTGAGCCCGATCGGTCCCTCCACGGCGAAGATGATGTGGTCTCCGAGCGACCAGATGACGATGAAGAGGACCAGAGCCGCGTGGGTCGGGGCGAGAAACCCGAGACCGACGGCTCCGAGCGCCGTCAGCAGCATCGCTGCGGCCGCCATCTGCGTCTCGCGAAAGACCGTGAGCATGGCGCCGGCGACAAACATGATGAGAAAGCCCGGGAGCTCTCTGGGGAGCTCGAGCCATCCGCGTGCCTCGGCGCCGAGATGATGGATCTCGGCGAGGTAGTTGTTGAGGGTCGCCGTGAAAATGCCCGAGGCCGCGCCAAAGAAGAGGGTGGCGAAGAGGGCGCGCTTGAGGTCCTTCGAGATCGTGTCCAAACCGCCCGACATCATACGCGTATACTGTGCAGTGTCGAGGCTTGGATGAAACATCTGTCAAGAGCTCTGATCGGCGCGATGGCGGCCGCGGTTTTGGCGGCGAGCGCACTCGGCGTGGCTTCCGTGCTCGCGCAGGATGAGCCTGAAGCGCAGAAGGTGCTCTTTATTGCCGAAAACGAGGAAGGCAAGGTGTGGGCGAACCTCACCCTCACCATCCAGCGCACCAACGAGCCCTATCTGCCGATCGTCGTGGCGGTCGAGAACCTGTCCGAGAATATGGCCAAGATCAACCGCGACTCGTTTTGGCTCAACGATCTCGACGACCTCGTCTATGTCCTGCCAAGCGTCAAGGAGATGCGCAAGAACTACGACAAGGAGGTCATGGACTACCGCATGGTCTCCTATGCCGGCATCCCCTGGGAGAACTGGCGCTGGAACCGGCGTCTCGAGGCCTCGAGCTTCTTTCCGAACCTGAGGGCGTCCAGGGGCAACACCGTCCGCGACAGGGTGACCCTTCGTCAGCGGCACGCGATGGTCGATCTCCTGTACTTCGAGCGGCCTCGAAACCTCGGCCTCGGGAGACCGTTCTTCCTCAACGTCCACCCCGGGGGTTGGGAAGTCCCGATCAGGATACGGCTGGTCATCTCGTAAACGATTTCAGTTGTGGAAAGCTGGCTCAGGGGTGGAGCATGTGATAGATTTCACGTGCTCGGCGGATCGCGCCGAAGTCCCTGTTCGGAGAATGCGATGGCCAAGTTGAAACCCTTCCGCGCTTGGCGTCCGCGGCCGGAGATTTGCGCCGAGGTTGCGAGCCCGCCATATGACGTGCTCTCGAGTTCCGAGGCGCGCGAGATGGCGGCCAACAACCCGCTGTCCTTTCTGCACGTGGTCAAGCCCGAGATCGATCTCGAACCCGGCACCGACGTCTATGCACCCGAGGTCTACGCAGCAGGGGCGGCGAATCTCCGCCGCCTGATGGACGACGGGACCCTGATCCAGGAAGAGAGCCCGGCCCTCTACCTGTACCGCCAACGGATGGGTGACCATGTGCAAACGGGCCTCGTGGCAGGCGCCAGCGTCGACGAGTACGAGGCGGACCTGATCAAGAAACACGAGCACACGCGTCCCGTGAAGGAGGATGACCGGACCCGACACATCGACGCTCTCGATGCGAATACCGGCCCGGTCTTCCTCACCTACAAGGCGATGCCCGAGATCGACGCACTGGTCGATCGCCTCACGGGCGCAGATCCGACCTACGACTTTGTCGCCCCGGACGGGATCCAGCACGTGCTGTGGGTCGTGGCCGACGCGGGTGATCGTGACAGCCTCGTCGATGCTTTTGCCTCGGTGCCGGAGCTCTACGTTGCCGACGGGCACCACCGCTCGGCGGCGGGGACCCGGATCCGAGCCCTGAGGCGTGACGCCAACCCGAATCACACCGGAGACGAGGCCTACAACTACTTTTTGTCGGTGATCTTTCCCGACAACCAGATGAAGATCCTCGATTACAACCGCGTCGTGCGCGACCTCTACGGCCTCGACCGGGAAGCTTTTCTCGAGGCGGTCGGCGAGCCCTTTGAAGTCGTCCCGACGGAAGACGGCCGTGTCGATCGGAGGCGCTGTTTCGGGATGTACCTCGATCGCTGGTACCGGCTGACGGCAAAGGACGGCAGCTTCCCGGCGGATGATCCCGTCGAGAGCCTGGACGTGGCGATTCTCCAGAACAACCTGCTCGCGCCGGTGCTGGGAATTGGCGACCCGCGCTCGGACGAGCGTATCGATTTCGTGGGTGGCATCCGTGGGCTCGGCGAGCTGGAGCGCAAGGTCGGCTCGGGTGACTGGGCGGTGGCCTTCGCCCTCCACCCGACCTCGATCGATCAGCTCTTCGCCGTCGCTGATGCGGGCCTGGTCATGCCCCCAAAGTCAACCTGGTTCGAACCCAAACTCCGCTCGGGCCTCATCGTGAGGCCGTTGAACGACTGATGTGACGAGGAGGACAAAAATGAAGATTCTCATTTCAGACGCCTTCGATCCCTCGCTGCCGGAGAAGCTCGAGGTCTTCGGTGAGGTGACCGACGACAAGGAACGGCTGCCCGAGGTCGACGTCGTGCTCGTCCGATCGAAGACCAAGTGCACGCGCGAATACATCGATCGGGCCCAGAAGCTCCGCCTGATCATCCGCGGTGGTGTTGGCCTCGACAACATCGACGTCGAGTACGCGCGATCCAAAGGCATCCAGGTCTTCAACACCGCCGAGGCATCGGCGGTGGCGGTGGCCGAGCTGGCTTTCGCCCTGATGCTCGCCGTGCCGACACGGCTGGTCGAAGGCCACCTTGGGATGAAGGACCGGCAATGGCTGAAGAAGCAACTCAAGCGCACCGAGCTGATGGGCAAGACGCTGGGCCTCATCGGCGCCGGCAATATCGGCACCGAGCTCGCGCGCCGCGCGATCGCCTTCGGCATGCGGGTCATCGCGCACGATCCGCTGATCAAGAACCACGAGTTCGTGGACCTGGTGAGCCTCGAAGAGCTCTACGCCGAGGCCGATTACATCTCGCTCCACGTTCCGCTCACCGACACCACTCACGGGATGATCAACACGGAGACCATCGCTCAGCTCAGGGACGGGGTGGTGATCATCAACACCGCCCGCGGCAAAGTCGTGGTCGAGAACGACATGGTTGCTGCGCTCGAGTCGGGGAAGGTGCGGGCCTACGCGACGGACGTCTGGTACTCCGACCCGCCTGACGACTCGTGCCCGCTTTACGATGCGCCCAACGCGATCATGACCCCCCATCTCGGGGCATCGAGCCGGGAGAACATGTTGCGCATCGGCGATGTTGTCGTCAGAATTCTCGAAGACTTCGCTCAACAGACCGCATAGACGAGGAGGTTGCCATGAGCCGAACCTGGAACTTCTACGCCGGACCGGCAACCTTGCCGCCATCGGCTCTCGAGCGCGCCAAGGCGGAGATTCCGGACTGGGAGGGGACCGGGATGTCGGTCATGGAGACCTCCCACCGGTCGCCCGAGTACGACCGCGTGCACGAGGAAGCCATCAGCTTGATGACCGAGCTTCTGGGTCTCGACGACGATCATCAGGTGCTTTTCATCCAGGGCGGGGCGTCAATGCAGTTCGCGATGCTGCCGATGAACTTCATCCCGAGCGGTGGATCTGCGGACTACATCAACACGGGAACGTGGTCGCAGAAGGCGATCAAGGAGGCGAACATCATCGCCTCATGCCGCGTCGCCGGTTCGAGCGAAGAGGCGGGCTTCACCCGGATTCCAAAGCAGGATGAGCTCGACCTCGATTCCAGCGCGGCCTATGTCCACATCACCAGCAACAACACCATCAAGGGCACCCAATATCACGAGTTCCCAGACACCGGTGATGTTCCGCTCGTCGCCGATATGTCGTCGGACATCCTGTGGCGGCCCTTCGACGCCAACCGCTTCGGCCTGATCTACGCCGGCGCGCAGAAGAACATCGGTCCGTCGGGCGTGACCGTGGTCATTCTCAAGAAGCCGTGGCTCGAGAGGGCAAACCAAAACCTGCCGTCGATGCTGGCCTATGCGACCTATTCCGCAAAGAACTCGCTCTACAACACCCCACCGACATTCGCCATTTACATGGTGCGTAATGTCTTGGCGTGGGTGAAGGAGCAGGGCGGCTTGGCCGAGGTCGAGAAGACCAACAGGGCCAAGGGCGATCTGCTGTACGGGGTCATGGCGGAAAATCCCGACTTCTACAGGTGTCCGGTGGAGGAGGCCAGCCGGTCCTACATGAACGTTGTCTTCCGGCTGCCTTCGGAGGAACTCGAGGCCCAGTTCGTGGCCGAAGGCAAGGCCGCCGGGATGGTCGGGCTCAAAGGCCACCGCTCGGTCGGCGGCTGCCGGGCGTCGATCTACAACGCGATGCCGCTGGAGGGCGTCGAAGTCCTCGCCGAGTTCATGCGGGACTTCGCAACCAAGAACGGATAGCGCTCCACCCCTCCCCGGGCGCAGGCGGTAGGGTACGATGAACGGCGTGAAACGCCTGATCATCGCCGATGCCCACGTGGGTCAGGGTGAGAACGACGCCGAGGCGATGAGCACCCTCGTGCGCCTCGCGGCCGAGACCGGTGTGAACGAGTTGGTCTACCTCGGCGATGCTTTTCAGTACCTGATCGGGATGTCGAAGTTCTGGACGACCGCTCTCAAAGAGGTCATGGCGTCCTGGCGTGAGGCCCGTCAACGTGGACTGCGGATCGTCGTCATCGAGGGCAACCGCGACTTCTTCCTCGACGAGCCCGAGCTCGCCGCCGAGATCGATTGGAGCGGCCGCCTCTACGAGTTCGAGTGCGAGGGGCGGCGCTTCCTCCTCGATCATGGTGATCTCGTCAACCGCCGGGATTTTCAGTACCGTTTCTGGTCCAAGGTCTCGAAATCAGTGATCGCACGGGTGTGGGCGCGGCTCCTGCCACGCCCCGTCGCGGTAGCCATCGTGCGCCACATGGAATCCCACCTCGCCAAGACCAACCGTAAGTTCCGATACACCAAGCCGGTCGACGACCTCCGCCGTTACGCGCGGGCGGCCTGGGCGAGGGGCGTGGATGTGCTCTTCTGGGGGCACTTCCACACCTCATGGGAGTGCCGCGACGGGGAACGCCTGGCGACCATCATCCCGGCGTGGCTGGAGGGACGCAGGGGTGTCTTGGTGCAAGCTGACGGGCAATGGTCCTGCGTCGATGACCGGCTCGTGACATGTGAAAACGAAGGCGGGGGCGATTGATGGCGCCTGCCGTCGTTGCTGGGCCATGCGGGCCCGTGCGCGCAACGGTCGACCTTCCGACTTCGAAGAGCCTCACCAACCGCGCATTGGTAGCGGCGGCGGTTGCCGGGGGAGGATCCATCGCCTCGCCACTCGACTGCGATGACACCAGGGTCCTCGCAGCGGCCCTGGAGACCGCCGGTTGGCCGGTTTCGTGGGACAGAGAGATCGAGGTTGGAACGAGGGCCGTGCCATCGAGCTCGGTGAAGCTCGATCTCAAGGACTCCGGAACAGGGTCCAGGCTCATGCTCGCCCTGCTGGCCGCGGTATCCGGTCGCTTCGTGGTCGACGGCAGCCCGCGCCTTCGCGAGCGACCCATGGCCCCGCTCCTCGAAGCACTCGAGACACTCGGCGCGCAGGTCAGATCGTCCGATGGTTACCTGCCGGTGGAAATCAACGGGACCACCCTCGAGGGTGGGGCGGCCGAGGTCCGCCCGGAGGTCTCGTCACAGTTCGTGTCGGCGCTCGTGATGGCGGCGCCTTTGATGACCAGGGGGCTCGTGCTCGCGGTCCACGGGGTCCTGCCCTCGGCGCCCTATCTCGATCTGACGGTGGACGTGCTGCGCGCCTTTGGGTGCACAATCGAGGTGAGCGCTGATCGCCGGCATTGGTCGGTCAGCCCGGGACCACTGATGCCGACCCACTACTCGGTTGAGGGTGACTGGTCGGCGGCCGCGTTTGTTCTTGCGGCGGTGGGGGTCGCTGGAGGCGAGATCGATGTCGGACCCCTTGACCCGGCAAGCCGGCAGGGAGACCGAGCGGTTGTGAGAATACTGGCCGATGCAGGTCTCGATCTGGAATGGACCGACGATCGCGTGACGGTGAGAGGCCCGGTGACGGCGCCTCTGAGGGCCGATCTGCGTCACACACCGGATCTCTTCCCAGCCCTGGCGGCGGTCGCAGCCTGCGCACCGCCCGGCTCGCGATTCGAAGGTCTCGAGCACCTCAAGCACAAGGAGAGCGATCGCTTGACCGTGATGGTCACGAACCTCGAGCGACTCGGCACACGGATGGAGTTTGACGGAAACGAGCTTGTCGTGAGCGGAACCGTCGATTCGGTGTCCGGCACAACGCGCCGGGTGACCTCCGCCGGCGACCACCGCATCGCGATGGCAATGGCCGTGGTCGCGCTGGGGGCAGGACAGCTGGAGATCGACGACCCGGACTGCGTGACCAAGAGCTTTCCGCGGTTTTGGCAGGTCTGGGACCGGGTGGCGGGCGTCGAGGAAGGCGAGGGCTCCGTCCCTTGAGGATCCCGACTCCGGCCGCCCTGCTGGTCGAACATCCAGCGGTGCCGGTGCCGGGGGTCGACGGAGGGGCCGTGGAGACCCAGCCGGTCGGCCAGCCGGTTGCGGCGGCCTCTCTCACCCGGCGCGAGCGTTTCAGCGCTGCGCTCCAGCTGACCGCTGCGGCCTCGCTGCTCGCCGAGTTCGATCTGTGGCCGGGAACGGCGGCCGTGCGCGACGCGGTCTTCGTGCGGACCCCCGGCGGCCTGCAGGCGTCCTTCGGACGATTCCCTCTCACCATGTCCAGGGTGTACGCCCGCCTCGGAGGGGGCGAACGGGCAGCAGTGACCACCCGCGCAGCGATCGTGAAGGCCATCGCAAGGGCGGTGGGGCTCCCGGTGGGCTCGATCGACGCGGGCCCGGGCGAGCCAGGCTTCTACCTCGAAGGCGCCATCGCACGCCAACTCCGCGAGCTGAAGAGGCCACTCGATCACGCCACGGCGCGCGCGCTGTGGGCCTTTCGTTGGGACGGACTTCCGGTCCCAGACGAGGGCGCAACGGATTACTGGCGGGTGCCGATCCCGGGTCTCGGCCGGCGTCTGGGTGGCGCCCTGTGGGCGAGCATCCGCCGGCGCTCCGGCACGGCGTGGCTTTGGGGAGCCGGGGACGACAGCGCTGGAACCGCACCCAACCCTGCGATCGGCGGGGAAGGGAGCTTGATCCTGGTCGGCGAGATCTCGAGTGACGAGCTCGCGGCGGTTTCCCGCTGGGCCCGTCGCGACGGCTGCAGCGCGGCGGTCATCGGCAGTTTCCCCGGCGGGTGGCATCCCCCGCGACCGCCCGGTTTCGACGGATCGAAGCTCTCCCGCCACCTGGCGGTGACGGGATTGGCGCTCGAGGATGCTCGACGCGTGGTCGAGCTCAAGGCGGGCCGGATCGACCCCGTCGATCCGACGGACCGACGGGCCCTGACGGAAGCGGGGCGCCGGGTCTTTGCGACGGTCACGGCCAGCCGAGGGGGAGGCCAAATGGTCCCCATGGCAAACCGCCTCCAGCACGTCCTGGGGCTGGCTCGCGAAGGCCTGCCGCGAGGATTCGTGGCCCTCAACTCGGGTCTGAGTTCCCGCGCTCTCGAGGACCAGCGCCGCGCGCTCGCCATCGTCGAGACGGGAGAGCGCTGGCGCCTCGTGGACTGCCCGCCACTCGAGCCGGACCCTCTGCACCTCGCTGTCGCGGGTCTCTACGGTGAAGACGACCCGCGGCGGCTTCTCCACCGAGCACTGGGAGATGGCGACGCCACAGTTCTCGAACACTGGGCGCGATCGCGCCTCGATGCGCTCGACGCTTTTTCGGTCCGAGACCTTTTGTCGGAGCTCGCGTCCGGCGCCCTCGGTCATGCCGTCTCTCTGCTTCTTGCGGAAGCCTGCCTCGCGATCTACGACCCGAGTGGGGCGCGGCGGGTTCTCGCGTCCATTCCGAAGGCTCGGACCGACGCACACCGCCGATGGCTTGAAGCCATCGACGATCGTGCGGGTCGGCGCCTCGCGCTTCCGGGCGAAGACGCGCTGGAAGCTCATCCCCGTGCGGTGGGAGAGGCGGCGCTTCACGTTCTCAACGATCAACGGCGGCGTGGTGGGCGTCTGGAGGCCGCTGCGCGAGATCTGATCGGTCGTGCGCGACACCGCGTCTCGGATCTCCTCCGGAGGCGATTCGACATCGAGCTGGCCTGGATCGAAGACGGCGCATCCTTCGCTGATCCGAAGTGGCGGCGTCGCGTGATCGGCGATCATCCGGTGCTGAGGGCGCAGTTCGCTCACAGAAGGGCCCGCCAGCTCATGGACGATGGGCGGACCCGGCCGGCCCGGCGCCTGCTCGAGCTTTTGGCTGACGATCGGGCAGGTCCGGGCGTCTTCGGTATGGTCGAACTCGACCTGGGCGCGGCGGCGCTGGACGACGGCAGGAGCCGCGAGGCGGACGCCCATCAACTGCGTGCCCATCGACTCTTGCAGGCCGCAGGGTTTCAGCATCTCACCAGTCGCGTGCTCTTCAATCTGGCTGTCGGAGATCTCGACCAACTCGAGATCCGGCGAGCGGAGGAACGCTTCGCGGAACTCGCGGAGGACAATCCGGACGACCCCTACCTCAGCGGCGAGATGGCACGCTTGTATTTGGCCAAGGGCGAGCTCGCTCGATTTCGGCGGCAAACAGGGGCCTTCGTTGCGCAAGTTGACGAACACGACCCTCGGTTCGCGGAGGCGGTCAAGCATCTCCGGGGCGTCGAGGCCCTTCTCGATGGCGACCTGGTGAAGGCCGGTGGCCTCCTGCGGGGTGCCGGTCAGGAAGGGGAAGCGTGGGCCGGGCTGGCTGGCACGGTCGCCGGACGGGAGGCGGATACCTGGCAGCCCGATGGTTGGGGCGTGGCGCGAGCCGCCGAAATCGTCCACGAGATGGTGAGCGGAAAAGGAGATGTCACGGCGCTCATCGCGAGTGGCAAGATGACCCGATCGCAGGCGTTGTCCGTTGCGCTGGCCGAGCACGTGCTTCGGACCAGGCTCCCGATTGACGGGAGCACCCGGGTCGAAGCGCTACGAGCGCTGCGCGACGCGACGATGGACGGATGGGCAGAGACCGCGTCCGGCGGCGCGCCACACGACGAGGGGGTGGTCGAGGTGCTGGCCGAAATCGTCGAAGGTGCAGGTCTCGAAGGACTCTCCCCGGATCTCGGGAACCGTCTCGTGGTGGCCCTGGGTTTGAGTGGTCTCGAGGTGCGCGCCACCGTCGACGGTCGAGTTCTTTGGAGGCTGGGCGACGGTAGTGCCGGAGCGGAGGTACGCCATCGGAGAATCGCGGTCGTTCCCCTCGGAGGTGAGGCCCACGAGGGGGCGACCTGGCGCCTGCTGATGGGCGTGCTTGAGCTCTTTGCCCCGGCCCCGGCGGTCAACGGGGACACCGATGTCGAAGAGACCGGGTTCCACGGCGTTTCGACAGCAGCTCAAGGAGTGCGACGAGAGCTTCGCGCGCTCGCTCCAACCCATCTTCCCGTGATCCTGGTAGGGGAGACAGGAGTCGGGAAAGAAGTCGCGGCGAGGGCCCTCCATCGTCTTTCGGGCCGCCGCGGGGCCTTCGTTCCGGTCAACGTCGCAGCCATTCCGTCAAGTCTTCTCGAGGCAGAGCTTTTCGGGTCCGTCAAAGGTGCCTTCACCGGAGCCGACCGGTCGCGCCAAGGGCTGGCGGTCGCGGCCGACGGTGGGACGCTTTTTCTGGACGAGGTCGGAGACCTCGACCCACCGCTGCAGGTCAAACTGCTCCGCTTCCTCGAGGATCAAGAGGTCCGTGCGGTCGGTGCCACGCGGTCACGAAAGGTCGACGTACGCATCGTGTCGGCAACCCACCGGGATCTGGAGGGGAGAGTCAGGGAAGGTGGTTTCCGCCAGGACCTCTACTACCGCGTTGCGGCGGCGCCTCTCGCCATCCCGCCGCTGCGCGATCGCCGCGAGGATATCGCGCTGCTTCGAGACCATTTCGAGAGAAATGCGGCGAGTCGTCACGGGCTGCCGACACCGGTGTGGAGCGGCGAGGCGGAGGCGATGATCAGGCGATATCCCTGGCCCGGAAACGTCCGCGAGCTTCGCCAGGCGGTCGAAGTGGCGATGGTCCGCGCCGCGGGTTCGATCGTCCGACCTGAACACCTTCCGGTCTCCGAACCGACGGATGCTCCCACCGGGACCTGGGATGAAGCGCAGCGGGACTTCAGGCGGAACTTTTTGCGTGCCGCGCTCAAACGCAACAACGGCAACCGAAGCGCGACCGCCCGCGAGCTGGGGATTTCCCGCCAGACCCTGCTTTACCACATGAGGAACCTCGGCCTTGGCGGCAGGGCCGACCGCTGAGGGCCGGGCGCCATCGGCACGGTGCGCAAGGCCTCCATCTCGCGCGAAGTCCGGTAGCCAGGGATCGAAAAAAAGGTGCGGGCCGTTGAGGCCCGCAGGAGGAAGGAGGAGGTATGATGTCGTGTACCGAGTCGTTGTGTGCCCGGCTACCAGGGTAACAAGCAAATGGTGTGCCAGATTCCAGGTGGATGGATGTGTCGGTGCTGAATGGTTCTCCAAATCTCAAAAAGGACCTCCGAAGCCTTCGGGAGAACGGAGAGCCGGAGATCCACGAACGTGTCGATCTGCGAGCTTGGACCGCTCTCGGCGTTGGTGGTCTGGCCGATCTTCTCATCCGATGTCGCAGTGCTGACGGGCTTCAACGGGCCATCGACGTGCTCGCGACCCACGGCCAGAGGTGGCTGGTCCTCGGCGCCGGCAGCCGGCTCGTTCCGATGGATCGAGGGCTGCGGGTGCCGGTTCTCAATCTCAGCGGAAATCTCGGGCTGTGGGAGCTCGATCTGGATGGGGCGGTCGCGGGCGGTGGTGCCAACATGGCACAAGTGTGCCGTGCTGCGGCACGGACCGGGATGTCGGGTTTCGACCGGCTGATCGCGACCAGCAGCTCGATTGGTGGCGCGGTCCATGCCGCGAGTTGCGGTCAGATGAATCTCGCGAGGGTCCTCGACTGGGTCGATCTGGCCCGGCCGGGAGGCCGCGTCGAGCGGATTCGCTTCGCGGATCGCGGCACCCGCGGGGCCGATCTCGGTCTCGTTCGACGGGTGGTGGTCCGGGCTCGCCTGCAACTGGTGACCGACGCCACACAGTCCTCTCCGGGCAAAGTGTTGTTGCGTGATCGCAGCCGTGGCCAGCGGCCGCCTCGATCAGCGGAGCCACTTTTCGTCGATCCCGCCGACGCGGACCTCGTCTCGCTGCTCGTCGAGGCGGATTGCGTCGATATGAAGGTCGGGGGCGTGCGGCTGGCGCCTCGAAAGCCGAATCGGATATCGACAACCAAGACGGCACGGGCGGCGGATGTGCTCGAGCTGACGAGGGCAATCAGGGACCGGGTCCGGCAGCGGAGTGGTGTGGAGTTGCAGCCCGCGATCTGCTTCGTCGACGAGGATGGGCGGGCAGTCGCGCTGTGAGCTGGCGACGCGCACGACGGGTGGAAGCAGCGGCGGTCTTGGCTTTGGTGGTGGCGCTGGTGGACACGCTCGGGTGGCGGGAGTGGCGGCTCATCGTGGACCTGACATCGGTCAACTCGGAGGCGGCCGCGCAGAGGCTGGCGAGCGGGCGGCTGGTGGGGCTTCCGTCGGTCGTCGAACGGACACGAAAGCTGGCGACGGATCAGCTGGCAGGCGCCACACCGGAAAGCTTGGCGGCGGCTTTGGCGAGGATCGGAGGCCTGCAGAGGCGTTGGATGCCGACCGCGGCGTTCGGTTTCCTGAATCTGGCGAGCGAGGAGTTTCTCAGGGGCCGGATCCGAGATTCCGTCACCGCCCTCGGGGAGGCATTGGCGAGGGATCCGACATCGCCATCGCTGCACCGTATTCAGGCCCTCTTCCTGTTTTCGGTTGGCCAACGCCAGGGGGCGCTCGCAGAACTGGCGATTGCCGAGGCGATCGCACCCGGTTTCCACGAGCCAGAGGTGGAGCTGACCTTCGAGGACGAACGGTCGGTGATCTTTGAGGGTCTTCGGATGCGCACGGAATTCTATCCCCGTCGGGCTACGGAGAACGCGCTGGCGCTGGCACGGGCGATTCGAGAAAAGGGCGATGACGACGAGGCACGATCGGAGCTCGCGAGATTCCGGGGCCAGCCGGCCGTGGAGATCGAGTTGGCGCGTTGGGCGATCGACGAGGGAGACCTGGAAGCCGCCGTCGAGATGCTGCTGCCGATCGCCTTGCGGTCGGCCAATCCGCGGAGCTTGCGTGCTCAAGCGTGGTCGGTGATCTCGGTGGCCAGGGACCTCAGCGGCGACGTGGAGGCTGCTCTGGCTGCCGCTGGCGAAGCCCTTGCCCTGGACCCGAACTCCCCCGCGCCGTACTTGACCCTTGCAGGTCTGGCCCAGGGCCGAGGGGACCTTCAGAGCGCCTTCGAGCACTTGCAGCGGGCGTGGGGCATGGATCCGGTGAACACCGGCCTCCTCACCCGGATCGCGTCGGTTGCTGAGCAGGCCGGCAAGACCGCAGATGCCCTGCTCGCTCTGGAGCGTGCGGTCGAGATCGATCCTGGAACTCCCCGGCTGGCGGTGCTCCTGGTCGAACTCCAGCTCCGCACCGGCCACTATGCCGAGGCGGCGATGTCCCTCTCCCGCGCCCTCGACCGTCATCCAACCGATCCCGGGCTGCTGCGCCTCGCGGACCGTCTGCCGCGAGAGGTGGGGATTCGCTGACTCAGGCATATGTCTGATTGACGAGCGGTGGTGATGGAGGGGCGGGACATGTGCCGCCTTCGAGGTTTCACTGGTGCGATCGCGTCCAGGGAAATCGACGATCAAGGGCGGCACGATGGCGTCCCTGCCGAAGAACGATCCGGAAGCGAAGCTGTACTGTTCGCCGGGCTTCTCAGCACTTTCACTCGTGCTGATCCTCGGATTCGCCGCCTTTGAATCGGCCAGGACGCGCTCCGGCCGCCCACTCCATCTGCCGGCAGATGCCGCGCACGATCTTGATCTCCCCGGAGGTGATGCCGGCCCTTCCGAAAAGGCGTCGAAGCTGGCGCAGGATCCTTTGGGGGCTTTGGGGGTCGAGGAAGCCGATGGTCGAGAGGCTCTGCTCGAGGTGGCCCATGAGCCCGTCGATCTCCTCTTGAGGCGCCGGTTCAGGTGTGGCGTGCTCGTGTTGCGGGTGCGCCGCGCGCACGATCGACACCAGTATTGCGACAGCCTGCGCGAGATTGAGTACCGGGAATTCGGTCTCGGTCGGGATCCGGATCACGAGGTCACAGCGGTCGAGATCCTCACGTCGGAGGCCGCTCGTCTCGTTGCCGAAGACCAGGGCCGTGCCATCGAGCCCTCGCTCGACGAGCATGGCGATCGCCGGAGCGGGGTCGAGTACAGGAAGCCTTTCCCTGCCGCGGGCGGAGGCGGAGGCGGCCAGGGTATGGTAGTGCTTGGCCGCGTCGGCAAAGTGGTCCCACCGCCGGACCTCGACGCGTGCTTCCGCACCGCACGCCCACTGGAGGACCTCCGGGTCATCGTCATCGACCCCCGGCCTCACGAGCTCGAGCCGCCGCACTCCGAAGTTGGCGGCAACCCGCAGCGCGGCTCCGAGGTTTCCCGGCAGCGAGGTTTCCACGAGGATGAGACCGCCTACAGCCATCGGCCGATATAATAAACCCAGAGGCACGCTTTCTTTTGACGGCTGCCCGGGGGTCACTTCCATGCTGATACCGCTCGGCCACGAACAGACCTCGGTACGACGCCTACCCTGGGTCACCTTCGCGATCATGGGTCTCTGCCTGGTCGTTTTCCTCCTCACCTTTCCCGGTGAAAAAGAGAGGCTGCAGCGGGCCTTCGAGAGCCTGAACGAGGGCTGGGAGTACTTCCAACAGCATCCGTATCTCGAGATGGATGACCGGCTTCTGGTCCAGATCGTTCGAGAGTTCGGGGAAGAGGGCGCGACATCGGTGATCGACCTGATGCGCCAGACCGGACCGCGCCCACCCGCAGATGATGAACAGCTCCAGGAAGAGCAAGACATCTTCGACGCGATGATGGATGCATCCAGCGAAAGGCTCGATGCGTCACCCCTCCGTAGGCTGGGAGCAATTCCTTCCGACCTCGAAATCTGGAGCTTGATCACCTACCAGTTCATCCATTTCGGCTGGGGCCATCTTTTCGGCAATCTGTTCATTCTCTTTCTCGCCGGGCCATTCATCGAGGACGTCTGGGGGCGACCGCTGTATGCGTCCTTCTACCTCACGGCCGGTGTCGTGGCCGCGTTGATGTTTGTTGTCCGGTATCCGGACCTCAACGACCCTCTTGGAGGCGCTTCGGGAGCGATTGCCGGCGTGATGGGGGCCTTTCTCATCCGCTACTGGAACAGCAAGATCAGGTTTCTCTATTGGGTTTATGTCAGGTTCGGTAGCTTCGAAGCGCCGGCGTGGTTGATGCTGCCCTTGTGGTTTCTCAAGGAGCTCCTTTTCGCATCGGCGGCCGACGTGGTCGCGCGAGATGAAGGGGGCGGAGGCGTGGCCTTCTGGGCCCACGTATGGGGCTTCGTCTTTGGGGTCGCCGCCGCCTCTGCAATCGCCTACTTCCGCGTCGAGGATCGTTTCATCGACCGCGCCATCGAATCCAAGGTCACGCTCGTTGACAACACCGTCCTGGAAGATGCGGCCAAGCTCGCGGAAGAGGGCGATCGCGAAGCTGCGAAAGCCGTCCTCGAAAAGGAGCTGGTTGGCCATCCCGACAACGTCGATGCCGCCATCGCACTTTGGAACCTCTCCTTCCAGGACGGACAGGTGGCGTCGGCCGCGCCCCACCTGCTGCGCGCCATTCGCGACGCCGCCCGGCGGGGTGACGACCAGTTCGTGACCACGCATTGGCTCGAGATCCTCGACTCCGATTTCGATACTCAGGTAGAACCCGCTCTCGGAGCGCGGATCGCCGAAATGCTCCGGACGGGACCGCGGCTGGACGCAGCGACGAAGACCGTCGAGCTCGCCGCTCGGGGGGTCGAGAGCTCGACGCCACCTGGGGTCCTTCTTCGTCTGGCCCGGTCGGCGATGGATCTCGACAGCCCGCAGGCTGCGGCTCTCGCTGCCGCGGCGCTGACCCATCCAGACCTACCGCCGGAGGCCCGCGAGGAGCTCGAAGCGGTTGCCGGGTCGGCCGCGACCTCGTCGGATGAATCGGAAGCAGCTGGCGATGAAGACGAGGTCGAAGAGAAACCGATGGTTCACTTCATCGTCGCGAAGCGGGTCGTGCCGCGCAGCCTTCGGGGCCAGACGCTGGAAGTCGATCTCGACGGACACAGGCGCTCGATCGACCTCGCCACGGTTCAGGTGATCGCCGTCAGTGGCATCGCGCGAGCTGCCCAGAAACCGGTCGTGCTGGTCGACCTGTTGCTCGACTCACCGTGGGGAGATCAACCGAGGCTGCGCGTGATCCGCATGACCAGCGACACCTTCGACCCACGCGCTGTGGTCGGCGGCGACGACGCACTCGGGGCCCTCAAGAAGCTGCTGGTCCGCATGTTGGAGATATCCGAAGCGGTCCCGCTGCCCGATCCGGATGCCGCACGCGGCAACCCCTTCCGTTCGTTCTCGACCATCGAAGCGTACGAGAAGGAAATTCTCGGCGTCGGCTGAGAAGCCGACTTCCACCAGAGGAATCCGTTTCCCGGCTTCAGCGATGGTCCTCGCCGAAGACTTCGGCGCAGAAGGCCGAGATGACCGCGTCGGGGTGACGCCAGCACCCGGGTTCGAGACCCGCCTTGCGACAGGTATGGTCGAGAAAGGTTTCGAGATCCCACCCGTACTCCACCGGAACCTGCGGCAGCAAGAGCCCGCGCGCCGGTCCGCGCTCCACCAGGACACCGTCTCTGCCGATTTCGATTTCGTCAGCCGAAGCCCTTCGGAGCGGGGTCAGCGCCGAGATCTCGATGTGCGTCACGGGGAGCTCGTCGGCCCGCAGCGGATCAAAGCGGGGGTCCTCGAACGCGGCAGCAATCGCGTTGTCCCGGACGGCCTTCCACAACGGCGAGACACCGATGACGTGACCGATGCAGCCGCGGAGGCGCCCCTCGATCTTGAGCGTCACGAATGCTCCCCGGGTTTGGAGGAGGGCGGGATCATCCGGCTGGTCGTCGGGAAGCGCCTCGCCGTATACTCGGGCCTCGACCGACGTTCGGGCGAGCCGGAGGAGGTACTGTTTCGAGTCCTCGGAAATTGCCGCGTGGTCTCCGGTATCCATGACTCCCAAGATGGTATCGTGGCGAGGTGATTGTCAAACTGGGGTACGGCGAAGACCGACTGGCTGTCGATCTGCGTGGATTCAAGGTGCGGACAATTTGCCCGAGTGCGCCCGCGGGGCGTGACGCAGGCGAGCTGGCCGCCGAAGCCCTGGCATCGCCGCTCGAAGGCCGGCCGCTGATCGATCTCGTCCGGGGTCAGCAGAGGGTCACAATTGTCGTGCCGGATGCCACCAGGAAGGCGAGTCTCCCGGATGTGCTGCCCGCCGTGCTGGCGGCGCTACGGAGGGCGGGGATCAGCGATTCTTCGATCACTGTCCTGGTCGCCAACGGGACCCACCCTCGCGTCGGGCTCGATCGCCTGGAGGCGCTGCTCGGTCAGATCCCGCAAGGGCTGCGAGTCGTCGAGCACGACAGCCGAGCGCCCGACCTTGTCCGGGTGGGCGAGCTCCGCCCCGGCGTGGCCGTCCACCTCCATCCGGCGGCGGTGGACTGCGATTTCCTGATGACCGTCAGCGCCGTTCGCCACCATTACTTCGCCGGTTTCGGCGGCGGGCCCAAGATGGTGTTTCCCGGCGTCGGTGGATACCGGGAGATCCAGGCCAACCACGCCCTCGTCCTCGATTCGGTCGACGGCCGGGCCCTTCGCCATCCGAAGTGCGAACCCGGGGTCCTCGAGGGAAACCCGATCGCCGAAGAAATCCATCGCGCGGTGGAGCTCCGACCCCCCGATTTCGCCCTCTGTCTGGTCGAGGGCCGTGAAGGTGGTATGGCGTGGGCCGGCGCTGGTCCCTGGGCCGCGGCTTTCGAGGCCGCAGTGGACAGGGTTCGGCAGTGGTTCGAGGTTCCGCCGGAGACGCCCTTCGAGTTGATGGTTGCCTGCGCAGGCGGAGCTCCGACGGATACGACTCTGATTCAGGCCCACAAGAGCCTGGACGCGGCGTGCCGGTTCCTCGAACCCGATGGAGAGATCCTGTGGGTGGCGTGCCTCGACGGTGGTCTCGGTTCTCACGAGATGGCGCCTTTCGTCCGCGACCCGAGCCCGGAAAAGATCCTGGCGAGCCTCTCGTCAACCTGGGTTCAGTACGGACACACGACCCTCCGGATCGTTGAAAAGACCTCGCGTCACCGGGTCGGCCTCTACTCGAGCTTCGATCCGCGGGATGCCGAGCGGCTGGGCTTCAGACCGCTTGCCGATCCGGAGAAGGAAATCGAACGCTGGCGGGCAGAGTACGCGGGCGCACGAGTCGGTGTGATGGCCTCGGGCGCCGTCTTGCCCCGTTCTTGACCTGGGTCAAGGACGCGAAGGCCGCCACCGATCACAATGATGCATATCGGGAGACACGCCCGGCGGAGGAACTTGGGATGGACGGGGAAGAAAGGGCAAAAACCGCGCCGCTCGCCTCGGATCGTGCGAGCGCCTTGGTCGATCTGGTAGACGTGCCCGAGGGCGCCATCGTCAGCCGTATTCTGGCGAAGAGCGATGGCGGGAGCGTCACCCTCTTCGCTTTCGACCGGGGGCAAGGCCTTTCCGAACACACTGCACCTTTCGATGCCCTCGTTCAGGTGGTGGATGGACGTCTCGAGCTGACCATCGGCGGCGCGGCGGTGGTCGTCACCACCGGCGAAATCGTGCGCATGCCGGCCAATGTGCCGCACGCGCTGCACGCTCCGGAGCCGAGCCGGATGGTTCTGACCATGCTCCGGAACCACGAGAACCGGGAGTAAAACATGGCCGTACGTGAGGTCATCGAAATCGACGAAAATCTCTGCGACGGGTGCGGTGATTGCGTCACGGCCTGCGCCGAAGGTGCGATCGCCATCATCGACGGCACGGCGCGCTTGATCAGCGATGTCTACTGCGACGGGCTCGGGGCGTGTCTCGGCCACTGCCCCCAGGGCGCCCTCAAGGTGATCGAACGCGAGGCCGAAGCCTTCGACGAGGGGGCGGTGGAGGACCACCTGGCGAGGATGCGCGAAGAGAGCGCGAGCGGCAGCACCTCTCCGCGGCTGTCTGTCATCTCACCAGCGCCGATGGCCGCGGGCGGTGGCTGCCCGGGGTCGAGAGCGCAGATGCACGAACCGCCCGCGCCTCAGGTCTCCGCAGAGGGTGCGGGGCCACCGTCGCAACTCCGTCACTGGCCGATCCAGCTGCATCTGGTGCCGCCGACCGCACCGTTCTTTCAGAACCAGGACGTCCTCTTGGCGGCTGATTGCGTGGCTTTCTCGGTCGGCGATTTCCACCAGCGGCATCTGCCGGGGTGGTCCCTCGCCATCGCCTGCCCCAAGCTCGACAGCAACCAGGAGACCTACCTCCAAAAGCTGGTCGCGATGATCGACGTGGCGGAGATTCGCAGCCTCAAGGTGATGGTGATGGAGGTTCCGTGCTGCGGAGGGCTGGTGCGGCTGACGGAAGAGGCCCTGCGCCGCGCGAATCGCGACATTCCCGTCGAGTGTCTGGTCGTCGGCACCAAGGGTCACATACTCGGCGAGTACCGCGTCGCCGGCTGATACAATCGGGTCTGTGATCGGCGATCGGGTGCGCGGCGCGCCGAGCGCCTGAGTGATGCCGAGGAGGCCACCATGACGAGTCAGCTTCGCGCTGTCGCCCCGGCGGCGGTGATCTTTTTTGCGGTCCTGGCGGTGACAGCCGCTGCTGCGAACGAGAATGCAGCCCCCACGTTTCGGGTGGAGAACACCGAGCTCGATCTGGGGACGATCGTCGCCGGGAGCGAGGCCACGGCGACCTTCGTCTTTCACAATGACGGACCGGATGACGTCCGCATCGTTCGCGCCAAACCGTCTTGAGGCTGCACATTGGCCGAGTACGACTCGGTCATCCCGGCAGGTGGGTCGGGAAAGCTTGTCGCCAAGACGACAACGACAGCCCTCCAGAATCGGAGGATTTCGAAAACGGTTGCGGTGCGCACCGATGCTGCGGGCGCCGGCGATTTCACCTTGCGATTCACGGCCGATGTCGAAGCGCCGATTTTGTTCAAGCCCAACAGTCGACTGACGATCATCGCAGTCGAGGGTGAGGAGAGCCGGAAGCGGCTGCTCCTGCGGCGCGCGGATGGAGCACCTCTTGAGATTCACAGCGCAGCAACAGGATCTGAGGCGCTCACCGCCGTGATCGAGCCCGTGGTGACGAAGGAACGGCAAAACGACTTCGAAGCCGCGCCCGGTGACGTGTGGCTCGACCTCGTCCTTTCTGCGGAAGCACCCGTGGGTTATCAACGGGGAACGCTTCGTCTCGCTACGAACCATCCGGTTGCGCAGCAGGTCGGGGTCTCGTATGCCGTGCGCGTGCGCCCGGTGATCGAAGCGCGGCCCAACGGTGCCCGGTTGTGGACCACCCCTGGCGGGGGGGGCGACAGCAGGTCGGCCTTTTTGAGCCTGCGGAGGAACGGGGGCGGAGATTTCACCGTCGAGGCACTCGAGGTGTCCCATCCCGATCTCTTCTCGGCCCGGCTCGTCGATTGGAAACCCGGTGCGCACACCATGCTCCGTGTCGAGCTGGCCGAAGATCTCGAGCCCGAGGCGATCGCAGGCGCTGTCGAAGGCTGGATCGAAATCATCACCGATGTTCCGGCTCGTTCGAAGATCCTCGTGCCAGTTTTGGTGGCTTCGTCACGGGATGCGGCCAGACGCCCGTTTCCGACCCAGCGCAGCCAGTAGAAAAGCGGCAGAACTATCCCTGCGTGACCCTCTTTCGATCCTTGTCGACCGGAGCGGAGGTGACGAACTGCCACACCGGATCGCCCGTGATGCGATACAACGCGGACCTTTCGATGGCCTCGCGATGACGGCCGATCAGTTCACCCAGTGAACAGCCCGTTGCAGCGGTTTCGAGGGCATTGAAACAGGAGGTGTCTCCGCGACTGAGGTAGGCCTGCCACAGGGCCTCACGATAGGCGGGCCGCTGCACACGGATGTTGGCGGCACCCGTGAGCTCGGTTTCAACGAGCTGCATCCGTCGCCGTGTCTCCTTCTGGCTCAACATGGCCTCACGGGCATACGGTGTGTAGGGCTTCGGCACCAGGACGTTGAACCCGGCGTGAAGCGTGCCGACGTGGCCCCGGGCGCGGCCGCGAGCCACCATCATCTTTTGGGCCTCCCGCAGGAGGCCGGCGATTCCTCTGACATCGTCGTCGGTCTCGCCTGGCAGGCCGATGATGAAGTACATCTTGAGGCTCGAGATGCCGCAGCGAAGCGCGGTGTCGACGGCCTCCAGGATGGCGGCATTCGATATCGGCTTGTTGAGCCGACGGCGCAGGGAGTCCGTACCGGTTTCGGGTGCGATCGTCACGGAATTCGCGCCGGACTGAGCGAGCGGAGCGAGCACCTCTTCCCGCATCGCGGGTATCCGCAGGGAGGACAGCGCCACATCGAGACCGCGACGACGGCACTCGTGAAGGATTGCCGCGAGCTCGGGGTGGTCACCGACCGCCGTCGCGACGAAGCCGACACGGTCAGTGACCGTGGCGAGACGATCGACACGATCGAGGATCGCGTCCGACGGATAGCAGCGAAGTCGTCCGTAGTTGTAACTGACCCAACAATAGCGGCACTTCTCGGGGCAGCCGCGGGACATTTCGACGAGACCGCGATCGCTGTACTCGGTGTGCGGTGTCATCACGTGTGAGACGGGCACCATGGACGGGTTGGCCATCTGCTCATCTCGCTTCTCGATCCTTCTTCGCCGCGCGTTCGGTCTGCCATGCTCGTCGAGATGATGAAGCGGAACGAAGTAGCCGTCCCGGTCAGCGAGCTCGAGCAGCAACCGCTCGCGATCGGGAATCTCGCGAATCAACGCCAGGAGAGGCGGCCACAACAGTTCAGCCGAGCCGAGAACGAAGACATCGACGGCCGGCGAGAGCGGCAGAGGATTGATGGAGGCCACGGCGCCTCCAATCACCAGGAGGGGGTGTCGGTGGTTGCGTTCGCTTCGGAGGCGGGGAATCCCCGCCGCATCCAAGGTCGCGAGGAGGTTGGCCGCATCGAGCTCGAAGGAGCAGCTCCATGCGAGGAGATCGAAATCGCCGATCGAAGAACCGGTCTCGAGGGTGCGGCCGATTCCGATCTCGGGATCGGCAAAGAACCGTTCGACGCCGATGTCAGCACCGGAAGCGGCGAGCTCGAGAGCCCACTGAAACGCCAGGGATGACATCCCGACCCGGTAGGTATTGGCGTAGCCCACACCCACCCGAAGACCTCCCGCCGGAGTAGGCGCGAGGGTACGGCGCTCGGCTTCCAGAAGCACTCGACGTCTCGAATTCACTGCAAGAGCATAGTGCACGCGGTACAATGTGCGCTCGCAGCTCGCGGTAAAGGACCCCGGACTTGGCCAGGAAGACGCCCACAAGCGAAGCAAAAAAAATTCTGGTCGCCATCGACGGCCCAGCCGGCGCGGGAAAGTCGACAGTCGCATCGATGCTCGCAGAGCGGCTGGGCATCCCGTACCTCGACACGGGTGCGATGTATCGCGCGGTGGCGTTGATGGCGCTCCGCGACGGGCTCGATTTGCCCCTCGACGACAACGACTCGGCACGGGTCATCGAGTTGTTGAACAGGCATTCCCTCGATGTCGAAGCGGGCAACGGAGGGACGAGGATTCTGATCGACGGAAGGGATGTGTCCGGGGAAATCCGCACTCCCGAGTGTTCGTTGATGGCGTCGGCTGTCTCGGCCCTGGCCGAAGTGCGCCGGGCCTTGGTGCCGCTGCAGCGACAGCTCGGTCTGGAAAAGGGCGGGGTCATGGAAGGCCGTGACATCGGCACCGTGGTATTGCCGGATGCGGACCTCAAGGTTTTTCTCACCGCCAGCATCGATGAAAGGGCCCGGCGAAGGCACCGAGACCTCAGCGAATCCGATCCGAACACCAGCCTCGAAGAGGTGCAGAGACAGCAGCAGCAGCGGGACCGACAGGACACCTCGAGGTCGGAATCGCCCCTCCAAGTTGCCCGCGGCTCGGTGGTCGTCGACACCACCGCTTCGACCCTCGACGAGGTTGTCGATCGATTGTTCGAGGAGGTCGCGCGAATCAGGTGATTCGAGTTGCTTGACTCGACGGGCCAGAAGCCCTAAGGTCATCAAATTACGGAGGCTAGGTTCATATGGGATGGATCTAGCGAGGAGGAACGGTCTTGAGTATGGACGCGGATATCAACGGTGAAACGGAACAGGGGGATGGGATCGACGAGCTGTCGATGGAGCAGCTCATGGAGTCGTCCCTCCAGTCCCTCAAGGAAGGCGAGGTCGTTCACGGCACGGTCGTCGCGGTCGATAGCGAAGAGGTGCTGGTAGACATCGGCTACAAGTGCGAGGGCAGCGTGCCGGTCAGCGAGTTCACAGACCCTGAGACCAACGAGGTTCAGGTCAAGGTGAACGACGAGGTCGAGGTGTTTGTGGAACGCCTGGATGAGTCGGAGGGGCGGGTTCGCCTGTCGCGCGACCGGGCGACCAAGCTCAAGACCTGGCGGTCGATCGAGGAGGCCTACAAATCGGGGGATCCGGTGACAGGCCAGGTCATGGACCGCGTCAAGGGCGGGCTGTCGGTTGATATCGGGGTGCGGGCCTTTCTGCCGGGATCCCTGGTCGACCTGCTGCCCAACCGCCGGCTCGAAGACTACCTGGACCAGGAAATAGAGGCGCGGATCATCTCCTTCGATCGACGGCGATCGAACGTCGTGCTTTCCCGCAAGGCGATTCTCGAAGAGGAGCAGGGCAAGATCAAGGAGAAGACCATGGAAACCCTCGAGGAGGGTGGTCTGGTCAACGGTGTGGTCAAGAACCTCACCGACTACGGGGTGTTCGTGGACCTCGGCGGTCTCGACGGGCTGCTCCACATCACCGATATCTCGTGGGGTCGGGTCGGCCATCCGACCGAGTACTTCAAGGTCGGCGATCAGGTGGATGTCGTCGTCCTCCGATTCGATCGGGAACGCGAACGGGTTTCTCTCGGGTACAAACAGCGTTTCGAAGACCCGTGGATCCTGGTACCGGAAAAGTACCCGGTCGGCAAGAGGGTCGAGGGCAAGGTCGTGAGCATCGTCGACTACGGCGCCTTCGTCGTGCTCGAAGAAGGTGTCGAGGGCCTGATCCACGTCAGCGAGATGTCGTGGACCAAAAAGATCAAGAACCCGAGGTCGATCCTCGAGGTCGGTGAGGAAGTGGAGGTCGTGGTTTCCGAGGTGGATTCCGAGAAGCGACGTCTTTCGCTGTCCCTCAGAGCGACCGAGCCGAACCCGTGGGAACAGGTGGCCGAGACCTACAGCGTCGGCGGCAAGATTCAGGGAACGGTCCGCAATCTCACCGATTTCGGCGCATTCGTCGAAATCGTCCCCGGCGTCGATGGTTTGGTTCACATCTCGGACATGTCGTGGACGCGTAGGATCAATCACCCGAGCGAGGTGGTTCAGAAGGGCGAGGACGTCGAGGCGGTCATCACCTCCATCGATTCCTACAACCAGAGGATCTCGCTTTCCATGAAAGAACTTCTTCCCAACGAGTGGGAGGAGTACGCCAACTCGCACGGAGTTGGTGATGTCGGAACTGGAAAGATCACCAACGTCACGGATTTCGGTGTCTTCGTCGAGCTGGCCCCGGGCGTCGAGGGCCTGTGCCACATCTCGGAAATCGACCGCGACGAGGGCTTGGCGCTGGCGGAGATGTTCTCTCCCGGACAGGCGGTTCGCTGCCGAATCCTCCGTATCGACTGGCACGAGAGCCGCATCGGTTTGTCCATGCACGCTGTCGAGCAGGACGGGGTCGAAGACGAGGTCTCGGTAGAGACCGAAGAGAGCGCGGGCGCCGAGACTGCAATGGCGGCGGCGCTGCGAGCCGGTGGAATTGTCGAGGAAGAGGCCGAGGCTGAAGCAGCCGAAGAGGCTCCAGAGAGCGTCGAGGAGGCCCCCGAGGAGGAGGCCGAGGAGGCGCAGGCCGCAGCACCGGAAGCCGAGGGCTCTCCCGAGCATCACGAAGGGGACTCCGATGACCAGAGCTCCGAAACGAGCGAGGTGATCGAAGAGGCCGTGGAAGCCGCTCCCGAGGGCATCGAGGAAGGCGAAACCCAAGAGGGAGAAGAAGCCGAGGCAGCCGCCGAGGACGCCACCGCCGAGGCCGAGAGTGGTAACGAAGAAGAGGGGGAACCCGAGGCAGAAGGCGCCGACACGGCCGAAGCCGAGGGAGAGGAAGAGGCAACGAAGGATTAAGGGCAGTCCTGCGGGCTGCGGAGGAGCAAGGAGCACCGCACCATGACGATGACCAAAGCGGATCTCGTGGAATCGGTGGCTGACGCCGCCGACGTTCCCCGGAAACAGGCGGATGAAGTTGTTCAGGTGATACTGGAGAGCATCATCACGGCCCTGCGTCGCAACGAAAAAGTCGAGCTGCGCGGATTCGGGTCCTTTCGAATTCGCCAGCGGGGCGAACGAACGGGCCGCAACCCGAAGACCGGCGAACAGGTTCACGTGCCGCCCAAGAAGATCCCATACTTCAAGCCCGGGAAACACCTCAGGGAAGAACTGCTTCAGCAGTGAAAGTCGGTGTCCGAGATCCTCTATGCCCCCTGGCGGCTCGAATACGTGCAAAAGGCCGACGCACGCGATCGGAGTGAGTGCATCTTCTGCGACGCCTACGCGTCGCGGGATGATCGGGAAACGCTGACGCTGCGACGCGACCAGCGGTCATTCGCTCTGCTCAACCTCTATCCCTACACCACTGGACACTCGATGGTGGCGCCCATCAACCACTGCAGCGAGATATCGGACGTCGACGAGGAGACCCTCACCGAAATGATGCGCACTGCCCAGGACCTGATGCAGGCGATGCGGGATATCTATAGCCCGCACGGTTTCAACGTGGGCTTCAACGTCGGCGAGGCAGCGGGAGCCGGCATCGAAGAACACCTCCACCTCCACATCGTTGCCCGATGGCGAGGCGATAGCAACATGATGACCGTCGTCGGCGGCACCCGGGTCCTTCCGGAAGACCTCGGTCGTAGCTACGACCGCATGCGGCAGGCATTGGCTGGAGGAAACGGGGGAGCGACATGAGCTCCGCCGACGCGCATTCCCGCAAGCGGACATCGGAAGAAAAGAAGGGCCGGCCTCCCGCCGAGGAGGCACGCAGGGCGCCTTACAGGCTCCTGGCCGCGGCGTGGCTGGTTCCTGGCCTCGGGCATTGGATCCTGGGCAAACGCACGCGGGCAATCGTATTCCTGGCGGTCATCTTTGCTGCCTTCATCACCGGGGTGTTGCTCGATGGCGAGATCGGGACACCGAAACCTCAGAGCCCATTCTCCTGGCTCGCCGCATTCGCCTGCTTGGGCAACGGCCTGCTCTCGATCATCCGTCTCGTGTGGCTCAACGGCGTTGGCGGCTTGCTCTCGAACCTCCCTTTCGGTCTCCAGGGTGGGGGGAGCCCGTCGGCTGCAGGCTTTGCATACGGCAACACCTTTCTCTACACGGCCGGGCTGATGAATCTGCTCGCCGTGCTGGACGTCGCGGATATCGCCCGAGGGGACAAGGATTGATGGACCACCTCCTGCTCATGATCTGGCACGCCTTTCTGGTGTCCGCCTTCTTCGCCTTCCTGTGGCGATCCAGCGCCGTCGGTCGGAAAAATCTCTTCCTCAAGACCTTTCTCATCATGGTGGTGGGATCGGCTGCGCTGGGATGGTTGATGTACCCCTTCCCCTGATGTCGCCGGTGGTCCACAGGATCGTCGCGGTGGCGAATGTGCTGTGCGCGGTCTGCCTGCTGGTACTCGCGCTGGTGCCGGAGGTCCCTGGAGGAACTGCCGTTCCCGATCGCACGGCCCACACGATGGCTTACGGAATCCAATCAGGACTGCTGTACCTGCTCATTCTACCGTCCGCGGGGCGATGGCCTGCCGCCGTCTTTGCCGCCGTCGGCGCTGCAGGCTACGGGGCATTCGTCGAAGTGCTGCAGACGCTCCAACCGGCGCGATCGCCGGAGCTTTCCGACGTCGTGGCCAACGCGGTGGGTGCCGGGTTGGTCGCCGTCGCCGCGTATCTCGTGAGCGGCGTACTGGTCAGGGAGGAGCTGCGGTGAGGCGGCACGAGGTGATGGTCGTCGCGGGAGAGGTCTCGGGCGACATCCACGCCGGCAACATGCTCGAGGAGCTGCGACAGGTCGAATCGGGGGTCTCCGCCTTCGGTGTCGGGGGCGAACGGCTGGCCACCGCCGGGCTGGAACTCGTGGCGCGCACCGAAGAGCTCGCGCACATGGGGCTCGTCGAAGTGCTTCGCGAGCTCCCCCGAATCCGGCGGGTGATGCACGCCCTGGTGTCCGAGGCCGAAAGGCGCCGACCTGCCGTTGCGGTTCTGGTCGATTCACCAGATTTCAACCTCCGCCTCGCCGGGCGCCTCCGGAAACTCGACATTCCAGTGATCCTGTATGTCTCGCCGCAGCTCTGGGCGTGGCGGCAGGGCCGCGTCCGCACCGTCCGCCGGCTCGCCCGGGAAGTGCTCTGCATCCTGCCCTTCGAGGTCGCTTTCTACGAGTCGCACGGTGTCCGCGCCAGGTACGTGGGTCATCCGCTGGTCGACGAGATCCGGCGGGTGGGGCTTCTCGACAACCAACCCATGCCGGCACGGGGACGACTGGCGCTGATGCCCGGCTCGAGAGGCATGGAGGTGCGGCAACTGCTGCCGGTGATGTTGCAGACCCTGAGATCGATTCCTTCTCCAGAGATCGAACAAGCCGTCCTGGTCGAGGCGCCCGGGATGGAGAACGAGATCGGTGCGATTCTGGATGCGCACGGGGCCGACTCGCGCCTCGTGAGGGTGCGGGGGGAGGCGAGGCGTCAGCGCCTCGCTGAGTGTGAGCTGGCATGGACTGCATCGGGCACCGCGACGCTCGAGTGCACCCTTCTCGCTGTGCCGATGATCGTCGGCTATCGGCTTCAGCCTGTGTCCTACGCTCTCGCCAAGCTCCTGGTCCGGGTACCCAACGTCGCTCTGGTCAATCTGATCGCCGGAAGGACCGTTGTGCCCGAGTTGTTGCAGAGGGAGTGGCGCCAGGAAAGGCTGGCGGCCGTCACCGCGGAGCTTCTCGGCGGTGGCGCTGCGCAGCAGGCCGAGGGCTTGGCAGATGCCCGCAGTCGTCTCGGAAACGCAGGCGCCTCGCGACAGGCCGCGAAAGCGGTGGCGGAATATCTCGGGTAGCCGCTCTCGGGGCCGCTTGATGAAATACCACGGAGAGCCACGTAAGAAGACCCGAAAAAATTGCGGGTGAGGGGGCCACTCGCGAGAACCGCGTTAGAATCCCGACCCTGGAGGTTTGATGGTGGGGGCGCAGAAAAAAAGACCGCCGATCGATGACCGGCCGCCCGTACGGGTGGGGATGATCAGCCTCGGCTGCGCCAAGAACCTGGTCGATGGAGAAACCATGCTCGGGCACCTCGATCGTGCCGGGGTCGAGCTGACCTCAAACGCCGACCTCGCGGATGTCGTTGTGGTGAACACCTGTGGCTTCATCGATGACGCCAAACGCGAGTCCATCGACTCGATTCTCGAGGTGGCGCAGGCAAAAGAACGGGGCGAGGTGCGCCGCCTGGTCGTGACGGGGTGCATGGCCCAGGCCTATGCAGAGGACCTTCGACGCGAGATCCCGGAGATCGATGCCTTTGTCGGTCTCGATGAGCTCGAGCGCATCACCGAAGCCGTCCGAGGGGAAATGGCGGATCATCTGCCCGACCAGCGCGGAGCACTCCGGGTCTACGACCACCGGAACCCACGGGTCCTGTCGACCGGAGCCTATGCCTACCTCAAAGTCGCTGAGGGGTGCGACAACCCCTGCTCGTTCTGTCACATCCCGGCAATGAGGGGCAGCTTCCGGTCGCGAAGCATCGACGATCTGGTGAGCGAGGCGAAAGCGCTCGAGGGCCAGGGGGTCAGGGAACTCGTGTTGATCGCCCAGGACACGACCCGTTACGGGGAGGACCTGGGGATCGACCACGGCCTGCGTTCGCTCGTCGAGGCTGTTTTGTCGAAAACCCGCATCCCCTGGATCCGATTTCTCTACGCTTACCCGGCGACCCTCGACCATGGGCTCTTCGACCTGATGGCCACCGAGGATCGATTCCTTTCCTACCTCGACATTCCACTGCAGCACGCGAGCAGGAAGGTGCTCAAAAAGATGAAACGCGGTGGCGATGCGAGGTCCTACCGGAAGCTCATCGACCACGCCCGGAAGGTCGTCCCGGACCTCACCCTGCGGACAACCTTCATCGTCGGATTCCCTGGCGAGGGTCAGGAGGAGTTCTCCGAGCTGGTGGATTTCGTGCGTGAGATCCGCTTCGACCACCTCGGCGCCTTTACCTACTCGTGGCAGGAGGAAAACCCCGGCGCTGAGCTCGGCGATCCGGTGAGCGAAGAGGTCAAACTCGAACGGCATCGACAACTCCTCGAAACGCAGCAGGAGATCGCGCTCGAACTCAATCGTGGTCTCGTGGGGAAGTGCCTCGAGGCCCTGGTGTCGGGTCCGCTGCCAGAGATGGAGCTGTTGACCGAAGCGCGTCTCATGCGGCAGGCACCGGAAATCGACGGGCGTTTGTTGATGAACGATGGGACTGCGCCCCCCGGCTCGTTGGTGGAGGTCGAAATCACCGAAGCCCACCCGTATGACATAGTGGGTCGCATGACCCGAGTGATCGAAGCGGGCGAGGCGCCAAGCGTGCGGCTGCCGGTGATGGGCTGAGGGCGCGCGTGGAGGTACTGCGCGACCCGCTCGGCTCTGACGATCCACCTCGAGGGGCGCTCCTCAGCATCGGCAATTTCGACGGCGTCCACCTCGGCCACCAGGCGGTCCTGGCAGACGTCGTCGAGCGCGCGCGATCTCTCGACGCGCCTCCGGTGGCGATGACCTTCGACCCTCACCCCGTCAAGCTCCTGCGCCCGGCGGACGCCCCGAGACTCCTGACCACGCTCGACCAGCGCCTCGCGCTCATCGCGCGCGCCGGAATCGAAACCTGCCTGCTGCTGCCATTTACCCACCGGGTGGCGAGGATGACTGCGGAGAGCTTTGTTCGCGATGTCCTGGTCGAGCGGCTGGCGATACGCGAGGTGTATATCGGAAAAAACTTCCGTTTCGGCGCTGACCGCGGGGGCGACGTCGAGTTGCTGACACGGATGGGAAAAGAGCTCGGTTTTCGGGCCGCCTCATGGCCGATCGTCGAGTACGGGGGAGAAGTGGTGTCCTCGACCAGGGTGCGACGGGTCGTCGCGGAGGGCAAGGTCGAGGAGGCCGCGGCGCTTCTCGACCGCGTCGTGTTCATCGATGGGCAGGTGTTGGAGGGGAAGCGGCTCGGTCGAACCCTCGGCTTTCCGACCCTCAACATCGAGGTCGAAAACGAGCTCATCCCAGATCACGGCGTCTATGTGACAGCCGTCCATATTCCATCCTTCAACCGCACCTTCCCGGCGGTCACCAACATCGGAGTTCGGCCGACGGTCTACCAGAACTCGCTGACGACGATCGAGAGCCACCTGCTCGATTTCACCGCCGATGTGTACCGTGAGCGTGTGAGGCTCTTCTTTGTACGACGGCTCCGCCCCGAGCGGACATTCGACTCGACGACCCAGCTGATGGCTCAGATTCGCCGCGACGTCGATGCGGCACGCGATGATTTTGCGAAACGCCCGGTGGAGGATCTTTCGTTGGTGCTGCCGTGAGCCTCGCGACGGTTTTGATTCTGCTCGCCGCACTGGCGGTGTCCGCCGCCATCCTCCTGACCGTGGTCGCGCTGGTGTGGTGGATCGACCGCTACGACCGAGAACCGATTCACCTGGTGGCGATGGTCTTCCTGTGGGGCGCGTCCGCTGCGCCCCTGGCGTCGGTGACGGCATTCCCCCTCATCGACGGCCTCGTCGGCGGGATCGAGGCAACTCCGGACTTTGCCCTGTTGGCGGTCGGTTTTCTGACGCCGCTCATCGAAGAGGCCAGCAAGGCGCTGGGCGTCGTGCTGGTCGTGCTTTTCTCGAGCAAGTTCGACAACCCTACCGACGGGGTGGTTTATGGCACCGCGGCCGGTCTCGGTTTCGCCGTCACCGAAAACGTCATCTACGGCATCGGCGCCGGCTTCAATCTCTCCGGAGCGGTGGGGGTCGTGACGCTGGTCGTCGGTCGGACGTTGCTGTCGGCGGGTGTTCACGCAGTCTGCAGCTCGATCTTCGGGGGTTTTCTGGGCTACGCGGTGCTGGCGGGCAGGATCGCGTCGCGGGTCGCCTGGACCGTCGGGGGTCTATTGATTGCGGTTTCGCTTCACGGCGCCTGGAATCTCGCCCTGGTGTGGTTCGGTCCGGTGGGGGAGGGCGGCACCCCCCGCCTCTGGCTGGCAGTCCTCCCCGGCCTGTACCTGCTGTACGTCGCAACGTTGACTCTGTTTCTTTTGTCCGAGCACCGGATTCTCAAGCGACAGCTCGCCGACGAGGTCGAGATAGGAACGGTCCCATCCTGGGTTGAGGATGTCATTCCCTACTACCGTCGCCGGGTTCGGAGCAACTGGTGGCCCGCGAGGAGCGAGCGAACGGTGATCGCCCGCCTCTTGACGCGCGTGGCCTTCCGCAAGCACGCGATTCAACGCCTCTCACCGAGCGAGGCGGCGATCGCGTCCCTCGAGGTCGTCAAGCTTCGACAACGGCTGCGGGAGATCCTCGATCCGGAGGAGCCCGAAGCGACCTAGCGGTCAGCTATCAGCGATCCGCCGGGGGCGTTGATCTGACAGCTGATGGCTGCATGCCGAAAGTTCTACGCCTTCAACATTTTGTTAAAGCACTGTCGATCGCTTTCGATTCGAGATCCTGGGACTGTAGGATTGAAACATGGACAGGCCGGCAATTTCCGAGCTCGATTCGGAACGCCTCATGGAGCTCGTGCGCACGGGTCGGCTCGACGAGCTCGAGGTGCTGCAGGTTCTGCGTTCACCCTTTTGCACGGCACAGATCGCCGAGCACATCGCGTCCGACCCCAGCCTCCTCGACACCCATGCCGTGCGCGAGAAGCTGGCGGGCTTCCCCGGCTTTACCTTCGGCCGCGCCCTCGATCTCCTCGGCACCCTGCCGTGGACCTCGTTGCTGTCGCTCGCACAATCGCCACGGACCCCCCCGGTCATCCGGCGGCAGGCCGAACGCAAGCTGCTGAGCCTTCTCACGACGATGGCTCTGGGAGAGAAAATCGCCCTCGCCAGGCGCGCCCATCGAGCCATCTTCCAGGTCTTGATCGCGACCGGAGACGGACAGGTCCTCACCGCTCTGCTGAACAACCCGCGTCTCGTCGAGAACGACATTCTGGTGATGCTGAACACTTCCGAGCCCCCGCCCGAGTTTTTCGGGGAGCTCGCGGGGCACCGGAAGTGGGGGCCGTATTTCCGGGTCAGGAGAGCCCTGGTCGAGTGTCCGCACACGCCGCTACCGGTTGCGCTCAGCGTGCTCGTCCAGCTCCCCGCGGCCGAGCTTCGGCGTGCGTTGGCGCGCAAGGATCTCCCGGAGAAGGTCCGTCAAGCGGGCCTTTCCCTGATCGAGCGCGAGGCTCGCGGGGAGCGAAGGGTGATAGACTTCTCCGGTGATGACAGCGATGGAGGGGGTGCCCAATCACCCGAGGGCCTTCGGTGAGGAGCTGCAAAGGCTCCGGGAAGCCGCCGGGCTGAGCCTGGACGATATCGCGGAGGAGACCAAGATCTCGCGGCGGATCCTCAAGTGCCTCGAATCAGGTGACTTCAGGTTCCTCCCGCAGAAGGTTTTCAGCCGCAACTTCGTCATCCAATACGCGGCCGTGGTCGGTGCGGATCCCAACCGCCTCGCCGAGGCCTTCGAAGCGGCATGGGAACGCTTTCTGCTCGCCTCTGGAGCGCACCTCAAATTGGAGCCGGAGGAGGCGCCATTCATTCGCACGGTTCGTTGGCGGTTCTGGCTCCCGGTGACGATTGCCGGTGCCATCCTGATCGCCGCCGCCGTCGTCATTCTGAGGAGTTCGGCGCCCGAGGTTCATTTGAGCTCGGAGAACCGAACGCCGGCGCCGCCGCGTGGGGTCAATCACGCAATGCCGGCCACACCGTCCCTTCGGCCGACGGCGACCGAGTTGGTTGACGAAAGCCACAGAGTCTCTATCCTCGTCAAGGTTCATCCCGAAATGGAGTGCTGGATCCACTACCGTGATCGGGACGGGGTGGCCGGGGGGAAGCTGCTCGCTGGAGGGACCTCCGAGCGCATCGACCTGATGGGTCCGGTGAAGCTCACCGTGGGCGACGCCGACGCGGTCGTCATCGAGGTCGCGGGGACGGAGTATAGCGGTCTCGGCCGTCCCGGTCAGGTCGTCCACACCGAGGTCAGTGAAGAGGGTCTGGTCGTGCTCGGACCGAGGGCGAGAAATGACTGAAGAGAAGCAGACCAGCGGCACCGATCTGATCGCCGGCATCGTCAAGGGCCAGGTGCCACGGCAGGTTCGTCTGTTCGCAGCACAGGGTCTGCTCCCGGTGTCCCGCGAGGATCTCCTGAGCCTTCAGTGCGTCCTCAGTTCAGATCCCGACGAGGAGCTGGCGAAGCTCGCTGCAGACTCGCTGCGTGGCGAGGAGGAGCAGACCATCCTCGATTGGATCCGCGACCACCCGCCGGAGTCGCTGGTTCTCGATCAGCTGATTCGGGTGCGCGACGCCGAGGCCGTCTGGTCCGCGGTGGCAGCGCATCCGAAGGTCTCTGACGAGACCCTTCGGGTGTTGGCAAAGAACGGGTCTTCGGTCGTTCAGGACATCATCATCACCAATCAGGTGCGCGTGCTCGGCTGCCTCGAGATCCTGGATGATCTCCGCTCGAACACGCAGGTGAACCAGGTGGTTCTCAGGCGCGTGCGTGAGTTCGAGGAAGAGTTCATCCAGAAGGTGCTCGCCGAGCAGGAGGCCGCAGCGGCGGCGGGACCGAGCGTCGTGGAGGCGATCGAGGCTCTCCACGCCATCGGCGCCCACATCCCCAAAGAGGACACGATGCCGTATCTGCTGAGCGATGATCCGGCGCTTGAGGACGCGGTCAAGAAATCGAAGCAGGAGACCCACGCCCGCCTTCTGAAGATGAAGGTTTCCGATCGGATCATCTGTGCCCTCAGGGGAACGCGCGAGGAGCGGGCCATCTTGATCAACAGCCGTAACCGCCTGATCCAAAGATCGGTTCTGGCTTGTCCGAAGCTCACGGACACCGAGGTGGAGCAGTTCGCCGCCAGCCGCAGCGTTGCCCAAGAGGTGATCAAGGCGATCTCGTCGAACCGCAGGTGGCTGCGCCTCTACCCGGTGATCATCGCCCTCGCGATGAATCCGAAGACTCCCGTCTACACCGCCAAGTCGATCATTCCGAGGCTCACATATCGTGACAAGGTGAGGGTCTCGCGCGATCGGAACCTCAGCCCGGTCACCCGTCAGATCGCCACCAAGATGCTCGACACGAGGCGTTGAGTCGCGCGCTCCCTCCGCAAAGCGGCCGATCTATCACAATTGCGAAGGTATTTCGAACGTGGTAGTTTCGTGCTGGTAACTTTGGAGTGATCGAGCATGCGGACGCAAGTCACACTGTATGACACATTGGGTGTCGAGCGGGACGCCTCCGACGACGACATTCGGAAGGCCTTTCGCAGGCTCGCGCTGAAGTATCACCCGGACCGCTACGAAGACACCAAGCGAGCGGACGCGGAGGAGCGTTTTCAGGGCATCACGGAAGCCTTCAACGTTCTCAGTCATCCGGAAAGCCGCGAAAAGTACGACAAAGAGCTCTCCCAGGGCACCGATGTCAAGAAGATGGATGCCAAGGAGATCTCGAGACGCCTCGCGGCCAAGGGCTCTCAGCTGATGCGCGAGGGGAAAATGGCGGAGTCCGTGGAAACCCTCAAAGGAGCGATCGATCACGACGACAACAACGCCCGCGCGCACTACTTCTACGGCCAGGTCCTCGGACGCATTACGGGGAAGGAACGGGATGCCCTGCGCCACGTCGAACGAGCGATCAACCTCGAACCGGGAAATGCGACGATGAAGGCCGAGGCCGCGGCTCTTTCCTTGGCTGCGGGGATGAAGACGCGAGCCCAGCGCCACGCCCAGGAGGCGCTCTCACTGGACCCCACGAATTCCAAGGCGACCACGATTCTGAGTCAGTTGGATGGCGATGAGAAGGGCAAAGGGGGCAGCCTCCTTGGCCGCCTCCGAGGAAAGAGCTGAGCCGTTGTGACCCCGCAGGTGGATGACCGATTCGTGCTGGAGGCGAGCGGAGCAACCGACGTCGGAATGAAACGCCGCCTCAACGAGGACGTCTTCGTCCTTGACGAGGATGCCGGAGTCTACCTCGTTGCGGACGGGATGGGTGGGCACGCCGCTGGTGAGGTCGCTTCGCGGGTCGCGACAGAGGAGATCGTTCGCGCCTTCCGGGACGGCCCGAACGACGCCGATGAAACCTGGCCCGAACATTGGGACACCAGCCTCAGTGCCACCGCCAACCTGATCGTCGACGCCATTGTCTCGGGCCACCACCGGGTCACCTTGGCGATGAACAAAGACGCCGACCTCAAGGGCATGGGAACCACGGTGGTCGTTGCGGTGCATCAGCCTTCGGAACACAAGCTCGTGATCTGTCACGTTGGCGACAGCCGCGCCTACAGGTATCGGCGAGGCGGGCTCTCGTTGTTGACCAACGACCACTCCTGGGTTCACGAGCAGGTTGAAGCGGGCTTCCTGACCGAGGAGGCGGCTCGGACCCACCCGCTGAAAAACGTCGTCACGCAGGCCCTCGGCGGCAACAGCGAGCCGAGAGTCGACGTCCGCGAGGACCACATCGAAGAGGGCGATCTGTACCTCCTGTGCTCGGACGGACTCAATTCGATGTTGACGGACCAGGAGATCGCCGCGGTATTGGAAACCGGCGGGCCGCTGGACGAGGCGTGCAGTCGTTTGATTGCGGAGGCGAACGAACGAGGCGGGAACGACAACATCAGCGTCGTGCTCCTTCGTTCCAAGCTTCTGTCCGAAAATCCGTCCTGACCAACGTCACCCCCAACCCGGAGTGAAGGAATGCCGAGCGTGGGTCGGCCGTTGACGTGTATTTGGAGTGGACGATGACAGATTTCAAGCTCAAACGACGCCGAGGGTTCGAAGGCGTCACGGGCCCGCTCCTGCTCGTGATCCTGGACGGAGTCGGCCTCTACCGGGGCCGGGCCGAAGGCTACGACGGCAACGCCGTCGATCTCGCGGCGACGCCCAACCTCGATCGCATCCTCGCCGAGGCCCCTGTTTCCATCAGCCTCAAAGCCCACGGAACGGCCGTCGGGCTCCCCGGCGACGGCGATATGGGGAACTCCGAGGTCGGCCACAACGCCATCGGCGCGGGCAGAATCTTCGAACAGGGCGCGAAGCTCGTCGGGCGGGCGATCGCCAAGGGCGACCTCTTCGAGGGAGAAGTGTGGGGCCGGCTGGGCGATCGCGTCAGAGGGGGAGGTGGGACCTTCCACCTCATCGGTCTCCTGTCGGATGGAAACGTCCACAGCCACATCGACCACTTGGAGGCCTTGCTTCGTCGTCTTGCCGCCGAAGGGGTGGAACGGATACGAGTTCACCCGCTCGCTGATGGGCGCGATGTCGATCCGGTCTCGTATCACCTTTATCTGGATCGATTGGAGGAAATCCTGGCGGAGGTCTCGAAGTCGGGCTCGGACGCACGTGTGGCTTCAGGCGGCGGCAGGATGCAGATCACCATGGACCGCTACGAGGCGGACTGGGGAATGGTCCACCGAGGGTGGAGGACACATGTTGCGGGTGAGGGAAGGGGCTTTCAGAGCGCGCGCGAAGCCGTCGACGTGCTCCGGGAAGAGAAGCCGGGAATTCTCGATCAAGATCTGCCGCCCTTCGTGATCGTCGATGCAGCCGGGGAGCCAATTGGGAGAATCGAGGATGGGGATTCGGTGGTCTTTTTCAACTTCAGAGGTGACCGGGCGATCGAGATTTCCAGGGCCTTCACAGAGCCGGACTTCGAGCCCTTCACGAGGGCGCCGATTCCTGACGTGCTGTTCGCGGGAATGATGGAGTACGACGGCGACCTCAATGTTCCACCCCTGTATCTCGTCGACCCTCCCGCGATTTCGAGGACGGTCTCCGAATACCTGGTTCACAATGGTGTCAGCCAGCTCGCCGTGGCCGAAACGCAGAAGTTCGGCCACGTTACCTACTTCTGGAACGGCAACAACTCCGAGCCCTTCGACTCGTCTCTCGAGGATTGGGTCGAGCTGCAATCGGACAACCTACCCTTCGATCAGCAGCCCGAAATGAAGGCGAGAGAGGTGTGCGAGGTGGTGGTTCGGGATCTGGCCACCAAGGCCCACCGCTTCATCAGGGTGAACCTCGCAAACGGCGACATGGTGGGCCATACAGGTTCCCTCGAGGCCGCTGTCGAGGCCATGGAGGTCGTGGACGAATGCGTGGGCCGGCTCGACGCAGCGGTGAGGGAAACAGGTGCGACGATGATCATCACCTCCGATCACGGCAATCTGGACATGATGTGGGAGGTCGATCACGCGACGGGGGAAACGAAGCGCGACGCCGACGGTACGCCAATCATCAAGACCAGCCACACGCTGTCGCCAGTCCCCTGGTGCCTTGTCGGGGCCGGTGCCGAGCGTTTCAGAGCCAACACTCGTGTCGATCACCCCGGGCTCGGAAACATCGCCTCCAGCGTGCTTCTGCTTCTGGGCTTCGAAGCTCCGTCGGATTATCTGGCACCGTTGATCGAGCTGATCGAAGAGGCCTTTTGACGGACTTGACCGCCATCTGTTAGAGTCCCCCAATGGCTATTCCGACCCCACCATTCCTCGACCCGATCGAGGAGATGCGAGCGCGCATCATGGAGCTCGAGGCGGCCGGCACATCGAGCTCGACCAACGATGACGAGCTGACTGAAGCGCGGCGGGAGCTCGCGGCCAGGATCGACACCGTTTTCGCCGAGCTCACCCCGTGGCAACAATGCCAGCTCGCACGGCACCCGGAGCGGCCATACACGATGGCCTATATCCACAGCATCTTCACGGATTTCACCGAGCTCCACGGAGACCGGGCCTTTGCTGACGATCCGGCGGTGGTCGCCGGGCTGGCGCGCTTCGACGGCGAGCCGGTGGTCGTCGTCGGCCACCAGAAGGGGAGAGACACGGCCGAAAAGCTGCGGCGGAACTTCGGGATGCCTCGCCCGGAGGGCTACCGGAAAGCGATCCGTGTGATGAAGATCGGAGCCCATTTCCGCCGACCGATCATTTCCTTCATCGACACCCCGGGGGCCTATCCCGGAATCGACGCCGAGCAGCGGGGCCAGGCGGAGGCGATCGCCAACAACCTCGTTGAAATGGCGGGTCTCCCGGTGCCGATCATCGTCGTCGTCACCGGTGAAGGCGGATCCGGGGGAGCTCTCGCCCTCGGCATCGGTGATCGGGTTCTGATGTTGGAGCACTCGATCTACTCGGTGATCTCGCCCGAGGGGTGCGCGGCGATCCTGTGGAAGGACCAGGCGCGGGCGGAGGATGCGGCGCGGGCGCTGAGGTTGACCGCCAAAGATCTCAAGGAGTTCGGCATCATCGACGAAATCGTTCCCGAGCCGCCCGGAGGCGCCCAGATGGATCCGGGCTCCATGGCGGAGACGATTGCCGGCACGATCCGCCGCAACCTCAAGGCGCTGCGCAAGCTCAAGCCGGATTCTCTCGTCATTCGCCGATACAAGAAATTTCGGTCGATGGGCATCTTTACCGACCGCTGACCGGCCCATCTCATGGCAACGCGCGAGCACCGAATCTGCTCATCACCGACCCACGCAACCGAGGCGAGGCTTTCGAATTGCAGCTTGAACGCGAGTGATCGATGAGCAGGTGGTCGCGGGTTCTGCGTCGCCTCACGTTGGCGGCCATGATCATCATGGTCCTTGCGATGGCGGTGGTGGTCGGCCAGCGTTTCCGCAAATTCAGGACACCACTCGCAAAGGTCGACAGCGGCGACGTCGTCAGTGGTGGTGGTGATCGTGCCGTCGGCGTCTACACCGGTTTCGAGTACGTCGAACGGGTCGCGGGAAAGCTCATCTTCGAGCTCGTGTCGAGGCGGACTCTGGGTCTCTCCTCCGGCTGGCACGAGATCGAGGGCGTGAGGCTGCAGTTCTATCGGGACGAACGGCCCGGCCCGATTCTCACCTGCGATGGTGCGAGCTTCAATATCCAGACCAGGGACGCCCGCCTCGAGGGCGGTGTGCGGATCGAGCTCCCCAGCGGGGCGGTGTTGACGACCGACGCCGGGAGATTCGAGGCGAGCTCGAGGCGATTCACTGCCAACTCGGACGTCTACTTCTACTCGGGCGCGACATTCGGTCGCGCGAGAAATGCGGCATTCGATCTCGAGCGTGACGAGGTGATCCTGTCGGACGGCGTGGTGTTGACCGCCGATGACGGCACCACCCTGACCGCGCCCACCGCGGTCTACCAGCGATCGAAACGGAAGATCGTCTTCGCTGACGGCGGTGCCGTCCAACAGCGTGACGCCGAGATCCGAGCCCCGGAGATGTCGGTCACGCTCGAGGAGGATGACGGGCCGCCCCAGAGCATCGAGCTCGGCGGGGGCGTCAAGGCTCGTATCGGCGGTCTCTCGGGCGGAGGATCTGTCGTGGCCTCGATGGAGCGGGCTGTCGCGCGAAAAGACCCCAGCGACCGGTGGCAGGTGCTTGCGACAACATCCGGCCCTTGGGTCACCGTTCGTTTCAACGGTGGCGAGGGGTATTTCCAGCGCACCCTCCAGACCTGGGTCCTGCGTGCGGTCGTGGGCGACGAAGGGATCCTCAATCTCCGGGCCCTCCAGGGCGTGTGTATTCACGAGGTCCCGACCGAGGGGCCTCCGAGATTTGGCGAGGCTCGCGAGGCGAGGGTGTGGTTTTCAGACGGGCAGGCGACCGATGTCGAGCTGCTCCGTCAGGTCATCCTGCGGGCCGGCGACCTCGAGGGTCGTGGCTATCGCGCCCGCCTTTCCCCGCAGGCGGGCCTGACCTTGTTGCATGGAGACCCGACGGGGCCGGAAAGGGTTCTCTTGCTGAGCGAACGGGGCCGGGTCAGCTGCGATCAGGCGCAAGTCTTCAACCATGATGGGCGCGCCGAAGCACGCGGCAACGTGCAGGGCTACCTGGCAGGGGTCTCGATCATGGGAGACACGGGCGGCGGCGCGGCCGATCAGACCCACTTCGCTTCGGAGATCCTCGACGTGGGCGAGGAGGGGAAAACCTATCACCTGCGTGAGAACGCCAGGCTGTGGCAAGGCCATCATCTCCTGCTCGCGGACGACGTTGTCTACCGACACGACATCTCCTCGGTGCGCGCGGCCGGCCACGTGCGGATGACCCTGCCGGCTTCGCAGCTCGAGCTCGAGGGCAACCCGGAGGAGGATGTCGTCGTGGTCGCGCGATCACTGGATTATGATCAGGATACGGGCACCGCGATCTTCAGAGGCAACGTTCGCTACAGCGATCCCAATCACACATTGTCGGCGGCGGAATTGTCGGTCTTCTTCGATGCCGACAACAAGGTGACGGCAGTCGAGGCGACGGGCTCCGTGGAGCTGGTCGAGCTGGAGACCGGCAGGCGAATGACCGGACAGGAGGCGCGGCGCGAGGTCGCGACGCAGCTGGTGACGATATCCGGCAGCCCGGTTCGACTTTCGGACCCGGTGGGAAATGTGGTCTCCGGGTCGTCGTTGACCTGGAATCAGGCCGATGGTACGGTCTCGGTCGCCGGAGGCACGGAAACCATCTATTACCCGGAGGAAACGCCCTGAGCCCCAAAGCCCTCGACCTGGTTGCACAGGGCCTCCGCAAGGCCTACAGGGGAAAGTGGGTGGTCGACGGCATCACCCTCGGCATCTCCCCGGGTGAGATCGTCGGTCTGCTGGGCCCCAACGGAGCGGGCAAGACGACCACCTTCTACATGATGGTGGGGCTTGTCCAACCGAACGAGGGGCGGGTAACCCTCGGCGACCGCGAGATCACCTCCGAACCGATGTTTCGACGTGCACGGATGGGGGTCTCGTATCTCGCCCAGGAGCCGAGCTCGTTCAAGCACCTGTCGGTGGAAGACAACATCTGGCTGATCCTCGAGGCCCTCGGCGTGGAATCGCGCGCCGCCCAGGAGAGGATCGACAGGCTGCTCGACGACTTCGGGCTGGGCGATTTGAGGACGCAACGCGCGGAAACCCTCTCGGGTGGCGAGAGACGGCGGCTGGAGGTCGCCAGGGCCCTCGCGACCGAACCGACCTTCATTCTCCTCGACGAGCCCTTCGCGGGCATCGACCCTCTTGCGGTGTTCGATCTCCAACGCATCATCCGCCGTCTTAAGTCGTTAGGAATAGGCGTCTTAATAACCGATCACAACGTCCGGGAAACATTGAAGATCACCGATCGCGCCTATATAATCAAGGACGGCAAGATTTTTGCTACGGGGAATCCCGTCGATCTCTCGGAAAATCGGGACGTCCGTCGGATTTATCTCGGCGAAGACTTCACACTCTGAGCCGCGCAAGGGGTGCGAGGGGTGGTCCTGACGAGCACCGACGGTCAAGGCGGGCACCCGGATCGAGGACACAATCTAAATGGCGCTGGAACAAAAACTCAGGCTGAAGCTGGCTCAGCGATTGGTGATGACACCGTCGCTGCAACAGGCCATCAAGTTGCTCCAGCTGTCGCGCCTTGAGCTCGAGGAAACTCTTTCCCAGGAGATCCTCGAAAATCCCGTGCTGGACGTCGAGGATTCCGCTGACGATGCCGCACAGGAGATCGAGGAAGGCGCCTCGGTCGCCGAGGAGGCGGGCGCCGATGAGGTGGTGGCGGACGCCGTGACAGAGGAAGAACCGCTGCCATCTGCCGAGGAGACCTACGAGGACATCGACGTCGAGGCCTTCTTCGCTGATTACCTCGGTGACGGCCGGATCGAGGGGCCGTCGATGGCGATGCCCTCGCTCGATCAGGACAACCAACTCGAGAACGTGGTTTCGAGCGCCGGTGGTCTCGCGGAGCATCTGACGTGGCAGCTCCACCTGCTCGATTTCAGTCCCGAGGTCACCGGGGTCGGCGAGTTCATCATCGGCAACCTCGACGAGGACGGCTTCCTCCGCGCGACCGATGAGGAGATCATGGAGGGGACCGGGTGCGACGGCCCCACGCTGGCGGAGGCCCTGGTCGTGGTCCGTTCGCTCGATCCACCCGGGATCGCCGCCGCCAACCTCCAGGAATGCTTGGCCGCTCAGGTCGAACACCTGATGATGGCTGCCGACGCCAACGGCGACGAAGAGCTTCTTCACAGAGTCCATCTCGTCATCACCGATCACTGGGACGAGCTTCTCCACCAGAAATGGGAGGCTCTGGCGGAGATCCTGGGTTTCGCCGAGGTCGCGGAGATCAAGCCGGTCCTCGACGTGATCCAGGGCTTGGAGCTGAAGCCCGGGAGGATCTTTCGCCAAGACAACAACCAGTACATCGAGCCGGACGTCCATGTCCGCAAGGTCGAGGACGAATACACCATCACCCTCAATGACGACGGCCTTCCAAAGCTCAGGATCAACTCGAGATATCAGCGGATGCTCGAGGCAAAGAACCTCGACCCGAAGGCGAGCGAGTTCCTGCGCGACAAGATGCGTTCGGCGATGTGGCTCATGAAGAGCATCGACCAGCGTCAACGCACCATCTACAAGGTCGCCCAGAGCATCGTCTCCTTCCAGAAGGACTTCCTCGACAACGGAATCGAACACCTGCGTCCGATGGTCCTGCGCCAGGTTGCGGAGGACATCGGCATGCACGAGTCCACCATTTCCAGGGTTGTCAGCAACAAATACATGTACACGCCGCGTGGGCTCTTTCCGATGAAGTATTTCTTTCACTCGGGAGTGGATTCCGCGCGTGGCGAAAACGTTTCGTCAATGGTCGTCAAGGAACGCATTCGCAAGGTCGTCGAAGCGGAGGACCCGGCCCGGCCGCTGTCGGATTCGAAAATCATGCGGATGCTGCAGAAGGAGGGAATCCGGCTCGCTCGGCGCACGGTCGCCAAGTATCGAGAAGAGATGATGATTCCCTCGTCGGACAAACGGAAAAAGGTTTTTTAGGGAGAGCACACATGAAGGTCGAGTACATCGCTCGCAAAGTCACCCTCAGCGACCAGAGCCGTCAGGTCGCGGAGAAGAAGCTGGCCAAGGTCAAGAAGTACTTCAACGATATCCTGGACGTCCGGGTCGAGGTCGAGCAGGAGCGCCATCTGCACGTGGTCGACATTTCGGTGCGAGGCAAAGATTTTGTGGTCCAATCGACGGCCCAAAACAAGGACATGACGGCCGCCATCCAGGAGGCCGTCGACAAGCTCGAGATCCAGGCCCGGCGCGCCAAGACGCGTTTGAAGGACCACAAGAAGCGGGCGGGCTCCGAGGCGAAGACGGATCAAGATTGGGCGGTCGACGTGCTCGAGCCGACCTCCATCTCGACCGGCGAACCGAGGATTGTCGAACGCAGCAGCATCCCCATCAAACCGATGTCGATCGAGGAGGCGGCGCTTCAGCTCGACGATTCGAGCTATGGATTTCTGGTCTTTCGCAACTCCTCCAACGACCGCGTCAACGTACTCTACCGTCGACAGGACAAAAACCTGGGGTTGATCACTCCCGAGTTCTGATGAAGATCCACAAGCTCATTGAGCCAGAGCGGGTGTACCTCGACCTGAGTGCATCCGATGTCGATTCTGCGTTGGCGGCGGTATCCGGGGTGCTTTCAGAGAGTCTCGGGCTCGATTCCCAGGTGGTCACCGACGCCCTGGTCGAGCGAGAGTCGCTCGGTTCGACATCGGTCGGGGACGGTTTCGCCATTCCCCACTGCAAGACCCAGGGCCTCCGCCAGATCGCCATCGCTCTCGCCCGGTTCTCCAACGGCATCGATTTCGGCGGCGTCGATCACGAGCCGGTGTCATTTGCCTTTGTCGTGCTGTCGCCAACTGATCAACCGGCCGCCCACCTCCAGGTGCTTTCCCAGATCGCCAGGGTCCTCAAGCGGCGTGAGCTTCGCACCGAGTTACGATCTGCGGCCGATGCCGACGAGGTCGTGAACGCCCTCTGCCGCGCGGCGGAGGAGGAGGGTCTGTGACCGCGCCTCAGCAGATCCTGGTCGAGCGCCTGCTCGCCGAAAGGCGGCTGGCCCCTCTGAGGCTCAAAGTGGTGGCTGGAGTGGACGGCGTCGGCAAGCTCCACATCTCGAACCCCAGGATCCAGAAGCCCGGTCTGGCCCTCGCTGGCTTCCTGCCGTCGGTCAAGCCGGGCCGTCTGCAGATCCTCGGGGAATCGGAGTACGAATTCTTGCGGACCTTTCCCGCCGACGAGGCTGAAGAGCGTCTTCAGCGTCTGATGGAGCTCGATATTCCATGTGTCGTTTCGACCAAGGGCACGCGGCCTCCAAAGGCCGTGCTGGAGGCTGCGGACGCCGCGGGGGTGCCGCTCATGGTGACGCCCGTGCAGACCTCTGAGGTCATCGAGACGATCTCGGACTTCCTCGAGGACGTGCTCGCACCTCGGGTCCAGCTCCACGGAGTGCTGATCGATGTGTTCTCCCTCGGCACCTTGATCGTCGGCGACCCGGGGATCGGTAAAAGCGAGTGCGCTCTCGAGCTGGTCTATCGGGGTCACCGCCTGGTCGCCGACGACACCGTCGTCATTCGCCGTATCCACCATCGCGGCCTGGTCGGGAGCCCGCACGAGCTGCTCGAGAACTACCTGGAGCTCCGCGGTGTCGGGATCATCGATGTCCGGAAGCACTTCGGCATGACCTCGACCTCGCCTGCGGTGTCCGTTTCACTCGTGATCCAGCTCACCAAACTGACACCCGAGGCGCGCGAGATGGAGAAGAAGTGGCGCGAACAGATGATGGAGCGTCCGAGCGCCTGGACCTCCACCGAGGAGATCCTCGGGGTCGAGATTCCGAAGTACACGATGGTGGTCGCTCCGGGGCGCGACCTCGCGATCATGGTCGAGACCGCTGTGCGCAAGTGCCTCCTGGCGCAGCGTGGTATCGAGGACGAGCGGGGGTTCCTGGAAAGCGTCAACCTGATCGCAGAAGGGGCCAACGATGACCGAAAGCGAGACTAGGCAACCGTTCAACGGTCCCTTCGTCATCACCGGCCTGTCCGGGGCGGGCAAATCAGTGCTCAGCCGAAGCCTCGAAGATATCGGATATGTATGCGTCGACAATATACCCCTGGAGCTGGTTCCCGACCTCTTCGAGCATACCGAGCGGGAGATGGACCGCCAGGTGGTGGTCCTCGACGTTCGCACGCAGGGGATGATCCAGCGCTTCCCAGAGTTCTTTCGCGAGCTCAAGCAGAGCTACCCGTCGCTGCGCCTGATCTTCGTCGAGGCCTCGCCCGAGGTGTTGCTGCGACGTTTCTCCGTCGCACGGCGGCCCCACCCGCTGCGCGACCTCAGCCTCGAGCAGGCCATCGAGGAGGAGCGCGCCTCGCTCGAGAGCGTGCGCGATCTGGCCGACATCATCTTCGAGACGACCGAGCTGTCCCCCCATGATCTGAGGCGGCAGGTGCTGGCCCTCGCAGGGGGCGAAGGCGGACGGCAGCCGATGACCCTCGAGGTCCAGAGCTTCTCCTACCAGCAGGGGGTTCCGGCTACGGCCAGCCTGGTTTTCGACGTTCGCTTCCTCCCCAATCCGTTCTTCGAGGAGGGGCTTCGCTCTCTTTCGGGAAATGACCGGCCAGTATCCGAATGGCTCGAACGCTTCCCCGAGGTGGACGAAGCGGTTCGACGAATCGTGGACCTGATATCGTACCTCCTGCCCAGGTACGCCGCCGAGCTGAAAACCAATCTCGGCATCGGCCTGGGTTGTACGGGCGGGCGGCACCGTTCGGTTTACGTGGCCAACCGGGTTGCCGAAGCCTTGAAGAAGGACGGTCACGAGGTGGTCGTCCACCATCGTGACAAAGACCGTTGGAGGTACTCATGATACCGGTCCTCGTGCTGACCCACGGCGATCTGGCCTCCGAGCTGCTCCGCGCAGCAGAGATGATCGACCCCAGCCTGCGGGGCCATGCTGCGGCCATGTCGTTGCCGTGGGATGTGGACTCCGACGAAGCATCCCAATCCCTGAAGAAACAGCTCCGCGAGCTGGACCAAGGTGAGGGCACCTTGATTCTCACCGACATGTTCGGTGGCACAGCGACCAATCTCGCGTTGGCCTTTCTCGATCCGGAGAGGGTCGAGATCGTCACCGGCGCGAATCTGCCGATGTTGGTCAAGCTGGGTTCGCTTCAGGGACAAAACCTGTCCCTCGAAGAGCTCGCGAACGCCTTGACGGCCGCCGGACAGAAGAGTATTCGCGTAGCGAGCGAGTTCCTGCACGCCAGGGCCTCGGGTTCGCCATAACGACGAGGTTCAGCGGCTACAATAGAGGGGCCGAAAACTCGCCGAATTCCCTGGTCCCACGAAATCTTCGGCATCCGGAATCGAGGAGAAACTGAATGACCCAAGAGCAGGTGATGATCTCGAACAAGCTCGGATTGCACGCCCGCGCGGCGGCCAAGCTGGTGCACACCGCGAGTGCGTTCGAGGCCGAAATCTACGTCGGCACGGATCACGAGGAGGTGAACGCCAAATCGATTCTCGGCATCCTGACCCTCGCCGCGACCAAGGGAACGCCGCTCAACGTTCGTGCCGACGGCCCGGACGAGGTCGAGGCTGTGCAGGCGATCGTTGAGCTCTTCGCCGACAAGTTTGGAGAGGGCCAGTGAGTCGAGCCCTCAGCGGCCTCGGGGTGAGCCCGGGAATCGCCGTGGGCGAGGCGGTGGTGCACGAGACACGCCCGATCTCGACCCTCCGCATCACCATCCCTTCCGACAAGGTGGAGGCCGAGGTCGAACGCTTTCGCAAGGCCGTGACCGCGACCGTGAAGCACATCAAGGAAAACCGAGATCGCGCCTCCAAGCAGATGGGTGAGGAGTATGCGGCGATCTTCGAGGCCCATCAACTGATCGCCTCCGATCCCTCCTTCACGGGTCCGGTCGAAGAGGTGATCCGCAGTGAGGAGGTGAACGCCGGGTGGGCCATCGACCAGGTCCTCGAGCAGCTGATCTCGAGATTCGAAGCGCTGCCAGACGAGTACCTCGCCGACCGCAAGCTTGATGTTCTCGACGTCGCCACCCAGATCCTTCACGCGCTCCATGGCTTCGATCTGGGTCAGCTCGAGCGACTCGACCGGCCCGTCATCCTGGTCGCCGACGATCTGCCGCCGTCGACCGCGGTGCAGCTGCCCCTCGACAAGATGCTCGGTTTCGCGCTCGAAATGGGAGGGCCGACCTCGCACACCACGATCATCGCGCGATCGCTGGGGATTCCGGTGATCGTCGGTGCACGTGGATCGTGTGAGGAGGCGAAGAAGTCCCGCCGCATCGCCCTCGATGCCTTCGAGGGGAAGATCGTCTTCGATCCCAACCCGGCGGAGCTCAGCGAGTATCAATCGCGGCAGCGCGAGTACCAGGAGCACCAGGCCGCCCTGCTCCAGATGCGGCACGTGCCCACGGTGACTCGCGATGGGCGAGCGATCCAGCTCCTCGCCAACATCGATCTCCCGAACGAGATCGACAATGCGCTCGACTGGAACGTCGCGGGCATCGGCCTCTATCGGTCCGAGTTCCTCTACATGAAAATGAGCCCGGCCCTGCCGACCGAGAAGGACCACGTCGAGATCTATCGCGAGATGGTGGCCAAGATGGACCCGCACCCGGTGACCATCCGCACCTTCGACCTCGGGGGACGCAAGCTGGCGCGGGAGATCATCGGCAACGGCTCCGAGGCGAACCCGGTTCTCGGTCTCCGGGGGATTCGCCTCTGCCTCGCCAAACCCGACTTCTTTCGCTTGCAGCTCCGCGCGCTGCTCCTGACGGCGGGGGAGTTCCCGCCCGGTCGATTGCGGATCATGTTTCCCCTGATCAGCGGCATCGAGGAAATCCGTGTCGCCCGCCTTCTGGTGAAGGAGATCGGCGCCGAACTCGAAGCCGAGGGCCACCAGGTCCCGGACAAGGTGCCGCTCGGCGCCATGGTCGAAGTGCCCTCATCTGCCGTCATGGCACGCGAACTCGCGCGCGAGGTGGACTTCATCTCGATCGGCACCAACGATCTCATCCAGTACTCGCTGGCGGTCGATCGGTCGAACCACCTGGTGGCGGAGCTCTACCGTCCCACCAGCCCGGCCGTCCTGCGATTGATCGCCCAGGTGATCGCCGCTGGCGAGACGGAAAACACCGACGTCTCGATGTGTGGGGAGATGGCGGCGGATCCGCTCATGGTGCCTGTGCTGGTCGGTCTCGGCCTCCGCAGCTTCAGCATGAATCCGCAGGCGATCCCGGTGGTGCGGGCGTTGATTCGCCAGCTCTCCTTCCGCGAAGCAGGCCAGATCGCCCGCCAGGCGGCGAAGCTCGTCACCGCCAGGGATGTGGAGGAGTGTCTCCTCGAGCGACTCGCATTCCTGTTGGCCAAAACCAAGATCCACGTGTGAGCTGGGCGGGAGCAAGTCATGGACATCAAAATGGCGCGCAAGGTGGAAAAGCCGTGGGGCCACGAGGAAATCTTCGCCGAAACCTCGAGTTACGTCGGCAAGATCCTCTACATCCGCCGGGGCGAGGCCCTCAGCCTGCAGTACCACGAAGTCAAAGAGGAGACTCTCCGCGTGCTCGAGGGAGAGATGGAGCTGGTCATGGGTGATGATGTCGAGGCGCTTGAGAGCCAAACCGTCGGACCCGACACCGTCTTCCACGTGGCTCCCGGAACTCTGCACCGCATGGTCGCAATCACCGACTGTCGATTGCTGGAGGTCTCGACCAATCACCTCGACGACGTGGTGCGCTTGGAGGACCGCTACGGCCGCCGGGGAACCAGCGCGCCGTGACGTTTCGACCCGCCCGAACGTATAATAGGCAGGGGAGAGGTGCATCATGCGTGCGACAGTCGTCGAAAAGGCCGGTTCGATGGTCCTCGCCGGTTTCCTCGCAACGGTCGGGGCCGCGGCAGCTGCGGCCGCTGAAAAGCCGACGCCGACCCCGCGCCCCGCGGGCGGCCAGTCGTTGAACGAGGTGGCCAAGAACAAAAAGCTCAAGGGCGACACGGACGGCTCGACCGGCGGATCGATCGTCATCACCAACGAGAACCTTTCCGACTACGCCTCGAAAGGTGGTCTGACGACCGCCAAGCCCAATATTCAGAACACTTCCAATCCCGTCCACGCCGGGCCGAACGTGCAGCAGATCGATGCCGAGACGGCGGCGGAAAACGAGCACAGGAACCTCTGGCAGCAAAAGTACATGCGGCAGCTGGAAACGATCGCCTCGATCGAACGCCAGATCAACGACCTCGACTACAAGATCCCCGGGTTGTGGAATGACTTCTTCGCCAGGGATGATCCGATGTACCGCGATGGAGTCATCAAACCGACCCTTGACAGGGCTCTCGCGAGGCGTGACGAGCTCGCAAAGAGGCTCGCGGAAGAGCGGCCGAAGCTCGAGCAGATCAAGGAGGACGCCCGCAGGGCCGGCGCCGAGCCGGGGTGGTTCCGAGGGATCGAGCAGCCTTCGTCGAAACCGGCCGACGCCGACACCAGACCCGACGGCGCCATGAATCTCACCGATAGAAAGCCTCCTAATTAATTGAAAATAAATAACTTAAAGAGATTTTGAAGATCTCGCGCTTGCGACGGCGCGAGGACAAAGCTAAACTTGCGTGCCCTAGATGATATTTGCGAATGAGATCCTATTTCATTGAAACGTGGGGCTGCCAGATGAATCAGCACGACAGCGAGCTGATCGAGGGGCAGCTGCGCGAGCACGGCATGAGCGTTGCGCGGGGGCCGGCCTCCGCCGATTTGGTCATTCTCAACACCTGCTCCGTTCGCGAACGCCCCGTGCAGAAAATCGTTAGCCGGATCGGCGCCCTCACCAAACTTCCGAAACCGGCCACGATCGGGGTTTGCGGTTGTGTTGCTCAGCAGGAGGGCGCCAGCCTCCTCACGCGATCCGACCGGGTCGGCTTCGTGCTCGGCCCCGGACAGATCGGTCGGGTGGGGGAGGCCCTGAGAATCGTCGAACAGGGTGGTCGCCCGGTTTTGACGGGTTTCGACGCCGAACGCGAGCACAACTACCAGACGATCTTCAGGAAGAGCTCCACCCGAGGCATGGTCACCGTGGTCGAGGGCTGCAACGAGTTCTGCACGTTCTGCGTCGTTCCCTACACGCGTGGTCGTGAGCTCAGTCGGACGTTGACGGATGTCGCCAGGGAGGTTCGACACCTGGCGGCGAGAGGACTGCGAGAGGTCGAGCTCCTCGGCCAGACCATTAACGCCTACCGGTGCCCGGAATCGGGGGCCGATTTCGCGGATTTACTGCGAGAGGTCGCCGCAATCGACGGATTGGCTCGCGTTCGATACATCACATCGCACCCTCGACATTTCGGCGACAGGCTCATCAATGTACTGGCCGAACACCCAACGGTGTCACGATACCTCCACCTTCCGTTCCAGGCCGGCGCCAACGAAATCCTCGATCGCATGCACAGACGGTACACGCGGGAGGAGTACCTCGATCTCGTGGGGCGGATCCGCGATGCCGTCCCCGACATCAACCTGTCGACGGATGTGATTGTCGGCTTCCCGGGCGAGACCGAGGCGCATTTCGAGCGGACCCTGGATCTGCTGGAGGAAATCCGATTCGGGCAGGTCTTTGCCTTTGCCTTCTCACCGCGTCCCCGAACGCCTGCCGCGAAGTATCAAGGACAGGTCGACGAGACCGTCAAGAAGGATCGGCTGCACCGTCTCTTCGCCCTCACGGATCGGGTCTCCACCGAGCTCAACCAGGAGCTCGTCGGCCGAGAGATCGCGGTTTTGATCGATGGCGACAGCCGCCGCAACTCCGAACACTGGCAGGGAAGAGGAGAGGACAACCGGGTCGTGAACTTCCCGAAGAGCGGGCGCGAGGACGTCGGTGAGATCGTCGATGTCCGGATCACCCGGGCGGGTGCCCACTCCCTCTTCGGCGAACGGTCCACGCGAGATGGACGATTGCCGGTGATGGGCGCAGCTTGACATCTGAGGCGCGCACCGACACATTGGAGCAATGACAGAGAACAGGGATTCGAAGGCGGCGGTCACGATGACGGTCCGGGGCCTGGTCATGGACCCGACATCGAACAGCCCGGTCGTGATCCTGGAGAACGCGGAGGGCAACGCCTTCCTGCCGATCTGGATCGGGGTCTGTGAAGCCAACTCCATCGCCCTCGAGCTCGAAGGTGTCGAAACGCCTCGCCCCATGACCCACGACCTCATCCAGAGTCTCCTCGAGACCGCGGGCTGCGCGGTCGATCACATCTACATCCATTCGCTCGATGACAGCGTGTTCATCGCTTCGATCCAGCTGCGCGACTCGGAAGCGACGATTCACCAGGTCGATTCTCGGCCGTCGGACGCCATCGCCCTCGCGCTTCGGGCCAAGGCCGATGTGCTCGTGGACCCGTCGGTTCTCGAGCGGGCCGTCTTGACCGAGGCGTCGGTCGAAGAGACCCTGCTTTCGATTCTGGAGCGCATGCGGCCCGAAGACATGGGCGAGTACGAAATGTGACGACCGTCGCACACCAGACCCTTGTTGCGTTGACACTCCAATCGTGGCCCCCCTATAGTTGCGACCACTGCAACGATCTGATCCCAGGCGATCGCAGCTCGGAGAACTCATGAAAATCGCCATCACAAATCAAAAGGGCGGGGTCGGAAAGACCACGACCGCCATCAATCTGGCGGCCGGGCTCGCACAAAAAGGCCTGCGCACGCTGCTCATCGATCTCGATCCACAGGCCAATTCGACAATGTCCAACGTCGATCTCGATTCGATCGATGGCAACATGTACGACGTCCTCTGTGGCGCCCTCCCGATGAAGCAGATCATCTGCGAAGGGCCCGGCGACAACCTCTGGGTCGCGCCCTCGCGGATCGCGATGGCGAAGCTCGAAGTGCGTCTGGTGGGGGAGCTCGATGCTCCGTATCGCCTCAAGGACGCCATCAACACGGTCAGGCGAAGGTTCGACGCCGTCATCGTCGACACGCCGCCAACCCTGGGATTGTTGACGGTCAACGCGCTGGTCGCCGCCAGCCACGTGTTGATCCCGATCCAGGCGTCGTACTTCGCCCTGGAGGGCACGGATGACCTCCTGGAGACCATCGACAAGATCAAGGCGCGACCCAACACGCAGCTCCAGATGCTCGGGGTTCTCATCACGATGTTCGATCGCCGCACGATCCTCGCCAAACAGGTGCGTGAAGAGATCGTGGAGGTCTTCGGTGATCACGTCTTCGACACCCTCATCACGAAAAGCGTTCGTCTGGAGGAATCGCCGGCCCACCGCTCGAGCATCTTCGAGCACGCCCCGTCGTCGAGTGGCGCCTACGAGTACTATCGACTCTGCGAGGAGGTCCTGCAGCGTGTCGGCTCCAAGTAAGCGCCCGAAAGCCGGCCTGCCGGCGAATCGTCGCATGCGCCACGATCGGCATTTCGTCGACGAGCTCGCGCAACGGATGGGGGAGGGGATCGGCCGCATGGTGCGCACGACCGCTATCACCGCCAACCAGGACCAACCGCGCTCGAACCTCGGAGATCTCGAGGATCTCCAGTCATCTATTGACACCCACGGGGTATTGGAGCCCCTCCTGGTTCGTCGCCTCGCGGAGGGTCGGTACGAGCTCGTCTCCGGCGAACGCCGTTTTCACGCCGCCATGGCCGTGGGCCTCACCGAGGTCCCGTGCATCGAGCTCACGGTCAACGACCAGCAGGCGCTCGAGATTGCCCTGATCGAAAACCTTCAACGCAAGGACCTTACGGCATTCGAGGAGGCCGACGGCTACCGCACCCTGATCGAAAAATACTCGTACACCCACCAGCAGGTCGGGAAAGCCGTTGGCAGGTCACGGGTCACCGTCACCGAAAGCCTCCGCATCCTTCAAATACCGGATGCGATACGCGACCTGTGTCGGCATGCCGACATCACCGCCAAAGGAATTCTCCTCGAGATCGCCAAAGCCGACGACGAAGCCGCGATGCGGCGGCTCATTGCCGAGATCGTCGAGGATCGCCTCGACCGCGCCGAAATCCGACGACGGCGCGCCAATCTCGACGAAGACGGTGCAACAGAAGCCGCCAAGGCGCCGCGTGAGGGTCTCCAAAAACCGTGGATGGTGCGCTTCCGGAATCCCGACAGGTCTTTTTCGCTGTCCTTGGCCTTTCGGACCGAAACCGAACCGGAACCTCGTCAGGTCATCGAGGCGCTTCGGGAGGTCATCCGGGAGCTCGAATCGTCCCTCGCGGCGTCCGATCAACCGACCAACCAGTGACAGCTGTGGGGGAGATTCCAGAAGGATGATCACCGCATTTGATGACGTTGATGATCTTAGGTTTACATAATATAACTTATCGGACATTACGTCAGCACCGCCGCACTGTGGAAAAGCACTCCCCTGAGGAAAAGCTGTGGACTCTTTTGCTTCCCCGATTCAACCTCAGGCCCACGGGTGTAGAATCGAGCGGATGAGCGTGCACAACCCGCGACGTGGCAGGAATCCCCTGTGAAGCTCTTCGGCACCATCGATCGGCTGGTGATTCGAGAGGTCATACCTCCAACCGTCCTGGGTTTCGTGACCTACACGTTTCTGGTGGTGATGCGGGGGATCTTCAATCTGATCGAACAGATCCTGGTTCGAGGGGTCGCGTTGGACGACGCGTTTCAGGTGCTCATGATGACCCTGCCGCACATCGTCATTTTGACGATTCCGATGAGCTTTCTGTTTGGGGTGCTGCTGGCCGTTGGGCGGATGAATGCGGACAACGAGATCGTGGCGATGCAGGCGGGCGGTATCCCCTCTCGACGCCTGCTGCGGCCGATCGTGGTCATCGGAGTCTTGCTGACGATCCTGAACGGGTATTTATATCTGTTCGTCATCCCGAAGTCCGGGCGTGATCTTCGCGAAATCAAGGTGCGCCTGTTTGCCGAGGCGAAAAACCTCGGCAGAATCGAACCGAAGGTTTTTCACGAACAGCTGCCAAATGTCCTCCTCTACCTCCGCGATGCCAACCAGGACACCGGCGAGTGGCGGCACATCCTCTTTTTTGACAGCAGCAACCCCGGTGAGGAACGCCTGACCCTTGCCCAGCGCGGTCGCATGGTGACCGCCGGTGTCGATGCCAAAGCCGCGTCCGGCGAGATGCCGGAGATCGAACAGTGGATCCGCCTCGAGGATGTCGTGACCCATCAGTTCTCGAAGACAAATCCGGAGACCTACCGCATCAATCGGACGCGGTCGCAGCTCTTCCGGCCGGAAATGAGCAGCGGCGGCACGGTGCGGTTTCGGCTGGCGATGGCTGAGCGCGACACCGCGGAGCTGATCCATTTCCTCCGTGGGGGCGATTTCAGGTCTCAAGAAGATGAAGTGGGCGGAGTTTCATTCAATCGAGAAGACAGGGATATCAAGGAGCGGCACGCAGCAGTCGAGCTCAACAAGCGTCTGGCCATCCCCTTCGCATGTGTCGTCTTCGCGTTGCTTGCCCTACCACTCGGGGTCGGCTCGCGTGCAGGCGGGAGGGGCCGCGGATTCGTGGTGTCGATCGGGGTGGTTCTCGCCTACTATCTGGTCAACAACCAGGGCGAGATGATGGCCATGGAAGGCACGGTACCCCCCTGGCTTGGCATCTGGCTGCCAAACATCGTGTTGACATTGGTTGCGTTCATCCTGATGAGCCGGATGGGCCGTTGGTTGGGCGAACGCGAAAAGGCCGAGAACCCGATCTCGAGAATCGTCAAATGGCTTCGCGACCGCCGACACCGCAGCCAACCGGTCCGAGCCATCGGCGGCGAGCGGCAACCGACCGGAAGCATTCCTGTCCATGTTCACCGACGACGGTATGCGACCCGTTTTCCGGCCCTCTTCGATCGGTACATCACGCGGCGGCTCCTGCCACCCATTCTGTTGGTCGTCTTCAGCACCGCGCTGCTCTACGTCGTCGCGGATCTCAGCAGCAATGTCGAAGACATGGCGAGGAACAGTGTTCCAGCCGGCGTGATCTTCGCGTACTACGTGAATCTCGTCCCGCAGGTGTTTCTCGACGTCACACCCTTCGCGCTGATGATCGCGGTGCTGATCCTGCTCACCCTGCTCGAACGACAACAGGAGATGACGGCCCTCAAGGCGGCCGGAATCTCGCTCTATCGGCTGACCGTTCCAGTCCTCCTCGTCGCCGCGGTCGCCGCCGTCGGGCTTTGGATCCTCGGCGAGTCGGTGGTTCCGAATGCCAATCGCGAGGCCCAACGACTGCTCGATCGCATCAAGGGTCGCGAAACGACCAGGACCTACCGCGCCAGCGATCGCCAGTGGCTCCTCTCCCGTGACGGCGAGACGCTCTACAACTTCCTCCGTTACGACGATCCCTCGAACACCCTGATTCGTTTCACGATGTTTCGCATTGACGAGGACATGGATTTGGGTTTCTATCTCTTCAGCCGCCGCGTGCGGTTCATCGACGGCGCCTGGATCGCTGATTCAGGGTGGTTCCGCCAGATCTTCCCCGACGGCACCGACGAGTTCAAACGCATCACCGCGCCGATGAAGCTCGAGATCTCGGAAGGACCGTCGTATTTCGGCCAGGAGTACCGTCGTCCATCGGAAATGTCGGTTGGCGAGCTGGCTTCGTATATCCGTGAGCTCCTCGACTCGGGTTACCGTCCGAGCAAGCTCATCGTGCGATGGCATCAGAAATTCGCCTATCCCCTTTCCGCCTTCGTCATGGTGCTTCTCGCGCTGCCCTACGGACTGGGCAGAGGTGGTCGCCGGGTGACGACCATGCAGGGAATCGCCGTCGCCCTCACCCTCGGTATCGCCTACTTCATGCTCACCGCACTCTTCGGCAGGCTCGGTGAGGTCGAGGTTCTGCCTCCGGTCGTCGGCGCGTGGGCGCCCGTCCTCCTCGCCGGCCTCTTCGCCGTCAATCGATTGACGACGCTTCGAACCTGACACGCTCAGCGTGTCGGCATGCCGACATCCGAGGCCAAGCCGCCTCAACCGAGGGATGCCACGGCGTGAAATCGTCGACGCAGCGGGTCGAGATCGTTTTCGCGCTGCGCCGGGTGATTCCGGTTCGTCAGGAGCGTCCAGACCTCCCCCGTCCGCGGCTCGGCCCAAACCGAGACCCCGGTGAATCCTGTGTGCCCGAATGCTCCCGGCGACAGCGACTCGCCGGCAGAGCAGCCGGGCGTTGACGCGAGCTGCCAGCCCCAACCCCTCCCCTGCTCCAGCCCCTTCGTCCGCAACCGTCGTGCGTGGGCCGATTCTTCGTCCGAAAGGAGCCCCCCGGCGCCCGGCAGATACTCGGATGCGAGCTCGCGAACTCCACGCGCCGTCCCAAAGAGCCCGGCGTTGCCGGCGACCCCACCCAGAAAGCGCGCGTTGCCATCGTCGGGCCGACCGTCACCCGTTGGTGGAATCCAGCCGGGTTCGAGACCGAGGTCGAGAACGAGGCGCTGCTCGACGCGTGGCTCGCGAGCGATTCCACATAGCGATTGAGAATCAGATTCAACATCGAATTTGAGTTCACTCTCAAGTCCGAGGGGCCTCGAGACCTCGTGTTGGAAGAGCGAGTCCAACCGCTCCCCGGCCAGTCGCTCGAGCATCAACCCGAGGATCACGAAACCGACGCAGGAATAGACCACCTGCTCACCGGGCCGACATTCGAGCTTGATTGCGCCCAGGCACGCCGGCAAGCGGCGCGGGCGGCCCTCCGCCAAGCAGTACAGCGGCAGCCATGCCGGAAGCCCGGAGGTGTGCGTCAGTAGGGAGTCCACGTCGAGCTGTGCGACGTCGGTGCCGCGGAGCTCGCTCAACACGGTGCCGACGAGGGTTCGCGGATCGAGGACCTTCGAGCGAAAGGCGATCAGGGCAAGGGTCGTGGTGACCAAAGGCTTGGTCAACGATGCAAGGTCGAACCACGTCGCTTCCGTCATCGCGACCCTCTCCGGGATCACCGATGCGGAACCGATCACGTGGCGCTCGATCGACCCACCCGCTCTCCCCCACTCGGCCACCGCCCCGGGAGCGACTCCGGCGTCCACTGCGCGCCGAAGCAGGTCCGCGATCACCGATGCACGGTCACGCATCGTTTGCCGATGGCTCCAGGGGCGAAGGCCGATGATCGGCGTCGATGTTGACGTAGGTGATCTCGGCCTCGGTGACCTGGACTTCTTCGCGCCGGTCCCAGTGGCGTGCGGCCGTGACCCAGACGCGGACGGTGATCGACGTCCTGCCGCATCGCTGGAATTCCGTGTAGAAGGAGACCAGGTCACCGACAAACACCGGTTCGAGGAACACGACCTCTTTCATGGCCACGGTCACGACCCGCTGCGCGCCGTGATTGAGGGCCTCCTCCGCGCCGGCCTGGTCGATGTACGAGAGGATCACCCCTCCGAAGATCGTGCCCGCAGGGTTGGTGTCACGCGGCATCATCACGACGCGCGTCTTGGGCTGGGTCCTGCTGTCGCTCATCCTCGCCTCCCAGTCGACCGATTTCGAGTATATCTCCCGCCTTCCGCGCGGAGCTCGAAGCCCTCGCCCGCCTTTGACCGCGGAGACCTTCTCCACCGATAATCGATTGATGCTGCAGTTCACGATCTGGCTGCCTGAAATGGCCCGCAAGGAGCCGGAGAATCCGATCCTCCTCGCCTATCAGGTGCCGGCCGGGGCCCAGCCGCTCGAAATCGCGAGTGCGGTCGCCGAGGCCTTTCGGCACTCGAAACTGACCGCTGTCCGTACCGGGGAGTGGAAGTGGCGGGCCATTTTGCCCTGGCAGACCCGTGTCTTCGGCATCATCCCGCGAGATGTGGACGAGAATGTGACGGTGCAGCTCGTGCATCGGCCCGACCTTTGGGAGCTGATTCTGCACTGCCAACCGGTCGAAACCCACGCCGCGCACGCGACAGGTGTTGCGGCCGTTCTCTTCATTGCGGCCTCCGTCTGGATCGCCACCGGCCTCGTAGCCGGGTTGGCGGCCGCGGCCACAACCATCCTGGCGGGAGCCCTCCTCGTCGAGGTCACCCGGCAATGGGCCTTCGATGCTCTCGAGCGCAGGATCCGTCGCCTGGCGGGTGACATCGGCAGCGCGTTGTGGCCGGGAAGCCCAGCGCAGATCGTCAGCAACGATTGACGGCCCGGGTCATTCGCTCAGCACGCCGCTCGAGGTCTCGTCCTTGACCATTTCCTCGGGGTCGGGCAGGTCCTCCGGACGATCGAGCCCGAAGTGAACGAGGAACTCCTTCGAGGTCCGGTAGAGGAACGGCTTGCCAACCACCTTCTTGCGTCCGGCCAACCGCAGGAGCTTCCTTTCGAGGAGGGTCCGCACCACGCTTGCCGAGTTGGTGCCGCGGATGAAGTTGATCTCGGGGAGGGTCACCGGCTGCCTGTGGGCCACGATCGCGAGCACCTCGAGCGCGGCCTGGGAAAGGCGCTGGCGTGCGACGATGCCGTGGTAGCTCCGCAGCAGGCCGTCGAGCTCGGCCGGTGTGATGCACCTCCAGCCGCCGGCCACGTGCTCGAGACGGAGCCCGCTATCCGGTCGATCCCAGGACGTTGCGACTGAGGCGAGGACGTCCTCGATCGTGCCTGGATCTGCATCCGAATCGTCGATGGCCTCGACCAGGGCGGACACCGTGACCGGTCCGCCGGCGGTCAACAGGATGGCCTCCACGCCGGCGGTCAGGGTCTCCCTATCCACTGTCGCTTGCTCCTCGATGCAGGAGTTCCCGGGCGCTGAGCTCGCGGTCGCCCGGTCGCAAATAGATCTCGGTGAAGGCCTCGCGCTGTTCCGCAAAAACTCCGCGCAAACGCACGAGTTCGAGCGCGGCGACGATGACCGCCACCACCTCTTCGGGATCCGAGCGCGAGTTCAGGTGTCGCAACAGAGGGACCAGACCGTCGGTCCTGACCCGGTGGTAGACCTCCTTCATCTTTTCCTCGACCTTGTAGCGGAGCGGCAGAACTTCGAGCGGCGGCGGGTGCGAAGCTTCGAAGCGCTGCATGACGTCGAGATAGGTCTGGGCGAGGAGCCGGAGATCGACGTCCTCCCAATCGAGCTCGACCTCGGTCGGTTGCTCGACCGCAGATGTGACTTCCGCCGGCCAAACGCAACGGCGGACGATGTCGCTGTCGTGGAGATACGAGGCGAGCTGCTTGACCCGACGATAGGCGAGCAGGCGTTCGACGAGCTCTTCGCGCGGATCCTCCTCGCCTTTCACGGACTGGGGCAGCAGCATCTTCGATTTCAGGTGGAGCAGCCACGAGGCCATCCACAGGAAGTCACCGGCGATGTCGAGATCGAGCTCCTGCATCTCCCTGAGGTGCTCGTGATACTGGTCGCAGATGCTGACGATCGGGATGTCGTAGATCGAGACCTCGTTTTTCCGAATGAGGTGCAACAGCAGGTCGAGGGGTCCGGAAAAGACCTCCAACTCGACAGGTGGACCCAACGATTCGTGTTCCGCCAACATCGTCATCGCGGGGGAGTATACAGGTACCCACCCCGCCACCCAGATACAAGATGCAAGATGCAGGACACAGGGCCACCCACCTACCCCAAGACCTGCGTGCTGGATGAAGAGGCTCCTGCTTCTTGAATCTGCGTGGGTGGTTGTGGTGGGTGCGTCTTGTATCCGGGTGGGTGGGTG
>JBFFBV010000002.1:0-110843 GCA_041560205.1 Candidatus Sulfomarinibacter sp.
CCCCCCCCCCCGAGACCGCGGCGGGCCTCTTCGAGGTGCCGTCCGACGAGGTCACCCGGGAGATGCGAACCATCGCCAAGGCCGTCAACTTCGGCATCGTCTACGGTCAGAGCGCCTTTGGTCTGGCGCAGACCCAGCGCATCTCTCGCGCCGAAGCGGCCGAGTACATCAGACGCTACAAGGAGCGCTTTCCCGAGATTGAAGACTACCGCCGACGCACCCTGGACGAAGCCGCGGACAAGGGATATGTCGAGACGCTCATGGGCCGCAGACGACCGGTGCCCGATCTCTCGAGTGGCAACTTCGCGGCACGCGCAGCGGCGGAGCGGGTCGCCATCAACACCCCGGTGCAGGGCAGTGCCGCCGATCTCATCAAGAAAGCAATGCTGACCGTGGACGCCCGGCTGCGGGCCGAGTTTCCCGGTCAGCTCCTCCTGCTCCAGGTTCACGACGAGCTGTTGCTCGAAGTCGATGAAGACCGCGTCGACGAGGTTGGGGAAATGGTGAAGGACGAGATGGTCTCTGCGATGGAGCTGTCCGTTCCGTTGGTGGTCGACGTCGGGACCGGGAGGAATTGGGAGGAGGCGCATTGACCCGGTAAGCGCTTCTCGCTTCGGCGAGTCAGGTGCCACCTTTCGCATTTTCATCTCTGCGTACCTGTCGGGATCATCCTGAAGACGATGCGAAAGGTGGCACCGGTGTCGTCAACGCCCCAACGCGCGTCTCACTCAGGGCACAGGTTGACGCGGGCGGAGGGCGGTCGTAGGGTGGCAGTCAACGGGACGGTGAAGGGAAGCCGGTGGAAATCCGGCGCGGCCCCCGCCACTGTGACCGGGGACGGGCCGCTCACACTGCCACTGATCGATCCGATTCGAGAGAGTTGACCGATTGGGAAGGCGAGCGGCTGCGATCGATCCGGGAGCCAGGAGACCTGCCGTTCTGAAGACTGGTCGCGAGGAAACGGGAGGTTTCAAATGTCGCCACGAATTTTCAAGCTCCAACTGATCACCCTCTTTGCCGGATTGTCGGGTTTGATCGCGCACCCGTCTTCGGCACAGTACCCGCCGATACCGCAGAACCCTCAGAAGCCCTCCTTCTCGGACGAGGTGACAGTCACCGCCACCGGCGTCGAGACGGAAATCGACAAGGCACCGACCGCGGTTACCGTCGTCACCCGCGACGAGATGGACGACGCCCAGGCCGACCGGGTGGTGGATATGCTGCGCCGAGTGCCTGGGCTGACAGTGGTCGGATCGGGCGACGAGGGCAAGCTGAGCTCGATCTTCATCCGAGGCACGGGCTCCAACCAGAGCCTGGTGATGCTCGACGGCGTTCGACTCAACTCGGCGTTCTTCGGGGGCTTCGATTGGAGCCGGCTGGCCACCGCCGGGCTCAGCCAGGTCGAGGTCGTGCGTGGCCCGTACTCCGCACTGTGGGGCGCCGACGCGGTGGGCGGCGTCATCAATCTCCGCTCGCAACGTGCTCAGGGAGGCTTCAACGGACGCTTCTTCGGCGAGGGGGGATCCAACAGTTGGCGCCGTTTCGAGGGGGACCTCGGCTGGGGCGGCAAGACCTTCGACATCTACGCTTCCGGTTACGACCGGCAATCGGATGGCGCGGTCGAGAACTCCGACTTCTCCAGCCGCCAGTTCCTGGTCACGGCCGGCATCAGCTTCGGCAAACGGCGCAGCCGCCTCGGGGTGTTGGCGCAGAACATCGAAACCGAGACCGGCATCCCCTTTGCGACTCCCGGCGACCCGACGCCGGATCGCCGCCAGTTCGGTGAGTCGACCCTGATCGCAGTGCCGTTCAGCTGGCACATCGGCAACCGCTGGTCGCTTGAGCTCATCGGATCACAGATCGACTCGACCTTCGATTTCATCGACCCAGACGACGCCTGGGTGACTGATTCCACCACCGAGAGCACGTCCACCCAGGCGCGGCTCGCATCGAACCACGACCTCGGCAGCCATAGCTTCAGCTGGGGCGGTGAGTGGCGATCCGACGAGGTGACGAACGAGACCAACCTCGGTCCCAACCTGGATGCCGAGGAGGTGGAGGTCACGAGCTTTTTCCTCCAGGACGTGTGGAAGCTCAGCGCCAAGCTCCGTCTCCTCTTCGGCGTCCGATGGGACGACGCCGAGCAGTGGGGTTCGGAAACCTCGCCGCGGGCGGACCTCGGTTGGCGCCTTTCGGACACGGTCGAGTTCACCGCAGGTTACGGCAAGGCATTCCGTCCCCCCTCCATTGGCGAGCTCTACTATCCCCTCTCCGGAAACCCGGACCTGGAGTCTGAAACCTCGTCGTCCACCGACCTCGGGCTGACCTTCACCAGCAAGACGGGTGCTTCGCGCTGGGAGCTGACTGCCTTCTCCACCGACCTCGACAACCTCATCGAGTTCGATTTCGTGACCTATCAGAACCACAATATCGGTGCGGCGACCATTCGCGGGGCTGAGATCTCCTGGACCCAATCGCTCGGCGGAAGGGGCGCGTCGTTCATCCAGGCGACCTACCTCGACACCGAGGATGACAGTGGCCTCCCGCTCCTGCGACGCCCGGATTGGAGCGGCTCGTGGACCGTCCACGGCAATTTCTCAAAGCACCTGAGCGGCGATTTCACCGTTCTCTACGTCGGCGCCCGTGACGACATCGAAGCGATCACATTTGAACGCTCACGGGCTTCCAGTTACACGACCGGGGAGATCGCTCTCGCCTACAGCCTGTGGAACGGGGTCGAGATCACCGGACGGGTCCTCAACGTGCTCGACAAGGAGTACGTTGAGGTGCTCGGATATCCCGCACCTGGCCGCCGATACCTCTTCGGCCTGCGCCTCGGCGTCGACAAACCGTCTCGGTGGCGGGGAGCGCCTTGAAAATAATTGTCAAAGCTCCGCTGAAACATTGACATGGACCATTCGTAAGATTATGTTAGTTCAAGTTTGAGAACGTGAATCATTCTTCTTCTGAAGATACACCTGAAAGGAGCCTGGAAATGAAGAAGACGATGTTGGTACTTGGCGTGGCGCTGTGCGCGGCCCTGCTCGTCAACCCCGCGCTGGCGTGTGACGGCAAGGAGGCCAAGCAGGCGAGCAACGACGGAGCGTCCTGTTCGAAGGCCGCAGCGAAACAGGCGAGCAACGAGGGCGCCACCTGCTCGAAGTCGGCCGCCAAGGCTGCCTATGCCAAGGCGCTCGAGGACACGGGTTGCGAAAAGACCGCAAAGGCTGCGTACACGAATACCCTGGCCGAGAACAGCTATGCCAAGAGCTACGCGACGACGAGCTGCAGCAAGACCGCGCAGAAGGCCGCATACGAGGCCGTCTATGCCGAGACCAGCTGCGCCAAGACGTCTGAGACGGCCGCAACCCACGCTGTGGCCAAGGCTTCCTACGACGCGACCCACGCCAAGACGGGCTGCGAAAAGACTGCCCAGGCGGCTTACGCGAGCGTGACCAAGACCGCCGGCGCCACCTGCGCGACCTCCGCCTCCAAGGCGGGTTGCGACAAGGGCAGCTCTGAAAGCTCTTCGGAGCAGGTTGCCGATGCTGGCGCGAAGATGGCTTCCAACGAAGAAGGCTCCTCTCGCTAAGCCTCTTCAAATAAACGACTTTTTTTGCACCCGGACACATGTCCGGGTGTTTTTTTTGTGACCTGGCGCACAGAAAGTGAACGCCCCTGGGTGCGACATTGTCCCCATGGAGGGCAGATGAGGAGAGAGAGAGCGATGGTACCGCAAAGATCGCGCCGTCTCCGTTTGCTCGAGAGTCTGCGTCGCACGATGCATGAGATCCTGCACGAGAGGGTCCATCGGCTGGCTGAAAAACGCGGTCACGGAGCACCGCAGAACACGAGCTCGATCTACACCTCGGCCGAGCAGGAAGCCCCGGAACTGCTCGACCAGCTGTTCTTCGTTCACCGTCGGGTCGGCGAAGAGATGGGAGAAGAGGTCGACCCGAAGCCCCTCGAGCAGCTCGACGACCAGCGCCGCAAGGCGATGCTGTCGGCAGTCAGAGCTGCGGTCCATCGGTCACGCCAGGGTCTGGATTCGCAGTCCGAGTAACCGACCGTCGACCGTCACAGAAGATCAGACCTGATCGCGCGGAAGTGCGGCCGCGATGATTTCGCGGACCTCGTTGGCGAGGTCCGGGCAATCGTCGGCGGTCTTGCCAGCCACCGAAACCGGAGGGTGGATGATCAGGCGAGCCGAGCCCGGCATCAGGTCCGAGGTGTCCGCGGGAAGGACGTTGCGAGTGCCCGTCACGGTCAACGGGAGAATCGGCAGCTCGAGATCCAGCGCCATGCGGAACGCGCCCTTTTTGAAGTTTTTGAGCTTGCCGTCGCGGCTGCGAGTACCTTCGGGAAAGAACATCACCGATGTCCCGTCGACGATCTTCTTCTTGGCTTGCTCGAGGGAGGCCATGGCGGCCGTGTGATTCGAGCGATCGATGAAGATGTGGCCGAGGCTGCTGCAGGCCATGCCGATGCCGGGCACCGAGCGAAGCTCCTGCTTCATCACCCATTTGAAATCGACCCCGAGCCAACCGTAGAGGACCAGGATGTCGTACTGGCTCTGGTGGTTCGAGGCGATGACATACGACTGATGGGGATCGATGTTTTCGCGCCCCTCGACCCGAACCCTCATCGGTGTCATGGATGCCAGGATCCGCGCCCACGGCACGGCGGTGAAGCGGCCCACCGTCCGTGAGGGAAGCACGAAACTGGAGACCATGGCGAGGACCGACAGCACGGCGGTGACCAGCCCCACCACCGGCGCGAAGACCAGGCACTTGTACGGCTGGTAGAGCCACCACCAGATGTTACGGCGTCTCATAGGCATGCATCATACTGAAGTCTTCATTGAATCCGTCTCCGTCTCCGTTTCCGTACCCGCATCTTTTGGAGACGGGCACGGAGATGGCTTCGAGGATGGTATCCTTCCCCGTCCGCGGACTGCGCCGGAGGCTTCGTGAGCGAGCGCTACTACATCACCACGCCGATCTACTACGTGAACGACATGCCCCATATCGGGCACATCTACACGACGGTCATGGCCGATATCTTTGCCCGCTACAAACGGCTGGCCGGCGCGGACGTACGCTTCCTCACCGGCACCGACGAGCACGGCCAGAAGATCGAGAAGGCCGCCAGGGGCCAGGACATCGAACCCATTCAGCTCGCGGATCGGGTGGTGGCGCGCTACCACTCGCTGTGGAAGACCCTCGAGATCTCGCACGACGACTTCATCCGCACCTCGGAGCCTCGTCACAAGCGGGCGGTGGCCGAGATCATCCGCCGAATCACCGCCTCCGGCGACATCTACGAGGGCGAGTACGAGGGCTGGTACCTCGCCGCCGACGAGGCCTTCATCCCCGACTCGCAGGTCGAGGATGGGCACGACATCGAGAGCGGGCGCGCCGTCGAGCGGCTGTCCGAGCCGAGCTACTTCTTCCGTCTCTCCGCCTATCAGGAACCACTGCTCCGGTGGTATCGCGAAAACCCAGCCTGCATCCGTCCCCGGACTCGCTTCAACGAGGTCGTGAGCTTCGTCGAGAGCGGTCTCAGGGACCTCTCGATCTCCCGCACCTCCCTGAAATGGGGCGTTCCCTACCCCGGCGACGAGGGGCATGTGGTGTACGTCTGGCTGGACGCGCTGACCAACTACATCTCGGCCCTCGGTTTCGGCTCTGACGACGAGGCGCTCTACGAAGAGTTCTGGCCGGCAACGATGCATCTGGTCGGAAAAGACATTCTGCGCTTTCACTGCGTCTACTGGCCGGCGTTCTTGATGTCGGCCGGTCTCCCACTGCCGAAGCAGATCTTCGGTCACGGCTGGTGGCTGCGCGATGAGGCCAAGATGTCGAAATCGATCGGCAACGTCGTGCGCCCCGACAACCTCATCGAGCGATTCGGCGCCGACTCGCTGCGCTACTTCCTGGCCCGCGAGATGACCTTCGGCCAGGACGCCTCGTTCTCGGACGAGGCCTTCCTCGAGCGCTTCAACGCGGACCTCGCCAATGCACTCGGCAATACCGCTTCGCGCACGCTCTCGATGACCGGCCGCTATCTCGAGGGCAAGGTGCCCCCCGTCGCGAAGGCTGGTCCGGTTCCAGCCGCCGCCGTTGCTGCAGTTGCCGGCTACCGAGAGTACATGGACAACGCAGAACCCAACCGCGCGCTCGAGGCCGCCTGGACGCTCCTCAAGGCCATCGACGGCAACATCCAGGAGCAACAGCCGTGGGCCCGCGCCAAGGAGGGCGAGGAGGGGCGTGGCGCCCTCGAGACGACTCTCTACGTCTCGCTCGAAGGGCTTCGGATTACGGCGTTGATGGTCGAGCCTTTCATGCCGATGATCGCCGGGAAACTCCGACAGCAACTCGGAGTCGACGACATGGCGCGGAACCTCGCCGGAGCTGCCAGTTGGGGAGGGCTGGCCGAAGGAACGTCGATCGGCACGACTGAAGCCCTCTTTCCGAGAGTCGATATCAAAGCCTACGTCAAGGAGCTGCAGATGGACACAGAAGCAAAAGACACCGCGCAGTCACCCGAGGACGACCTCATCACGATCGACGACTTCTTCAAAACAAAGCTCGTTGTCGGCACCATCCGCGAGGCTGAACAGGTGCCGAAGTCGAAGAAGCTGGTGCGACTGATGGTCGACCTCGGCGAGCCCGAGCTTCGCCAGCTCGTGGCGGGCATCGCCGAACGCTACCAGGCCGCGGATCTCGTCGGCCGCCAGATCGTCGTTGTCGCCAACCTCAAGCCGGCCAAGCTGATGGGCGTCGAGTCGCAGGGCATGCTCTTGGCCGCCAACCTGGAGGGCGCACCGTTCCTGCTGTCACCAGACGAAGAGGTCCCTCCAGGCACCGTCGTGAGCTAGCCGGGTCGGCTCGATGCACCACCACGTCCTCAAGAACGCCACGTGTTTCTTGTGTCATCACGAGGCGAAGGCTCAAGGACGCAACGAATGCGCACCACTGAGCGGCCCGCCATCCGATGAGTCAACAAAACTCAATAAGACCTTTTTGTGATTTCTTGGTGCCCTTGGTGTCTTGGTGGTTGAAAACCAAGCACGGTGGTTGGGTCGAGATCAGCGTTCGCGCTCGTAGATCAGGAAGCTGTACGGGAACTCGTTCTTCTCGTCGGCATCGTGGTGCTCTTCCGAGACCAGCTCCCACTCGTCCAGATCGATCTCGGGGAAGATCGTGTCTCCCTCCACCTCGGCGTGGATCCGTGTCAGATAGATGCGATCGACCAGGTCCCGTGCGAGAGCGATGCGATAGATTTGCGCGCCCCCACCGATGAACGCTTCTTCGTCTTTTACCGCCACCTCGAGCGCCTGCTCCACCGATCGCACCACCTGCGCACCGTTGGGCGCGAACTTCTTGCTGCGAGTCACCACGACCATCGTTCGACCGGGGAGTGGTTTCCCGACTTCATCCCAGGTGCGGCGCCCGATGATCAGGTGGTGCCCCATCGTGGTCCGTTTGAAATGCTTCAGGTCGGCCGGCAGATACCACGGCAGCCCGCCATCGCGCCCGATGACCCCGTTGGACGACACGGCGACGATCAGTGAAACCGTCATCGTCACACCGCGATCGGCGCCTTGATGTGGGGGTGGGGGTCGTAGCCCTCGAGCCTGAAATCGTCGAAGCCGAAATCACGAATGCTCTCGGGGGTGCGGTCGATGTGCATCGTTGGCAGCGCACGGGGCTCGCGCTCGATCTGCGTTCGCGCCTGCTCGATGTGGTTGCTGTAGAGGTGAACATCGCCGAACGCATGAACGAACTCACGCGCCTCGAGGCCGCAAACACGAGCTACCATCATCGTCAAGAGGGCGTAGGATGCGATGTTGAACGGCACCCCCAGAAAGAGATCGGCGCTGCGCTGGTAGAGCTGGCACGAGAGGCCTCCTTCTGCAACCCAGAACTGGAAAAGGCAGTGGCAGGGAGGCAACGCCATGTCTTCGATCTCGGCGACGTTCCAAGCGGAAACGATGTGCCGGCGCGAATCCGGGTCGCTGCGAATCCCCTCGATCAGCCTTTCGATCTGATCGATGCTGTCTCCGCCCTGTGTCGGCCACGCTCGCCACTGGCGGCCGTAGATCGGGCCAAGATCACCGTTCTCGTCGGCCCACTCGTCCCAGATCGTCACCTTGTTCTCGTGCAGGTAGTTGACGTTGGTGTCGCCGGCCAGGAACCACAGGAGCTCGTGGATGATCGACCGCAGATGGAGCTTCTTGGTGGTCAGCACCGGAAAGCCATCCCGGAGATCGAAACGCATCTGGTAGCCGAAGACGCTCCTCGTGCCCGTGCCGGTGCGGTCGTCCTTGACCACCCCGTGTTCGAGGACGTGCTCGAGAAGATCCAGGTACTGTCTCATGCTCGCTGTAGCCCCGGCGTGACCCACTCGCTCACGAGCTCGGTCCAGCGACCCTGGGCCTTGAGGACGACCTCGGCGAGCTCACGGACCGCCCCGCGTCCGCCTTCGGCACCGCAGACGAGATCGCAGGCGGCGATCACTTCGGGCACCGCGTCGGTCGGGCAGGCAGCAAACCCGGCGCGCGCGAGCAACGGCAGATCCGGGAGGTCGTCTCCCATCGCCGCCACCTCGCTGTCCTTGAGCTGGAGGAGCTCCTCCATGTGGTCGAGATCGGCCGGTTTGCCGCCGGAGCCGACCACGATGAGCTCCGATCGGACTCCGAGCTCGGAGCACCGCGTGACGACCGCCTCGCTCCGCCGTCCGCTGATCACCCCGACCTGGATGCCGGCGCGCAGAAGAAGCCGAATGGCGAGACCGTCACGGACGGAAAAGACCTTGTTGACCTCTCCGTCGGGGCCATAGACGAGGCTGCCGTCGGTGAGCACGCCATCGACATCGAGCACCACCAGCCGAATCGGCTCCAGCTTCTCTCGGACATCCGCGGGCAGGTGACTTGGCATGGGGAGATGCTAGCAGAACACGAGGCGCGCTCACCGCATCGAAGACTCCGGTGCCACTCGAACGCCAATTGAGCTGCGCTTCCTGCTTCGACGACACAGGTGTCACTCTTCGCATTGTTTGCCCGTGAGACCTTCTGGACTGGAGGGCTTTGCTTCAGACAATGCGAAGGGTGGCACCTCGCACACCGAAGCGAGAGGCGCTGACCGTTTAGCGCCCAATCGACAAGCGGACGATGACAGGATCGTGGTCGGAGGCGCGATCGGATGCCGGGTACTCGGCATTGACGTGTACCATCTCGACCTCGGCTCCTTCGGACAGGCTCTCGCTGACCAGAATGTGGTCGAGCACCTGCGAGTTGCCGCGGTAGACAAAGGAGTACCGGTCCTCGTTGGGCACCCTCTTGACGAGGTCTTCGAGGCCCGCCGCCCCCAGGACCTCGAGCGGCTCGGTGTTTTCGAAATCATTGAGATCACCGAGCACGACCACTCGAGCCGAAGGGTGGCGGTCGAGAAGCTCTTTGACAAAGGTCGCCACCACTTCCGCCTCTTCGGTGCGACGTGCCCTCGAGCCTTCCAGGCGAGGCTGCCGGCGGCCGAAGATCGGGTCGTCACCTCCCTTCGATCTCAGGTGGAGATTCACCAGGAAGATGGATTCGCCGGCAAATCGAAACTCACCGACAAGAGGCTTGCGACTGCCCGAGCGCCCCTCCTCCCGCGGCTGAAAAGCCCGATGGCCCGGATCGACAAGGCCGGGGCTGCAGGTCAGGGAAGGACCATCGCTCACCGCAGATTCAGAGTCATCTCCGCAATCCGGCCGGTCGATGAAGCGAACACGAGAGGGGTTGAAGAGGAACGCGTTGCGAATGTTGCCGCCAGCTTGACCTCCGTCCGCGCCGTCCACCGGATCGATCGACCGGCTGACGTAGCGCGGCCCTCCCGCGGCCTCGATGGCTTCGACCAGCCGCGACAGCGTGCGCGCCGCGGAGACCGTGCCGTCATCATCCGGGCCGGTGTCGTCCTGCACCTCTTGCACGGCGACGATGTCGGGCTCACCGAGGTTGTCGGCGATGATCGCTGCGAGCTTCGCGAACTCTTCGTCGTCGGAGACCGCGGAAAGATTCTCGAGGTTGAATGAAGCGACCGTCATGTGGGCGGCATCGCCCCTCAAGGTCGTCCTACCTGCGGCCAGGCCTGCGCTGCGAGCTTCCGGCAAGGGCCCAAGGTTGAACAGTTTGTAGCTGCCGAAGCTGTAATGGAGAATTCCATCAACGGCTCCGGTCAGCCGATCGCCGGTCCGCAAGGGCGGTGGGTCGGCAACCAGCCGGTCGTCGATGATGATCCGCTGCGGGTTGCTGTTCTCCCCGAGCAGTTTCATACCACCCCGCTCGGTTCGCTGCTCCGCTTTCCGGCCGCCGTCCGCCAGCACGACAACCTCACCGTATTTCGAGGTTGGACCCACCACCACCGGCTCTTCGACCCGCACCAGCATTCCCTCGAGGCTCTCGAAGGCGTCAGCCGCAAAAAGGTCAGGATCGAAGGTCTCGAGACGCACCGAAGCGACCTCCGGCTGCGGGATCTCCAACCCGTCCTGTCCGATCACCACTGGCCGAGGCATCGCTTGCCGCCTCGCCTCGAGACGCAGGTCGCTCGCAAAGAGCCGCGTGACCGGGAGCTCGAGGCCCCAGGACCGCTCCTCGACGCGGCCCCAGAGGCGGATCCGATCGCCGGTCTCGACCAGCGGTAGACCATCCGGTGTCGTCACGAACAGTCCCTCCGACGTCTTCGGATCACCGTCGCCCAAGGGATCCTGCATCCAGAACGCCTGCCCGCCACGGCTACCGAGAACCACCGTCACGACACCCTCGACACTCGACACGCAACGGCCGACAAATGGCGAGACGTGATCTGCGCCCTGGATGTCGTGAATCGTCGCGTCAGGCGCATGGGGAACCGGCCCCAGGACATTCGACGCCGCCAGCACCACAATCTGATTCGACTGCACCGAGGGTTGGAAGTTGTTGTCCGAAATCAGGACCAGCATCCGCTTCCGCCCGCCCAGAAGACTCGCGCCGAGAGCCATGCCTTCGATGTTGTCGGGGTCGACCCCGAGATCTTCGAGATCGGCCACCAGGGATTTGCGAACCGGCTGGGGCTGAGGACGACCCAGATCGCGGATACTCTCCACGCCTGTGATGCCATGTTCGCCGCGCAAGCTCACGTGATACAGCCTCACCCGGTTGCCGACTCCGGCGGAGAAGGAGCGCTCGACGACAAGCAGCCCGCGGTTCCCAAGTGCCAGGATCTCCGACACCCCGATGCTCGCGTAGGCGGTGGACGGAATCGGCACATCGGGGACGGGGTCGACCGCATAGAGGTACTCGCCCTTGACCCGCCCCGACGCGACATCGATTTCGAGCAGCCGCGCCAGGCTGCCCCTCTCCAGATCGGCCGCCGGGCCATCCTGCAAAAGTGCGCTTTCGGTTGCGACGAAGAGCGTCCTTCCATCCGGAGTCAGCGAGAGCCCTTCGAAGCCGTGGTTGTCGCGGACTCCGCGAGCGCCCTCGCCAGCCGGCAGGTAGTGATCCGGCAGATCGATGACCTCTCGAATCGAGCCGTCGAGACCGAAGCGTGCCACCATCGGAGGAATGCCCCGATGGGGCACACCCTCGGCAGCGAGGTACAGCGTCCCGTCATCGCTCAGAGCAATGGCCTCCGGGTCGAGGTCGCCGCGCTCGAAGGGCGCGCCGTCGAAGTCGCGAAGCAGGGTCGCCCCCAGGAATTGTGCCTCGACAGTCTCACCGACGAGTTGGATCTTCAGGGTATAGATGCGAGGAAAGTCGATGCTCCCGCGATCGTCGGACACCGCGTAATACAGATCACACGCGGGGTCGTAGGCCAGACCGGACAAGCCCCCAACCAAGGTGCGGTCGACTTCGAGATCGCCTGGAACGCTGGTTTCCGAGAGGACCTCGACGACTGGAGGAAAACCCAGAGTCTCTTCCGCCCCAACGGTCGCGACCCCCACAGTCACAACCACCAGCAGCGAGAGGTTTCGGATTGTTTGTCGCGCCGCGGGAGACCTCAATCGAAGGCCCACTCGAGCTCGTCGAGCATCTGCCGTTCCGCTGCGGAAATCGAGCCGACACCCAGGAAGCCGCCTGCGGCCTCGGCGATCGCGCGGGCGCGGCCCATGGTGCCGCTTTTGAGATGTGCTCTGGCCCGTTCGCCGAGAGATGGCTTGAGCTCATCGATGTAACCCCTCCAGACCTCGAGCAGCTTCGGGTCCGGCTTGGTCTGCAGCCAGTTTTTGAGGAGATCGCAGGTCGGGCTGCCCTCCTCGACGCCGCGCTCCATGGCCGCATTGATGATGGCGTCGCGCTCCTTCGCCTGGATCTCGCCGTCGGCCCACGCCACTTCGACCAACGGTACCAGCGAAAAGGCGATCAGGGTCTCGGGCTCGACCTCGAGGTCGACGAGCGCATTGATGATCTCATCGTTGTCGATATTGAGATACTCTCGGAACTCTCTCTTCTTCTCCTCGCGCGCGCCGGCGGCGCGCAGCTCCTGGAGGATTCGCTCGTTCTCCCTCGCGAAGAAGCTGTCCTCGAGGGCCTTGGCCTTGGCCTTCAAGCCTTTGACGTGTTCGGTGCCTTTCATCTGTGCCGTCTCCTTCGGCGGTGGGTGTCGGGGCGGTTTGTCTCGCCGCCGGGGGTGATTATGCCATGGATACAGGGCGTGAGGGCTTGAGGGCGTGAGGACCAGCCAGTTCCGAAATCCGCGGGGGTGGGTGGCCATCAGGACTTCAAGCCTTCAGGACGTCGAGACCTATTCGGGCACGGAAACGGCAGCGGGCACGGGCGCGGGGGCTGTGCGACTGGTATCGGAGGCAGGAGATGCGTAGAATACGCCGGGTCCGCCCAAGGGGCGAACCTTGAGAGGAGCACATGGCGGAGCACACCTACCAACCGTCGATCATCGAGCCCAAGTGGCAGGAGATCTGGGCAGAGCGTCGCACGTTTCGGACGCCGTCCGAGCCCGACGAGCTGCGTTCGAAGCCCAAGTACTATGTGCTCGACATGTTCCCCTACCCCTCCGGCGCCGGCCTCCACGTCGGCCACCCCGAGGGCTACACCGCGACCGACGTCATGGCGCGCATGAAGCGCGCCCGGGGTTTCAACGTCCTCCACCCGATGGGGTGGGACGCATTCGGGCTTCCGGCCGAGCGCGCCGCCGTCCGTGAGGGGCTCCACCCCGCGGCCATCACCGAACGCAACGTCGACACCTTTCGCAAGCAGATTCAGCGTCTCGGCTTTTCCTACGACTGGGACCGAGAGGTCAACACCTCCTCACCCGACTACTACCGCTGGACGCAGTGGATCTTCCTGCAGCTCTACCACAAGGGCCTCGCCTACATGGCCGACGTGCCGGTCAACTGGTGCCCCGCCCTCGGCACCGTGCTCGCCAACGAGGAGGTCAAGGACGGCGCCTACGTCGAGACCGGCGACCCGGTCGAGCGGCGCCTCATGCGGCAGTGGATGCTCAAGATCACCGACTACGCCGAGCGGCTGCTCGACGACCTCGATCAGGTCGATTGGCCAGAGAGCGTCAAGGAGATGCAGCGCAACTGGATCGGCAAGAGTCACGGCGCCGACGTCGTCTTCGCTATCGACCGGCTCGGCATGGACTTCAGCGTTTTCACCACCCGCCCCGACACCCTCTTCGGCGCGACCTACTGCGTCTTCGCCCCCGAGCACCCGATGGTCGCCGAGATGACGACCGACCAGCAACGCGAAGCGGTCGAGGCCTATGTCGCCGAGGCGGCACAGAAGACCGATCTCGACCGGACCGATCTCGCGAAAGCGAAGACCGGCGTCTTCACCGGCGCCTTTGCGATCAACCCGGTCAACGACGAGAAGATCCCGATATGGGTTGCCGACTACGTGCTCATGGGCTACGGCACCGGCGCCATCATGGCGGTGCCGGGGCACGACGAGCGCGACCACGAGTTCGCGCGCGAGTACGACCTGCCAATCGTCGAGGTGGTATCGGGCTCGGATGTGCCGATTGAAGAGGCCGCCTTCGTTGACAATGTCGACGGCGTCCTGGTCAACTCGACCGGCAAGAACGGTTTCTCGATCGACGGTCTCAAGGTGCCCGACGCGATCGCCAAGATCACAGCCTGGCTGTCCGATCAGGGCCTTGGCGAGGGACGGGTTCAGTACCGCCTGCGCGATTGGCTCTTCTCCCGTCAGCGTTACTGGGGCGAGCCGTTCCCGGTGGCCCACACCGACGACGGTGAGGTGGTACCGCTCCCCGAGGACGCGCTGCCAGTGGGTCTGCCGGTCATCGACGAGTACAAACCGACCGACGACGGCCGCCCGCCGCTGGCCCGTGCCGGCGACGAGTGGCTACGAGTCGAGCTGCCAGACGGGCGCACCGCGACGCGCGAGACCAACACCATGCCGCAGTGGGCGGGCTCGTGCTGGTATTACCTGCGCTACCTCGATCCTCAAAACGAGCGCGAGGCCTGGTCGCAAGAAGCCGAAAACTACTGGATGCCGGTCGACCTCTACGTCGGTGGCGTCGAGCACGCCGTCCTCCATCTCCTGTATGCACGCTTCTGGCACAAGGTGCTCTTCGACTGCGGCTACGTCCACACCGAGGAGCCATTCACCAAGCTCTTCAACCAGGGCATGATCCTCGCCTACTCGTACCGAGACGCAGGCGGCAAGTACTACCACCCGTCGGACGTGGAGGAGCGCGACGGCCGGTTCTTCGCGAATGGCGGCGAGGTCGAGCTCGAGGCCCAGGTCGAAAAGATGTCCAAGTCGAAGCTCAACGTCGTCAACCCGGACGAGGTCATCGAGGCCTACGGCGCCGATGCGATGCGGCTGTACGAGCTTTTCATGGGTCCGCTCGAGGTCCAGAAGCCGTGGCAAATGAAGGACGTCGAGGGCGTCAACCGCTTCCTGCAGCGGGTCTGGCGGCTGGTTGTCGACGAGAAGAGCGGTGAGCTCAATGCGAAGCTCACCGTTGCGCCCGCGTCGTCGGAACCGGAGCTCCAGCGAACACTGCACAAGACCATCAAGAAGGTGACGTCGGACACCGAAACGCTACAGATGAACACCGCCATCGCCCAGATGATGATCTTCACCAACGACGCCACCAGCACCGGGACACTGCCAAGGGAGGTCATCGGTGCCTTCCTCCGCCTGCTCTCGCCCTACGCCCCCCACATCTGTGAGGAGCTGTGGCAGCGCCTCGGCGAGGAAGAGCTGATCGCCCACGCCGAGTGGCCAGGCTGGGATCCCGAGCTGGCGCAGGACGAGACGGTCACCATCGTCGTCCAGGTCAACGGCAAGAAACGAGCCGAGCTGCAGGTATCACGCGACGCCGACAAAGACGAGCTCGAGCGTCTCGCGTTGAGCTCGGAGAACGCGCAGAAGTTCCTCGACGGCAAGGAGCCGAAAAAGGTGATCGTGGTTCCCGGACGGTTGGTCAACATCGTCGTTTGACATTCCAAGATATCGACCTGCAGGGGCGGGACATGTCCCGCCCTTTTTCGTGACCGAATGAAACGCTATTGTGGTTCGGGCGTCTCGCATTCCGGGCGGGGGCTTTCAACACCACTTTCGTCATTCCTGTTCCAGCATTTACTTCGTCGCCGCCCCCTGCCCCCGAGCTCGGCTGCTCCCTTGCTTTCGGCAACGGGATCGGGACCGGGATCGGATTCAAGCGATCGTGACGGGAAGGCGGATCGTCACTTCGAGGCCGCCGTCGGGATGGTTTTGGGCGTCGACGCTCCCTCCATGGACCTCGATCGCGCGTCGGGCGATGGCGAGGCCAAGACCGGCGCCACCGGTCGATCGCTCGCGCGCGTCGGTGACCCGCGAAAAGGACTCGAAGAGCGACTCGAGGTGCTCCTCCGGCACGCCACAGCCGTGATCTCGAATCGTGATCACGGCTGCGGCTTCACCGAGGCTCAAAGACACCTCGACCGCGGTGCCGTCGGCGGTATGGCGGATGGCGTTCCGCAACACGTTGTCGAAGGCACTCCTGAGGGGGCCATGATGGCCTCGATACGGACAATCCGACGCCGCTTCGAAGCTCACCTCTCGATTGGAGGCGGAGGCCTCGAAGGAGGCGTCGTCCACGACCTCGTTGAGAAGGCTCCGAAGATCGAAGGCCACCGGCTCCGCGCCGGGTGCAGGTGCCTGGAGACGCTCGAGCAGGAGGAGCCGACCAATGAGATCGTCGAGTCTTTGAGCCTCAGCTTCGATCCGGTCGAGGGCCTCCTTCTCACGTTCACCGTCGCGATCTCGAGCCAGCTGCAGCGCGACCGTGAGCCGCGCCAACGGTGAACGCAGCTCGTGGGACACGTCTCGGAGCAATCGGCGCTGCGACCCGACCAGCACCTCGAGACGATCGGCCATGGAGTCAAAATCGCGGGCGAGCTCGCCGATCTCGTCCCGCCGCCGGTCGACCGGGTTTCCGACACGGGCCGACAGCTCGCCGGTGCTGAGACGCTGGGTCGCACGCCGCAGCGCTCCCACCGGCGCAGACAGGTAGCGAGCCAGCCACATGCTCAAGGCACCGACGATCAGCGCGATCAACGAAAGCCGCCACCACAGGGCCCTCGGCTCCAGGAGATCGATCGGTCGGGGAGGGCGATGGAGAGCGCCGACGACGACCAGTGGCCGTCCCTCGGGGTCCGTCACCGGTTGCGCGACCAGGTGGAGGCCGCCTCTCCTTATCCCCTCTACCTCCCCACTTTCAGCGACCCGGGCGGCGAGATCGACGGCGGCATCGGGTGCCTCTCGACCCATCTGCTCCGTCCCAACCACATCGAAGATGTAGAGCTCGAATCCGCGACCGCCACGCCCTCTCGGACCCCTCGGTGGCATCTCGCGCGGTCCGGACTCGGAGATCCACCTCGCGGCCCGGTTCACCCGCTCCTGTGCCCAGCTCTCCGCACCCTGCTCCCACCGATCGACACGAGGACGCGATTGGGTGAAGAAGGGCGATGTGACGACCAACACGACGCCCAACACCACCATCGCCAGCCAGAACCACAGAAAGATACGGAGGAAGAGGCTTCTCATCCGACCGCCCTCCCAGATGCAAGATCCAGGATCCAAGATGCAAGGCCGCCCGCCCTCCCAGAAAAGAGATTCGAAGTCCGTGGGGATGGGAGGAAGACCTTGTATCTCGCATCGTGTATCCGGGCGGGTGGGGGCGCGGGTGCATCGAACACGTCGGATCCCGCGTTTGCCCGGCTCACTCGATCAATGGTCATGATGCGCTCGTGGCGGGTTTGACGTACTGATAGCCCACGCCACGGACTGTCTTGATGCGTTCTCCACCTTCCGGGAGGGGTCCAAGCTTGCGGCGCAGATTCGAGAGGTGGACGTCGAGGCTGCGGTCGAAGGCAGACGCCCGCCGGCCCAAAGCCTTTCTCGAGAGGTCGTCACGGCTGACGACGCTCCCCGCCGCACGAACAAGGGTCTCCAAGACGGCAAACTCGGCACCGGTAAGATCGACTTCACCCGAGGAACATCGGACCCCCCGGGTTCCGAGATCCATTTCGAGATCGCCAACTGTGACGAAGGTCGCCTCGACGTCGGCCTCGACGACCCCAGCCGTACGACGCAGGATGGCACGGATCCGCGCGACCAGCTCGCGGGGGTTGAAGGGTTTCGGCAGGTAATCGTCGGCCCCCATTTCGAGGCCGACGATCCGGTCCACCTCTTCGCCCCGGGCGGTGAGCATGATCACCGGCACCTTCGAGATCTCGCGGATCTTGGAAAGGACGGCAAAGCCACCAAGCCCCGGCAACATGACGTCGAGGATCACCAACGTCGGCTCGTTGGCGAGGCAATGCTCGACCCCGGTGGGGCCGTCGTGGACCGAGTCGACTGTGAATCCCTCGTCCTCGAGGTACTCGGTGACGAGCTCACAGAGCTCGGTGTCGTCATCGATGATCAGGATCGACATGACACACCGATCCTATCAGCCTGAAAACGCACTTGATCTTTCTTTACAGAGCTCGTGGGTTTCCTTGCGTAAATGGTTCAACAATGAAGGTGTCGCGGTCGTTTCACTTCACGATCGAACACGCCGCGCACGCGGCATCACACGGAGGTACAGATGAGAGCACGACACATCATCCTGACATTCGCGGCCATCGCGGTCCTCGCCGCACCTGCCACCGTTCTCGCCCAACAGGGGCCGGGCCCCGGTAACGGAACCGGAACCTGCGATGGCAGTGGACCCGGTGGTGGAACCGGGAGCGGTCCCGGTTGGAACGGGGGTCAGGGGCCCCACAGGGGCTGGCGTGGCGCCGGTGAGGGTCCAGACGGGCTGGACTTCTTCGAGCGCATGCTCCCGCGGATGGCCGAGGAGCTCGGCCTGACCCAGGAGCAGCTCGACGAGATCCAGTCCATTGTCGATGCGGCACGCGCGAAGATCGAAGAGGAACGCTATTTCGAACAGCTTTGGACAGAGAGGGAGGCCTACCGCGCCGCCAACGACGACCCGAGGTCCTTCAACGAATCTGCGTTCCGCGCGCACGCAGCGACCCAGAACCAGATCCAGACCGAGCTCCGAGTGGTGCTCGGCCAGGCGAAGGCCGAGGCCCTCAACGTGCTGACCGCGGAGCAGCTCGAACAGCTCGAAGAGCTGCGCGGTTCATTCGGCCGGAAATCCTACCGTCGCGGCGGCGGACGCCGTTCGACCAACTAGTTCTTTCCTTCTTCCTCCTGAGCGGCGGCCGAAGGGAATTGGCCGCCGCGCGCCTTTTTATTTTGGCGGCATCGAGAATTCGTGATTCAATGACGCGGTTACGAGGAGGAGGGCAGCAACGCCGGTGAAGGTCAACCCGATCATCCGTTTCGCAGTCGAGCGCCGGGTCACCATGGCGATGGCGGTGCTCGGTGTGCTCGTTCTGGGTTGGCTCTCGCTCACAAGGCTCCCTTTGGAATTCCTCCCGACCTTCTCGTCCTCCCATATCTCGGTCGACGCCCCCTACCCCTCGTCGTCGCCAGCCGAGACGGAGCGCTTGATCGTCCGACCGCTCGAGGACAGCCTCAGCACCATTAACGGCATCGAAACCCTGACCGCGGTGTCGACCGCGTCCTCCGGAAACGTCAGCATCCGCTTTGTCGACGGCACCGACATGGATCTCGCTGCGGTCGATGTCCGAGACCGCGTCGACCGCGTCCGCCATCGCCTCCCCTCCGACCTCGAGCGGGTTCGGATCAGGCGCTTCCAGTCTTCGAACCGCCCGGTCCTGCGCTTTCACCTCAGCGCGGATTGGCCGCGGGCGCGCCTCTACCGCTTCGCCGACGACGTCATCGTCCGCCGCCTGCAACGCTTGGAGGGCGTCGCCGACGTCCAGGTGCGTGGCGCCGAGGCCCGGGAGGTCCAGGTCAACCTCATCCCCGACCGTATGGCGTCGCTCGGAATTGATGTCCGTGACGTCGCGTCGGTGATTCGTTCGAACCACCAGGCGGTTTCGGCCGGCACCGTCCGTGACGGCTCGCGGAGTCTTCTTTTTCGGGTCGAGGGCAAGCTCAGCAATCTCGACGAAATCCGTGACCTGCCGCTCGGAGGAGGGCTGCGTCTCGGAGACGTCGCCGAGGTCGAGATGGACTACCCCGAGCAGGAGGAGTGGGACTATCTCAACGGCCAGGAGGCGCTGAGCGTCTATCTCTACAAGTCGTCGACCGCCAACCTGCTCGAGATGATCGACGGCGCAAAGGAGGAGATCGCGGCCATCCGGGCGCTCCCGGAAGCGGAAGGCCTGCAGATCAACATCTATCGGGACGACTCAGAGGACGTGCGCAGCGGCCTCAAGGAGCTCCGCAACACGGGCCTGCTCGGTGGCGCCCTGGCAATCGTCTTCATGTACCTCTTCTTGCGCCGCTTTCGCAGCACCCTCCTGGTCGGCATCGCGATCCCGGTGTCGGTGGTCATGACCTTCGTCTTCATGTACCTGTCGCGGCAGGCGGGTTGGACCGACCTCACCCTCAACATCATGTCGCTGATGGGCCTGATGCTGTCGATCGGCATGCTGGTCGACAACTCGATCGTCGTCATCGAGTCGATCTTCCGCCACCACGAGGACCTCGGAGAGGACGCGCGCACGGCAACGCTTCACGGTGCATCCGAGGTGGCCCTGCCGATCGCCGCCTCGACCCTGACGACGATGTGTGTCTTCCTGCCGATGGTCTTTCTCTCGTCCGGTGGTCGCTTTGCGATCTTCATGCGCAATATCGGTGTGACCGTGGTCGTGGTCATGGCGGCGTCACTCGTCGTCGCGGTGACGGTCGTGCCAATGGTCGCCGCCCGCCTGCTCGGCGGCGAGCGAAAACCCGCAAGCTCGATGTGGCAACGGTTTTCGGGCGCCTATGCGAGCTCGTTGCGTTTCATGTTGCGCCACAGGCTCGCTTTCGCGGCGGTCGTGATCCTCGCGCTGATGGGTTCGTGGCACCTCTACCAGAACATCGAGCGCTCCTTTTCGAGCCCCTCCTTCGAACGTCAAATGACGATTCTGATCGACACTCCGAAGAGCTACTCGGTCGAACAGAAGAGGAAGCTTTACGACGAGGTCTATGCCCTGCTCGACGAGAAGCGCGACGAGCTCGAAATCGCCAACATCACCCATACCTTCCGCCGCGGAAGTGGTCGTTCCCGGGGATGGTCGAGGGACAACCGTTTCGACGTCTACCTCGTCGACGAGGAGCTGAGCAGGCTCGACACGGGCCAGATCCGGGACCGGGTCGAAGCCCTTTTGCCGACCAAGGCCGGAGTCACCTTCACGCTCACTCGATCCCGAAGGGGTCATTCGGGCTCGGGTACGAGCGTCGAAATTCAGATCCAAGGCCATCGCTTCGAGATCCTCGAGCTCTTCGCGCAGCGCGCGGTGGCGGCCCTGTCGGTGCTGCCCGGCATCCGCGACGCCGATTCGTCGCTCGAGAGCGGCGACGAAGAGGTGCTGGTGCGGCCCGACCGGGAACGGATCCTCGCAGCCGGCTTGACGTCGCAGGCGGTCGGCCAAAGCGTGTCGTCCGCCTTGTCGTCGCGTGCTGTGACCTACTTCGAGGTCGAAGACAGCGAGCTCGACGTCGTCGTCCAGCACCGCGAGCAGGACCGGCAAACCCTCGATCAGCTCAAGAAGCTACCGGTCGGATTCGGAGACGGCAGGCTGGCCGTCGGCGCGGTCGCGGACTTCGAAACCGCCCAGGGGGCGCGGTCGATCCAACGCATCGACCGGCAATCGACGATCACGATCACCGCCGACACGGAAACCGGCACGTCCTCCTTCATGGCCCAGCGGATGGCCCAAGGTGCGGTCGAGAGCCTCAACCTTCCCGCCGGCTACGAGGTCGTCGAAGGCGAGGACTGGTTTCGCGGGGAACAGGACGCGAGCGATGCGCTCTTCCTGCTGGTCTTCGCCCTGGCACTGATCTACATGGTAATGGCATCACTCTTCGAGAGCTTTGCCCAGCCCTTCACCATCATGTTTTCAGTCCCCTTCGCCTTCATCGGCGTCGGCATCATCATGACCTTCGCCGGGCAGGCGAGGTCCTCGAGCTCGGACATGGGGCTCATCATCCTCGCGGGAATCGTCGTCAACAACGCCATCGTCCTGGTCGACCACATCAACCGTCTCCGCCGCCAGGGCCTACCTCGTGACGAGGCGATCGTGCTCGGCGGTCGTCACCGCCTACGACCGATCCTGATGACCGCCATGACGACGGTCCTCGGTCTGTCGCCGATGGTCGCCGGTTACTTTCTGCCGAGCGTCTTCGGTGCACCCGACGGCCGCGCGGCTTTTTGGGCTCCGGTGGGTCTCGTTATTCTCGGCGGGCTGACGACCTCTACCTTTCTCACGGTGATGGTCATTCCCACCGTGTACTCGCTCATCGATGATCTTTCGATCTTTGTCCGCCGCATCGCGACAGCGGCCCTCGGGGCCGCGTCCGTGCCCGTCTCCGTTTCCGTGCCCGTGCCCGACGCGCCCGGTGACGCAACAACGCCCAAACGGAATTGAACATGAAACGACTCTCAGTAATCCTCTCCCTCAGCCTCCTCACCCTCATCGCCTGCGGCGGATCGAAGGATTCAGATCGTCGCGAGGGCGGCGGGCGACCAGGACTGGGTGGCCAGATGGGCGGCGGCGCCCCGTCTGCATCTGTCCCGGTTCAAGTCGCACCCGTGCCGCGACGCGCGATCTCCCAGTACCTGGAGACCAACGGCACCCTCGAGGCCGAGAACGAGGTCGACATCGTCGCCCGGACCACCGGCCCGGTGACCGAGATCAACACCGAGGAAGGGCGCCTGATTCGTCGCGGCCAGATCATCGCTCGTATCGACGAGCGCGAGGCGCGAAACCAGGTCTCCATCTCGTCGGTCGCCCGTGACGAAGCGAAGCTGGCCTTCGATCGGGCCAAGAGCTCCTGGGAGGAAGGTCTCGTCAGCCGCGAGGCCTACGACACGGCGCTGTCGAAGCTGAACTCGACCGAAGCCCAGCTCGAAAGCGCCCAGATCCAGCTCGCCTACACCGAGATCAGAGCGCCCTTCGACGCACTCGTGGTGACCAGGAACATCAAGCTCGCCCAGTACGTCACGCCCGGCACCACCCTGTTTCGGATCTCCGATTTCACGCCGCTCTTGTGCCGGGTCGAGGTCCCGGAAAAAGACCTTCCGCGAATCCAGATCGGTCAGCCGGCCCACCTGAGGGTCGAGGCCTACCCCGGCGACCGGTTCTCGGCGCAAGTCGCGCGACTGCGACCGACCGTCGACGCTGCGACCGGGACCTTTACCGCGACCCTCGAGGTCGACGGCGAGAACAAGCTCAGGCCCGGCATGTTCGCCTCGGTCTACCTCCAGACCGATACCCGAGAGGGCGCCCTCGTGATCCCGCGCGACGCGCTCGTGCTCGATTCCCTCGGCGACACGGTTTACGTCAAGAACGACGATGTGGCCGAGCGCCGAGAGGTTCGGCTGGGTCTGCGCTCCGAAGATACGGTGGAGGTGCTGGAGGGGCTGGTCGAAGGCGATCTGCTGATCGTGGTCGGCCAGGACGGTCTCGCCGATGGCACCCCGGTCTCCGTGATCGGCGACGAGCCCGCGCCGCAAATGGCCTCGTCGGAAGACGCATCGGGTCCCCCACCCGAAGCGATCGAGAGGATGCGGCAGCGGATGAAGGAACGCGGCATGTCGGACGCAGAGATCGAGCAGCGGCTGCAACAGATCCGCGAGGACGGTGGTCCAGGCCAGGGACGGGGCCCTTTAGGAGGTTCGGGCCAGATGGCCGGCGGCCAGATTCCGCCGCGCATGGTGGAGCGGATCAAGAATGCTTCTCCCGAAGAGCTCGAACAGATCAAGGAACGGATGCAACAGTTCGGCATCCCCGAAGACCGCGTCGACGAGATCATCACCCAAGTGCGCGCCGGCGCCGAGGCCAGGAATTGAAGCACCACGTCACGACGGACTCCAAGGGCATCTTTTGTGTGGGCGGTTCTGCGTTTCAAAGAACCGCCGCTGATTCAATGCTCAGACCCAAAAGAACTTCTCGGTGCTCTTGGCGTCTTGGTGGTGCAAGAAGAACACCCATCGGAGAATCGACGAGATGAAGATCGTCGATCTTTCGATTCGTCGGCCGGTGACGGTCTTCATATTCTCGGTGGCGGCAGTCGTCTTCGGGATCGTGGCCTTCCGCAATCTCGCGGTCAATCTTCTGCCGGACATCTCCTACCCGTCGCTCACGGTGCGCACCACCTACGAGGGCACCGCGCCGGTCGAGATCGAATCCCTGCTGACCCGACCTATCGAGAACGCAGTCGGCGTGGTGAACAACGTCGTCCGGGTGACCTCGTCTTCTCGGGCGGATGTCTCCGAGGTGACCCTCGAGTTCGCGTGGGACACCAACATGGATTTCGCCGCCCTCGACGTGCGCGACCGGCTCGACCGCGTGCGGCTGCCGATGGACGCGGAGCTGCCGGTCCTCCTCAAGTACGACCCCTCGCTCGACCCCATCATGAGGATCGGTCTGTACGGATCCGACGAGATGGCGCGGCTCCGATTTCTCGGTGAGGAGGACATCAAGCGAGCTCTCGAGCGCATCGAAGGGGTGGCCGCCGTTGTGGTGTCGGGCGGCCTCGAGGAGGAGATCCAGGTCGAGCTCGACGAGCGCAAGCTGGCCTCTCTCGGACTGTCGGTCGGCCAGATCGCCAGCCGCTTGGCGGCTGAGAACGTCAACATCACCGGCGGCACGCTGCGCGACGGTCACACCGAGTACCTGGTGAGAACGCTCAACGAGTTTGTCCGTCCCGAGGACATGCGCTCGATCGTGGTCGACCGCAGCGGCGACGCCATCGTCCGCCTTTCCGATGTGGCCAGGGTCTTCACCGGCCACAAGGAGCGCGAGATCATCACCCGCATCGACGGCGCCGAGTCGGTCGAGCTGGCGGTCTACAAGGAAGGTGGCACGAACACGGTCACCGTCTCGAACGCGGTCACCTCGCGCCTCGACGAGCTGCGCGCCGACCTCGAACGGCTCGACCCCAAGCTCCGCATGGAGGTCATCACCGATCAGGCCCGCTACATCCGCCAGGCGGTGCGCGAGGTCCTGGAGACCGCCCTGTATGGCGGCATGCTCGCGATTGGGGTGCTTTACCTCTTCCTGCGTTCGATCAAGAAGACCCTCATCGTCTCGGTCTCGATCCCGGTGTCGGTGGTCGCGACCTTCTTCCTCATGTACGTCTCCGACATCTCCCTCAACATCATGTCGCTGGGGGGCCTGACTCTCGGCGTTGGGCTCTTGGTCGACAACGCGATCGTGGTCCTGGAGTCCATTCAGCGGCGACGGGACGACGGGCTCGACGAGGTCGAAGCCGCACGCGTCGGAACATCCGAGGTCGGCCGAGCCATCACCGCCTCGACCATGACCACGATCTGCGTTTTCGTGCCGATCGTTTTTGTCGAAGGCGTCGCGGCCCAGCTCTTCCGCGACCAGGCGTTGACGGTCGCCTTTTCGCTGGTCATCTCGCTGATCGTGGCCCTGACCTTGATTCCGATGCTCGCCTCGCGCACGTTCAGACCCGAGCCGATTCAGGGAGAGTCGAGCGACGAGCGAAAGACCGCGGCCCCTCGTCGCTGGCTGGGACAGTTTGTTTTCGCCATTTCGACAGGTCTTCTCTCTGTCGTCGTCGGCATCGGGCGCATTGCCGGTCGAAGCGCCGCCACCATCCTCAAGCCGGGCCTCGACCTCTTCGATCGAGCTCTTACGGCGGTCGGAGAACGATACTCGATGACGATCGGGCGGGTGCTCGGACGCCCGCTGGTCGTCTTCGCGGTCGCCATTCTCCTCTTTATCGGCAGCCTCGGGCTCCTCGGCCGACTCGGATCCGAGCTCATTCCGGAGCTCATTCAGGGTGAGTTCTTCGCCGACATCGAGCTGCCGCCCGGCGCCCGCCTCGAGGTCACCGATCGGCAGCTCGTCGACCTCACCAAGGTGGCCGGAACCATCGACAATGCCCGCACCGTCTACACCATCGCCGGCACATCGAACGAGCAGGGCGGGACCGCGGGCGAGCTTCGGGAGTATCTCGGACAGATCACCGTCACCTTCGATCCACCGGTTTCGAAGGCCATCGAGGATGCCGCCATGAAGACCGTACGCGACGCAATCGATGCCGATAATCGGCTCCTCGAGGGCACGTCGGCGCTGGCCTCATCGGCTGAGAGGCCTGCGATCGTCGCCCGTTTCGGCCGTCCCTCGTACTTCAGCTTCAAGACCGCGATCGAGGTCGAGATCCGTGGATTCAACCTCGAGCTTCTGGAACGCCTCGCCGACGAAGCCGTGGCGAGATTTCGGACCGTCGAAGGCCTGGCCGATGTCAGCTCGTCGACCGAGGGTGGGCACCCCGAGCTCCAGGTCCACCTCAACCGAGACCGCCTCGCGGCCTACGGTCTCGGCGTCTCCGACATCGCCTCCGTCCTGCGAGCGATGGTCCAGGGCCAAGTGGCGACCGACATCACCCGTTCCGACCGCACCGTCGACATCAGGATCCGCGCCGCCGAGCAATTCCGCACCTCCGCCAGGGCGCTCGAAAACCTCACCGTGACGCACGCCGGCACGACGGCGATTCCCCTGTCGGCGGTCGCCGAAGTGGTCGAGCTGGAGGGACCGGCCGAGATCCGGCGAGCCGACGGCAGCCGCATCGCACGCATCACCGCCAACCTGTTGGGACGGGACCTCGGTTCGGTGACACGCGACATCCGTGCCGAGCTCGAAAGCATGAACTGGCCCTCCGGCTACGACTGGCGCCTCGGCGGACAGGAGGAGGAGATGACCACCTCGTTCTCGTCGATGCGCCTGGCCTTCGGGCTCGCCGTCTTCATGGTCTACCTCGTGATGGCCTCGCAGTTCGAGAGCCTCCTGCACCCCTTCGTCATCATGTTCTCGGTCCCCTTCGCGATCATCGGCGTCCTGGCGACGATGTGGGTCTTCGGGATTACCATCAGCGTGGTTTCGCTCATCGGCTTCATCCTCCTCGCCGGCATCGTGGTCAACGACGCCATCGTCCTCGTCGATTACGCCAACCAGCTCCGCCGTCAGGGCATGGCCAAGCTCGAAGCCCTGGCCCGCGCGGGCAGGGTTCGACTTCGGCCGATCCTCATGACCACCGCGACCACCGTCTTCGGTCTCCTGCCGATGGCCCTGGGTCTCGGCGAGGGCGCCGAGCTGCGGACACCGATGGCGCTGACGGTCATCGGAGGCATGATCACTTCGACCCTGTTGACACTTCTGGTCGTGCCGGCCGTGTACGCGGTATTGGACCGGCGGGCGTAAGCCAGCACACGCTTCTCGCAGGTGCCACCTTTCGCATTGTTTCCTCTGACGGCGCTCCCCTTCGGCAGGCGGGGAATTCAAACAATGCGAAAGGTGGCACCGGTGTCGTCGAAGCGGCCACGCGCCTCCAGTGTCATAGGTTGACAGTGTTGACCTTTCCTCCATCGGCGTGTTATACGCATATGCGCATAGAAAGCAGGATGCCCCGCAATCGATCCACCATCCGTCGAATCGAGATCCGCCGGCTGCTCGCGGAGGAAAGGATCACCAGCCAGGTCGACCTCGTCAGGCTCCTCGGCAAGGCGGGTCATCGGGTCACCCAGTCGACGGTGTCACGCGACCTCTCTGAGCTCGGCGCGCTCAAGATCGCCGAGAGCGAAGGGCGCGAGCGATATGTTCTACCGGAACACCAGGGGACATTGAACGAGGGTCGAAACCGCTTGCGAAGAACACTTGAGGATTACCTCGAAGGAGCGGTTCCCTCCGGCAATCTCGTCGTGCTGAAGGTCCGATCGGCGACGGCCGGGACCGTGGCGGCGGCGCTGGACGCCAGCCCGCCGAGAGGCGTGGTCGGCACTTTGGCCGGCGATGACACGGTCATCGTGATCGCCGACGAGACGATCGGAGGAGGATCGGTCGCCAAGACGATCATCGGATTTCTGGAGGAATGATGTGAAGGTCGTACTTGCATACTCGGGTGGACTGGACACGTCAGTCATCCTGCACTGGATCAAACAGACCTATGACGCCGAGGTCATTTCCTACACCGGAAATGTCGGGCAGATGGACGAGGACCTTGACGAAGTCCGCGAGGCGGCACTCGCAACCGGCGCCTCCGAGGCCGTCGTCGAAGACCTCCGTGAAGCGCTGGTGACCGAATGCGTGTACCCGGCTCTCAAGGCCAACGCCGTGTACGAGTGGTACTACCTCCTCGGAACCGCGCTCGCCCGTCCCGTTCTCGCACGAGGATTGGTGCAGACGGCGGAAGAATTCAACGCCGACGCCATCGCGCACGGTGCCACAGGTAAGGGCAACGACCAGGTTCGATTCGAGCTGTCGGCCTACGCGCTCCAACCCGAGATCCGAGTCATCGCGCCGTGGCGCGAGTGGGAGATGAAGGGGAGATCGGATCTGGTCGCCTACGCCGAAGAACACGGTGTGCCGATCCCGGCGGCGCCAAAACCCGCCTACTCGATGGACGCCAACCTGCTCCACGTTTCCTATGAGGGCGGTGTGCTCGAGGATCCTTGGGCGAGCCCTCCCGATGGCATGTTCCGCATGACCACGGATCCCGAGGACGCCCCTGACGAGGCCGAAACCGTGAGTGTGCGATTCGAAAAGGGTGAGCCGACCGAGGTCAACGGCATCGGGCTCGATCCCGTGACCTTGCTCGAGACGCTCAACACTATCGGCGGTCGCCATGGGGTAGGTCGCGTCGACATCGTCGAGAACCGTTTCCTCGGGATGAAGAGCCGCGGCGTGTACGAAACCCCGGGCGGCACCATCCTCCACCACGCCCACCGGGCAGTGGAGTCCATCACCCTCGATCGCGAGGTGCAGCACCTACGCGACGAGCTCGTGCCGAGATACGCGGAGATGGTCTACAACGGGCTCTGGTTCAGTCCCGAGCGCGAGGCGCTCCAGCGCTTCATGGACACGGTCCAGGAACGGGTCGACGGCGAGGCGCGGCTCAGGCTTTACAAAGGCGGTGTCATGGTCGAGGGGCGAAGGTCGGAGACCCACACCCTCTACGACGAGGCCGTCGCGACCTTCGAGGCCGACGAGGTCTACGATCAGGCGGACGCCGCCGGCTTCATCCGTCTCAATGCCCTCCGACTGCGGACGCTCGGCGGCAAGAGGATCTCGGAGGGAGAATGAGCCTCCTCCGGCAGATCTTCGACGGCCCCGAAGACGATCTCTTCCGCGCCTTTGCATCGTCCATCGAGATCGACCGGTGGATCGCGGAGGAGGACATCGAAGGCTCGATCGCCCACGTCACGATGCTCGGCGAGGTCGGTGTCCTGAGTGGGGACGAGGCAGCCATACTCGTGAACGGCCTCAAGCAGATCCTCGACGAGCTCCAGCAGGGCAAATGGGAACCGGACGGCTCGCAAGAGGACATTCACATGGCCGTGGAGGCCCGCCTCACCGAACTGGTCGGGGAGATCGGCGCCAAGCTCCACACGGCGCGCTCACGGAACGATCAGGTGGCTACCGACGTCCGGCTGTGGTTGAAGCGGCGCCTCGAAACGCTTGCCATCAACCTGCGCGAGCTGATCGAGACACTCCTCGGTCGCGTGGAAAGAGACGGCCGGGTCCTCATCCCGGGCTACACCCATCTCCAGCGCGGGCAACCGATCTTTCTCGGTCACCAGCTCCTCGCTCACGCCTGGGCCCTGAGCCGCGATCTCGAGCGGGTCGGCCTCGCGACAACCAGGGTGGACCGCAGCCCCTTGGGCGCCTGCGCCCTGGCCGGTACTCCCCACCCCATCGACCGCCGGCGGACGTCCGATCTTCTCGGTTTTTCGGCTCCCGTCGAAAATGCGATGGACGCAGTGGCGTCGAGGGATCACCTTCAGGAGGCGGTATCTGTCTGCGCCATCTGCATGTCAAACGTCTCTCGGATGGCCGAAGAGCTCGTTCTCTGGTCGTCGTCAGAATTCGCCCTGGTCAGACTCGATGAGCGCCACACCACCAGCTCGAGCATCATGCCGCAGAAACGGAATCCCGACGGCGCCGAGCTCATCCGCGGCGAAGCAGGTGTCGTTTTCGGGCATCTTCAGGCGCTTTTGACCCTGACCAAGGCGATGCCCCTCGCCTACAACCGCGACCTTCAGGTCGAGCGGAGGCCGCTCGTCGAGTCGCTCCTGCGCACGATTGCCTCCGTCCGGCTGCTCGCGGCAATGTGGCGAGAACTCCGGGTCATGCCGACACGTTTCGATGACGAACTCTTCGGCGACTTCAGCCTCGCCACCGATCTCGCTGACCTGCTCGTCACACGAGGGGTCCCCTTCCGGAAGGCGCACCACGCGGTCGCCTCGGCTGTCGCGTGGTGTGAGCGCGAAGGCGGGAAGCTCTCCCTCCTCGATGACGGTGCCGCAACGAAGTTCCATCCCGATTTCCCAAAAGACCTGAAACCGTGGCTCGATCCTCGAGCCGCCGTCGAACGTCGGACCTCGACAGGCGGCACGGCGTCATCCGAAATCGGCCGACAAGTATCCCTGCTGCGCGACCTGATTTCGGATGGTCCAACCGCTTGAGCAGAACCTCCAATGTCAAAACCGTGAAAAGAACCGAGCCAGGCAAAACTATCCACAGTCTCATTTCGTAGACACGCCATGCCATGCTGGCGGGCCTGCCTCCTGCTTTTCACCGGCCTTCTCCCGATGATCGCGACCGCCCAGACACCCCCCACCCATGAACGGTCGGCCACGCCTCCATTCCAGATCCCGCGCATCGACGCACGGATTTCGGTCGATGGAGTCCTCGACGAGGACGTCTGGAAGGAGGCCTGGTCCATCACCCTCGACTACGAGGTTTGGCCCGGTGAGAACACTCCGGCCCCGGTCGAGACCGAGGTCCTGGTGTACCACGACAGCTCCCGCCTCTACATCGGCTTTCGCGCGCACGATCCGCAGCCGAAGGCGATCCGCGCCCACTTCACGGATCGCGACCAGGCGTGGGCGGACGACTGGGTCGGCGTCATGCTCGACACCTTCAACGACGAGCGTCGCAATTACGTGTTCATCGTCAATCCCTTGGGGGTGCAGTCCGACAGCATCGAGCTGGAGGCCAACGGCCAGACGCCGTGGGACGGCATCTGGGCATCCGCCGCCGCCATCACCGACTGGGGGTGGTCGGCCGAGATGGAGATCCCCTTCTCCACTCTCAGGTTTCAGCGCAGCGAAGGCCCGCAGGTCTGGGGCTTCGACGCCAGTCGGATGTATCCGCGCAGCCTTTCCCACCAGATGGGGACCTTTCCGCGCGACCGCAGCAACAACTGCTACCTCTGCCAGGCGAAGAAAATCGAGGGCTTTGCGGGCGTCTCTCCGGGACGCAACATCGAGTTCGTCCCGACCCTGGTCGCCTCACGCACCGACGAGCGCGAGGAGCTCCCCGACGGGCAGCTCGTCAACGGCGACCCCGATGTCGAGCTCGGCCTTACCGCCCGCTGGGGCGTCACGCCGAATCTCACCTTGAGCGGTACGATCAACCCGGACTTCTCGCAGGTCGAGGCGGACGCGCTCCAGCTCACAGTCAACCGGCCCTTCGCCATCTTCTTCCCCGAGCTCCGTCCCTTCTTCATGGAAGGGGCCGATTTCTTCGAAACCCCGATGAACATCGTCTACACGCGACTGATGCGCGAGCCCGAGTGGGGCCTCAAGCTGACTGGCAAGGACGGCCAGCACACCATCGGCGCCTATGTGGTCGATGACGAGATCACGAACCTCATCATCCCCGGCAGCGAAAGCTCTGACTTCGCGGTCCTCGAGCAACCGAACACCGCCACCGTTTTGAGATACAAGTACGACATCGGCAACCGATTCACGCTCGGCGGGATCTTCACCAACCGCAGCGGTGACGAGTATCTGAATCGGGTCGCCGGGATCGACGGCGACCTCCGTTTTTCCGCAAGGGACCGAGTGCTCGTGCAGGCCCTGCGTTCGAGCACGCACTACCCCGTCGAAATTGTCGAAGACTTCGAACAGCCCGAAGCCACCTTCGACGACTGGGCCGCGGAGATCGTCTACCTCCACAACACCCGTACCTGGGAGTGGTGGGCCGTGTGGTCCGACATCGGCAAGGGTTTCCGGGCCGACCTCGGCTTCATGCCGCAGGTGAATCGGATCCACCGGGAGGCGGGTCTCGGCTACCAGTGGAATGCGACCGATTCGAGCTGGTACTCGCGCATGGACATCAAGGCCAAGATCGCGGACACCGTCGACCAGACCGGTTTCCTCCTCTTCCACGAAGACGTCGTCCAGTTCACTGTCGAGGGACCGATCCAGTCCCACTCGGTCATCCGTCCGAGCAGGGTTCGAGAGGGTTTCGACGGCCAGCAGTACGATTTCAACCGCCTGAGGCTCCATTTCTGCGGCAGGCCCAACGGACACAGCCAGCTCTGGTTCAACCTTCACGGTGGTGGTCAGGTCGACTACGTCAACTCCCGCCCCGGAGATTTTCTCAACCTCAACGCGGGCCTCTGGTATCGCTTCGGACGACACCTCTCCCTCGAGCCGGGGTACACGCGCGAGACGATGGATGTCGACGAAGGGTGGCTCTACACGACATCCATCGCGCAGCTCGCCGCCTCGTGGCAGTTCAACCCACGATGCTTCGTTCGCGCGATCCTCCAGCACGTCGACAACGAATTCAACACCGACCTCTACGACGACGACCGCGATGCCGAGGAGCAGAGGCTCTTCACCCAGTTCCTCTTTTCCTACAAGCTCAACCCGCGAACGGTCTTCTTTCTCGGTTACTCGGACAACTCATTCGCCAATCAGGGTCATGGGCTCGTTCTCGGAGACCGCACGATCTTCGCCAAGATCGGCTACGCGTGGGTGTTGTGAGTCACTCCGAGGCGCCCTGGACCTCGAATCGGGTCCAGTGGACATCTGCGTTGTCCGTGAATCGGAGGGTCGTGCCGGGCTCGTCGAGGAACAGATCGACGGCGTGCTTGGTCCCGGCCAGATCGCGATAGAAGACCGTGTAGTGATTGATGTCCCCGATCTTCTCGGTGTCCATGCCCGTCACCTTGAACTTGACGACACCGGTGCCCCCGGTTCCGAACATGACGGTGTCTCGCTGAAATTCCACATACCGGTCGGTGAACTCGGGGTCGGAGGTCGTCCAGAGCCCGAAGAGCCGCGGCGCAACTTCCTTGAACTGGGGCTTTTCCCACAGAACGAGGCGCGCGCCCACGATTGCCACGACGACCACCACGAGCAGACCCACAAGGATCCTCGCGGTGGTCAGAACTCCGGGTTCCTCCTCTTCGAACTCCTCGAGGTCTTCCCAGTCGTCCTCGTCGTAGTCTCGCCGAGCCATACGACCCTCCGTCACAACGTACCATACGCCTCAGAGGGTCAGAATACCACCTCGCTCCGGCGACCACGCACCTCCACCGAGCATTGATCTTCCGCGAGAAAAGCTCTCTTGGGAGGGGAAGAATGCTGCGCGGTGGTTACTGTCCGTATCGCTTCCAGACCACCGCTGGCTGGCTCGCGAAGAAGATCTCGTCTCCTGAGGCATCGATCACGAGGCTCCGCGAATAGGCCGTCCCCGCCACATCGCGAAAGTGGAGCACGATCGTGTTCACCCCATCCACGTGCTCCTGCTCGATCCCGAAGACGGTGTACTTGACGCTCGAGGTGCCACCGACGCCGAAGGTGATGCTTCCTGGAGTCAGCGTGATGTAGCGGTCGGAATATTGGGGGTGGGAGCTCGTCCACTCGCCGATAAGGAACTCCGGCAGCTTCTTCGAGTCGTAGCCCTTGGGAATGACGAATGGACCCACCGCGAGCGCGAAGGCGGCGATCACAACGATCCAGATAATGATCCGACGCCTGGCCACCACCCGCGGGTCCTCGGGTTCGTGGGCCGGGACTTCGACGATGATCTGGTTTTCTCCGTTGGTGCTCATCTGCGCCCCCCTGCCGCGTCGCGCAGCACGTCCTCGGCGTCCCAATCTGGAACCCGGGAGGGATCCTCGCCGATCGCCTCCATGAAGGCCCTCAACACCTTCGGATCGAACTGCACACCCGACTCCTCGAGGATCAGCCGCACCGCTTTTTCATGGCTGAATCCCTTGCGGTACGGCCTGTCCGAGGTCATGGCGTCGTAGGTGTCGGCGACGGCGAGGATTCGTGCGTTGATGTCGATCTCGTCACCGGCGAGCTTTTTCGGATAGCCGGTGCCGTCGAACTTCTCGTGGTGCTGCTCGACGATCGGAAGAATCTCCGCAAAGGCCGTGATCGGCTGGAGTATCCGGCCCCCGATCGTCGCATGGGTCATCACCTCTTCGATCTCGTGGGCATCGAGCCGGCCCGGTTTGTCGAGCAGCTGCACCGAGATTCCGAGCTTGCCGATGTCGTGCAGCAACGCACCGCGATGGAGCACCTCGAGCTCGGCCTCGCTGTGCCCCATCTGGCGAGCGATGCGCAGCGACATCGTCGTCACCCTCTCCGAGTGGCCGGCTGTCCACGGGGACTTGGCATCGATCGCGCGCGCAAAGGCCTCCAAGGTTCCCCAGGTGAGGGCTTTCAGCTCATCGATCAGGCTCGAGTTCGAAAGGGCAACCGCGACCTGGTCTGCGAGCTGGCGCGCCTGCGTGTCCTCTTCCTCGGAAAATTGCCTGCTATCCGCGCGACCCATGCACAGCACGGCCTCCAACCGCTCTTCCAGTCGTATCGGGAAGGCCTTCACGATCCGGTCGTCGGCCTCCGGCAGCGCCTTCAAAAGGCCTGACCCGCCGGGGCCGCCGGTGAGCGTCACCATTTCCGGATTTCGCGAGAGGGCATCGAGGTCCCAGGCCGTCAGCTCGACCCGTTCCGTGTGCACCTCTTCCGGCGATCCCTGGACCGCGTATAACATCATCATTTCGTCAGCGCTCTGGCTGGTGCGGAGGGCGACGCCGGCCACGTCGGCGTCCACAGCCTCGAGCCCGCCCATGACCGCGGATTCGACGATTGTCGGGGTGTCGAGGGACGACAGCACCGCGCGATGGATCCCGGCGGTCGTGGCGAGGGCCTTGAACTGGCGACGAAGCCGCACGGTCATGCCGTTGAAGGCGTCGGCGAGGTCCTCGAACTCGTCGCCGCTATCGACCTCCACCTTGGTCGTGAAATCCTTCTTGGCGATGCGTCGGGTGCCCTCGGTAAGCCGGTCCAGGGGGACGAGACTGCGTCGAATGGAGTAGATACTGGCGAGCAGTACCACCCACAGCGAGGTCAAGACCACCGGCGGGAAGATGCTCCGGAAATTGCGCATGGGCTGCAGGATCCGGTCCTCGGACTCGACCAGCACGAAGGTCCAGTCCTTGACCATGAAGACGGGCAGCAGAAAGAGATTTCTGAAGCTCGCCTGATAGTCTTCACCTTCCCAGGTGAAACCGAACTCGCCCCGCAATCCAGATCCTGAAAGCGCGCGGACCTCCGACACCAGCCCCGCACACCCGGGAAAGGTCCCGTAGAGGAGGCTGCGCTTTTCGTCGTAGACGCAGATCTCGGTGTCGGGCGGCACCAAATTGCCGGACTCGAGTCCCCAGAGGTAGCTCTCGGACACGGTCCCGATGACGACTCCCGAGCTCGGGTTGCCCGGGTCCACAAAGCGCCACATCCGCATCGTTCCGGGGCCGACCTCGCCGCCGGTGTCGAGCAACGTCTTGCCCTGCTCGAGGTGTTCCCTCTGCTCCCGTCCCGGATCCGGATACGGTGGCGGATCGCCGTGGATCACATGCATCGACCCGTCGGTAGCAGCCACCGCAACGCCGCGAAACATCTTGTTCAGCCGAACCGAGGCGGAGTCCTCGACCCACCCCTCCCGCTCGACCCCGGCCAGCATCGTGGCGACCGAGCCCAGCTGCGACTCGAGAAAGAGCAGGCGTTCGTGGACGGAGAGGCTCTCTGATTTGGCCGTTCGCCAAAGGCGCTCCGAGCTCTGGGCGAAAAGCTGGTCGCTGACGTATGGATAGGCAACCACCGCGAGAATCGTGGTCGGGACCAGAGCACTGAGCACGAAGAGCGTGAAAAATCGCCGCGCCAGAATGCTGCGGAAGAGGCGGGTATCGACCTTCAGGGCCATCTTCGCCTCAGAACTCGGACACCGGTCCGATGAAGGCGCCGTCGCTCGCCCGCACGATGTCGTCGCGGCTCGCCTTCGCCGTGAACGGTGCCTTGGACTCTCCATCGGGACCCATGCTGTAGAGGTCGTAGTCCGAGTTCACCGGGACCAGCGAGTGGTCTTTGCGCTGCTTGGCGCTGTGACCCGGGTCGGTGCTGCCGAGGATCTTCAGGTAGACATACGGCCGTCCCCAGGGATCGCGAAGCCCGTCGTAGCCGACGTCCGCCAGGCTGTCTGGCGGGACGTTGTGGTCCATACCGTACTGGGTGATGTCCGCGTCCATCCTCCGCATGTCGGCAATGGCTTGAAGGTTCCGTGTTCTCTGCGTGTAGCCGAGTAGACGAGGGATGGCGATCGCTGAGATGGTGGCGATGAGTGCGGCGACGATCAGGATTTCGATCAGCGTGAAACCGTCACTTCTGTGCGAACATCGAACACATCCACCCTCATCGCCCGACAGGCGTACCTGCCCGGTTGGCCTCACCGACGGTTGAATTTCACGATATACCATGGCGGGTCAAACACTTCGGCCCGTTACTAAAATATTACCACAAGGCAAATTTGAGCAACAATTCGACGCAGCACAGCCCGAATTCGGACACTCGTGCGTCGATCACCGCCAGGACCACCAACGGTCTTTCGTCAGCGCTTTGGTGTCGTGCCCGATTACTTGATGCGGTACCTCGCCACATCCGGGTTGACGCCCGTGGCCTTGAATTTCTCCCAGACGTAGAAGCCCGAGCCGGTCTTGGCGCCGAGCTGACCCGACTCGACCAGTCGCTTGAGGAGCGGGCTCGGTTTGTAGAAGCTCCCAAACTCCTCCTCGATGACCTCGCAGATGAACAGCATGGTGTCGAGACCCACGTAGTCGGCGGTCATCAGCGGACCCATCTTGTGGCCGAGGCAGTAGGTGCACTTGTCGACGTCGTCAACCGCCGCGATCCCCTCTTCGACCACCCGGATGGCCTCGTTGACGAAGGGCACGAACATGCGGTTGATCGCGAATCCGGCCTTGTCCTCGGCCGGGATCTCGATCTTGTCCATGTCGTGACAGAGGGCGACCACCGTTTCATAGGTCGCATCGGAGGTCGCGAGCCCGCGGATGATCTCGACCCCCTTTTGCATCGGCACGGGGTTCATGAAGTGCATGCCCATGAAGAGGTCAGGCTTTCCATAGGCCGCTCCGAGGCGGGTGATGCTGATGCCCGAGGTGTTGGAGACAAGGATCTTGTCATAGCCCTTCTCGGCCAGCTCGCGGTTGATCTTTTCTTTGAGCTCGGGCCTTTCCGGCACGGCCTCGATGATGACATCGCAATCGAGGAGATCGTCCATCGAGGAGGTCGTCTTCAAGCGTCCCAGCGCCTCGTCCTTCGCCTCTCCTGTGATCCCCTTCTCGCCCTCCGACTTCTCGAAGGCCTTGACCAAGCGGTCGAGGCTGCGCGAGATGGCATCCATCCCCCGCTCGAGGACAGTCGAGTCCACATCCATCACGGTCACGTCGAACCCGCTCTGTGCGGCGACCTGCGCGATTCCGTTGCCCATCGTGCCGATGCCGATAACGCCGATCTTCTTGAGTCCGCTCTCGCTCAATGAATCCTCCTTGTCCGTACCGAGAGCATTCTACGCTCACCAAATATTTTTCGCAGTCGCCTTCGTTCATCAAGATACAAGATGCACCCGCCCTCCCTCCCGCCCGGATGCAGGATACAAGGCCACCCTTCCACTCCCACGGACTTTCAGACTCTCAAAACCGGGCGGGTGGGCGGCCCTGCATCTTGCATCGTGTTTCTGGGCGGGTGGCTGGTTGGGTGCATCCTGAAACTCAGTCACCGCTTCCTGTTGACGGAAGGCGATGCCGACGGTATACACGTCGAGCTTACGATGATTTTGGAGATCGATCCCGTCGAGCCGGAACCCTGGCTGCTCGCGCGCGCCACACAGGTCTTGGGCGAGGGCGGTGTCGTGGTCATGCCGACTGACACCGTGTACGGAATGACCTGCGGCATCACCCATCACGAGGCGATTCGCCGGATCTACAAGCTCAAGGACATGGATCCGAAAAAGCCCCTTTCGATCCTTGTCGGCGACATGTCCATGGTCGGCCGCTATGCGCGCGGCGTCTCGACGCCGGCCTTTCGGCTCCTCAAACGTGTGCTCCCGGGGCCATACACCTTTGTCTTCGAGGCAAGCCCGGAGGTTCCGAGGATCATGCTGCGCAAGCGCCGCACGATCGGCATTCGAATGCCCGACAACCCGATCGCTCTCGCGTTGTTGGAGGAGATGGGGGAGCCCCTGCTCAGCTCCTCCATACGCGGTCCCGAGCAGGACTTCGTCAACGACCCGGAGGTGATCGACGTCTCCCTCGGCGACGACGTCGAGATGGTCATTGACGGTGGCATCCTGCTCCCAGTGCCATCGACCGTGGTGGATCTCTCGGGCAGCGAGCCGGTCCTGCTCCGCGAAGGCAAGGGGGACGTCGCGACCTTGGAACTCTTCTAGGCGCATTGCGGTTTCGACGACTCAGGTACCACCTTTCGCATTGTGTGGCGTCGGCGCGCTTCTGCTCGTCAACACGTTTCGATCACACAAGGGAAAGGTGGCACCTCTCGCGTCGACGCGGGGAGCGCTTCTCAAGAGGCGTTGTCGAAGCTCTGGCGCCCGTTGATTTGGGCAGTTTCCTCCACCACCTCGCGGATTTGCGAAGCGACGCGGTCTGGGTGGTAGAAACGCTCCCACATTCCCCTACCGCGGAGCCCTGTTTCGATCGCGGCATCCGGACTCTCGAGCAATGACACGATGGCTTCGACCCAACGGTTGGCACCGGACACCTCGACCACAGCTGTCCGCGCCTCGCCAACCAGCCCGGCGGCGGCCCACGGGTGAACCACCGCGGGCACACCTGCTGCCATCGCCTCGAGCACCTTCATCGGCACACCCGAGCCCGAGCTCATCGGTGCGATCGCCGCCGTCGACCGGGCGAGATAGGAGCCGAGGTCCGGAACATCCGCGTGGACCTCGACCCCGGGCACCCGTTCGAGCTTGCGTATCTGGGGTGCGGGCCGCGCACCGGCCAACAGCCAACGCGCCCCAGGAACCAACGCATGAATGCGAGGCCACACCTTCGCGGCAAACCACCGTGCGCTGCGGACAGTCGGCCGGTAGCCGAGGTTTCCCGACAGCAGGACCACCGGTTCGATGTCCGCACTTCGAGGCCGATCGACCTCCCTGCCCGCCACCGGGATCACCCGCCCCCTTTTCGCGGGCACCGAAAATGTCTCGAGGTCCCGTTCCGACACCGCCACGGAGGTCGTTGCAGCAGTCGCGAGGTGGAGTTCGCGTCGTCGGCACCTGGCAGCTTCAACCCGGTAGCCAAGGGACAGAGGCGGCGGGGCCGACCGCGCGGCGCTCTCGAAGTGGAGGCCCATCGAGTCGATGGCGTCGAAGATGATCGGTGTTCCCGGCGCGGACCTGCGGATCGTGTCGCAGGCCCACCCACAACGAAGCATCTGCACCACCGCGACATCGGGCGGTCGGTCTTTGAGAGCTTTGGCAAGGGCTGTGGCCGCTGCCGAGGTGTCGTAGAGACCCTCCTGCAGCGGTCGGCCACCGAGTGCGGCGCGAAACAGCCCGACCGTCCGCGAGACAGCCCCCAGCCTGAATGGCACGCTCTCGACAGGCAGGGATGCGAGCGATTGGTCACCAGGGCTTGGGCACACGAGACTGAGCTCGTGTCCGGCGAGCGCCTCGATCCACTGCACGGTGCGCACCTGATTGCCGCGCCACGCCGGCAGCGGGCTCCGGCTGGTGACCAGGAGAATTCTCATCAGTTCGCGTAAAACTCCTCGATCGCCTGCACGACCTCTTCCTGCTCGCCCTCGGTCAGCTCGGGGAAGACGGGCAATGCCAGGACCTCGCGACTTGCCTGCTCGGCCACCGGGAAGTCGCCCTCCGCGTAGCCAAGGCATTCGAAACAGGGCTGCAGGTGCAGAGGCAACGGGTAATAGACCGCGGCACCGACTCCCCGCTCGGTGAGGAAGTTTCTGAGCTCATCCCGTCGCGGGGCTCGAATCACGTACTGGTTGAAAGTGTGACCACGGCCGGCGACGGCGTTCGGCAGACCCACCGTCGAATCGAGCCCGGCGTTGGCGAAGAGGCCGCGGTATCGTTCCGCGTTGGCTCGACGCCCCTCGATCCAGCCGCTGACGTGGGGAAGCTTGACCCTGAGGACTGCGGCCTGCAGCGCATCGATGCGGAAGTTGCCGCCCACCGTCGGGTGGAGGTAGGGACCCGACTGCCCATGCATCCTCAGCTCACGCAGACCGTGATCGAGCTTCGGGTCGGCGGTCGTTACCAATCCGCCGTCACCGAAACAACCCAGGTTTTTGGATGGGAAGAAGGAAAACGCGCCCATCGCCCCGATCGATCCGACCTGCGCGCCGTCGAAGGTCGCCCCCCAGGCTTGCGCACAGTCTTCCAATACCGGCACATCATTCGCCGCCTCCATGATCCGATCCATGGCGGCCGCCTGACCGAAGAGGTGGACCGGGATGATGGCTCGGGTCCGGCCACCAATCCTGGCCAGAAGCTCCCTCGGATCCATGCAGTAGTCCACCGGGTCGATGTCGACGAACACCGGGGTGGCGCCGAGGCGGGCCACGACGCCGGCCGTTGCGAAGAAGGTGAAGGTCGGCAGGATCACCTCGTCCCCTGGCCCGACCCCGAGCGCCATCAGGGCCACGAGCAAGGCATCGGTCCCAGAGGTGACGCCGACGGAGTGGGCGGCTTCGAGCGTTGCCGCCGCCTCGCGCTCGAAGTCCTCGACCTCGGCGCCGAGGATGAATCGCTGGGAATCGCAGACCCGGTCGATGGCCTGGCGGAATTCCTCTCGGAGAGGTTCGTACTGTCGCGTCAGATCGAGCAGCGGCACGGGCATGTCTTTCCTCCAGTTTCTCGGCGTTAGACAGGGTACCGCGGAATTGTGCAGGGGGGCAGGGGGGAAAGGGAGCAAGGGAGTAAGGGAACAAGGGAACACCAAACAGGACAAGGGCACGGTCTCCCCTGCTCCTCTGCTACCATTTACCGGCGACGCGCTGTCGCGACAAAGGAGCCCTCATGCACATCTGCGTTGTTGGTACCGGCTACGTGGGTCTGGTCACCGGCGCCTGCCTCGCCGATTTCGGCATCAACGTCACCTGCGTCGACAAGGACGAGAAGAAAATCTCGAAGCTCCTCGAGGGCGAAATCCCGATCTACGAGCCCGGGCTCGACGCGCTGGTCGAAAAGAACTCGAAGGCTGGGCGCCTCCATTTTTCCACCGAACTCGTCCCCGCCATCGAAAACGCGCTCGCGATCTTCATCGCCGTCGGCACCCCACCCAAGGAGGACGGTTCGGCCGACCTCTCCTACGTCGTTCAGGTCGCCGAGGCGATCGCCGACAACCTCAACGGATATAAGGTCGTGGTGACCAAATCGACAGTGCCGATCGGCACCGGCCAGCTGATCGAGAAGATCATGACCGAGCGCGGCAGCGGCGAGCACCCGTTTTCAGTCGTCTCGAACCCGGAGTTCCTCCGGGAGGGCTCGGCCATTTCGGACTTCATGCGGCCAGACCGCGTGGTGATCGGTGCGCGGGACGCGCAGGCGGTCGCCATCATGAAGGACATCTACTCGCCGCTCTATCTGATCGAGACACCGTTCGTGATCACCAACGTCGAGTCGTCCGAGCTCATCAAGTACGCCTCCAACGCCTTTCTCGCGACCAAGATCACCTTTATCAACGAGGTCGCCGAGCTCTGCGACCGTCTTGGCGCCGACGTACACCACGTGGCCAAGGGGATGGGTCTCGACAATCGCATCGGACCCAAGTTTCTCCACCCAGGCCCGGGCTATGGAGGCTCGTGCTTCCCAAAGGACACCCACGCGATGTCCGAGATCGCCCACGAGGCGGGGCGACCGTTTGAAATCGTGGACACCGTCATCGCTGTGAATGACCGCATCAAGCGGCGGGCGATCGAAAGGGTTTTCGAGGCAACGGGCGAAGATCTCGAGGGCAAGGTGGTGGCGGTCCTCGGTCTCAGCTTCAAGCCCGAGACCGACGACATGCGCGAATCGTCGTCGATCCCGCTGGTCGAGGCCCTGGTCGACGGCGGCGCGACGGTCAAGGCCTTCGACCCAGTGGCGATGGACAACGCGCGGGAGCTGCTGCCCGACACGGTCCACTACTGCAAGGACTCCTACGACGCGGCCGACGGCGCCGATGCGCTGATCATCGTCACCGAGTGGAACCAGTTCCGCTCCCTCGACATGGAGCGCGTCGGGTCCCTGCTCAACCATCCAGTGGTGGTCGACCTCCGCAACCTCTACGATCCCAAGCGGATGAAGGAGCAGGGTTTCCAGTACTCCAGTGTTGGACGGGCGGCGGAGGATCTGCCAGGGGCGTGAGGGGTTGAGGGGTTGAGGGCCTGAGGGCCTGAGGAACCAGCCGCCCCCCAATTCACCACTGAAGCACCAAGAACACCACGGGAATCCTTTGTCATTGGGACACGGCGGGCATTCAAAACACTCGAATCCTCCAGTCAACAGTCAACTCGTCTGATCAGGCAGGCAGACATTGGGAATTACTTGGTGTATGTCTTGGTGACCTTAGTGACTTGGTGGGCCATAATCTACCGACCATGAAGAATGACGAATCGGTGCGGCTCGATGTGTGGCTCGATGTGGCGTGCATATTCAAGACACGCTCCCAGGCGCAGTCCGCGTGCAAACGGGGGCGGGTCGAGGTCAACGGCGACCACGGCAAGCCGCACCGCGCGGTGAGGCCGGGCGACGAGATCCGCATTAAGATGCCGGGCGGCGGTCGTCGAATCATCGAGGTCTTGGAGCTCGAATCGACCAACGTCCCCAGGGCGCGCGCACGAGAGCTCTATGCCGACCACACCCCGCCACCGACTGCCGAAGAGCTCGAACTCAGAAAAATGCAGCGGCTCTCCGCACCACCCAAGCGGGCTCGTGGAACAGGCGCCCCCAAGAAACGCGAGCGCCGTGATCTTCGGCGTATGAAGGAAGAGTGGGAGCAGTAGCCCGCCCACCCATTCCCTCAGACACGAGATGCGAGATGCGCCCGCCATAGCCCGATCGCCGCGCGAATGGCGGGCCATGCCGTTTTCAATCTCGGATCTTGAGTCCTGGAGGCCAATTCAGGCACGGAAACGGGCACGGGCACGGGTCGAGGCGGGTTAGAATAACCGGACGCGATCAATGGGAGGTGCGGATGAGCGAAGCGGCCAACTGGGACATGCTGGTCGTCGGCGGCACGGTGTTGACGATGGAGCCGGACACCGAGCCGATCAAGAACGGCGCGATTGCCGTGGCGGACGGCCGCGTCGCGGCGGTCGGCCCCGCTGAGGAGCTGCTCGAGGTCGGGCAGCCCGGCGACGTCCTCAACGCAGGCAACTGCCTCGTCCTCCCGGGTCTGGTCAACACGCACTCGCACCTCGCGATGACCCTCCTCCGTGGGATCGCGGACGACCTCCCGCTGATGCAGTGGCTCGAGAATCACATCTGGCCGGCGGAAAAGGCGCAGATGAACCGCGAAACCGTCCGCCTCGGCACCGAGCTCGCTGCTGCCGAGCAATTGCTCGCCGGGGTGACGACCACCACCGACATGTACTTTTTCGGGGACGAGGTCGCGGCGGTGCTCGCCGATGCCGGCATGCGTGCGGTTGTCGCCGAGTCGTTGATCGGCTTCCCGACGCCGCGCTGCGCCACCACCCAGGAGATGATCGACACGCAGCGCGAGCTGTTGCAGGCGTATTCGGACCACGCCCTCATCACCCCGTCGGTCGCCGCCCACGCGCCCTACTCGGTACAGGCCTCCGATCTGGTCGCCGAAGCCGAGCTCGCCGAGGAGTTCGAAGTTCCGATGCAGATCCACCTCTCGGAGACCGCCTGGGAGGTCGAGCAGCTCCTCGCGGAAAAGGGTCTGTCACCGGTCGCCTATCTCGCCGATCTCGGTGTTCTGTCGGAGCGCACCGTGGCCGCACACTGTGTCCACGTCTCGCCAGAGGACATCGGCCTGCTGGCGGAGTTCGAGGCGGGTGTGTCACACAACCCGGTCAGCAACCTCAAGCTCGCCTCGGGGATCTCACCGGTACCGGCACTGATCGACGGCGGCGTCAAGCTCGGGCTCGGCACCGACGGCACCGCCTCCAACAACACCCTCGACCTGATGCGTGACATGCAGCTGGCCGCGCTGCTCCACAAGGGCACCTCCGGAGACCCCACCGTGCTGCCGGCGCGCACCATGCTCGAGATGGTCACGGTCCGCGGCGCCGAGGTCCTCGGTCTCGCCGACCACGTCGGGACACTGAGCGAGGGACGTGCGGCCGACCTCATCTGTGTGTCGGTCGACGGGCCCCACTCCGCGCCGATGTATGATCCGTTCTCACACATGGTCTTCGCCGCCAGAGCCTCCGATGTCCGGCACGTCATGGTTCGCGGTGAGGTCGTGGTCCGAAACCGGGAGCTCAAGACGCTCGACGTGGAGCGCATCGAGGCCCAGGTGAGAGAATTCTCCGAGACCATGCGACCGAGTTGACCGGCTCGAGAAGGAGGGAGCGATGAACGAAGCACCCAAAACGATTCTCTGCGCCACCGACTTTTCTCAGACCGCAGAGCGCGCCGGAATTTTCGCCCGCGAGCTTGCCCGGGCCTTTCAAGCGCAGTATCACCTACTCCACGTGATTGTCATCCTGGAGGACCCCCATCTCGAGGAACGCCAACGCCAGCGGCTCGAGGAGTTGGTCGCTGCTGGCGACGAGGCCCGCCGTAGAGACCTCGAAAACGATTCGGACGGTCAACCCGGTCTCGAGGTCACACCCCACATGGTGCGAGGCCTCGCTCCAGCCGAGGTGATCGTCGAGACGGCGTCGAGCCTTTCGAGCGACCTCATCGTGATGGGAACTCACGGTCGGCGGGGTCTCTCCCACCTGCTGTTGGGCTCCGTCGCAGAACGCGTCGTTCGCACCTCCGCAATTCCCGTGCTCACCGTCCGGGCCGACGCCGACATCGAGCTGCAAGGGACGCCTCGAATCCTGGTTCCGCATGATTTCTCCGCGGCCTCGGCCGCCGCGGTCAGGACGGCAGCGTCGTGGGCTGGAACCCTGGGCGCCGAGATCACCCTCCTTCACGTGGTCGAGCCGGTTGTCTATCCGGAGTTCTACTCGGTCGACGTGCTCTCCGACGATGTGATGAAGCGACTCGTCGAACGATCGGAAAAGGCACTTCACTCCGCCGCGGTGGAGCTGCTGGGGGACACGGACGTTTCAATCAGGGTCGAGGTCGGACGTGCCGCCGACACCATCGTCGATCAAGCGCGAGCCGACGACTTCGACATCGTCATCATGTCGACGCGAGGACTTTCGGGTCTCGAACAGGTCTTGCTCGGTTCGGTGGCCGAATCGGTGCTGCGGCGTTGCGAGGTGCCGCTGTTGGCGGTCCCAGCGGGCTCGTAATGGTGGAGGTCCTGCAGGGGCGAGGTATGCCCCGTCAATGTCGGTCGAAACACGGTTGACTGCACAAGAGCGGCATCGTGCCGCCCTTGCAGCACGCTCATCGCGCAGTCACGATTGAGGTCGGTTGAAGACGTTCATCGCGCGCTCGAACCCCCCCCGCAACGCCGCGTCAACGGTGTCGGCGGCCCGCGAGATGGCCATGGCGGCGGTCTCGACCTCAGGGGCCGCGAACGGCGACAGCACGTAGTCGGCCAGGTCACCCGACATCTCGCTGCCCCGAACCCCGACGCGCAGGCGCGGGAAGCGGGTGCCAATCGCCCGGCACAGATCGCGGAGCCCATTGTGGGTCCCGGGACCGCCGGAACGCCGGAGGCGAAGGCGGGCTAGCGGCAGATCGACGTCGTCGACCACGACCAACATCTGCTCGGGCGCAACCCCGAACTCGTCCAGCAACCACCGGGCCGCCTCTCCAGACCTGTTCATGAAGGTCGTGGGCCGGGCCAGCACCACCAGACGACCGACCGAGACCACGGCAAGGTCGCACAACGGTCGATCGAGCCACTCGGTCATTCCGCGGCGCTCGAGCACCTCATCGAGCACGCGAAAGCCGACGTTGTGGCGGGTCGTGGCGTACTCGTCCCCGGGGTTGCCCAATCCGAGAACCAGGTCGATGGCCATCGTCGAGGGGTGTCGCCCCGAATCTGGCAGGGGTTACTCGCCCTTCTCGCCCTCGCCCTCGTCCTCACCCTTGCCCTTGCCGATGACCTCCGGCTCGGCGGCCTCGGAGATGACAGCCTCTTCCTCGGCCAACTCTTCCTCGACAAGCTCTTCGACGATCCGTGGGGTCTCGACGACCACCACCACCCGATTCTCGTCCTCGAGGAATTTCGCGTTCTCGGGCAGCTGTGGCACGAGGTCGGCGACCGTCATGTGCTCACCGACCTCGAGATTGCTGATGTCGAGCACGAACTTGTCGAACATCTCCCGCGGAAGGATCTCGATCTCGAGATCGCGTGACACGAAATCGATGCGGCCACCGTGACGCACACCCACGCAGTCGCCCTGGAGCTCGACCGGCATCTTGACCGTCAGCTTGTGGCCGCGGGTGATCCGAATGAAATCGATGTGGATGAAATTGCCGCTGATCGGATCGGTCTGCAGCTCCTTGATCATCGCCAGTCGCTCTTCATCGGTGCCCGCGAGCTTGAGCAGGAAGATCGTGTTCTCGCCTGCCGCACCCTTGAGGATCTCCTTGACTGCATGCTCGTCGACCGAGATGGCCACCGGGGGCTTGTCGCCGCCGTACAAAACAGAGGGCACTCTGCCCTGATGACGCATTCTCCCGGCCTCGCCCGAGCCTCGCCCCTCGCGAGCCTCAACCGTAATCATTATTTCTGGAGTCTGAATTGCCATGAATCTCTCCCTATGATTTCTTGCCGTCTATACGAACAGGCTCGACACCGATGCGCCTTCGTGAATTCGGCGAATTGCCTCTCCGAGAAGCACGGCCAACGACAGCTGCTCCACCTTGGGGCAGGTCTTGGCCTCTTCGCTGAGAGCGATCGTGTCGGTCACCATCACCTTTTCGAGAGGTGAAGCGTTGATTCTGTCGATGGCCGGTCCGGAAAACACCGGATGGACTCCGGTCGCGTAGACCGAGCGCGCTCCGCGTTCGATCAGCGCTTCCGCCGAGTGGACCAGAGTTCCGGCGGTATCGATGATGTCGTCGACGATGACGCAGTCACAGCCTTCGACATTTCCAATGACGTTCATGATCTCGGCGCGGTTCGCCTCCGGCCGGCGTTTGTCCATGATCGCCAGATCGACCTTGAGGCGCTTGGCGAATGCGCGCGCCCGTTCGACGCCACCCGCGTCCGGGGACACCAGCATGGGCTTGGATAGCGACTTGCGCCGGATCGCCTCGATCAGCACCGGCGCCGCATACAGGTGGTCCACCGGGATGTCGAAGAAGCCCTGGATCTGGGCGGCGTGAAGGTCAATCGTCAGCACCCGGCCGGCGCCGGCAGTCGTGATCAGGTTCGCAACCAGCTTGGCCGTGATGGGGACTCGCGGAGCGTCTTTTCGATCCTGCCGCGCATAGCCCATGTACGGGATCACCACGCAGACCCTCGTCGGGGACGCCCGGCGAAGGGCGTCGAGCATGATCAGCAGCTCCATCAGGTTTTCGTTGGGTGGCGAGCCCGTGGGCTGAACGATGAACACGTCCGCTCCGCGCGCGTTCTCTTCGATCTGGCAGTAGAGCTCGCCATCGGAGAAGTTGCCGAGACGCATCCTCCCCATCTCGATCTGCAGGTAGCCGCAGATCGACTCGGTCAGCGCCGGGTTGGCGCGACCCGAGAAGACCAACAGTGGCGATTCCCTCAACATGCTGCCATCCCGTGGCTGGGGCGGCAGGATTCGAACCTGCGAATGCCGGTTCCAAAGACCGGTGGCTTACCGCTTGCCGACGCCCCAAGCGCCGCAGAGTATACAGGATGAGACATTGATCTCATCTTTCGCAACTCCAAAACAACGGCCTGTTCGTTGCGGATTCACTTCTTGTCGTCATCGACCGAGGGGGCATCGCTCGTCCAGAACTCTTCATTGAAGAGCCTGGCGGAAAGCCGGTCCAGCACCGACGTCCTCGTCTCCTTGTCATCCGCTCCACGCTTGCCACGATCTCCAACCACCCGGCTCTGTCTGGCGGATTCATACTCTTCCAGGACACACCGCTCGATCTGTTCCCTGGTTTCGCCGTTGAGCGGGTGAGCGATGTCGCGCATCTGACCATTTCGCGTCTTGCGGGCCGGCATCGTCACGAAGACCTGGCCCTCGCGGCCCTCGATGACCCGCAGATCGTTGACGATGAAACAGTCGTCGAACACGACGCTGGCAAAGGCGCGAACCTTGCCGCCCTTTGCCGGACTGATACGCACTTCGGTCACATTCATTCGAAGTCCTCCTGACCCTCACATCGCGCCACGATGGGGCGCCCTTTTTCGCGGCCAATGGTCGATACCACGTTCACACTCCAAGGTCCCTTCACACCCTCCGCCGCGACCCGTGCCGCCCCGAGGTCCGGGAAGACGGCGACCGAAGCCCCCCCTGATCCGGTGACGGCGGAGTACAGCGGACCCGCAGCCTCGAGTCTATCCAAGGCTCGACCCACTTGCGGCCATCTCTCGATGACGACCGGTTCGAGATCGTTTCCGAAATCTCCCCACGGCGGGGCTCCCGAATACGTCACGAAGGCGTCCACCCTAGCGTTCGGTTCCGACCAGGTCAACCGCGATCGTTCCGAGTAAAGGCTGTAGACCTCGCCGGTGGCAACCTCGATCGGCGGTGTGCACACGACCACACCGAAATGACCCAGATCAGGCAGGGGCTGGACGGTCTCACCTCGCCCAGAGGCGATCGCCAGGCCGCCGACGAGGAAAAACGGCACGTCCGAACCAAGATTGATTGCCAGGTTCATCAGCTCATCCGGCCCGAGCTTCAAGCCCCAAAGCGCGTCGAGCAGCACCAATGTCGAAGCGGCATCCGACGAGCCGCCACCGAGACCGGCAGCGACGGGAATCTGCTTCGCCAGCTCGATTCTCGCTCCGACCGAGGCTCCAGAATGACGAGCGAGAGCCTCGGCGGCCCGCGTGACGAGATTGCCTCCATCTGGGGGTAGGATGCCGGCAGGTTGGACGACGAGTTCGAGGACACCCGGCGGTGCCGGTTCGGCAGCGAGCCGGTCACAGAGATCGATCGTTTGGAGAACGGTCCGAAGCTCGTGGTACCCGTCCGCTCGCCTCCCCACCACCTGGAGGTGAAGATTCACCTTCGCGCAGGCGGCAACGGTGAGTCTCATGCATCGGGCTCGAGGACGCACAGCGGAAGGTCTGGCAGCCTCGGCAGCTCGGCACCGTCGTTCCACTCCAGCCGCACGAGCTCGAGTTCGGCCCACCGTCCATCACGGTTCTCGACTCTGATCGAGCCGGGGACGGAGAGGCTGTGGCCGCTCAGATCGAGCCGCCATCCGCCATCTCGGCCGCCAGCTTCCTCGACCGAGACCACCCGCCAGGGGTCAGCGGCCACCGTGATTCGCGCCGACCACCCTCGACCCTCGACGAGAATGCTCCCGTCCTCGCGGCCGGAAAGCTCGTCATCCCCAGTCGCCGGCAGCCGGCCGGTCAACAACAGCACCGCCTGCGGCAGCGGCATCGCGCCAACGCCGAGGACCAGCTCGAGATCGGCTGTGTCGAGTCGACATCCTTCCCGCAGATCGAAAAAGGTCGTCGGTCGGGAGCCGGCCCACGCCGTCAGAGAAACCGCGGACCCGAATGGTTCGGACACCGTCAGCCGCCCCGCGTCGCCGCTGGTCAAAAGGCCCATTCGCAACCCACCCGACGAAGCGACCCGCAGACGGTAGAGGGCCGCCGGATCACCCGACAGCGGTCGCCGCAGCCGCTCGATCGCCGCCTCAACATCTTCTGGAGCGATCGTCGGAAGCGTCGAGCGGCAGCCAACGACCGAGCCTGCGACCAGTGAGGACACCACGATCCACATCGCTATCCGCAAACTCGCGTGGTGATTAAGGATTCTCATCGTCGGTGCGTTCGAGGAGCGACCGCACGTGGTCGGGATCGTCGCAGCCCATATCGAGCCCGAGCAGCAGATATCGGCGTCCCTCGTCCATTTGACCGCCGACCACGAGCACCTCGCCGAGATGACAATAGATGGTGCCGTCTCCGAGGTCGCCACCGAGGTCGACTGCGCGCCGCAACCACCGTTCGGCCTCCTCGAGATCCCCTAGCCGAAAATGGACCCATCCCAGGCTATCGAGATAGGCCGAGTTCTCCGGGTCGAGCGCAACCGCCCGGGCGATCAGCTCGAGGGCTTCTTCGAGGTGCATTTCACGGTCCGCCCACATATATCCCAGATAGTTGGCCGCGTTGGCGTCGTTGGGCTCGTCTTCGACGAGCTTGCGAAACAGGCTCGCCGACTCGTCCACCTGATCGAGGCGCTCCAACGCGGCCGCACGGGTGAACACGAGGTTTCTTTCGTCACCGAAGCGCTCGATCGCCTGAGCGGATTCACGATCGACCTCTCGCCATCGCTCTACCGCTTGGAGGACCTGCAGGCCCGTCAGCACATTCTCGATCCCTTCATCATCGAGCAGTGGACGCAGCCGTCTCCAGGCCCTGGGATCACCTGTCCTGAGACGGAACTCGGCCTCGATCGCCTCGGCCTCGGTCCGCGCCCGGCCGCTCGCCGAAGGTTGGAGCCGCACCATCGCGGCGATGCCGTCCTGCCACTGCTCATCTCGGCGGAAGGTTTCGGCAAGCAGCCGGACGTAGTCGACTCCGGCCTCCCCAGCGTCGTCCAGGCGATCGAGCCACTCCCTCGCCACCAACGGGTTGTCGGCGATCAGCTCGAGCCGCGCTGCGGTCAGGGCACACCTCACGGCATCCCGTGAATCGGCGGATTTCGAGACCTGCTCCCAGGCCCGGTCGAGCCACTCCCGTCCCTTCTTGAGGTTTCCCGTGCGACTCGTGGACCAGGCCATGGCAAGCATCAGATCGACGTCGTTCGGGTTCTTGCGCAGCAGACGCTGCAGCCGGGCCACAGCCTCGCCGTGCCGACCAAGAGACGAAAGGAGGTGCGCTTCCAGTGTCTGAGCCCTGATCGAGTCCGGAGCCTTGAGCAGCACGTGCTGCACCGTTTCCAGGCTCCGCTCGAAGCGGCCACCCTCCCACAGCAGAGCTGCCGCGCGCATCAGCGAATCCAGATTCGAGTCATCGAGCCAGGCCAGCATCAGCTCGCCAGCCTCGCCCGGGCGATCGAGCTCGACCAGAAGCTCGACGAGCTTTTCGCGGCACGACGCCGCGGAAGGGCCGCCGACCGCACACGAGGCGTAAAGCTCCACGGCCTCCTCCGTGCGATCGGTCGCGCGCAACAGATCGGCGTGCATCGCTTCGAGGCGAGGATTGCCCGGTCGTCCCTGCCGCAAACCCGCGATGATCTCTTCCGCTTCCGCGGTCTTGTTTTGGCGCTGCAACACCTGTGCGAGCGAGAACTGGAGGTTGGGATCGCCCGGGTTGCTGTCGATCGCGGATCGGAGGGCGGATTCGGTCCGCACCAGGAGCTCCGGGCTGCGCAGCGAGAGCTGCGTCAGAGCCAAAGCACGGATGCGGAGACCTTCCGGGCCCGGTTCCTCTGCCCCTTCGAGGATATCGACCGCCTTCTTCGCCATACCGACATCGACCAGGAAGTTGGCATACGCGAGGCGGATCTCGTTGACCTCCGGAGCCGCCTTGACGGCCCGCTCATAGGCTTCCATGGCCTCCCGAAACCGGCCCTGAGTTTCGAGAATCCGGGCCTCGAGATATTGTTCGAGACCCTTCGGCAGGGCGGCGCCCTGATCCTCGGGCGCAGCCCCAGCCAGGGCCACTGTTGCGGTGGCGAGCATGATTGCAGCCAGTGCCAGGAGCTTCTTCGTCATCATCGATCCACTTCGAATCCGCCGCGAGCGGCGGCGCACGACGCCTTTCGAAGCATGCAATCACGAGTGTACCCCGTATTGTTCCCATTCCCACCGATTCAACGGTTCATCGCCCCCGTCTGTTAGAATCCCCGCCGATGACGGACGCCGACCCCAAGGGATCGCTTTTCACAGATCAGGCATTCGACGGCCTCGACCTCCCTGAGCCGATTCGTCGAGCCATCGACGATCTCGGCTTCACGCGTCTGACCCAGGTCCAGGCCGAAGTGCTCCCGATCTCGCTCGCCGGCCGTGACGTCGTTGCGCAGGCGCAGACCGGCTCGGGGAAGACCGCGGCGTACCTCTTGACGGTTTTCTCCCACCTTCTGAGGGTCCCCCGGAAATCGCCACCGGACACACCACGAGCGTTGATCGTCGCTCCGACGCGCGAGCTGGCGGTACAGATATCGAGCGACGCGGAAGACCTCGGCCATCACGCGGGCATCCGGACGCATGTGGTCTTCGGCGGGCTGGATTACCGCAAGCAGCGTGAGATCCTGGAGCGGGGGACGGATCTCCTGATCGGTACGCCAGGACGTCTCATCGACTATCACAAAAAGGGCTCCTATTCGCTGCGCCAGACCGAAATGGCCGTCATCGACGAGTGTGACCGCCTCTTCGACATGGGCTTCGCCGACGACCTGCGGTGGCTTCTCCGGCGCATGCCGAGACCGACCGAGAGACAGTCGATGATGTTCACGGCCACCCTTTCGCAAAGGGTCATGACCCTCGGATGGCGCCAGATGAACGACCCGGTCGAAGTGATCGTCAGTGCCGAGAGTCTGACCCCCGACTCCATCCATCAGGTGCTGTATCACGTCGCCACCCGCGAGAAGCTGTCGCTTCTTCTCGGTCTGCTCGAACGCGAGGGCAGCTCGCGAACGATGATCTTCGTCAACACCAGGTTTCGAGCGCAGCGGTTGGTGGACGACCTGCGGCGCCACGGGTACTCGGCCCGTGGTCTGACGGGCAATGTCGTGCAGACCAAGAGACTGCGTGTCCTCGACGAGTTCCGAGACGGCAAGCTTCCGATCCTGGTCGCCACCGACGTCGCCAGCCGAGGCCTCCACATTGAAGGTGTCAGCCACGTCGTCAACTACGACCTCCCCCAGGACCCCGAGGACTACGTTCACCGCATCGGCCGCACCGCCCGCGTCGGCGCCGAGGGCAAAGCCCTCACCCTCGCCTGCGAGGACTACGTCTACTCTCTCGATGCCATCCAGCGCTACGTCGGATACGAGCTCCCGACGGAGTTCGCGGACGACGGGCTCTATTCGGAGATTCGGCCACGGGACCCGCGGCCTCGGAGGACAGATTCCCGGCGGGGTCGGCCGCCCCACGCACGACAGGACCGTGACGGGCAGCCCAAACCCAAAAAGCGGCGCCGCCGCCGACGCCCGAAACGCAAGCCATCCGGAGGCGGGGAGGGCGAGAGCAGCTCGAGCAACTAGCTGACGGTCACCAGCTGCCAGCTCTCAGCTCCCCCACTCCCCAAAGGACGTTGTGATGGCCGATGGCTGAAGGCCGCTGGCCCACAGCTTCACTCCCTCAATCTTTCCCCAAATTGAGCGTCGGCTCATCGTCGTCCGACCAATCGGGGAGCAGCGGACCCTCGAGCGAAGGATCACACCAGACGACATCGCGGGGTGCCTCGGGCAGGGCGGCGGTGGCCACCGGGAGCTGCTTGATGACCTCGAAGATCGTCAGCTTGCCGCTCTGAAGTCCGACCGCGACGTGACGACGGTCAGGCGAGGCCACCAGGCGGACGGGCGCGGCCTCGAGCGGCACTCTCCACTCCTTCTTGATCTGCAGCCCCGTTTTCTTCTCTTCTTTGAGCTTCCAGAACAGGAGCTCGCCTCCTCCGTCGGCTCGCTCGACCGCCGTCACCAGGGTCGACCCGTCGACCGCGAAGACGATATCGGTCGGTTTGCCATCGACTGGAAACACCGCCACCGGCGTCAGCGTCGCCGGGTCCACGACCACGACCTGCTGGGACGCGGCATTGGCGAGGGCCATCACCCCGAGCGGCATCGACAGCGTGAAATGTCGGACATCACCGCTCAGCGGACGCCGGTAGACCACCCTGCCTTCGCCCAGCTCCACTGCAGTCAGCTTCGCTCCATCACCACTGTCCGGCAGGCGCTCGAGCACGAGCAGCACGGTGTTGTCCGCAGCGACCTCCACCTGCCAAGGATGCTCGAACGGTATTTCGAAGCTGTTCATCAGGGCGCGGTCGGGGTAGCTCAGCACCAGCAGCTGCTTTGACAAGACCAGGTACCTGTCGGAAAGCGTCCCGAAGTGAGGCATGGTCACGCCTGGGATAGGCTCTCTCACTGTCAGGTTCCTGAGATCGATGACGGTTGTCCTCCCGTGGACCAGATCGGGAGCGAAGAGGATGCCGCCAGGGGCCGGAAAGAGCCACGCCACCGGACCCGAAGGGACGAATCGCGACCCTCCGGTCTTGGGATCGACGACGACGACCTCCTCGCCGGCAGACGCCGCCAGCAAGCCCATCGGAGGCTTGTCCTTGGCCGATGCCGACGGCAGAAAAACCACGAGAGCAAACGCAACTGCAGACAGTCTCGATAATCTCATCGCCATGCTTCCACTCTAACCACTGCCGGCTCTCCAATCATGATTGGGTACGGGATCGTTGGATACACGAGTACGCAGCAATTCGCGGCCCTACTCCACCTCGAAGGGGCGCCCACGCGCCATCCAGCTCAGCACACCGCCTTTGAGGTTGAAAACTTCTTCGAAGCCGCTCTCGACCATCAGGCGCATGGCGCGGGTCGAGCGGCGCCCGGATCGACTCACGAGGAAGACGGGCCTGTCCTTCGGCAGAGTCTCGAGTGCGCCAACCAGGTCTTTCAACGGCAGCAGCTGCGAGTTCGGCAGGTGGCCGCGCTCGTACTCCTCCGGCTCCCGCACGTCGATCAGGAGCGCACGCTCACCGGCCTCCGCGACCGCATCCTCGAAGTCCACGACCTTGAGGTGCTTGAGCGGAAACCGCAGTCGTCCGGTGGACGTAGGCAGCCGCAGGTCGTAGCTGTACTTGGGCAACGGCTGGCACTCCGCAAAGACCTTGTACTCGCACTCGTAACAGCAGACGGCGGAGTCGATGATCTCGTTGAACAGATAATGAATGGCGTCATCGGCTTCGAGGAATCGATCACTCCCCAAGATGTGCTCGAAACCCGTGAGGCGCATGAAATCACGGATATGTGGCCGGACGTGCGTCAGATAGAGATCTCCGCCGGCTCCACGGTAAAGGCGAAGCAGACCCTCCAGAATATCGATACCCGAGAGGTCGCACCGGTCGACGCCGTGCATGTTCAAGAGCAGCACGTTTTGCCCGGGGTTGGCTTCAAAGTTCTCCAGCAACCCGTCCTCGACATGGCTCGCCGCACCGAAGAACAACGAGCCGTCGATCCTGACGACCCCGAGCTGCGGACAGACGGGAGCTCCAGGATTGACGACAAACTGGGTGAAGCTCTCATCGGGGACCACGGGCTCGACCGTCGGCATGCTCGACTGGTAGATGTAGATTGCCAGCGAAAGGATGATCCCCGCCAACACCGCAAACTCGAGCGGGACGATCAAGGTCGCAACGAAGGTCGAAACCATGATCCAGGTTTCCGAGCGTGAACCGCGCATCACCCGACGGATCCCACGCCAGTCGACCATTCGATAGGCGATGAGCATGATCAGCCCAGCGAGGCTGGCGCGCGGGAGGTAGGCCGCCAGGGGCCCGAAGGCGAGCAGGCCCCCGAGAATGAAGAGGCCGCAAAAGACGCTCGACATCTGACTGCGCGCCCCGGACTGGAAGTTGACGGCGGAGCGCGTGAAGGAGCCGGACGAGGCGTAGCCACTGAAGAGACCGGCGGCGATGTTCGCCATTCCCTGACCGATCAACTCCTGGTCGACATCGAGGTGCTCTCCGCTCTGGCGAGAGATCTCGCGGGCGATCGAGATCGCCTCGACGAGGCCGAGCGCAGCGACTGCGAGCGCTCCCATCAGCAACGCGCCAAAGACATCGCGCTCGAACATCCACCCGATCTCAAACTCCGTCGCTCGAGGCATCGCGCGCGGCACCTCGCCGACTACCGCGATTCCCAGCCGTTCCACCCCGAGAGCGGCCACGGCGGCACCCATAGCAACGAGGGCCAACAGGGCGCCTGGCAAGCGTCGCGTAAAGCCGTCGATCACGAGGATCAGCAACACCGTCACCGCACCCAGAACGAGGCTGATGACGTGGATCTCGTCGATGTTCCTCGCCAGATTGAGCACCGTGGTCAACAGGTGGGTGCTGCGCGGGATGTCGATATTGGATAGGTTGCGCAGCTGTCCAAACGCGATCAAGACTCCCGCGCCGGCCGTGAAACCGAGGAGCACCGAACGCGAGGCGAAGTTGACCAGCATGCCGAGGCCGGCGAAACCGAAGACGATGCACAGGGCGCCGACCATCACCGCCATGGCACTCGCCGCCACCAAGTACTCCGGCGCTCCAATCGCGGCGAGAGGTGTCAGGATGGAGAGGACCAGAATCGATATCGCGTTGGTCGGGCCGGTCGACAGATGGCGCGACGAGCCCCAGATGGCGCCGGCAATCGTCGCCACCACCGCCGAGTAGAGCCCGTAGGTCGGGGGCAGACCCGCGATCGAGGCGTAGGCGATGCACTGCGGAATCGCGAGCACGGCGACCGTGGCGCCCGCCACCAGATCGGGACGGAGATAGCGTCGGCGGTAGCCGCGCACGATTTCCAGCGGCCGTGCAAACGACCTCGCGTACCTGCGCAGCGATTCCGCTGGACTCATTCCTGCCCTTCCGACCCCAAGCATAGCCCACGACGGTGGGTTACCCTCTGAGGGTGATGACACTGACCGCCAAGCTCAAGCAGCGGGCCCTTCACGAGGGTTTCGACCTCGTGGGGGTCGCAGCAGCCGCTTCGGCGAGTACGGCGGTTCATCTCGAGCGTTGGCTGAACGCGGGCATGCACGGCGAGATGGCATACATGAAGCGCACCCGCCATGTCCGCTCGGACCCCCGGCACCTGCTGCCGGGGTGCAGGTCGGTTGTGGCAGTGGCGATGAGCTATCACACCGACCCTCCCGATTCCACGTCCTTCTCGTCGGACGACGGTCGTGTGTGGGTCTCCCGCTACGCCTGGGGTCGCGACTACCACCGCCTGATCAAGAAGAGGCTGGTACGTTTGGGACGCTGGATGGCGGAGCTCCGACCGGGCACCGCGTGGCGAGCCTGCGTCGACACGGCACCGATCCTCGAGCGGGAGTGGGCGGCCAGGGCCGGGCTCGGCTGGATCGGCAAGAACACGCTCCTCCTCAACCGCGAGCTCGGATCGGAGCTCTTCCTCGGCGTCCTCTTGACCGATCAGGAATTGAAGCCCGACAACCCGGTTTCCGAACACTGCGGAACCTGCACCGCGTGCCTCGACGCGTGTCCCACCAGCGCATTCCCCGAAGCAAAGGTCCTCGACGCCCGGCGCTGCGTCGGCTATCTGACCGTTGAACACCGGTCTTCGGTCCCTCCAGAGCTGCGGCCGGGCGTCGGGAATATGATCGCCGGCTGCGACGTCTGCCAGGAGGTCTGCCCATGGACGCGACGGGCTCCCACAAACCTCCACCCGGAATTCGCCCCCGACGCGACAAGGTTTCGACCGCTTCTCGACCATCTCGAGCGCGTCGACCCGGAGGCTTATCGAGAGTGGAGACGCGGGAGCGCCCTCAATCGCATCAGCTTTGAGCAGTTCCAACGGAATCTGGAAATCGTGCGTGGGAACCTCAATCGCAAGGGATAGGGGGCTCTCAGCTGTCAGCATTCAGCCATCAGCTCCACCGCATTTCACCGCACCGGTCGGCGCCGCAATCGGTTGGCTGCAAGCTGATTGCTGACAGCTCAAGGTGCGCGGCAAAGCTGGACTAGCTCTTCTTGAGCGGTCGCAGGACCATCGTCAGGTCCCGACCTTCGAGCCGTGTCGGCATCCGGTCGACATGAGCCACGTCTTCGAGATCTGCGGCCACCCTCTTGAGCAGCTCGAAACCGTTTTCCGGACGACGCATCTCCCGCATCCGGAACATGATCGTCACCTTGACGTGCTTGCCCTGCTTGAGGAACTTGCGCGCGCGTCGCGTCTTGGTGTCGAAATCGTGGATATTGATGTTGGGTCGGTACTTGACCTCTTTGACGTCGACCTGGTGTTGCTGCTTCCTGGCTTCTCGGGCCTTTTTCTCCTGCTCGTAGCGGAAACGCCCGTAGTCCATGATCTTGCACACGATCGGCCGCGAATTGGCTGCGACCTCGACGAGATCGAGGCCCTTTTCGCGCGCCATCGCGAGGGCCTCTTCAACCGGCAACACTCCGACCTGGTTTCCTTCGTCATCGACGAGACGCACCGGAGAGAGCCTGATTCGTTCGTTGATCCGCACCTGAGGTGCTTCGGGGTCCTCACGAAACGCGAATTTTCTGATGGTCGTCCTCCCTTGGTCAAGTTTTTCGATCAGACACCTTCGACCGTCCGCGACGGCCGACAACACAAAGCGGAGTATACCACCCGAGATACGAAAAACAGCGCCATGTCAACGATTTTCGAGTGGCTTTCATTCTTGGTCCACCGGCCGGCCGACAATCCGCACCCAGGCCGCGATCGCGAAAATGCCGAACACCAGCAACATCCACGGCGGCACCCCGGCAACGGCGTACGGGACGTAACCGACAGTCACGGCGACAACCGCCGCGATGAGGGCATACGGAAGCTGTGTCCGCACGTGATCGACGTGATCGCAGCCCGACGCCATCGACGACAGGATCGTCGTGTCGGAGATCGGAGAACAGTGGTCGCCAAATACCGAGCCACCGAGAATCGCTGCTACCGATGCGGCGAGGACGCCGGGGTCGCCGGCCGAGGTGGCAAGGGCCAGAGGCACCGCGAGTGGGGTGAGAATGGCCATCGTGCCCCACGAGGTCCCGGTCGCGAAGGACACCGCCGCCGCAACCAGAAAGACCGCCGTCGGCAGCAACGCCGCCGGCATGTTCGGTCCGACTGCCGACTTGAGGAAGAGCGCCGTTTCGAGATCCGTACAGACCTGACCGAGTGACCAGGCGAGGGTCAGCACGACAAAGGCCATGAACATGCTCTTGAAGCCGGTGACGGTTGCCTCGAGCGACTTCCGGACGGTCAGAAGGCCCTGGCCGACAGCGAGAACGACAGCCGCAGTGAGCCCGATGAAGCTCGCCCACAGGAGCACGGTGAAGGGGTCCGACGCACCGATGATCCGGCTGAGCGAGATCGTCGTCTCCCCGGCCTCGAGGAGACCCTCGCGGCCGGTGTGGAGGAGCCCGGCCAGCGTCGCACCGATAACCAAGGAGATCGGCACGACGGCGTTCCACCAGCGACACGGAATACCCTCCTCCGGCGAAAGGTCGCTGCCGTCGAAATCGGCGAGAGGCTGTGCGCCGGCCGCAAGGAGTTCTCCCTCGCGCGCCCGGCGCTCCGCACGCAACATGGGCCCCCAATCACGGCGCGAAATCGCGATCACAAAGGTGGCCGAGAGCGCGAACACCGGGTAGAAGGAAAAGGGAAGAGAAGCGAGGAAGACGGAGAACGGGTTCAGCTCCGAGCCCGCCTTGATCAACGCGTCGCCGACCAGCGAGACCTCGTATCCGATCCAGGTCGAGACGAGCGCCACGCAGGCCACCGGCGCGGCCGTGGAATCGACCAAAAAGGCCAGCTTCTCGCGGCTGACACGGTGCCGATCGGTCACAGGGCGCATGGTGTTGCCGACGATGAGGGTATTCGAGTAGTCGTCGAAGAAGATCAAGACCCCCATCACCCACGTCACCACCTGCGTGCGGCGAGGCGTCGTCGCAAAAGGTTCGAGGGCCCGTACAACGCCGAGGGTGCCCCCACTCTTGCTGATGACCGCCACCATCCCACCGAGCAGCATCGAGAAGACGATGATGCTCATGTGATCCGAATCGATGAGCGCGTCACGCACGTAGGTGTCGATCAAACGCAGAAATCCGGCCAGGGGCTTGCCACCGGCGAGCATCGTTGTTCCCACCCAGACTGCGACAAGAAGGGCGACCAAGACGTCGTGGAAGGCCAACACCAGTGCGATCGCCACCAGCGGCGGCAGGAGACTCCACCAGGAATTGGTCGCCGACTGCCCGGCCGGCAACAGCGCGAGTACACCTACGGTTGCGAGGAGAATCAGAGCGGTCTTCAGCCACTGAGGCACGGCGGTGAGAGTAGCACGCCCGCCCCCCCATCCAGATACACGATGCACCCAACCGCCCATTTACCCTGATACACGATACAGGGCCACCCTTCCACCCCCGCGGACTCCACGCCTCGATTTCTCGGGCGGGTGGGTGGCCTTGCATCGTGCATCTGGGCGGGAGCTGGGGCGGGTGCATCGTGTATCCCGTCGTCGCATGTGAGCCCACAGCCGCTGGGATACCATGAGCGCGTGCCTGTCATCGAAGATGAAGCCCTCGTACTGGACCACTACCCCTACGGCGATCGACACCTGGTGTTGACCGTGCTCACCCGCCGCTTTGGCGCCCAACGAGGAATTCTGCGTCGCGCGCGTGGCGGCAAGGCGCCCGCAGCGGCGGCGGCGCAGATCCTGTCGCACGTCCACGTCGGACTCTTCCAACGCCCTTCGGCCGAGCTCGCCACCTATCGGCACCTCGACCTCGTCACGAGCTCCTTTCCCCTGACTCGCGAGCTCGGAAGGTCGGCGGCGGCGGCAGTGGTGGCCGAACTCCTGACCACCTTTTGTCCGCCGGCGGAACCGTCAGAGCGAGCCTTTCGCCTTGGAGTTTCCTGCCTCGAAGCACTCCTGGCCTCAACACCGGCCGAGACGGTCGTTGCCTACACTCAGTTCTGGGTGTTGGCGCTCGGCGGTGTTCTCCCGTCGGGTTCGGATCTGACAGAACAACTCGGTCCTCGAGACACCGCGTTTCTCTCCTCTTACCGGCAGCAACGCGTCGACCACGTACCTGAGGTCGTCCCGGCGGGCGTGTCGGCCTGGCTCGACCGCCTGGTTCGCGAGGAAGCGGATCGGCCGCTCCGCGCACTCGGCTTCTTCCGGCAGCTGGTTGCCGAGCGGGGCAACGATGACTGTTAAGGGCCATCAGATCGAGGTTGCTTCGAGAGACGGTGTCGCTGTGATCACCTTCACCTCGCCCATCCTCGCGGTGGAGACCCTCGAGGCTCTTGCTTCGGCGATCGAAACACTCGCCTCGGCCGACGAACCCGAGCCCCTCGTGCTGCACTCCGCAAACCCACGCGTGTTCCTCGCCGGCGCCCACCTCGCCGAGATCGCTCGCCTCGACGCGAGCTCGTGCGCGCCCTACGCCCACCGCGGTCGCAGGATCATCGCCGAGCTCCAGGGATTTCCGACACCAACAGTGGCGGCCGTCGACGGCATGTGCTCGGGTGGAGGATTCGATATCGCTCTCGCCTGCGATGTGATGGTCGCAGGCCCCAAGGCCAGATTCGGTCACCCCGGTATCCGCAGGGGACTGATCACCGGGTGGTCGGGAACGACCCGCCTTCCCGCGGCGCTCGGCAGAGCGGGCGCGAAGGCCGCGGTTCTGGAGACCCGCGAGATCGAAGCCGACTCGCTGGCGAACTGGGGAGGCCTTCGACGGGTCGACGGAGACAGGCTCGCCAAAGCCATCGAGGCGGCTCGACAGCTGAGCTCGGTCGATCCCGCGCGATGGCATCTTTGGCGGGTGCTCAGGGCTCCCGGTTTCATTGACAGATTTGCCACCTCCGTGGTACATAAGTTATGACAGTGGAGGACTTGCCACAAATCAGCGCGGACAATCAAAGGACTATTGACGGTCGCTCCGCGCGACCGGCGGGCGGCCGCGAGAGGGAGCTGGGAGTGCCATGAGCCGAACGATCCTGCTTGCCGACGACAGCCTCACGATTCAAAAGGTCGTAGAGCTCACCTTCGCCGACACCGACTACGACGTCGTGGCCGTGTCGAGCGGCGACGAGCTTCTCCAAAAGCTCCCGGAGACTCGACCAGAGCTTGTCATCTGCGATGTCATCATGCCGGGGCGAGACGGCTACGACGTCTGCCAGGAGATCAAGTCGAGCCCGGACCACCTTCACCTGCCAGTCATTCTCCTGACCGGCACCTTCGAGCCCTTTGATCGCGATCGAGCGATCGCAGTGGGCTGCTCGGAGATCATCACCAAACCCTTCGAGGCCAAGAAGCTGGTCGACGCGGTCGAGCGGCTGGCCGCCTCCCCGTCCGGACCTCCGCCACAGGCTGTCGACACCCAGTCGATCGGTCCCGAGGATCTCGCGTCCTCCGCCGCCGACGAGGGGCTGGACGATACCGAGGTCAGCCAGGAGTTCGGGCCGGGCGCAGCGCTCACCGATGAGGGCTTCGAACTGGAAACCGACGAGGCCCAAATCGATGAGCCGAGCGAAGACCTGCCACCGGTCGAAGCTCTCCCCGATGAAGCTCAGGAAGAGCTCGAGTTCGGGGTTGTTGAAGGTGCGCTGGAGACGGATTCCGTCGAGCTGCCGGACGTCGAGGCGCCTCCGGCTGTCGAAGATTTCGCCGACCTCACGCCCGATCCGGCAAAGACCCTAGCCGCCGAGGACTTCCAGGCGATCATGCAGACCGAACAGGCCGACCAGATCGGGGAAGTCGAGCATCTCAGCCTCGACGAGGAGCCCGAGCTCACCGAGGATCCGATGATCGAGTCGGAGACCGAGGAAGAGCCGTTCCCGTCCGCCAACGAGACTGCTGAGGAGCCGTCACAGGACGCTGTCGAGGTCGACACCTCGTTGACCACGCCGATCGATGTCGATGCGGTGATGGCTGACGACCAACCTGAAACGGAGACCGCTATGGACGATCACGTCGACCTGCCGGCCGACGAAGCATCGGACGACGCCGACACTCAGGATTTCGGCGACAAACCACCGGTCGAGGAAGTGCCGCCTCCCCCCGTCGAGGGCGTTGGCCTCAGCGACGCGGATGTCGACAGGATCGCGCGAAGGCTGCTGGAACTTGCCACCGACCGAATCGAAAACATCGCGTGGGACGTCATTCCGGACATGGCCGAGGTGGTCGTGCGCGAGCGAATGCGGGAGATCGAGGCCGAAGCCGAACGCTGAACCGCAGAATCGGTCCCTGTATATTCAAGAGACACAAGCTGTCGCCACAACCGCTCGTGGGCGGCGGCGTGCGAAAGGTCAGAGCGTGAGTGATCGCCTCGAAAGACTGAAGGAACGGCTCGGCGGGCACGTCGAAAACCTGGTCCTTTTCGATGTTACGGATTCCACTCACGCGTTGGCGCGACGCATCATCGCCGAGATGGACGACGAGAGCCAGAAGCTCGGAGCGACGCTCATCCTCGCCGACAGCCAGGAACGAGGCGAAGGACGCGGCGGACGGGCGTGGGCGTCGCCGGAGGGCGGTCTGTATGCGAGCTGGCTGAGGTCGGGCGTCAAGGCCGAGACCATCGCGCAGCTGCCGATGTTGGCCGCGGCAGCCGCTGCCACGGCGATCACCCGGGTCGGTGTTGCCGATCTGCGCATCAAGTGGCCGAACGACATCCTGGTCAACGGGCGAAAGATCGCCGGGATCCTGGTCTTCGCTCGCCACGGCGGTGTGAGCTGGGTGACGGTTGGGCTCGGAGTCAACCTCATGCAGGCGCCCGCGCTCGGCGAAGGCGCCCTGCCGTCGACCTCGGTGGCCGAGGTGCTTGGCGATGGCGACATCGAGGTCTGGCGGCACGAGATCGTCTGCACCTTCATCGACGCGCTCAATCGCCTCATGGAGAACCCTGATTCGGCCCTCGCCGACTGGCGACAGATGCTGCTGCAACAGCCCGGTGACGCGCTCGACGTGCGCCTCGCCTCTGGAGAGGTGATCTCGGGGACATTGCAGGGTCTCACCGACGAGGGTTTTCTGAAGATCAGTGAAAACGGCAAGGAACGCGTCGTGACCGGCGGCGACATCATCGAGAGCTAGCTCCCGCCCACCCGGATTCACGTTGCACCCGCCCCACCTCCCGCCGAGCTGCAAAATGCGGCGCTACCCGCCCTCCCGAGCAATCGAGGCGTTGAGTCCGAGAGGGTGGAATGGCGGCACTGTATCGTGTATCCGGGTGGGCGGGCGGATGGCAGCATCTTGCGCCTGGGTGGGCGGCTCGCATGCTCCGATATGATTTTCTAAGCAGTATTTTGCGCTCAGGAGCCTTCATTGCCGAATTCCATCACCCTGCTCTCCCTCGTCATCGGCAGCTCGCTGGCCTCATCGCTCTTCTTCGTCCTGTCGGCTCGTATCCTGCGTGGGGCAGCTGAAGACAATCCACCTAGCACGCTGGGAGTCGTCGCCATCACCCATATCGGTGCGGCCCTTTTCCTCGCACCATTCCTGCCGCTCACCGGTGTCAGGTCGATGTCCGACATCAGGTCGATGGCGTCGACCTCGGTCGTCGTGCTCATCCTCGTGACGGCCGTTCTTCATCTCACGGCGAGGTTTTTTCACTTCAAAGCCCTCAGCCTGATCGATGTCACCCTGGTGAGCCCCTTCGCGGCGCTCACACCGGTCCTGACCCTTTCCACGGCGTGGGCGATCCTCGGGGAGACCCCGAACGCCCTCGAGCTCGTCGGCATCTTCATCATCGTCACGTCGCTGCTCGGTCTGACTGGCGCCACGGACGCGTTCCGGACGCATTTCGCCGCAGGACAACGCACGCGCTCGAAAGCCGCGACCGCCGGCCTCTGGTTCGCCGTGTTGTCTGCCGTCCCGCCCGCGTTCAAGATCGCGGTCCAGAAGAAGGCGATCCTCCTCTCCAGCCCCTACACCTACGCCCTGATCATGCTACTCATGACGGGTGCCGGAGCGCTCGCTGTCTGTCTCGTCCGCAACTCGGCCAGCGATCTCCGCGCGCAGTTTCCCCCGCAGAGACTGCGTGCGCTCTTGCTCATCTCCGGTCTGCTGGGTCTGAACACACTGCTGTTCTGCGCAGCTCTCACCCTGGGCCTGGCCGCCGGAGTCAGCGCGATGGCCCGCATCAGCATCATCTTCCAAGGGGTCATGGCGTACTGGATCGCCGGTCAGAAGACCGATTTCCGAAGGAGGATCCTGTGGGCGGTCGCCATCTTCGTGGGGACCCTGATCATCGGCACGTCCACCTCGTGATTGACATTCGGGACGGAAAGACTGAACGGCGGAGCAGCGGGAGGGTGCACAGAGACTTCATGAGAGGAGGGGATCAGGGGCGGCTCCCTCGATAGACCTTCAGAAGCCCCTTCCTCTCCATTTCGTCGCGAAGTTGGCCGTCGAAGTCGGTCGAGTGGAAGCCGTCCGCATCGACTGATTCGTCCTCGTAATACCGGTCCCAACGACCCTTGGCGTCGGCACCGAAACCGAAGACGGCGACCTCGTCGCAGACATGGAGGGCGACCATCAACGCGATGAAGCCGGTCGAGGGTTACTGGCCTCGGCCCCCGGTCCAGTCTTCGCGGAGGTACTTGACGAACTCCGGATGGAGGAGCCGGACGCTGTCGGAAACCCAACCGAAACCGCCCACGAGCGTCTCGATGCGGTCGAACACGTCGCTCACGTTCGACACAACCGGGTTCATCAGGAGAACTGCTCCGAGGTCGTACTGCGTTTCCTCGAGCTCACGCGGCCACATGACGTGGTGGGTTGTTCTTTCCCCGACATCGTCCTCGAATCCACCCGTTCGTGCACGATTCACCCGGAAAACGAGATCATGAGCATCGATGAGGTCGCCGTATGGTGACTCGAGCAGGTTGCGGGAGGCGCCGACAACCGCGCAGAGCCGCTTCTCATCGTCATCCGGAAGGACTGGCGCCTCACTCGTGAAGCGTTCGAAAGCCTTGGCGGCTGCCTGCGGCGTCAAATCGGCGCGATCGTCGGGTGCGACGAGGAGCTTCCACCACTCGAGCACCTCCTGCGAAACCCAGCCGTCGCTCGATTCCCAGAACAGGTCGACGCCGATTCTGAACGAGTCGGGGCAGGCCGACGCGAGCCGGCGCTGAAGGTGACCCCGGATCGAGGTCTTGAAATTTTGATCGTGAAACGGGGCCGCTGCGATGCCGACCTAGGCGACGACCCACGACGGCACGAGGAGGAACTGCAATAGGAAGACACGCCCAATCGACGCTCTCAACACGAATCTCCCGACCTCGGACCATGACAGATCCCGCGCGTCATCCGGTGCAGACAGCCCCGTCAACGAGCGTGCGAACGCGATTCCGCGAGCCCTTCGACCTCGAAGGAGACACACTGTGCGCACACCGTCTTTGCCACCTCGCGGCGGAGATGTGCGGCTCGCAGCGAGCGAAACCCGGGCGAATGCCAGGCGTCCATGAACCGAGAATGTTTGAGATCTCCCATGTCGAATCGTCCGTCGTGGTCGAAGCAGCAGGCGCTGAGCCTCCCGTCCCATGTCACGTGGCCTTCGGTGAAGAGCGCCCAGCACGGGATCGGTGCCCGCATCATGTCGTACCTGCCGGGGTTGCCCCCGGTGAAGACCCAGCGCGTGCCGTCGTCCTGCTCGATGAGGGCGGCCTGTGAGTAAAGCGGCAGGGCGTAGACCTCGTCGGTGAAATCCTCGATCTCCTCGATGATTCGCGCCATCTTCTCGTGCTGGCGCTCGCCTTCGAACATGATGTAGGAGGCGTACAGACCGCAGGAGTAGCCGCCCTCCTCGCGAATCTGCCAGGCCCTCTTGAGGTTTTCGATGACCTCCCCGTACACCGATTCGGGCCTGTTGGTGACTGATACGAAGTGCTCTGGATCGGAGTAGTTCAGGGAGAACTTCAGGCTGTCGAGACCGGCCTCCATGCAGGCCTCGACCTTTTCGGGCGTGCAGAGCGAGCCGTTGGTCGTCAGGAAGACATAGGGGAAGCCGGTGTCCTTGGCAAACTTGACGGCGTCCGCGAGCCACGGAACGAGGAAGCTCTCACCCAGGTAGAAGAGCCCGAGCTCCTCGACCCCTTCGGCCAGCAGGTCGGTCACCAGCTCTTCAAAAAAACCGCGGTCCATCTGCCCCACCAGACGCAGGCGCTTGGACCTCGCGCAGTATCTGCACGAGAAATTGCAGTGGCCGGTGAGCTCGATCTTGACGGACTTCGGGCACGGGGGCGCGTCAGAAACATAGTCCCCGCGGATCTCGGTGATGTTGTCGATCCGTCTGGTGATGGACTCGCGCTGAATCTCCGAACCCAATCCGGTGCACCACCTTTCAACTCATATTCTATCCCTGACGGGGTCTCCGCCCATAACGAAGCCGTTGAATCTACATAGCTTTGACAAATCGCCCACCCACCCACACACCCAGATACACGATGCAGGATGCACGTCCCACCCTTCCCCACATCGCTGGCAAGGTCGATCCGGCAGGGCGGGCGGCCTTGGATCGTGCATCCGGGCGGATGCGAGGGCGGATGCATCCTGTATCCAACAGGGCGTCCACCGACGGAGCCGGACGACCGGCTAGGGGACGGCCTGCAAACGCTCGAGGAACTTCGCGGGAGGCTCGAAGCCGGTGATGCGGAAGGCCTCTTCACCACCCGAGAAGACGATGACCGTCGGAACGCCTCTCACCTCGTACTCGGTGGCCAGGGCTTGATTCTCCTCGCTGCTTCGCGTCAGATCGATCTTGAAACGCGAGTAGCCCTCGAGCACGGAACGCACCGCTGGGGCCGGAAAGGTCTTCTTGTCGAGCTCCCGGCAGGGCGCACACCAATCGGCGTAGAAATCGAGGATGACGGCCCCACCGGCCGAGATCGCACGCTCCACCCGTGACGCCTCGTACCGCTCCCACTGCAGGTGCGTGGCCACCTCGCCAACTTCGGCGGTACCGACCCGAACCGCCGGCGCCATGACGACCCCAGTGACGAGCGTCGCGGCGGCCAGCACCCGCATCACCCGATCGATGGTTGGCTGCTCGTGACCGGTGCGATCGATCACCAGCAGGTAGAGCGCGCCAAAAACGAGAACCGCCGACATCAGCCAGCGGCCCGAATCCCCCGGCATGAGCGGCGCCGCGAAATAGGCGGCCATGGCGATCAGGATCACGCCAAAGACCCGCCGCACGCCCACCATCCACATTCCGGAGGTGGGGAGCTTGTTGACCGCGCCGGTAAAGGTGCCGAGGATCAGGTAGGGCAGACCCAGCCCGAGAGCGAGCGTGAAGAACAGGAGGAATCCGAGGAGCGGGTCGCCGCGCTGCCCGACGTAGGTCAGGAGTCCGACCACGAAGGGACCGATGCACGGCGCCGCAACGAAACCCATGACCAGGCCCATGATGAGGGCGCCAAACACCCCGGTCCGTCCGCCGGAGGCACGTTGCGCCCAGCCCGGCACCCGCAGCTCCCACAGCCCGAACATCGATGTCGCGAGCGACAGCAGAACGACCACGATCACGCCGATTACCCATGGGTTCTGCAACGCGCTTCCGAAGATCGCACCGCTCAAGGCGGCGAGAACACCGAGCACCGAGTACGTCAACGCAATGCCGAAGACGTAGGCGAGCGCGAGCGGAAAGGCGCTGCCCTCACGATCTTTGGTCTGCTGCGTGAAGAAGCCCACCGTGATCGGTATGAGGGGAAAGACACATGGCGTGAGGTTGAGGGCGAGCCCGGCCAGGAACACACCGATCAGGAGCAGCGGAAACGACTTCGAACCGAAGTCTGCAGAACCCGAATCACCGGAACTGGATGCGCCGGCCATGATTTCCCTGAAAAGCGCCTGGTTCACGGCGTCAGAAGGGCTCCCTGGAGAAGCGACGGTGACGTCGACGCCGGTACGCACCTCTTCGGGCGGGAGACATTGGGTGTTGTTGCAGGCCTGGGCGGTGACCACGACCCGAAGGCGATGGTCACCGCCCGCCGAGTCCGGAACGACGAGCCCCGCCAGAATGACGGCCTCACCCTCCCACACCTCGATCGGGGTGTCGGCGAAGTCGAAGTCGAGGGCTTCCCCGTCGGGGAAGCTGACCACCGGCACGGGCCACCCCTCGGGCAGACGGAACTCGACAGTCGTCGGCAGCGAGAATTCGTCGCCCGGATCGTCGGAGTTGATGTGCCAACCCCGGTTGATCGCGATGCTGATCGCCAGATGAAGCTCCTCTCCTGCGACCAGCGGGTCACGGTCGGGCAGCAGCCGCACCTTGAAGACCGGCTCGGAGTCGAAGCCCTGCGCGAAGGCGTGGCCGGCCATGCCGAGCACCATCGCCGACACCAGAGTCAGGGTCGTGATCATTTGCTTGTTCAAGCTCGAGGCCGCCATCAATCGCCCCCCCTCTTCGGAGCCAGCTCCGGGCTGAATCGATGCACGAGCTCCCGGATCTCCTCTGAAAAGTACTCCCAGTACCTCTTTACGAGGTCCGGGCGCCTGGTTACCGTGCACTCGACGGACCGTTCCAGTCGCCACCGCCGGATCGCCTCGTGGTTGCCAGAGGTCAAGACCTCGGGCACGGAGACCCCTTCCACCTCCGGCGGGCGCGTGTAGCAGGGGTGGTCGAGGAGCCCGCGCTCGAAGCTGTCCGAGCTCACCGATTCAGGATCACCGACCACGCCGGGCACCAGACGCGACACGGCCTCGATGAGCGCCATTGCCGCGACCTCGCCCCCTCCCAGGATGTAATCGCCGATGGACACCTCCTCGGCCCCGCTGGCCTCGAAGATGCGCTCGTCGAAACCCTCGTAGCGGCCGCACACCAACACGACGCGCTTTTCGCGGGCCAGCTCCCCGGCGAGCTCCTGGTCCAAAAGCCGACCCCTCGGGCCGAGGATGATGCTTCGCACCTCGTCTGATTCGCCGCCCAAATCGCGAATCGCAGCCAGCACCGGAGGTGCCTGCAGCACCATCCCGGCACCGCCGCCGTAGGGTTCGTCATCGACCTGTCGCCACTTGTTGTCGGCCCAATCGCGAAGATCGTGGGCCTCGAGTTCGATCACGCCACGCTCGACCGCCTTGCCGAGCACCCCGGCGGTACGGAACGGCTCGAAAAGCTGCGGAAATATCGTCAGTATGTCGAAATGCATGAGATCGTCATCCAGGGGGGAATGGTAACCCGGCCATCGCGTCTCGCTTCCACCCGAGGAGCGCTTCCCGCTTCGTCGTGCCAGGTGCCACCCTTCACATTGTTTGAATTCGTGACCTCCCAATCGAGCCACGCCATCAGGGCAAACAATGTGAAGAGTGGCACCGGTGTCGCTGAGTCCCCAACGCGCTTCTCACCTTGCTTCCTACCGCGCCTCGATCGCGCCGTCGTCGAGGAGACCCGGCGGCGCATCGATGACCACGAAGCCACCTTCCAGATCGACCTCGAGGACGATGTCCGGTACGTAGGGCACGAGGGATTCACGATCGCCCGAACGAACGACGAGTCGCGATTGGCCCTCGCCCGGGTCGAGGCCGGTCACCCGGCCCAAGACCTCACCCTCGGGTGAGCGACACTCGAGGCCCTGCAAGTGGTGCTCGTAGTAGTAACCGTCCGGAAGATCATCGAGCGCCTGTTCGGGGAGAAACAGGTTGCTCCCGCGCCACCGTGCGACGACTTCTCGCTCGCGAATCCCACGAATCGAGAGCAGCCACCTGCCCTTGTGGTACCGCACGCGGTGGACCTCGAAGAAATCCTCAGGCCGCTCGTCGCTTCCGAGACCGAAGCGGACCCCATCCGCCAGCCGCTCCGGAAAGTCGGTAATGATGTCCACCAAGATGTCGCCGTGAACGCCGTGCGCTTTGCCCGCACGACCCACGATCAACCAGTCGCGACCTTCGTCGCCCGACACTACTCGAGGATTTCGAGGACGAATCGCTTCTGGACCTTCATCCCCGCCGCCGCCAGCAAGGTCCTGATGGCCCGAGCCGTCCGCCCCTGGCGGCCGATCACTTTTCCGAGGTCCTCGGTACGAACCCGCAGCTCGAGAACCGTCGTCTGCTCGCCCTCGACCTCTGTCACCGCAACATCTTCCGGATTGTCAACCAGTGCTTTCGCGATCTCTTCCAGCAGGTCTTTCATCGCACTCATTGGAGCTCCCTTCAGAGGTGGGGAAGATGACCCGGAGCCCTCACGCCCCGGGCGCGCCTCACTGCTGTTGTTGAGCCTTACGAATCAAGGATCGCACAGTTTCAGACACTCCGGCCCCTTGACTCTGCCATTTTTCGACTTTTTCGAGGTCGAGCCTGATTTCCGGCGGGTCGAGGTGCGGGTTGTAGAAGCCCACCTGGTCAAGGTAGTCGGCCTGGGTGTCCTTGCGCGAATCCGACACCACGACACGGTAGACGGGGTTGTGCTTCGCACCACCACGCCGCAATCTGATCATCAACATTTGATTCCTCCCTGGGCGGATATTCAGCCGATTCCCAATTGACGTTTCAGCGCACGGGGATCGGCCTTGCCCAGACGCTTCATGAGCTTACGCATCTGTCCGTATTGACGCAAGAGGCGATTGATTTCTTCCACGCTGGTTCCGGAGCCTTTTGCGATTCTCTTCTTTCGTGATCCGTTGAGCAGCTGCGGGTGGCGGCGCTCCTTGGGGGTCATGGAGTCGATGCAGGCCTCCATCCGCCGGAGCTGGCGTTCCTGGCCTTCGCCCATCCCGCCCTCGGGCATCACCTTGCCCATGCCCGGTACCATCTCCATGACCGACTGCAGCGGTCCCATCTTCTTGAGGCTGCGCAGCTGGTCCCGCAGGTCCTCGAGGTCGAATTTGTTCTTCTTGAGCTTCGCCTCGAGCCGACGGGCTTTCTTCTCGTCGACGGCATCCTGCGCCTTCTCCACCAGCGTCAGGACATCGCCCATCCCGAGGATTCGGCCGGCCATACGGTCGGGGTGGAATTGCTCGAGATTATCGATCTGCTCGCCGACACCGGCGAAAACGATCGGCTTGCCGACGACCTCGCGGACCGAAAGCGCCGCTCCACCGCGCGCATCACCGTCCAGCTTGGTGAGGATGACACCGGTGATTTCGAGGCGCTCGTGAAATGCTCGCGCTGAACGCACCGCGTCCTGGCCAGTCATCGAGTCGGCTACGAAGAGGACCTGCTTCGGCCTGAGGATTCCCTTGAGGCGCTGCAGCTGCTCCATCAACTCGTCGTCGATGTGCAACCGCCCCGCAGTGTCGAAGATCAGGACCTGATAGCCCTTGACCGAGGCCTCGCGAAGAGCCTGGCGGGCAATAGCCTCGGGATCGTCCATCTCCCGGGTATCGACGGTCGGGATCGAGGCTTGCTCACCGAGGACCAGGAGCTGCTCGCGGGCAGCGGGGCGCGAGGTGTCGGCTGGAACGAGCAGTGGAAAGAGGCCCTTGCGGTCCTTGATCCACCGGGCCAACTTCGCCGCCGTCGTCGTCTTACCCGAACCCTGGAGACCGACCAACATGACCACCGACGGGCGCCCTTTGAAGCTGAGCTCGGCGGTTTCGCCGCCGAGGAGGCTGACCAGCTCTTCGTGGACGATCTTCGTCACCATCTGGGCCGGCGTCACGGAGTTCAACACCTCTTTGCCGAGGGCTCTGGTCCGCACCCGATCGATGAAGCCGGACACGACCTCCACGCTGACATCCGCTTCGAGCAGAGCGAGCCTGATCTCACGCAGCGCGGTGTCGATGTGGTACTCGGTCAGGTGCCCCTCACCTCTGAGGGTCTTGGTGACGCGAGCCAGACGGTCCTGAAGCCCTTCCAACATGGGACGGGCAGTCTAAGGGAGAGCCCTGTGCAGGTCAAGGGGCGCGGGGAGCCAAGCGTTTGGCGTGGAGTACTTTGGAGGACGCGCGGACAACGGTACAATACAGATGGAAATGGGCGCCGTGCATCCAATCGTCCTCCCGCCGCGTTGTCCGGGTGGTGAGGATCCAGAGGTCCAGGAGTTCCTGCGCCTCGTGCGGGTCGTGACCGGCGCGACCTGGGCCGAGCTCGAGCTGCAACCGAATGGATCGGCGCCGAGCCAAAAGTACCGTCTCGGATCCGGCAACGGAATCGTCGCGCGCGCGGAACTCGCCGTCGGGAGGGATTTCGACGCCATCCTTCGGCTCGGAGGGCTTGCGGAGCCGGAGGGCGAGCAGGTCGAACTGCTGACGGATTCGCTCGCGCGTATGCTCGATAGAAGGCGACTGCTCATCCAGGCCGAAATCCTGCGAGGCGCCTTGGAATCCATCCCGAGCTCGGTCTTTCTCTTCGACGACGAGGGCGAGATCCTCTTTGCGAGCCCGTCGGCGGATCGGCTCCTCTCCCTGCAAACCGAGGACGAGCTCCTCGCCACATGCAGCGACCGGCCGACGCAGCCGCTCTTCACCCTTTTGAGCTCACTGGCGGATGGCGTCGCCTCGGGCGACCGTACGGCGCCGAACTGGAAGGGAACGGTCGAGCTCGGCGACGGCCGGGTGATGCACTGCTTGACGACCCGTTTGCTGGATCCGGCCGCCGATCTGCCGGGGGCCGTCCTCGTGCTCCTCCAGCCGCTGGAGTCCGAGGTCGACGCCCGGGTTCAGACCTTTTCGTTGAGCCACGGCCTCAGCCCACGAGAGCAGGAGGTGCTCGGGCTTCTCGAAAAAGGGCTGACCACAGGTGCGATCGCGGAGAGCCTCGGTATCAGCCCGCACACGGTCCGAGACCACCTCAAACACCTCTATCGCAAAACCGGCACCAAGGGCCGGAGCGAATTGCTCGGTCTGATCACGAGGGCGACCCGCGTCACGGCTGAGGCTTGAAAGAGCTTTCGGCCGTCAGCAATACGCTTTCAGCTCCTCCTCCCTGCCATCGACAGTCCGCTGGAGGCTGATACCTGACTGCTGACAGCTATAATGATGTGTGGAGGTCAGAAAAATGTCTCGGTTACGCGTATTGGGTGTCGTGACAGCCGTCATCCTGATCGCCGCGGTCCTGGTGGCGGCGCAAGGGTACGTTGTGATCCTCAAGAGCGGCCACAAGATCCGCTGCAAAGAACCGATGCGAATCGAAGGGAACAATGCCATCCTCACGCTCGCGACCGGTACGGTTGCCAGCTATCCGCTCCAGCTCGTCGACCTCGTCGAGACCGAGCGCTACAACCAGCTCGGTCTCGGAGACGCCCTGATGATCGAGGAGCTATCGGTCTCTGGAACTCCGGCGCCAACAGCCACTCCGTACACGTCGCTCGGGCAACACGCGACCATTGACGCCAGTCCCAGCGGTCCGACCCTCGGGTCGACCATCGAACCGACGCCAGTTCCGACGCCCGGGATCAAACTCCAGTCCGAGAAGTACCACGACGAGCGGGTCGAACAGGCCTTCGCCAGGATCTTCGACGACAAGGAGCTCCTGATCTACCGGACGAGCCAGGGCACGCAACCCGATTACTTTTTCGTCCAGACCGTGACGGACTCCGAGAGTGAGGTCTTCGAAGCGCTCGAGACCGTCGCCGAGGCATACAATCTGATCAACCGAATCCACGGGGAGATCGCTCCGGACGCCGTCGAGCTGGAGATGATCCAGACCTCCGGCAAAGCGGCCGGCACCTTCCGCCTCACGCCGGCGCTCGCCAAAGAGCTGGTGGACGGTGAAACGCCGACCCAGACGTTCTACATCAAGAACGTCATCTTCTAGGGTGCCGCCCTCGCGGGTGACGGCGACATGAGCCAAAGCAAGATCGCCGTCGTCGGCGCAGGTCTCGCCGGTTTGACTGCGGCCCTCCGTCTGACCGAAGCCGGTCACCGGGTCAAGGTCTTCGAGCGCTACCCCCGTCCTGGCGGTCTCGCGCGCGTGCTGGAGGTCGAGGGCGAGCCTCTCGAGGCCTTTTACCACCACCTGTTCACGAGTGACACGGCCTACGTCGCCCTCGCAAAGGAGCTCCAGGTCGACGACCTGATCGAGTGGCTGCCGTCGCGGATGGGTATCTGGACCGACGGTCGGCTGTGGGACTTCGGCACCCCGCAGTCGCTCCTTCGCTTCCGACCGCTTTCGTTGCTCGACAAGATGCGCTTTGCGGCATCGACCCTGCTCCTGCAGCGCAGCAAAGACCCGTCAAGCTTCGAAGATATCACCGCCCACGACTGGATCTGCCGCCACCAGGGAGAGCGCGTCTGGAACAAGGTGTGGGGACCGCTCTTTCACCAGAAGTTCGCCGAAGACGCCGACAAGGTGGCCATGGTGTGGCTGTGGGGCAAGCTCTGCCTCAGGGGGAAATCGAGGTCGGCATCGGGCATGGGTGAGCTGCTCGGCTATATGCGGGGGTCCTTCGCCAAACTCGTGGAGAAATTGGAGACTCGTCTCGAAAAAAGCGGCACCGAGCTTCTCCTGAGCGATGCGGTTCAGCGAATCGACCGCACAGTCGGCGGACTCGCGATCCAGGGCCGCAACTCGTCATGGACCGCCGACAAAGCGGTGGTCGCGACACCCGTGCCCGACTATCTCGAGATCGCGGGCCATCTCCTGACGGAGGACGAGCACGACAATCTGGCCGGTCTCCGCGCCACCGGCGCCATCTGTACGATTTTGGAGCTCGAGCACTCGCTGACCCCGTACTACTGGCTCAACATCGCCGACCCCGACATGCCCTTCGGCGGCCTCATCGAACACACCAACTACATCCCGCGCGACCGCTACGGAGGTCGTCACATCCTTTACATCTCAAACTACCTGTTCACCGACCACCCGCTCTTCGAAGCGCCCAGGAAGAAGGTCCTCTCGAGCTACCTGCCCGCACTCACACGGATCAACGAAGCCTTCGACCCGGCGTGGATCGTCGACAGCCACCATTTCAGGGCGGCCTACGCCCAGCCCGTGGTCCCGGTCGGATATCGTGATCTGATCCCGTCTTTTCGATCCACGGTTCCAGGGCTTTACCTGTGCACGATGGCCCAGATTTTCCCCGAGGACCGAGGCCAGAACTACGCCATCGCCTACGGGGAGAAAGTCGCACGGGAGCTTCTACGGGATCTTCGGGACTGAGGCGGGAGGGAGGAGGGGTGCCACGTTTCGCATTGTTGCATTGCATCCACGGATCGTCACGCCAGTTATCGAGCTCCCGCAATGCAACAATGCGAAACGTGGCACCCTTCTGGCACCTTTTGAATGGTGTACCATTGGGCCGCCCGCGGCACACGGGCAGAATGCGAGCATGGAGGCACGACTCGATGGCAGCCAATGCGGTAGAGATCACAGATGCGAATTTTGACGAGATGATCCTCAACGCGGACAAACCCGCGCTGGTAGATTTCTGGGCAGTATGGTGCGGACCGTGCCGGGTGATCGGCCCGATCGTCGAGGAACTCGCGGCCGAGTACGGGGACCGAATCGTCGTCGGCAAGCTCGACGTGGATGCGAACCGCGACACGGCTGTCAAGTATGGGATCCAGGCCATTCCAACCCTGCTCTTGGTCAACAACGGTGAGATCGCCGATCGAATCGTCGGCGTGACGGACAAGGCGAGCCTCTCGTCGAAGCTGGACAGCCTCCTATAATTCGCGGAGCCTCCCCCTCGCGCGCACAGCTCGTGAAGCGCCTGAGAATCGGTCAGGCGCGTGTTTACCGGGCATGACTGAGGTCTGAACCGTGTTGTGTCAGTCTTGCGGCGCCGCCAACCCCTCCGAGACGGACAACTGCCACCGGTGCGGCAACAAGCTGCTGGTGGTATCCGGCGTGGTCGGGCCTGCGGAAGCGCCCGAAGAGTTCTTCGTCCAGGCCCAGGAGGAACTCGAGGAGCACATGCTCGAGCGCATCAGCGTGCTGGAGGACGGTGTGCGACGCCTGTCGGAGGCACTCGCATCCACGGCCCAACACCTGGCACAGCTGGAGCACAACCTGACGGTTGCCCACGCCGGAGTCCAATCTCTCGGCGGGCTCCTCGAGTCGCAGGGGATCGTCACCCGCACCGAGGTGGTCGACGGCTGGGAGCGGACCGCCGATCAGGAACTCCTCTCCCGTGATCTCTCCCGACGATTCAAGGCCCACTCCGACCGGATTCTCTCCCAGGCATCCCACACGGGCCACGCGAACACCGCATTCCGTGACAAGCTCCGAGCGCTCGAGCTCGCCCTCGTCGGACCGGACACCGAGGTCGTGCGCGATCTCCTCACCGAGCTCGCGGCGATGGCACCTGACAGCGACGAGCTTTGGTCGTTCATCGGCGAGGCCGCATTTCACAGCGGTGAGCTTGAAACTGCGCGCATCGCCTTTCGCAAGGTCCTGGAGCTGCGAGGTCCCCAATTTGAGGCCCTCGTCTACCTGGGTGCGGTTTCGTCGGATCTCGGACAGTGGGACGAGGCCGAAGAGGCTCTCACCCGAGCGAAGGAGATGGCTCCCGACGCATTTCTCCCGCACTTTGCGCTCGGCGCGCTCAACGTGCTCAAAGGACGACATCTCGACGCCGTCGCCGATCTCGAACGCAGCCTGGAGATCGAAGAGGCCCCCCAGAGCTGGTACCTGCTCGGACTGAGCCGTCTGGAGCTCGGGCAGAGCGGTCGTGCCGTCGAAGCATTGAGACGAGCCACCGCAATCGCACCCGACTTCGAAGAGGCGCTCTATCACCTCGGCGTTGCCTATCTCAGACGCGGCTGGAACAACAAGGCTCTGGAGGCTTTTCAGCGAGTTCTTCGCCTCGACCCGCAGAGCCTCCAGTACCAGGAGACGGTCCGCATGCTGAGCGGAACCCCTCCGAGCGATCTCCCCGGCGAGAGCGCCCATCTGGCGGGGCTCGCGGAAGCGGCCCTCGAAGAAGGTCGCCCCGCCCAGGCGCTCGACCTCTTCACGAAGGCCCTCGACTCGGCGCCCGGCCAAGCCGAGCTTCAGGCAACGGCGGCACTCCTCGCATCGGCGCTTGGGCGGGTCCGCCAGGCGATCGCGTATTCGCACGCGATTCTCCGCGACAGACCGCAGGGTTCGCCCTATCTGGCCGCCGCTGTGGTCGCCCTGTTGGAGTCACTCCGCCATGCCGGAAGGCTTCGTGCATCGCGCCGGATCGCGAGGCGCCTTCGCCACGAGCGAGATCTCGACGAGCTGGCACGCGGAATGGCCACCTACGAGCTGGCCGTTGTCGAAACCGAGCTCGGTGAAGACCTGGTCGTCGCCCGCGACCTCGCCCGCGAGGCCCTCGAAAGGGCGCCCCGTGAGCTTCGCCACTATCCGCTGGCGGTGCTCGGCTCGATCGCCCTCAAGAGGGGCCGCTACCACGAGGCGATGCAGTACCTCGAGCAAGCGGCACGTGCCGGTGTGGCGGAGCCGCCGCTTCTGCGTCAGCTCGCCCTGGCCCGACTCGGTGCCGGCGATCCATCGGGCGCCGACGAGGCCCTGCAGACGGCCAATGGCGACGCCAAAGGCGGCATCGATCACGAGCTGCTCGACCACGTCCGCCGCCTCGGCGGTTTGATCGGCGACATCGCCCGCAATCATCGGCCCCCGACGAATCGGCGTGCAGGAAGACGGAGCTGAACATGCGTTGGACCAGGACTTTCATACACACGCTGCGCCAGGACCCCTCGGATGCCGAGGTCGTATCGCACCGCCTGATGACCCGTGCAGGACTGATCTCGAAGGTCGCTGCGGGCATTTACAACTATCTGCCCCTCGGCTGGCGATCGCTTGCGAAGCTCATGCTCATCATCCGCGAGGAGATGGAGCGGGCCGGCTCCGCCGAGCTCGTGATGCCGGCCATCCAGCCGGCGGAACTGTGGCAGGAATCCGGCAGGTGGTTCGAGTACGGACCGGAGCTGCTGCGGATGAACGACAGGCACGAGCGTGACTTCTGCTTCGGACCGACGCACGAGGAGGTCATTACCGACATGGTTCGGCGATCCGTCACCTCCTATCGCCAGCTCCCGGTCAACCTCTTCCAGATCCAAACGAAGTTCCGCGACGAGATCAGGCCCCGCTTCGGCCTGATGCGCGGTCGTGAGTTCGTGATGAAGGACGCCTACACATTCCACACCGATGCCGAAGATCTCGATGCCGCCTACCGAGCGATGGAGCAGGCCTATTGCCGGGTCTTCGAGCGCTGCGGTCTCGGATACACGCAGGTCGAGGCCGACACCGGCAATATCGGCGGCTCGGAGTCGCACGAGTTCATGGTCCTCGCCGACACCGGTGAGGACGCGATCCTCTCGTGTCCCTCGTGTTCCTATGGCGCGAACGTCGAAAAGGCGGAAGCGGGGCCAGTGGCGGCCGCTCCCGACTGGCCGCTCGACCGGCCCGACCGGCCCGAGGCGGTCGACACGCCCGATCTGCGCACGGTGGAGGAGGTTGCAGAGTTCCTCGGCATCTCCCCGGCCCACCTCATCAAGACCCTGATCTTCGAGACCGACGAGGACTTCGTGGCGGTCCTGATCCGCGGAGATCTCGAGGTCAACGAGGTCAAGCTCAAGAACGAGATCGGCTGCACCCACCTCCAGCTCGCTTCCGAGGCCAAGATCGAGGAGGTCACGGGCGGACCGCAGGGCTTTTCCGGACCGGTCGGCCTCGAGGACATCCGCATCGTCTCCGACCCTTCGGTGATGGACCTCGAGGTGGCGGCAACCGGCGCGAACGCCAATGACACCCACCTCGTCGGTGTCGTCCCGGGCCGCGATTTCACCCCGTCGCTGGTGGCGGAGCTTCGTCTCGCCACCGCCGGTGATCCCTGTCCCTCCTGTGATACTTCGTTGATCGAGAAACGGGGCATCGAGGTGGGCCATATCTTCAAGCTCGGCACCAAGTACTCCGAATCCATGAACTGCCGCTTCCAGGACGCCGAAGGCAACGAGCAGCCGATGATCATGGGCTGTTACGGCCTCGGTGTCGGCCGCACGGTGGCGGCAGCGGTCGAACAGAACCACGACGACAAAGGCATCATCTGGCCACTGCCCCTGGCCCCGTACGAGGTACTGCTGGTCGTACTCAACGCCGACAAGCCCGAGGTCGTCGAGGCAGCGAGGGGGCTCTATCAGGAGCTCGTCGACGCGGGCATCGATGTCCTCTTTGACGACCGGAGCGAACGGCCGGGGGTCAAGTTCAACGACATGGACCTGATCGGCTTTCCGGTTCGAGTAGTCCTCGGTCAGCGGGGACTCGATGCGGGCGAGGTGGAGCTCAGCCTGCGACGCGACGGCGAGAAGCGGGCGACACCGATTGCGGAGATGGTGCCTGCCGTGCAAGCGCTTCTCGAGGAGTTGCGAAGCCAGTAGGCGCTTCCTGCAGCGACGCGCAAGGTACCACCTTCACCATTGTCGCCTGTCATGACACGAGTGCGTGGCTGTGAGAAGCGCTCCTCAGGGTGGTCGGCGACAATGGTGAAGGTGGTACCTGTGTCGCCGAAGCGGCCTCGCGCTCCTCAATAAGCCCTCAATCCAGCGACAGCACCTTCCTCGCGACCTCGATCATGTCCCCCTTCGCTTGCACGAGCATCTTGAGGTCAGAACCCATGCCTTCCGGATCGAGCAGGCGCTTGACCTCCTGACGGGCCGAAACCGTCGTCGCGTCGAGGTCGGCTTCCATTCCGAGGCCTCGAGATTCGAGCTCCTGTTCGAGGCCCGAACGAATCAGAAACTCCGCCAACGGCCAAAGCTCAATTTCGGTCCATTTGGCAGCCGATGCCGCGACTCGCAGATCGTCCCAGTTGACATGAGCGGTGAGATCGACCTCTCCCGGAGCGATCAACGGGTCCCGACCCAACTGGTGGCGGCGAAAGGTCGTTAACGAACCTCCGCCCCTCCCCCTGGCATCGTAGAGCCTCCGCGCCTCGTACCCGTAATCCAAAACAAGGCTCGCGCCGTTGCCCCCGGCCATGGTGAGCAACCGGGAGTGCAAGGGTGCGGCGTCCAGGTTTGCCTCGGCAATCTGACCCTCCTCGATCTCGATGCCGTGGCTCGCGAAGTACGCCTCGACCTCGGGACGAGCCGGACGACGTCTCCACGCCAGCCCGCCTGAATCCACGCCAAGCGCCATCTCTGCCAAGCCCCCGCGGTCACCCGCGACCCGCACGACAGGGAGTGCGTCATACAGCTCGGACGCGTGAACGACGGTGGCTTCCGTCAGAGCCTCGATCTCCCGTTCGTTCCCCGCCCAGCGAACAGGCACAACCGCGCCAGCCAGTCGCGCTTTTTGGAGATCGCGCATCGATGGCGAGCGCTCGATCGAGGTCACCTCTCCCAGCACGTCCGGCACCTTCGGGCCGAGGGCCTCGAAGAGACCGGAGATCAGTGCCCCGTCCCCTGATGCGAGATCAATCAGGTGAAGCGGTCCGGTCGCGGCGGAAATCGAGGTCAGCAGACGCGCAAGCACTCTCGCGTACCACTCGGAAGCCGTCGGCGCGGTCAGAAAATCGCCCCCACGACCGCAGCGCGGCTCAGCGCGCGAGTAGTAACCGTGCTGCGGGTGGTAGAGGGCGAGCTCCATGAAGACGTCGAAGGTGACCTCGCCGCCTCGGGCCTCGATCTCATCAACGATCCAGGACATGGGGAGATAGTAACCCGGGGGAGCGCTTCCTGCGTCGACGACTCCCAGTGAGGAGTGCTTGGGTGCGTCATCGACACAGGAGCCACCTTGAGCATTGTTCGCCCGAGACGCGTCGCGTGATTTCGGGGCGACACGTTCGAACAATGCAAAAGATGGCACCCCGCACGTCGATGCGATTCGCACTCTTGATGGGCGGGGGTCCGGGAAGCGCTTCTCGCATCGGTGTGTCAGGTGCCACCCGTCGCATTGTTTGATGTACCGCGCTCACGGCGGACTCGCACTGAGGGCAAACAATGCGACGAGTGGCACCGGTGTCGTCGAAGCGGCCAAGCGCTCCTCAAGAGGCCACGTTTCAATCTTGAAACACAAAACCCTTGCTTCAGCGGGTCCTATGTGCTATAAAACCCGCTGCTGCTTTCGACTGGAAAGTGGGCCCGAGGCCCACTTTTTTTTCTGCAGCGGGGAGAGAGATGAAGCTGGAGAAGGATGTGCAGGATCAGCTTGCCGCCATCGTGGCGGACGAGGGGCTCGAGCTCGTCGCGACAGAGGTCGTGGGCTCCGGGCCGAAGACCATCCTGCGCCTGGTCGTCGACGGTCCCGAGGGGGTCAACCTCGACCAATGTGCATCGGTGTCACGGCAGGCCTCGGTCATGCTCGATGTCGAAGACCCGATCAGGCACCACTACACGCTCGAGGTTTCGTCACCGGGTCTCGACCGCAAGCTCTATCGGGACAATGATTTCGAGCGTTTCGTCGGCCACCGCGTAATGATCCGCATGGCGCCGTCATACCGCGAATACCGAACGGTCCGAGGCGAGCTGCTCGGCAAACGCAACGACGCCGTTCGAGTATTCGACGACTCCGGTCAGGAGATCGAGCTCCCGATCAGCGAGATCTTCGAGGCGCGCCTCGAAGTCGATTGGACCTCGGTCATGAAGGAAGGGAAAGCCCGTTCATGAAGCTCGACATCAATATGCTCGTACGGCAGATGGCCGCCGAACGCGACATCGAGGCCCAAACCCTGGTCGAAGCCGTGGCCGAGGCGATCTCTTCGGCGGCGCGCAAGCACTACAAAGAACGCAACGTCCACACCGATATCGACGTCGAGACCGGCGAGGTCCAGTCGTGGACGACCCGTGACGTGGTCGAGGAGGTCGAGGATCCGGAAATCGAGCTGACCCTCAATGAGGCGCAGGCGATCGATCCCTCCGCGGAAATCGGAGGTATCGTCAAGCTCGAGGCCCTCGACACATCGGTGCTCGGCCGGATCGCCGCACAATCGGCCCGCCAGGTGCTGTTCCAGCGGGTACGCGAGGCCGAGCGGGCCGTGGTCTACAGAAACTACTCCGGCCGCGTCGGCGACATGATCAACGGCATCGTCAAGCGCATGGACCGGGGAGCGCTGATCGTCGAGCTCGGCGATACCGAAGGCATCATCCCGCGCAGCCATCAGGTCCGCCACGAGCGCTACAGCCAGGGGGACCGCGTTCGCGCAGTGGTGGTGGACGTGACGATGGATGCCAACCGTCCGCAGGTCGTGCTTTCTCGGACGTCACCCATGCTCCTCGAGAAGCTCCTCGAGATGGAGGTGCCCGAGATCTACGACGGCACGGTCATCATCAAGATCTGCGTGCGCGAGCCGGGCGAACGCGCCAAGGTGGCGGTCTTCTCCAAGGACAGCGATGTGGATCCGGTCGGAGCCTGCGTGGGCCTCAAGGGTTCGAGAGTCCAGGCCATCACCAGGGAGCTCAAGGGCGAGAAGATCGACATCATCCCCTACAACAATGACCTCGTCACCTTCGCCCAGAACGCACTGTCGCCGGCAAAGATCAACCGGGTGGCGGTGCGCGAGGAGCCGATCACCGTCGTGCTTCGCGACGAGGACGGCCAACCGATCCTGGACGAGAACGGCGAAGAGCTGAAAGAAGAGAAGAAGGAGGTCGTGCTGGACGTCATCGTCGGCACCGAGCAGCTGTCGCTGGCGATCGGTAAGCGCGGCCAGAACGTGCGGCTGGCCTCGAGGCTTCTCGATTGCCGCATCGAGATCAAGAGCCAGGAGGCGGTGAAGGACGAGCTCGCTTCGGCGTTGGCGACGATGCTGCGCGAGATGGAGGGCATCTCCGAGGACGACGAGATCCCTGAGCTCGAGACAGTTACCGAATCCGTTTCGTATGACGAGATGATCCCCCTCGAGGAGATGGAAGCGCTCACCGACCGCCTGCGCGAGCGCCTCCAGGGGCACGGCATCCACACCACCCAGGACCTCCTGGCCAAGGATGCAGAGGAGTTGTCGACGATCCCCGGTATCGGGCCCGTCACCGCTCAGAAGCTCCTTGAGATGGCCAGGGAGACCCTCGAAGCGAATCTCGCCGAGGCAGCGGAGTCCGCGGTCGGGGAGGAGTGAGGAAGCATGGAGCAGCTTCGAGTCGTCGACCTTGCCCACACCATGGGCATCACATCGCGCGAGCTGATTTTCAAGCTTCGCTCGATCGGAGTCACTGTGGCCAGCGAGGAGGACACCCTCGATCTGGCGACGGTGCGGGCGATCATCACGGGTGAGACCTTGCAGCGGCGCCCGCGCGAGGTCATCGTCCGGCGCGAGAAAAAAGAGGAAGAGACAGCCACCGTTTCGGCGAAAGACCGTCTCGCACGCCGGCGCAAACGGCAGGTCATCGAAACCGAGAAGGAAATCAAGGAAGTCATCGCCGAGCCCAAGACCGCAGAGGACGAGGTCGAGGTAGCGTTGGCCGAGGAGGTCGTCGCGGGGGGGGAGGTTTCGGAAGTCGAGGCCCTTCCTGTCGAGGCGGAGATCGAGGAAGAGATCGAGCCCGAGCTCGAGATCACCGAGGAGGAGATCACCGCCGAGCGCCAGGTTTCGGATGACGAGGAATCCCCGCAGAGAGTTCGCCCCGCCAGGGCCAAGACGCCGCTCGAACAGAGCTTGCGCGAGCTTTCCGAAGACGAGATCCGCCAGCGCCTCGCGGACCAGAAAGAGGCCGACAAGCGGCGCAAGACCGAAAAGGTCGCGGATAGGGGAGCTGGCCGCAAGGCAAAAGCTGCAGCGGATGCCAAGGAGATCCGTGATCTGCTCAACAAGTTCGAGGAGCAGAAGCTCAAGGGTCAGGAGGAGGCGAAGCCCCCGACCCGTCCGGCACCACGTCCGGGGGCTGGTCGGCCGAGCAAGAAGGCCCGTCGACGGCGGCAGGACGAGGAGCGCCGTGCCGCACCGCCGAAACCCACACGGACGATTCAGTTCAAGGACGAGAAGCCCGAAGGTCCCATCATCCTTTCCGAGATGGTGACCGCGCGCGAGCTGGCCGAGAAGCTCAACGTCACCGCCAAGGACCTTCTCGGCCTTTTGATCCAAAAAGGCGTCATGGTGACGACCAACCAATCGCTGCCGCACGAGCTCGCCGAGGAGATCTGTGCAGACCTCGAAATCGAGGCCATGGTGGCCTCGGCGGAGGAGCTCATCGAATACGAGCGCGAAGAAGCCGCCGATGTCGCCGGGCCGGAGGAGTCACGTCCACCGGTGGTCACGGTCATGGGCCACGTCGATCACGGAAAAACCTCGCTGCTCGACGCGATCCGCTCGAGCCGCGTCGCCGAGCAGGAGGCGGGTGGAATCACCCAACACATCGGTGCTTCCCGGATTGAAAGCTCTGACGGAAGAACCGTGGTCTTTGTCGACACACCGGGTCACGAGGCTTTTACCCAAATGCGCGCCCGCGGCGCGCAGGTGACCGACATCGTCATCCTGGTCGTGGCCGCGGACGACGGCGTGATGCCTCAGACCAAGGAGGCCATCACCCACGCCCGCGCCGCCAACGTCCCGCTGATCGTCGCCATCAACAAGATCGACAAGGCAAACGCGAATCCCGATCGAGTGAAACAGCAGCTGGCAGAATTTGACGTCCTGGTCGAGTCATGGGGCGGCGACGTCCCTTCGGTGGATGTTTCGGCAAAGAAGAACCAGGGACTCGACGACCTCCTCGATATGATCCTGCTGGTCGCGGAGCTCAAAGAGCTCAAGGCCGTCGCCGAAGGCCCGGCCCGAGGAGTCGTCCTCGAGGCACGCAAGGAGAAGGGTCGCGGCATCGTCGCGACCGTCCTCATCCAACAGGGGAATCTCAAGGTTGGTGATTACTTCTTCTGTGGGTCCACCTGGGGACGCGTCCGCGCCATCGCCGATGACACTGGCGATCGTATCGAATTTGGTGGGCCATCGGTTCCCGTGGAGCTCACGGGTTTCGAGGACGTCCCGGCCGCCGGTGACATCCTGCAGGGTACCGAGAGTGAGGCCAAGGCCCTCGAGGTCGCCAGCTACCGCAGCCAGCGCGACCGCGAGGAAGGGTTGTCGGCGACCAGAAAGGTCTCGCTGGACAACCTCTTCGACACGATCTCGGAATCAGAGATTCAAGAGCTTAACGTGGTTATCAAGGGCGACGTCCAGGGCTCGGTCGAGGTCCTTCGCGAAACTCTGATCAGTCTCGGCACGGAAAAAGTCAAAATCAACGTCCTCCAGGGTTCGGTGGGTGCGATCACGACCAACGACGTCATGCTCGCTTCGGCGTCCAACGCGATCATCATTGGATTCGCCGTCCGCCCCGAGCGCACCGCCCGAGAGCTCGCCGAAACCGAGCAGGTCGACATCAGACTCTACACCGTGATCTATGACCTCGTGGACGACATCCGGAAAGCGATGGTCGGGCTCCTCGAGCCCGAGTACCGCGAGGAAGAGCTCGGCCACGCCGAGGTGCGGGAGATCTTCAAAGTTCCGAAGATCGGCGCCATCGCAGGCAGCCACGTGATCGACGGTGTCATCACCCGTTCGGCCAAGGTGCGTTTGCTGCGCGATCACGTGGTGATCTACGAGGGTGAGCTCGCCTCGCTGAAGAGGTTCAAGGACGACGCGTCCGAGGTCCGTGAGGGATTTGACTGCGGTATCGGCCTCGCCCGCTATCAGGACATCAAGGAAGGTGACATCATCGAGGCCTACAAGATGGTGGAAATCGCGCCGGAGCTCTGAACGACAATTGGGCGGAGAAATCTATATCGGCGTTGCGCACCTGGAGCTGCACATCCCGGAGGCGCGGAGCCTCAAGGCCAAACGCTCACCGGTGCGTAGCCTCATCGAGAAGATCAGGAGCCGACATCAGGTCCTGGTGATCGAGGTCGACCACCAAGACCTGTATCAGCGGGCCCGTCTCGCGATCACCGCGATTTCATCAGATCCGGTTGACGTCGAGGCGCGGATGCGTCGGGTCGAGAAAACAGTCGATCTCAACTGGAGCGGCCACATTCTGAGCTGGGACGTCGAGATCATACAGAGCGGATCGGACAGGCAATGGTGAACCACAAGAATTCTCCGCGCAACCCGCGTCTCGAAGGCGAGATCAGGTCAGTGCTGTCGGATCTCCTGCGATCCGAGGTCAACGATCCACGTCTGGCGGACGTCACTGTGTCATCGATCCGGCTCTCCGCCGACCGATCCAGGGCCAGGGTCTACTACTCGGTCATCGGTGACGTCGAACGCGAAAGAGAGGCGGGAGACGGGTTCGCGGCAGCGGCGCCGTTCATGCGACGACAGCTCGGACGGCGGATGCGTCTGCGGGTCGTTCCCAGCCTGGAGTTCTTCCGCGACACATCGTACGAGTACGGCGACCGGATGGAGCGGCTCTTCGATCGCCTCTCCGACGAGGGCCTCTTGCCGGAAGCCGATGCAGGCGAAGAGGGCCCGGGGACAGGTTCGTGACGAAGACGAACTCCGACCCCCGCGAGGCCGCAATCAAGCTCAGGGAGGCCTACCGCCTCCTGGTGACCTGCCACCGCAACCCCGATGGCGACGCCATCGGCTCGGAGCTGGCGATCGTGGAGCTCGCGGAGACAATCGGCGTCGATGCCGTCATCGTCAACCGGGACGCCATACCGGCAAATCTCGCCATGCTTCCCGGTGCCGACAGCATCACCGTCGCAGACGAACTCCCAGAGGACTTTCCGGCGAAGTACGACCTCGTGGTCGCGGTCGAATGTCCGCAGCTCGAGAGGACGGGCTTCGAGGGCCTCACGCAACGCCCCATTCTCAACATCGACCACCACCCCGACAACCCCGCCTACGGCGTCGTCAATTACCTCGACACCGAGGCGCCCGCGGTCGGCGAGATGGTGTGGCGGCTCTGGGCCGAGATCGGTGTGCTGCCGTCTCCCGATGCGGCCACGAATATGTTCGTCGCGCTCTCCACCGACACCGGAGACTTCAGGTACTCGAACGCCACTGGGCGGGCCTTTCGTGCCGCGGCAGAGATGGTCGACGGCGGGGCCGAACCGGCGCGAGTCGCCAACTGGGTCCACAATAACCGCAGTCTCGCCTCGGTCCGTTTGCTCGGTGAGTCCCTGCGCACGCTACGCATCGTCTGCGACGGGAGCCTGGCGCTGATCACCGCCGACCAGGCGGCCTTCGAGCGCGCGAAAGCGGGGCCGGAAGACACCGAAGAAACGGTCAACGTTCCCAGGTCAATTGCCGGCGTGCAGGCGGTCGCCTACTTCAAGCAGTGGGAGCCGGGTGTCGTCCGCGTCAGCCTTCGCTCGCGAGGCTCGGTCGACGTCCGCGCGGTCGCCGCCTCGTTCGGCGGCGGAGGCCACCCCAACGCCGCCGGTTGCACCATCGATGGCGAGCTCGCCGAAGTCGAAGAAAAGGTCGCCTCGGCGATGTCGGCCGCTCTGCAGGGGGCACCATGAGTCGCCGTCGCCCGGCCCGCTTTCACGGCCTGCTGCCGGTCTTCAAAAAGGCCGGTCCGACCTCCCACGATGTCGTCGACATGGCGCGCAAGGCCCTCCGCGAACGCCGCATCGGCCACACCGGCACCCTCGACCCGATGGCCGAAGGGCTGCTGCTGTTGTGCGTCGGGCAGGCGACACGCCTGCAACAGTTTTTGCTCCTCTGGGACAAGACCTACCAGGGAGAGGTCAAGCTCGGCCATGCCACGACGACCTATGACAGCGAGGGCGAAGCCCAGGAACCCGCCAACCCGCCTCCGGAGCTGAATCCAGGGACACTCGACCGTCTCGCGGGCGAATTCCAGGGCGAAATCGAGCAGGTGCCCCCACCCTACTCCGCAAAGAAGATCGCCGGCAAAAAGCTCTACGAGCTGGCGCGAAGCGGCGAAACGGTCACGCCCGAACCGAAGACCGTGGTCGTTCACGATGTCCAGCTCGAGGCCTCCGCACCCGACCTGCTGTCGGTGGAGGTCCGTTCCTCCTCGGGCTTCTATGTTCGGTCGCTGGCCCACGACATCGGTGTCACCCTCGGCTGCGGCGGCCACCTCCACCATCTCCGCCGCGCCGCGATCGGCCCCTACTCGGCGGACTGCGCTTTACCGCAGGAGGAGCTGCAGGCCGCCGAGAGTCCCGAAGAGATCGTCGACGGCGGCGCGTGGATACCGCTCGAAAAGGTCGCGCTGCCGTTTCCCGAGGTCGAGCTCAACCCCACGGCCAGCGAACGCTTCGTGCACGGCCAGGAGGTGGTGGTCGTCAAATCGGGGGTCGAGGGCCTCGAGAAGGACTCTCGGGTCGTGATCCGGGGAAGCGGTCATCGCCTTCTCGGGATCGGTACTGTGAGGTCGGTTTTGGCCCGCGGACGCACCCTCAATATCGCCCCTTCAATGGTGCTCGACGCCAGCACGGGAGCCAGTTCCGAGCCGAAAGAGCCTGCAGGAAAGTTGCCATAAAGCGCACATCCTGTTAACGTAACCAAGCCTCCTCGCCACTGGAGGAATGCGGAGAAAGAAAGAACATGAGCCACTTTGACGCCCAGAAGACATCCATCATCGACGAGTTTCGCACCCACCCGACCGATACCGGTTCGCCGGAGGTGCAGATCGCGCTGCTGACACGCCGAATCCAGTATCTGACGGAGCACTTCAAGATCCAGAAGAAGGATTTCCACTCCCGTCGTGGCCTGCTGCGGCTGGTCGGCCGTCGTCGCCGCCTTCTCGAGTACCTCAAGGCGAAGGACATCACCCGCTATCGCCATCTCGTCGAGAAGCTCGGCCTCCGAGGATAAGCAACGATTACACCAGGAAGATGCGCATCGGACCTTCTTACTGCTGCAGTGGCGGCAGAATAGAGGGTCTGGTGACGCGCGCCTGAAGAAGGAAAAAACATGAACGTCATCAGAAAGTCCGTCGAGATCGACGGCAAAACCCTCAATTTCGAAACTGGGAAGATCGCCAAGCAGGCCGACGGCTCGACCGTCGTCAGCATGGGCGACACCATGGTCCTGGTCACCGCGTGCTCGGAAGAGTCGCAGCGCCAGGGCGTGGACTTCCTCCCCCTCACGGTGGACTACCGTGAAAACACCTACGCCAGCGGACGCATCCCGGGCGGTTTCTTCAAGCGCGAAGGACGCCCGACCGAGCGCGAGATCCTCACCTGTCGTGTGATCGATCGCGGCCTGCGCCCGCTCTTTCCCGACGGGTATCACCGTGAAACCCAGGTGATTGCCTGGGTCATGTCCGCTGATGGGGTCTACAACTCCGACATCTTCGGCATCTCGGGCGCATCACTGGCGCTCCTCATGTCGCCCAAGATCCCGTACACGGAGGCTCTCGCCGGCGTCCGCATCGGGCGGGTGGACGGCCGTTTCGTGGTTTTTCCCACCTTCGAGGAGCTGGCCAGGAGTGAGCTCGATCTGGTTGTGGCCGCCACCGAAGACGCGCTGGCAATGGTCGAGTGCGGTGCCACCGAGCTGCCCGAATCGGTGATTCTCGACGCCCTCGATCTCGCCCACCAGGAGATCAAGAGGATCATTGCGCTGCAGCACGAGATCGTCGCCGAGCTCGGTATCGTCAAGACAGAGTTCACGCCGGAACCCAATCCGTGGTCCGACGACTTCGCCGAGGCTCTGAAGAGCCGTTGGACCGGGGAGCTGCGGGAGGCACTCAAGGTTCGAGGCAAGTTCGAGCAGAAGGACGCTGTCAACGCGGTGCGCGACAAGGCGATCGCCGAGCTCGACGAGGACGAGGCCGACGAGAGGACTCCCTGGGTCAAGAACGTCTTCGGCTCGATGGTGAAGGCCATCACCCGCGAGACCATCCTCGACCAGCGCGAGCGTCTCGACGGCCGAGCCTTCGACGAGATCCGGGCCGTGTCCTGCGAGGTCGGAGTGCTGCCCCGGGCCCACGGCTCTGCGCTCTTCACGCGCGGCGAAACGCAGGCGCTGGTTAGCTGCACTCTCGGCACCTCGGACGACTCGCAGCTCATCGAGAGCGTTGAAGGGGACCGCCGTGAGCCTTTCCTGCTGCACTACAACTTCCCGCCGTTTTCGGTCGGTGAAGCCCGATTTCTGCGTGGCCCCGGACGTCGCGAGATCGGCCACGGCGCCCTCGCCCGCCGGGCCCTCCTCCCGGTCATACCCCAGGATGACGACTTCCCCTACACGCTGCGCGTCGTCTCCGACATCCTCGAATCGAACGGCTCCTCATCCATGGCGTCGGTCTGCGGCGGCTCGATGTCGATGATGGACGCAGGCGTCCCGCTCGAGAACGCGGTCGCCGGCATCGCCATGGGCCTGGTGGCCGAGGGCGACCGCTATGGGGTCCTCACCGACATCGCCGGCCAGGAGGACCACTACGGCGACATGGACTTCAAGGTCGCCGGCACCGCCAAGGGCATCACCGCCCTGCAGATGGACATCAAGGTCGAAGGCCTCAGCCGGCAGGTCCTCGAAGAGGCCATGGAGCAGGCCCGACGGGGGCGCCTCCAGCTGCTCGAATCGATGGCGTCGGCCATCTCCGAGGGCCGCGAGGACATCTCGCCCTACGCGCCACGGATCATCCAGATCAAGATCGACGTCGACCAGATCCGCAATGTGATCGGACCCGGCGGCAAGATGATCCGCCACATCGTCGACACCACCGGCGCCAAGATCAACGTCGAGGACGACGGGACCGTCCAGATCGCGACCTCGGACGAGGAGGCCGCGCAGCAAGCGATCCACATGGTCGAAAGTCTCACCCGCACGCCCGAGATCGGCGAGGAGTTCGACGGCATCGTCCGGCGCATCGAGCCCTACGGCGCCTTTGTCGAGATCCTCCCCAATCACGACGGTCTGGTTCACATATCCGAGCTGGCGCTCGAACGCATTCCCGACATCCGCGACGTGCTGTCGGAGGGCGACGAGCTCAAGGTCCGCATCATCGACATCGATGCCAACGACCGGATCAAGCTCTCGCGGCGAGTGATCCTCGAGGACGAGGCTCGCGCCCGCGGTGAGGAGATCCCGGAGCGCGACACCCGTCCACCGCGAGACAACCGGCGCGGCGGTCGCCCCGGTGGCGGTCGTGGTCGCGACAACCGCCGTGGTGGCGGTCGCGACCGCAGACCGCGGCGCGACTGACGCCGAAGAGCTGAAATCACTTCGAAAACCGGCCGCAAGGCCGGTTTTTTCTTGCCTGGAGTCTCTTCCGAGGCAAGTAAAGGGTGAAGAGTGAAGAGTCAAGCCCTCCCCTCCCCTCTTTTCTCTTTACTCTTAACTCTTAACTTGTAACGACTTAACGCTGAATCTCGGACGCGACGGCGAATTGCCGCAGTGCGACGAATTCTGCTTGATTTCTTGCCGCAGTTCGGAGAGAATGAATGAGTGTTCATTCAGTATCGCAACCCACCCCATCTGACCCCGGGAGGCCAGTCGTGGATTACAAGGTAGACCTGCGCGATATCAAGTTCCAACTCTTTGAGTGGCTCAAGCTCGGAGAGCTGCTCGAGGCGGAGAAATTCACCGATTGGGACGCCGAAAACGTCGAAATGGTGCTCCATGAGGCGCTCAAAATCGCCCAGGAGCAGATGGGCCCATGCAACGAGGACGGCGACCGTATCGGCGCTCAATACGCCGATGGCAAGGTCACCCTGCCGGAATCTTTCAAGCCCGTCTTCCAGACCGTCTGCGAAGGAGGATGGATCGGCCTCCTGGCGAGTCCGGAATTCGGTGGCATGGGGCTGCCCGATACCGTTGGCACTGCCGTCAACGAGCTCTTCAACGGCTCCAACGTGTCGATGTCCCTGACTCTCATGCTGACCAGAGGAGCCGGCGCGATGATCGAGGGCTTCGGCACCGACGAACAGAAGACCCTCTTCGTCGAAAAGCTCTACTCCGGCGAGTGGACCGGAACCATGTGCCTGACCGAGGCCCAGGCCGGCTCGGATGTCGGAGCATCGACGACCAAAGCGGTCAAACAGGACGACGGCAGCTATTCGATCTCCGGCGAAAAGATCTTTATCACCGGTGGCGACCACGATCTCGTCGACAACATCATCCATCTGGTCCTCGCCAGAACACCGGACGCGCCTGCCGGTACCAAGGGTCTGTCCCTCTTCATCATTCCGAAAACCCGGGTCAACCCGGATGGCTCGCTCGGCGAGCCCAACGACGTCTTCACCAACAACATCGAAGAGAAGATGGGTATCCACGGCTCCCCCACCTGTACCCTCGTCTTCGGCCAGAATGACGGCTGCCAGGGTTTCCTGCTCGGCGAAGAGCTGCAGGGCATGAAACTGATGTTCCACCTGATGAACGCCGCCCGGATCGATGTCGGGCTGCAAGGTCTGGCCGCCTCCGGCGCCGCCCATCAGCAGGCGCTGGGATACGCCAAGGAACGCCTCCAGAGCCGTCACTGGAAAGAGTTCAAGAACCCCGAGGCGCCGCAGGTGGCGATCGTCGAGCACCCCGACGTGCGGCGCATGCTGCTGTCCTCCAAGGCCTATGTCGAGGCGATGCGCGCGATCCTGCTGCAGACCTCGTACTACCTCGATCAATCTCACCTCACCGAAGGCGAAGAGAGCGAGCGATACCACAGCTACGTCGAGATGCTGACTCCGATTTGCAAGGCGTGGTGTTCCGAGTGGGGCGTCCAGGTCACACATTGGTGCCTGCAGGTCCACGGCGGTTACGGCTACACCGCCGAGTACCCGGCGGAGCAGCTCATGCGAGACGTCGAGATCGCCTGCATCTACGAGGGCACCAACGGGATCCAGGCGCTCGACTTCGTCGCCCGCAAGCTGCCGATGAACAACGGCCAGACCATCCGAGAGCTCCTGGGCATGGCCGAAACGACCTTCAAAAAGCTTCGCAACGATCCGGAGATGATGGAACCGGCCTGGATGCTGGCGGCGGCCCTCAAGCAGATCGAGACCATCTCCAAGGAGATCACCAAGCGGCCGGACGCGATCCAGCTCATTCTGCTCAACGCACCACCCTTGCTCGACATGGTCGGCACCGTGCTCGGCGCCCATTACCTGATGGATCAAGCTGAACTCGCCAAAGCAAAGCTTGCCACCATCCTCGAAGAAAAGGGGGTTGGCACCGACGACAAGAAGGCGTACAAGGAGTTCCTCAAAGACGACGAGGAGGCGGCCTTCTACCACAACAAGGTGCAGACCGCGATCCACTTCGCGTACCGAGCCCTGCCAACGGTTGCGGCCAAGGGCGCGGCCATCCGCTCGGGCGAGAAGAGTCCCTTCTACGCGATCATGTGATCGCGTATTGTTTCCCCTCCTTCCTGGTGGCCCCCGCCGAGCGCGGGGGCATTTTTTGAAGTAAAGAGTAAAGGGTTAAGGGTAAAGCCCTCCTCTCAGCGCACCAGCAGCAGGGAGGCGCTTCAGCTCTCAGCTTTACTCTTAACTCTTAACCCTTGACTTGTTCAGGCGACGGTGACGTCCTCACAAAGATAGACGTCCTGAATCGCGTTGAGCAGCGTCACGCCATCCTTCATCGGCTTCTGGAAGGCCTTGCGGCCGGAGATGAGGCCCATGCCGCCCGCGCGCTTGTTGATGACCGCGGTGGTCACGGCCTGCGCGAGGTCGTTTTCGCCCGAGGCGCCACCCGAGTTGATGAGCCCGGCGCGCCCCATGTAGCAGTTCACGACCTGCCAGCGGGTCAGCTCGATCGGGTTGTCCGGCACGAGCTTTTCGTAGACCAGCGGGTGGGTCTTGCCGAAGCCGATGGCTGTGTACCCGCCGTTGTTGGTGGGCTGCTTCTGCTTGACGATGTCGGCCTCGATGGTCACTCCGAGGTGGTTGGCCTGGCCCGTCAGGTCCGCAGACGCGTGATAGTCGATACCGTCCTTCTTGAACTCCGAGTTCCTGAGGTAACACCACAGAACGGTCGTCATGCCGAGCTCGTGCGCCTGCTGGAAGGCGTCCGAGATCTCCATGATCTGGCGCCGGCAGTTCTGCGAGCCGTAGTAGATGGTGGCGCCGATCGCTGCCGCCCCCATGTTCCAGGCCTGCTCGACCGACGCCCACAGCGTCTGGTCGTACTCGCCCTGGAAGGTGAGCATCTCGTTGTGGTTGATCTTGACCAGAAACGGGATCTTGTGGGCGTAGGACCGCGACATCGAGCCGAGCACACCGAGGGTCGAGGCGACCGCGTTGCATCCGCCCTCGATCGCGAGCTTGATGATGTTCTCGGGGTCGAAGTAGATCGGGTTGGGGGCAAAGGATGCCGCGCCCGAATGTTCGATCCCCTGATCAACCGGTAGGATCGAGACGAAGCCGGTGCCTGCCATCCGGCCGGTGTTGAAGATCCGTTGCAGCGATCCCATCACCTGCGGCGAACGGTCGGTCTGAGCGACGACACGGTCGACGAAGTCCGGACCCGGCAGGTGGAGCTGGTCTTTTGAGATCCCCGTACATTCGTAGTCGAGGAGTGGGGTCTGGTCTCCGAGGTGCTTTTTGATGGTGTCGATCATGATCTCCTCCTCATTCGAGGTCGATATTGTACGGCATCCATGAGTAAAGGAGTTAAGAGTGAAGGGTAAAGCCCACCCAACCCCCCCAGGGTACGGGAGCGTCTTGACTCTTAACTCTTCACCCTTAACTCTTAACTTGCTCCGCGACCGTATCGAAGCGCGAAAAGCAGGGCGAGAATTGCCCCCTTGACCACGGTGGTCGACGCGATCGCGAACCACACCGCTTCCACACCCCAGCCATTCGCAACCAGCCACATGGACAGCGGCACGCGGACCGCGGTCAACACCACGACAATGGCTGCCGGCCATGCCGTCCACTGGGTGCCGGCGAATGCGCCGAGCATCACGACTTCAGCCGCCATGAAGAGCTGGGTCATGCCAACCAGCAGGACATAGCTCACCCCGGCTGCGATCACCTCTGAATCGCTCGAGAACACGCCGATCGCCACTTCAGGGAACGCGACGAGGAACACCGTGATGGCTCCGACCGGGAGACAGGTCAGGAAGAGGGCGCGCCACGCGCAGCGCACGGCGCGGCCGATCTCCCCCGCTCCGAGGTTTTGGCCAACCAGGGTGGTCGCGGCCGCGCCCATCCCGGCGCAGACGAAGTAGTTCAGCACCTCGAGCTTGTGGCCGACCCCGAGGGCCGCGACGGCGGGCGTCCCGAAACCGGTGATGACCCGCGTGAGCAGGATGTAGATCAGTGAGAACAGCGCCCCCTCGAGACCGAGCGGCAGACCGACCCTCAGCGCCCGCCAGGTCTCCGCGAAGGGCGGCCTGATGAACGCGAAGATGCGGGGCCGAATGCCGAGACGGCCGAGCATTTGCCAGCCCCGTGCCGAAGCCACCAGCCACGATGTCACAGTCGCCAGGGCCGCGCCGGTCACTCCGAGCCCCTGCAGCGGGCCGACACCGAAGATCAGCAATGGGTCAACAACCAGATTGACGACTGCCGCGAGGGCGAGCAGTCGCAATGGAGTCTGGGCGTCGCCAACGGCGCGAAATGCTGCCGACAGCCAGACGAAGAGAAAGTAGAGAGGCATTCCAGCGAGAACGACCCACATGTACTTCAGCCCTTCGCCGGTCACCGCCGCATCGGTGCCCATGAAGGCAAAGGTCGCGTAGCTGAGGAGTAGACCGGTGGACGAAACAATGGCGGACCCCCACACGGCGAGTGCGTGGCCGGCAATCGCGGCCCGTCCCGCGCCGGCGCCGTCCTCCGCACCAATGGCCCGCGCCAGCACTGAGCCCGAACCGGCCGCCGCACCGTCACCGAGGGTCTGAGCGAGCCACATCGTGAATCCCGCCGTGGAAGCCGCAGCCAGCGCCACCGGTCCGACCCTTCCGAGCCAGAAGGTGTCGACGACCAGAAAACCGGCCTGCAGCAGCGCCGCCATCGCCGCCGGCGCGCCGAGGTGGAGGATCGCCCGGTCGATCGACCCGGAAACCATCAGTTCGCGGTAACGAAGAGCCTCATTCACGGCGAAGGAGAATAGCAAACGTCGTCGGGCATCGGCCTTGTTTTCGCAACCCCACCCAACCACCCAAAGCGACAAACCGCAGATAGCGCAGATAAGCGCAGATCAAAATCCATACATCTGCGTTCATCCGCGTGATCTGCGGTTACTCCGTCTGTTGCAGGCCGACAGGCTGACCCGATTCCGCTTGGTCAGACGACTTTCACCTCATCGGTGAACTGGATGCCGAGGCGCTCGAGCTCTTCGAGCGCTGGTTCGTAGAACTCTTTCATGACCGGCACCTGCACGCCCGGTTCGTCGAACCGGCCCTCGAGGATGAAACGAACCGCCACCGCGGCCGGCAGGCCGACCGTACGATTCATCGACGAATCGCCGCCCGGGATGCCGAAGTCGATCATGGTCGAGGTGATGTGTTCGGTCTTGTCTGGGAATTCGGCGATGAAGGTGTGCTGCAGAACCAGCAGGTCGCGCTCACCTTCGTTGTACGACATCTTCTCGAGCATCCGCTGGGTCAGGATGTCCACCGGCGTCGTCGGTCCCGGTAGCGGATCATTCGAAAACAGCCCCAGCCAGTCCATGCCCGACATCTCTTCGCCGTCGACGGCGATGCCGAGACCCGAGGCGACCTTCGCCTTGAGATCGTCGGTGCCGTCCAACCCGGCAAGCTGCGCGGTGAGGTCGGCGTAGGTCTTAGCCTCGAGACCGTCGATGCCGTCGGTGGCGAGCCACCCGAGGCGGGCCGTCTGCTTCTGAATCGGGCACCACGAGGGGAAGCGAAGAGTTCCGCGAAACATGACGTTGCGGGGATCGATGCCGTAGACCTCGGTGTAGGGCATGGAGTCACGGTTGGGGTAGCCCTCGAGCTCGTATTCTTTGCCTTCGATCTTCACCTCTACCGGCCAGATGTGATCGAAAAGCTCCACGCCGGGCACTTCCACGACCTGTGCGTCGCGACGGTAACGGGCATCGTTGAGCCCGGCCAGAATGACGCCGCGGGGGCTCCACGAAAACTTGTAGCCGTAGGGGTTGTCGTTGGCCTCGGGCGCCGGCAGACCGCCGCAGTACGACTGAAAGGTCGTGACCTCGCCGCCCTCGGCCCGGACGCGGTCGATGACCTGCATCGCCGTCATGTGATCGATGCCGGGATCGACACCGAGCTCGTTGAAAAGAATTACGCCCTTTGCTTTCGCCTCGGCATCGAGCGCCGCCATCTCGTCTTTGACATAGGACGTCGTGACCATGTGCTTGCCCTGGTTGAGGCAGGCCTTCGCCACCTGCGGGTGGAACTGCCACGGCAGCAGGCTCACCGCCAGGTCGTGGTCGGCGATGATCTGCTCGAGCTTGTCGGGCTCGACCGTGATGTCGTATGCGATCGGCGTGCCGTTGGGGTGACCGTCGAGGATGTCCTCGGCCTTGCTCACCGTGCGGCTGGCGACGGTGACGTGAAATCCTTGATCGAGCAGATAGCGCACGTGGGCCCGTACCACCAGCCCGGCTCCGAATACCACAACTCGTTGCATTTCAATTCCTTTCTCCGTGGCGCTTGGCCGCCACGCAGTCCAGCTCGTGATTCAGTTGCCGAGGGTCGCCACCATCACGGCCTTGATCGTGTGGAGGCGGTTTTCCGCCTGATCGAAGACTCGCGATTGCGTTCCCTCGAAGACCGCATCTTCCACCTCCTGGATGCCAGGGTTTTTGCTCGAAACCTCGGTGTCCAGGTTGTGGAAGGCCGGCAGGCAGTGCAGGAAGATCGTTCTTGGTTTGCCGGTGGCGGCCATCATTTGTTCAGTGATCTTGTAGGGGCCGAGGATTCGGATTCGTTCGGCGATCAGGTCTTCCTCGCCCATTGACGCCCACACATCGGCGTAGATGGCATCGGCGTTCTTCAACCCTTCTTCGATATCAAAGGTCACGGTCAGCGAACCGCCCGTCGAGGCAGCGATCTCCTGCACCGCGGCAACCAGGTCGTGTTCCGGGAAAAGCTCCTCCGGGGACACGATGCGACAGTGCATCCCGAGCTTCGCACAGCCCACCATCAGCGAGTTGGCGACGTTGTTGCGACCGTCTCCGACGTAGGCCAGGGTCTGGCCCTCGAGATCGCCGAACTCCTCCTGCATGGTCAGGACGTCCGCGAGGAATTGGGTCGGGTGCCAATCATCCGTGAGTCCATTCCACACCGGAACCCCGGCATACTGGGCAAGCTCCTCCACGGTTTGGTGGGAAAACCCGCGGAACTCGATGCCGTCGAACATTCTTCCGAGCACACGAGCTGTGTCAGCCACGGTCTCTTTCTTGCCAAACTGGATGTCGCTCTTGCCGAGGTACTCAGGGTGGGCACCCTCGTCGATGCACGCAACGGTGAAGGCGCACCGCGTCCTGGTCGATGGTTTTTCGAAGAGGAGTGCGATATTCAGGCCGTCCAGCTTCCGCTCGCGAATGCCTGCCTTCTTTTTGCACTTGAGGTCCACCGCCAGCTCCAAGAGATGGCGGATCTCGTCGGGCCTGAAATCCAGGAGTTTCAAGAACGATCGTCCTCTGAGATCAACCGTCATCGGCGCCTCCCGTGAATCGACTCGAAGTCGCGCCGGCGAGTTGCCCCGCCGGCGCCGCCGCATACTACTCCCAATGGTGCGGTTTGCCAACCCGGCGCACAGCGATCCAAAAAGAGGTTAAAGTCGCGATCGTGAAAGTGGGCCTGGTCGCCTTCGCCAACAAGTGGACCGGCGCCGGCGCCGTGGCGGAGCTGTCGTGTCGCGCGCTGCAAGGCGCCGGTGTGGACGCGCGCCTCCTGTTCGTCGGCGGTCGCAACCTCGAGCGCCGTCTCCACCACCAGGATTGGGCACTTCCAGATCTCGTCAAAGAACGAAGGGCCGCGCACCTCAGAGCGAATCTCCGGGCCGTCAGACGTCTTGCGGAATCGGTCGACGTGGTCGTCTGTCATCTCCCCCACGATCACCTGCTCTGCGTGATGGCAGGCGCCCATCGCCGGACCCCCCTCGTTCGTTCCTTCCGCAATCCGCATCACATCCGGAGGGATCCCTATCACCAGTACCTCACTCGGCGCCTGTCAGCCGCGCTGTGCCCGAGCTCCGCCATCGAGAGGGCCCTCCAAGAAACCGCCCCCGAGCTCCCGAGCTCGGTCCTTCCGGTGCCGGTCGAAGACCGCTTCACGCCAGCCGACGGCTCCGTCTGGCGAGATCGTCTCGGGATTCCCTTCGCTGTCCCGGTCATCGGAGCGGTCGGCAAGCTCGCCCGTGGTCGGGGATTCGAGCTCCTGCTGCAAGCCGTGGCGAGGATCGACACGCGTGCCCACGTGGTAGTGGTGGGTCACGGAGAACGACTGCCGAAACTGCAAACCCTGGCCTGGGTTCTCGAAATATCGGACCGGGTTCACTGGGCGGGATACAGGGATCAATCGCTGCCGGATCTCTATGGGTCAATGGATATCTTCGTTTTTCCGGCTCCCGGATCCGACTGGGGTCACCGCGCCGTCTCCGAGGCCCAGGCGAGCGGCCTCGCGGTGGTCGCGGTCGACCACCCCGGGGTCGAAGACCTCGTCGAAGACGGCGTCACCGGTCGTGTCGTCGAAAATCGACCGAAGGCACTCGCCACCGCTGTTGACCAACTGCTCGCCAACCCCGAGACGGCGCGCGTTCTCGGCGACGCAGCGACGGCCGCCGTCGAGACGCGACGCATGGAGCCGATCGGTCGGTGCATGGCACAGATTCTTGCGGAAGGCGCTACACTCGGCCGATGAAGAAGCGACACATTCTCACCGTATTCGCAACAGCGGCCGCTCTCGTCGTTGCCGCTCACCCGTGTGTCGAGGCCGAGACGCTCGTCGTCCTCAACAAGGCCGAGGCCTCCGCGTCGTTGATCGAGCTCGCCGGCGGCAAGGTGATGGCCACCCTGCCGACCGGTGACGGTCCGCACGAGGCGGCGGTCTCACCCGACGGCCGCATTGCGGTGATCGGCAATTACGGCACGCGCGGCGCGGTGGGCTCGTCGCTGACAGTCATCGACATCCCGACGGCAAAGGTGCTCAAAACCATCGATCTCGGGGAGCACCGGAAACCGCACGGCCTCCTCTTCCTGCCGGATGGCCGCCGCGCGCTGGTCACGGCCGAGGGCACCAAGGCCCTTCTGGTGATTGACACTGATTCGGGCTCGGTTGTGAGTGCCATCGAGACCGACGCAGAGATCTCGCACATGGTCGAGGTCGCTCTCGACGGGAAACGCGCCTTCGTCGCCAACATCGGCTCCGGTTCGGTCAGCGTGATCGACCTCGAGAAGGGAGAACTCGTCCGCAACCTCGAAACCGGCGCCGGGGCGGAGGGCATCACGGCCACTGTCGACGGCAGGGAAATCTGGGTCACCAACCGCTCCGCCGACACGGTCTCCGTCATCGACGCCGAGAGCCTCGAGATCCTGGCCACGATTCCCTGCGCGTCGTTTCCGATCCGCGCCAAGGCGACCCCCGACGGCAAGCACGTCCTCGTGAGCTGCGCCCGAACGGCCGACATTGCCGTCCTCGATGTCGCTGCCCGCAAGGAGGTGCGACGAATTCCTCAGGACCTGCGGGCAGCCGACACCGAGGGACGCCTGTTCGGTGACAGTTTCGGGGAGAGCTCGGTGCCGATCGGCATCGTCATCCACCCCGATGGAAGGACGGCCTGGGTCGCGCATACGAACGCTGACGTCGTCGCCGAGATTGACCTCGGAAGCTGGAAGATCGTGCGGCTGCTGAAGGCCGGCCGCGAACCGGACGGGATGGCCTACTCGGCGTTGAGGATCGAAACCGAGTGAATCTTCCTGAGAACGCTCGAGCCCGGCCTCTACAGCCCCGAAGCCGGCTCTTCCATTCCGCCCGTCAGAGTTCGGATCACCAGCTCGACAGGATTGGTGCGCAGGGCGATCAGGAGGGCACCGATCGGCACGGCGAACAAGGCAATAGCCAAGAGCACCGGCGCTCGGAGCGCTGGATCCGAGGGCAACCATCCCAGGTGGACGATGACTGCTGCACACGCGATCGCTGCACACAACCAGTAGAGCCTGAGAGCCACCAAACGGCGCCGAAGCTCGTGCCGGCGCCGACGCTCTTCTTTCAAGCGGCGCATCAGCTGTGGCCGAAAATGGGGAGAGAGCGCCGGCCGAGCGGCCCCTCGAAAAGCCGCGACGAGCTCGTCATGGGCCGCCCCTTCGGCACGGCACGAGGGACAGGACTCCATGTGGCGAGCCGTCTCGTCGCCTGGGCCGTCCACCAACCCGACGACGCGGTCGGACCATGAGCACCTCTCAGCCATCGCTCGCCTCCCCACCAAGCCTCCGGGCGAGGTCGCGCCGCGCTCGGAAGAGGTGCGATTTCACCGTTCCGACCGGTATCTCGATGAGGCCCGAGATCTCGTTGACCCCGCAACCCATCCAGTAGTGCAGAAAGACGACGGTCCGCCGGGGTTCGCCGAGACTGTCGACATGGGCGAGGATGGCCGACATCCTCAGTGACGCCTCGGTCTCCTCATGGGGGTTCACCGCGCACCTTGTTTCCACAGACGACACCACTTCGCCGTTGGTACCTGCGACAGGAAACGTCTGCCGCCGACGCCAATCGATGGCGCGGTTTCGGGCCAGCCGATAAAGCCACGTGGAAAAACTGCACTCGCCGCGAAAGGTGCCGAGCTTGCGGTAGACGATCACGAAGATCTCCTGGACGAGGTCTTCCGCCTCGTGCTCGGCGGCCGGTCCAATGATCGACACCGCGAGTCGAAAGACCCGATCCTTGTATCGCTGGACCAGAATGCCGAAGAGGTCGTCGTCACCTGTGCGCAGAAAGCCGTCGATGATCTGCGCGTCATCCCGACGGACGTCGATCACGGTGTCCGCTGCGACCGCCAGTGCGCTGGACCAGCTCTGCCCGGGAGCGAGGGCCATGATCGGAGAGATGTCATGCACCATTGGATGGTACGGAAAAGTTCCTCGAAAGATAATAGAACACCAGCAGTCCCAGGCCGATGGCGGAGGGGATGATCCCCATCGACCACATCCCGGTGATCTCCGGGTCGGAGGTGACCGCGTACATACCGACTGCCAAGCCGACTCCGCCGAAGAGGCTGGCCAAGCCAATGCAGAGGGCGATCAAGCGGACCCACATCAAGGCCGCCTCGGGGTTCGGGGTGCGAGGCTCCTCCTTCGCCATATCGAGGAGCTGCTCGTCGAGCTGTCGGTTTTCCACGCCATCTGTTGGCTTCGATTCCATGGTGGCCATCCTTTCCCGGTGGATCATCTCGCGGAGCTTCATGAGTTTCGCGTCACGAAGGTGGCGCCGCCAGATCGCGGCGGCCACCAGGCCCAAAACGAACAACACAGTGACAAAAAAGCCGTCCAATTCAATCCTCCGGACTCGTGATGCGGCCTCCTGCCGCTCGACCCTTTTGACGAGAATGCGGGGCGATCGGTTGCGCCCTGTCCGACCCCGTCACCGAGTCTGCGCGAATCGCGGTCACGACACGGCCGAGATCGTCTCAGAGGGTCAGAGTTCGATGCCAATCCGCTCGCTCCACAGTCGGGGCTCGACAAACGAGGCAATCATTCGCCGCAGAGACAGTCACACGGGTATGCTGTCGTCATGAGACGGTCGGCTCCGGTCCTTCTGTTCCTCGCGCTGAGTGGTGTGACACCGGGTTGCGGTGAGCGCAGTGTGGAGACCATCGACCTGTTCCCGCTCGCAAAGTTCGGCGTGTGGAGCGTCGAACGCCGCGACATCCCGGTCGATGACGAAGTGGTGCCGGAGTTCGGAGACGGCTGGGTCAGATCCAAGAATGCTCCCGGAGGGAAGCACTTCCGCTGGGCGTCTGACGACGTCAGCTTCCTGAACCTCCTCGTCATCGAGCCCAGAGACCTCGAGCTCAGGATGGACGTCAGACCCTTCACGTGGCCGGGTTCACCGGCTCAGGGTCTTACGCTCCGTGTCAACGGCCACCAGCTCGGGTCGTGGGAAATCGGCAGCCGGACCACCCTGACGATCCCGATTCCAGCCTCGACTCTGCAACCCGGAGAGAACACGGTCGTCTATTCCTGGGCCTTTGCACAAAGGGTGAGCGAGGTCCTACCACGTCCGGGCCGGCAGCGGCGGGCGGCAGCGGTGTCGGAATTGGTCATCGAAGGATTGGCCGACGGCGCTGAACTCGGCCAGCGTCTTTCCCACCGAGACGGAATCAGCCTTTCCCCTGGCTCGCAGCTCAAGCTCGCCGTGTGGACCGACGAAGGGGCGTGGCTCGAGGTGGAGACGAGTCCGGATTCAGAGCCCGGTCTCCAGGTGTGGGCGAGGCGCGAGGGGGAGGATCTCAGCAAAAGGTGGACGAGCGATGGTGGTGGCGATGCGCGGCGGATCCGGTTCAGCGATGCCGAGGGTCCGGTGGAGGTCGTCTTCCGCGCTCCGGACTCGGCGACGCGGTCGACCCGGAAGATCGTTCGAGCACAGGTCGTCCGTCCGTCGCCCGCGGAAGCTCCCCAGGTCTCCCGAGCGGCCGAGATCGCCAAACCGAACGTGCTCCTCTACGTCGTCGACACCCTGCGAGCGGACCGCCTCTCGTGCTACGGAGGTCAGCCGGGGATCTCACCAGCGCTGGAGCGGCTGGCGGCAGACGGAGTGCTTTTCGAGCGCGCCGTCGCGCAGAGCTCATGGACCAAGCCGTCGATGGTTTCGATCCTCAGCGGCCTGCTCACGACCGAGCACGGCGTCAGAACGCGCGAGCCGAGAATTCCGAGCGAGGTGACTCTCGTGGCGGAGCTTTTCCGGTCGGCGGGCTACCGAACGGGGGCCTTCACCACCAATGCCTACCTCGTCAGAGCCGCCGATTTCGACCGCGGATTCGATTTCTTCGAGTACAAGCCCGTGGTTTCCGAGATCGCCACCCGGCGGGCACTCGAGTGGCTGGACGAAGCTGAAGACGACGCACCCTTTTTTCTGTGGATCCACACAGTCGATCCACACGCCGCCTACGATCCCGAAGAGCCGTTCAGATCCCAGTGGGCGGGCGGCATTGCCGAAGGCATCGGCTCACTCGAACACCTCAGGTCGCTTTCCAAGGATCCGGATCGTCCGCCCGAGGAATACCGGGACGACTTCCTCGCCCTCTACGACGCCGAAATCGCGCAGAACGACGCTGCGCTTGGCTTCGCCCTCGACTGGCTGCGCGAACGGGGGCGGTACCGGCAGACAATGGTGCTCTTCCTTTCCGACCACGGAGAGGAGTTTTGGGAGCACGAGGCTTTCGGGCACGGGTGGGACCTCTTCGAGGAGGTCCTCCACGTGCCCTTGGTGGTCAAACCCGCGGGAGACGGCCCCGGTGGCCTCCAGCGGGGGGAGGTCGTCGAGCACATCGATCTGATGCCGACAATGCTTGCGGCTGCGGGTCTCGAGATCCCGGCCGAACTTCGGGGGCGCGACCTGTTCGCGGACACGCCCACTGATCCTGATCGTGTGTCCTTCGCCGAGCTGTCGAACGACGGCCGCGAGGGCTATTCCATCCGCTGGCGCCAGTTCAAGCTCATCGTGCCGCTCTCGCGAGGCTTCCTGCCGGGTCCACAGCTCTTCGACCTCGAGCGAGACGCGGAGGAGCGGCACCCAGTGACCGATCGCGAAGTGACCGCCGAGTGGCTGGCCCTGGAAGGGCGCCGCGCATTCGCCCTGTTGGACTCGGCGCCCGGCGAGCTCGCTTCTGTCGAGCTCGACGAAGAGACGCGCAGGGGCCTCGAGGCGCTGGGTTATCTCGACCCAGCCGGAGGCGAAGAGCCCGAGATGCAGTAGAATCGCGCGTCGGATTTGGAGACGCGTGATGCCCCTGGAATCGATCAAACTCAATGCGGCGCGGGCCCTTGCGAAAGCCCTCGAACAAGCCTTCGATTACACCTCCTCCGAGGTGCGGTTCGAGGTGCCGCCCAAACGCGAGCTCGGTGATCTCGCATGGCCCGGTGCTCTGCCGTTGGCCAAGGAGCTCAAGACCGCGCCCCGCCAGATCGCCGAGAAAATCAACCAGGCGGCTGACTGGCCCGAAGAGGTCGTGCGCGTCGAGATTGCGGGTCCCGGTTTTCTCAACCTCTTCCTCGACCGCAACCATGTGCTCACTGGTCTCCTCGCAGGCACAAGCGACGACGTGGTTTCCACGGGCACCAAGACGATCGTCGAGCACACCGCCATCAACCCCAACAAGGCCGCCCACATCGGCCACCTCCGCAACTCGGTGCTGGGCGACATCCTCGGCCGCTGCCTCCGCAGCCTCGGCGCCGAGGTCGAGATCCAGAACTACATCGATGACACTGGAGTCCAGGTGGCCGACGTCGTGGTGGGAGTGCTCTACCTTCCCGAGACCGAGCTGGCCGAGTGCCTGGGCATCGAGCCGTGCCGTCGCGACGAGCTCATCGAAACGGTCGTCGAACGTTTACCGGACGATGGCATTCCGCCTGCATCGACGACGGATTTCGACGACCTCTGCTGGGATATCTATCCGCGGGTCACCAACCGCTACCCGGAGGACGAGGCCTTTGCCGCCCGGCGAGCGGAAGTCCTGCATCACATCGAAGCGGGAGCCGGGGACCTTGGTCTCGAAGAATCCCTCCAGCTCCTGCACGGCAATGTGGTGGCCGGTGAAGAGTTCAACGGCCGCGCGGTCGCGGGCCTCGCCGAGGCGGTGGCCGACGGCAACGTCCGCTGCCACACGGCCACCATGGCGAGACTTGGCATCACCTATGATCTCCTGACCCACGAGTCCGACATCCTCCACCTCGGATTCTGGCAGCGCGCCTTCGAGATCCTGCGGGACGCAGGCGCGGTTCGGCTCGAAGAAGAGGGCAAAAACATCGGTTGCTGGGTGATGTCCCTGGCAGAGAGCCCCGAGTTCGCCGAAATGGATGATCCGGACAAGATCCTGGTGCGATCCAACGGCACCGTGACCTACACCGGCAAGGACATCGCCTACCAGCTGTGGAAGCTCGGATTGCTGGTGGACCCTGACGGTTCACGTCGCGATTTCGGATACCGCGACTTCGCATCCTGGGAGCAGGAGGCGCCGGCCGTCCCCGTTAGCTACGGCTCCGGATCCCGGCTTCTGGCTCGAACCACGTCGGTCACGGGTGAGACGATGCCTGACGCAACATTCGGCGCCGGGCAGGCCGTTTACAACGTCATCGATATTCGGCAGTCCTATCCGCAGAAGGTGGTCAAAGAGGCGGTGCGGGTCCTGGGACATACGGAAGCGGCCGACAATTCCGTCCATTTCTCGTACGAGATGGTGGCATTGACGCCCGCTGCGGTGCGTGAGATCGAACGACGCACCGAGGTCTCGTTCGGGCTCGACGAAGAAATCATGAACAAGACCTATATTGAAATGTCGGGCCGCAAGGGCATCGGCGTCAAGGCCGACGAGTTCCTCGACGTGCTGACCGATACCGCAGAGGACGCGATTGTCGCACGCCTCGGGGGCGGCGGTGCACCGGCCGACGTGGCCGAACGCGCTCAGGCAATTGCGGTCGGCGCCCTGCGCTACCTGATGGCGAGGCAGAGTCGCACCAGGGTGTTGGCCTTCGATTTCGACGAGGCCCTCTCGTTCGAAGGTGATACCGGTCCCTACCTCCAGTACTCTGCCGTTCGTGCGGGCAAGATCTTCGCCAAGCTGGCCGAGCGGCGAGACGAGGGTCGGCTGGGTGACGACGAAGTCGAGGCGCTCGTCGGCACCGAGATCGGCGACGATCTCTGGGAGCTGGTGTTCCAGTGCGCCCGCCGGCGAGAGGTCGTCGACCAATCCGTCAACAACCTGGAGTTCTCGTTGTTGGCGCAGCACGTGCACGAGCTGGCGCAGCTTTTTCACCGCCTCTACCACTTGCATCCGGTCGTGCCCGAAGAAAATGACACCACCCGAAGGCTCCGCAGGGCGGTCTTCACCCTCTTCGAAGATGAGATGAGTGTGCTGCTGGAAGAGCTGCTGGGAATACCGATCCCGGAGGAGATGTGACCGACAGGCGCCTCGACCGTTTCAAGCGCATCGCCGACCAGCTCGAGGAGCTGATCGCGAAGACCGATGACCGAGCCGCTCACTGCGCGACGGCCGTTGCCCTCCTCCACCACAAGATTCCCGGGGTGTCGTGGACAGGTTTCTACTTTCTCAAGGGCGGTGAGCTGGTCGTTGACGCCTACCAGGGGCCGGTCGCGTGCCTCGTGTTGGAGCGACATGTCGGGGTCTGCTGGGCAGCCATCGACAGCAACCAGACCCAAGTGGTGCGCGACGTCCACGCCTTCCCGGGCCACATTGCGTGCGATGAGAGCAGCCTCTCGGAGGTCGTGGTTCCGATCCGCGACGCCAGCGGCCAGCCGATCGGCGTCCTCGATGTCGACTCGCGCAAGAAGGCCCACTTCGACGAGATCGACGGCGTGGGTTACGAGGTGGTCGTCAGATTGCTCGAAACGAGGTGGAATACGGAGTCCTCGGGCGCGTAAAGGAGGGCGTGAGCATTGCCATGACCGGTCCACGGTCCGCACCGGCCCCCGTCGCCGTGACGCCGCCGAGCGAGGCGCAGACGGTGATCCTCGCCCAGCAGGGCGAGGCTGAGGCCCTCGATGCGCTCGCCCGCAGCTGTCGCCAGCAGGCCTATGTGTTCGCCCTCCAGCTCATCGGCCATCCGGATGATGCTCTCGACGTCGCACAGGACGCGATGGTGCGCTTTTTCCGTTCGCTCGGGCGTTTCGATCCCTCTCGACCGGTGCGGCCATGGCTTCTGCGGATCGTGCGCAATCTGGTCCGCGACAGGGCGCGCCGACTCCGGGTACGGCGCACCGAATCGCTCGAGCCGGATGACGACGCACTGCGCTTCGAGCCCCGGGATGATGCCCCTGACCCCGAAGCCTTGGCGAGCCGCCGCGAGTTGCAGGCGCTGGTCTGGACGTGCCTGCAAAAGCTCCACCCCCGATATCGCGAGGTCCTGGTACTGCGCGACTACCAGGACCTGTCCTACGCGGACATCGCGACGACCCTCAAGATCCCGAGAGGAACGGTGATGTCGCGCCTGCACCGTGCCCGGCGCCTCCTCCAGGAGGAGGTGCGGAAGCACCGGTCCGGCACCGGGGAGGCAAGGGATGGCTGATCGCTGCCCCGCGTCCTTTGATGAGGCCCTGATCTCCGGCCATCTCGACGGCGAGCTGACCCAGGCCGCCGAACAGAAGGTCCGGGTCCACCTCGCGGACTGCGAGCACTGTGCCGTCGTGCTCGACGAGCTGCGTGCCTTGCGCAAGGCAACCATGTCCACCGAGTTTCACAGTCCCGACGATTCGCAATGGGACGAGCGCCCTCAAAGCGGGCTGAGCCTCATGGCCAGGGGAACCGGCTGGCTCATCGCGATCGTATGGGCCGTGTTCTTCGCGGGCTTCGCGCTGTGGCATTTTTGGCAGGAATCTGCCAATCTCGTCGAGCGGCTGCTCGTCTTCGGCGGTCTCAGCGCGCTGGCGCTGCTCTTCATATCGGTCCTCGTGGACCGACTCCAGGCAGCGAGGACCGATCCGTATCGGGAGGTGGAGAAATGATCGTCGTCACCGACAACAAGATCACGGGCATGCGGATCGTCCGCACCCTCGGTCTGGTGCGAGGAAACACCATCCGCGCCCGGCACCTGGGGAAAGACCTGTTGGCGGTGATGCGCAATGTCGTCGGCGGCGAGGTCTCGGAGTACACGAAGATGTTGGCGGAATCGCGCGAGCAGGCCCTCGACAGGATGGTGGACGAGGCCGAGGAGCTGGGCGCCAACGCCGTGATCTGCACCCGTTTCGCAACTTCGATGCTCATGCAGGGGGCGGCAGAGCTGCTTGCATACGGCACCGCGGTGGTGGTGGAAGAAGAGTGAAGGTCCCCATCGGACGAGCCTTCAGCTGCCAGCCGTCAGCTCCCCCACCCACCCGAAAACAATGGCCGACCCGCTGCTGGGTCGGCCGAGTCTGCAGAGCGACACGCTGATTGCCGATCGCTGACAGCTGATCCCTAGACTAAAACGTCCATATCACGCCGGCGTTCGCCGCGAAGCCGCCGACATCCATGGTTCCTTTGATCTGGTTGTCCCCGCCAACCCGATAGCTCACGTCCGATTGCCCGTAGCGGTACAGCGCTTCGGCGAAGAATTTGGCCCTCTTCCCCCCGAAATTGACACCGAAAATCCCGTAGGCGCCGACCGGGTTGCTGGCGTTCCCGTCGTTGAGGTTGACGTAGAAAAAGCTGAGGCCTCCGCCCAGGTACGGAATGACCTTGCCCCTCGGGTTCATGAGGAACCGGATGCCGAGCTCGGTCGGGATGACCTGAATGCTGTCGTCGAGGCCGCCGACGGTCCCAACCCCAGTCACCTTCTGATACCAGGTCCAGGTGAGGTCGCCCGCCCACCGCTCGCCGCCGAGGGTCAATCGCATCCCCACGCCGAGGGCGAATTCGTGATTGTCGACGCTGCCATAGGAGCCGAACAGGCTGTACCCTCCACCGGCCCAGGCCGGCGCCGCCAGGACACAGATTGCGAGAACTAAGAGAGCCTTGCGCATGCATACCTCCACAGGAATTCCATCGGTTAAACGGTCGAAATCTTTTTTCCTTCCCTGCCATTAATTGTACATCAAGATCGAAAAATCTGCCGATCGAATTCCGCCAAAATCCTTATGCTTCATCACTTACTCACATCGAACTCCCGTGATACAGCGCACATAATCAGCGACTTTGGCGTAGATTGGAAACAACATTCTGCCATCTTGGTCAAAACAGGTCGGCCTCCGGGGCGCAGAAATCACGCACCGGAGGCCGATTGGCGATCAAACTTATTGAAGAAACCTATTCCTCGATCTTGTTCCAAAGCACCGCGCGATAGAAGTTCGAACTTTTGATGGTCCGCACCTTTTCGAGCTTCGACCAGAGTTCGCCCCACTCTTCCGCGGTCCGCATCTCCTGAGACAGCTCACCCATTCTCTCGGCCGCCTTCTCGTAATCAGCCAGGCTCTTCACCGACCACCAAATCACGACGTCGCCTTCGCTGGTGCTGCCTGTAGCTTTCATCATGACGCCGTAGTCCAAGATCAGGCCCTCGGTTTTGAGGGCGTCGAGCATCGCGACATATCCCTGCCCGAGATACTCGAGATAGGTGGCGTTCCCATAGTCGACCAGATCGATGACGTCAACGTTGATCCAGGGACCCTCGGTGTCGGGCTCGAAATCAGCAGCCACACTGAACGGCGTCACCAGGGCGACCGTGCACAGAAACACAGCAACTCGCGCGAATGTCTTCATCGGGGACCTCCTCTTCGATTTTCCAAGTCTTTCAACTATGCAGACGGCGTCTCAGCATGTCAAGAAAGGACAGATGCAAGATGCGAGATTCAAGATACAAGGCCGCCCACCCATCCGATAATCCTGAATTCACACGGGGTGGCCGGGTGGAACCTGCAACGTGCATCTGGGCGGATGGGCGGGCG
>JBFFBV010000003.1:0-109100 GCA_041560205.1 Candidatus Sulfomarinibacter sp.
GTGACCGCGGACCCGGGAGCGCGCGAGCGCTCCCGGGCCGCCCCTATTGGTGGGCGGCCCCCGCAAGCGGGCGCCGCCTCGAACCGACGCGCAAGGAGGAGATCATGAAAACGCGCAATTTCATTCTCATTTTCGCCGTGGCAATCTGCGCGGTCATGTTTCTGGCCGACGCCCCCGGATGGGGGGCCAAAGGAGGCATCCCGGGCAAACCGCCGCCAAACGACGAGGATCCGCCCGCGATGGACTACCCCTTCTATTTCTGGCGCCTCGGGCATATGGACGGCCCGCACGACTCGTCCAAGGCCCTGGGCATCTCCCGCGACGGCAAGGTGGCCGTCGGCTCCACCGTGGTGGTGTCATTCGTGAAGGCCTGGCGCATGGACATCGACTGGGCCCTCTCCACCGAGGACGACGGGCAGCCGCCCCTGTACAACGAGCTGCAGGTCCAGGAGAACATCGGGGGCGCGGCAGCCTACGCGGCCTCGGACATGACCGTGGTCGACTGCCCATACGACAAGGAGGCAGAAAATTTGGACTGGTGCGGATCCCTGCCCGTCGGGACCCTGACGACGGGGACGGTGTCCTACGCCGCGGAGTGGCTCTGGGCGTATGACGCCGAGGCCACGGATCCCAACTACGTGGCCATCCCGGACTTCGGCGGCGGCATCTCCGACATGGCGGCCAACGACGTGTCGCCTGACGGCGCCATCATCGTCGGCACCGGCAACGTCCAGACCGGTATGGTCGGTTACCGCGCCGACACGGCGGTCGTGGATGCGGACGGTGTGCCGATCCCGATGCAGCTGACCATCACGGACTCGGTCTACACGGAACAGACCCTGCAGACCAGCTCGGCCCAGGCCGTGTCCGCCGACGGATTGATCATCGCCGGCTTCGGGGCGACCAAGCGGGGCAACCGCGCTTTCGTCACCACCGTTCTCGATGCAAGCACCGACCCGATCACGCTCCTGAGCGTGGTCCTGCCCAACATCGACGGCGGTAGCTGGGCCGAGGCCTACGCCATGACGCCCGACGGCGCCTACATCGCCGGCCGCAGCGACAGCCCCAAGGGTCCCCAGGCCTGTATCTGGTTTCAGGACCAAAATGATCCAGAATTGCCGTGGGTCGTCAAGGGGCTCGGCGGGCTCTCCAAGAAGAAGTACAACAGCACGGCCACGGGCATCGTCCAGCGCCCGGGAGCGGTGGATGGCGAGCTGATGGTGGTCGGTCACAGCAAGTCCATCCTCTACCCCTCGGAGGCCTTCGTGTGGGCCGGCAACCCGGTCCTCGAGGACGACGAGATCGGCTACATCTACGACCTGGAGTACATCCTGATCAAGACCGGCGCTGCGGAAGCGTCCTCGATGGGTTCCATGTGGATCCTGAACCAGGCCATGGGGGTCGCAGTGAACGAGGACCTCACGGGCAGGATCGTCGGCTGGGGGACCAACCCCGAGGGCGGCATCGAAGCCTGGCTGGTGGACGGATTCCCGATCGATGAGCTGGAGCCGTTGTTTGTCAAGGAGTGAGGGTGAACCGAACAAGAGAGAGATGTTCCTCACCGTAAGAGCTCCGTTCCTTCGTTCTCCCGTCTGGGAGCCCGGGACGGTTTGACCACCCCCCGGGTGGCGGGGCCAGGCCACCGGGCCCCGCCCTTTTTCCCGCCCGTGAGAGGGAGGAACGGCGGACGACCTGAACTCGCAACCAGAACCCGGCGAACCGTGCCACCGGGCTCCCAGGAAAGGCTGGCATGCGGCATCACACCGGGTTCGCCCCCACCCCATCGCGGCCTTCGCGCCCAGCGGCGCAGGGCCTCTCCCACCACAATCACTCGACACCCACCGCGGACCGATCGGCCGGTCGCCATGACCGCAGCCGAAAGGTGATGCACCGCACGCCGCCGCGCTCCCCCGGGAGCCATGTCGAGGACGTGCGGTTCGGCCGGGCGCCTCTGCAACTCGCACCACCGCTCCAGGCGTCGCCCTCACGCCTCTTGCGATCACCACGAGTTGTCACGTGCCCGGCCGGCCACCATTCGAAAGCCGGACACGAGGTCGGGATGCGGACGGTCGGGTATCAGCCGTTTGCCGGCGCGAGAGCCGGGACCCGCGCCCGCGACCCGGACACGGTCACCGGGTTCCTCATCTGAAGGAGGATCGGCGTGCTCCGGTGCTGCTCCGCTTCGGCGCCGTCCTCGATCCGGTCACCCTCTTCAGAATGCGGTCGACCGGCCCCAGTCTGAGATCACGGCATCGATGCCGACCAGGCCCCCGTGTCACCCGATTCGAAACCGTCGGCGAAGAGCGGGAGCGAGGGGTGGACGAGCTCGAAGACATAGACCGAGCCGTGGTTCGTGAAGCCCAGGTCGTCGTCCCCGTCGGCCCCGAAGACGGCGATGGAGTTGTCGATCGCCACGGAGACCCCGAAGCGGTCTTCGTTATCGGCGTCCGACGCGGTCAGCTTGGCAGCCTCACCCCAGGCATTCGGCCCGCCCTGGTCGCGCAGGAAGACGTAGGCCGAGCCGGCGGCGGACAAGCCCCCGACATCGCCGAACTCGGCGCCGACGACCACGGCATCGCGATCGATGGCGACGGAGCGTCCGAAGTCGTCCTTCGACCCGGCATCCGATGCAGTGAGCTTGGCAGCCTGTCCCCAGGCATCGTCGCCATCGAGATCGCGCTCGAAGACGTAGGCCTTTTCGCCGGTGGAGCCCGCGACACCCACGACCAGGGAGTCACCGCTGATCACCACCGAGGCCCCGAACTCGTCGCCCGCCTCGATGTCCGACCCGGTGATCGTCGTCAGCGGGCCCCAGGTGTCCGCGCCGCCCAGGTGCCGCATGAAGATGGAGGCCGAACCCATCCCGGGCAACCCGGGGTGGAGGTCGCCGACAGCTCCGACGACCACCGTGTCGCCCTCGATGGCCACGGCCGTTCCGAACTCGTCCTTCTCTGCGGCGTCCGACGCCGTGAGCTTGGCCACCTGCCCCCAGGCGTCCGCGCCGCCTGAATCCCTCATGAAAACGTAGGCCGATCCCGCGTGATAGAGCCCGTTCGCGTTCTCCCACGCGGCACCGACGACCACGGTGTCGCCGCTGATGGCCACCGACAGCCCGAAGCTGTCGCCGGCTTCGGCGTCGCCCGCCGTCAGCTTGGCCACCTCCCCCCAGGCGTTCGCCCCACCCTCGTCGCGCCTGAAGATGTAGGCCGAGCCGGCCTCGGAAAGGCCGTCCGGGCTGTGGTGGCGGGCCCCGACGACGGCGGTGTCGCCGCTGATCGCCACCGCGGATCCGAAATAATCGCACGAGGCGGTGTCCGATCCGATCAGCTTGGCGACCTGTGTCCAGCCTCCGGCGTCTCGGACGAAGACGGAGGCCGAGCCGGCGTTGGTTTCCGCGCCGTGGCTGTCCCGAAAGGCCCCCGCGATCAGGGTGCCGCCGTGGACCGCGACCGACGTCCCCAGGTGGTCCAGCTCGTCCGCGTCGATGTCGGTCAATTTTACGGTCTCGAAGGCCCCCAGGACCTCGAGCGCCGCCGGAGCGCCGGCGCGGGAGTCGGGGAGTGGTCGTCCCGGCCCGTTCCGGGTCGACCCGGGAGCTTGCAAAGGACCTCCACGGCCCGGCGCCGGGTCGATCAGGGCCGCGCCCAAGATCGCGCATCCCGCGGCCACAATCCGTCGCGTCCGCCTCTTCATCTGCCCGGAAGACCGACATCCCATGCTTCCCCCGGTGCGCGGCCGATGTTTTGCAGCCATCGGCAGTGCCGTTCGCTGGCACGGCGTCTCGGCGCACGGCCGACGCACCCAGCCCGAGACCGCCGCGTCACGCGTCGCGATCGACGTCACGCCTTCGATCTCGGGCCGACACGCGCTCGCAGAGTTCAAGAAATGTGCCACCCGAGGGCGTCGACGGAAGGCAGCCACGCACCGAGTAATTCCCGCGGTCCCGACCCGATTCTCGGTGGCTGCCGTGATGAGACACGGCACACTCTGTGCCACGCGGACCTGTGCCGTGACACAGACCGGCAACCCCCAAAAGTCACCCGGCGGCACCCCGAAGCGCGACGTGCCGGCCCATTTTCGAGGTCGCAAAACTCCCCTGAACAACGCTTTAGCCGACCCGCTTCCGGGCCCGCCCCAATCCCTCCCCGCGCCCCGCCCCCTGGCACAGATCTTGATGCCCCGCGGGGCAACAACTCACCAGCTGGATCGGAGGCCCGGATGCCCACGGTGCGGCCCCGGGCCCACACCGGCGCGACACGACGAACCCGCGGCCGGGGCGCGCCCCGGTCGTGGCAGGGCGGTTCGGAAGGAGGATGCATGGTTCACGCGATGCTCTGGTTGACCGCCCTCGTGTCCCTGTTCGCGATCTTCGCGATCCCGGTCGTTATCACCAACAACGACCTCCAGGTGCCCCTCCACCCCGGCGAGAGCGACCGCTGCCCGGTGTGCGGGATGCTGGTGGCCCCCCACCCCGACTGGGCCGCCCAGGTGCGGCACGGCGACGGCACGACCGTCTTCTTCGACGGCTGCAAGGACCTCTTCAAGTATCTCCTGATGTTCGAGATCTACGCGCCGCGGCAGGACCGCCGGGACGTGGCCGCAGTCTTCGTCACCAACTATTACGACGGCGAGCTGATCGCCGCCCGCAGCGCATTCTTCGTCGCCGGCGGCGACGTCGACGGGCCGATGGGCGCGGAGCTCGTGCCCCACCGCAGCATCGAGGCCGCCGAGGATTTCCTCAAGGACCACCACGGGCGCCGGATCCTGCGCTTCGAAGAGATCGACGAATCGGTGATTCGCGAAATGTACTGAGGAAGGAGGAACTTCCGATGCTTCGGCTCGATACCTCGCACGCGCTCGCCGCCCCTCCACCGCGTCGCCAACCCGCCCGCCTTCGCCCCGTCGCCGCGAGGGTCCGCGCCGACCCCGAGCCCCGTCCGGACCTGGTCGAGGCCCACCGGGTGAGCAAGCGCTTCGCTTCGCCGGGCCGCGCCGGCGTCGCCGCGGTCGACGACGTCACCATCCGCATCCCCGAGCGTTCGATCACGCTGATCCAGGGCCCGAGCGGCTCCGGCAAGACGACCCTGCTCGCGGTCATCGGCTGCATGCTGCGGCCGACGGCCGGCCGGGTCACCGTGGCCGGCCGCGACATCACGCGGCTGTCGGAGGATCTGCTGGCCGACGTGCGAAGGCGCCACTTCGGCTTCGTGTTCCAGAGCCGCCACCTGATCCAGCGCGCGACCGCGCTCGAAAACGTGATGGTGCCGGGCCTCCCCTGCCCCGAGTTCAACGGCGACCTCCGGCTGCGCGCGCGCTCGCTGCTGGCGCGGCTCGGCCTCGAGGCGAAGGCCCACCGGCGCGTCCAGAGCCTCTCCGGCGGCGAGCAGCAGCGGGTGGCCATCGCGCGCGCGCTGGTCAACGACCCGGAGGTGCTGATCGCCGACGAGCCGACGGCCCACCTCGACTCCAGCTCGGGCTCCACGTTCATCCACCTCGCCTTCGAGCTGCTGGCTCGCGGCAAGTCCGTCATCGTGGCCAGCCACGACCCCGCCATCTGCAGCATCGATTCCTACACCCGGGTCTTCGAGCTGCGCGACGGCCACCTGGTCTGAGGGGGTGACGGCGTGGTCCTCAGCCTCCCCGTCCTCGCCCTCCTCGGCTGCTCGGCGGTCGTCTGCGGCCTCACCGTCATGGCCGCGGCCGTCGGTATGTCGGTCGCGATCGGCTGGGACCACCTCGACAGCGGGCCGGAGCAGCTGCTCCGCGAACGGCGCTGGTTCCTGGTCGAGGCGAGCCTGCGCCTGATCTTCGGCCTGCAGGTGTTTTCGCTCGTGCTCTTCGTCTTCGCCACCGACCACCTCGCGCCACTCTTCACCGGGGCGATGTGCGCGGTGGGCACCCTCAAGGCCAGCCAGATCGGTTTTCCGACCCTGCTCGTCAAGGTCGGGGTCTTCGCGCTCTGCGGCCTGTGGCTGGTCGCCGACAGCGTCAGCGCCGGCGCCGCGAGCACCGGTCTGGTCCGCTTCAAGGTCGTCTCGCTGCTGGCGCTCGCCGCCGCGCTGGCGGGCGAGAACCTGCTCCAGATCCGCTACTTCCTCGACCTCGACCCGGACATCATCACGTCCTGCTGCGCGACGCTCTTCGACCGGGGGGCCGCCGGCATCGGCGCGGGCGTCGCGAGCATTTCGCCGACTCTGAGCCGGGCCGCGTTCTTCGGCGGCCTCGTGCTCACGGCCGTGGTCGGCATGCGCGCTTTCGGCAGCCGCCGCTTCGCCCTCGCCTACTCGGTCCTGGCCGCGGCCCTCGGCGCGATCTCGACCGTGGCGATCATGACCTGGATCGCTCCGGCTTACTACGAGCTCCCCACCCATCACTGTCCGCTCTGCCTGCTGGCCGCTGAGCACGGCTTCATCGGGTATCCGCTCTACCTCTCGCTGGCGGCAGCCGTCATCACGGGCGTCGGCAGCGGGCTAGTTTCCGCTTTGCGGGCGATCGACCCTCTCCGCTGCATCCGGCCGCAGGAGGAGCGAAAGCTCTGCACCGTGTCCCTCGCCTGCTTCGCGCTGGTCACCGGCATCGCGCTGTGGCCGATGGTGACCTCGCCCTTTCGAATGGAGGTCCTGTAAGCGATGCTCACCGGCGGGGCCACCAACCCCGCCACAACGTCAACACCCTTCGCTGTGAAGGGCGCACCAGGGGGTGGTCATGAAGCAATCGTCTCGATGCATACGCCTGGCGTTGCTCGGCGGTGTGATTCTGATCTTCGGAGTCGCCGAGTCCTTCGCCATACCGACCTTCGCGCGCCGCTACGCCACGAGCTGCGCGACCTGCCACGAGGCCTACCCGCGCCTCAACGCCGTCGGCGACTCGTTCCGGATGATGGGCTTCCGCTTTCCGGACGACGAGCGCTACCGCAAGGTGCAGCCGGTCGAGCTCGGCGACGAGGCCTACAAGCGGCTGTGGCCGAAGGCGCTGTGGCCGAGCCACGTCCCCGGGAGATCGCCCCTGGCGCTGGTCACGCGCTTCATGTTCGAGGTCGACCTCAACGGCAGCCGCCAGGCGGCGACCACCTTCCTGCTGCCGGAGGAGATCGAGCTCGTGTGGGCCGGCAACCTCGGCGAGAACATCGCCTTCTACGGTGACGTGATCTATCTGCAGAAGGACTTCGGCGGTAAGGACCCGGAATCCTGGGCCACCCTCAAGGCGTGGCTGCAGCTGCAGAGCCTGTTCGGGCGAGACCATCTCTTCAACCTGCGCATCGGCACCGTCGGTACCCAGACGATGGGGCTCTTCAACGCCCGCGACGCCAACATCTACAGCACCCACTTCTACATCTACACCTCGTGGTTCATGCCGCGGCCCAACCTCGCCCAGGCCGGGTTGTCGGAGTTTGAGGGCAACAACTTCTCGATCACACCGCAGCAGGGCTTCGAGCTCAACGGCCTCGGCAAGAGGTGGTTCTACGCTCTCGGCATCGTCAACGGCAACCTCCTGGTGCCCGCAGGGTCCCCTCCCCCGAGCGACATCAGCTTCGTCGGCTCGGGGCGGAACACCGACCACAAGGACCTCTACGCCAATGTCGTCTACAAGATCGGCGGCACCCAGTTCGACCGCAGCAGCGAACAGCTGCCCGCCACGCTCGGCGCTTCCGGCTCGCAACACTGGCGCGACAACAGCCTCCGGCTCGCCCTCTTCGGCTACTCCGGCACGGCCGAGATCACGACCGTCGACCTCGAGGGCGGGACGTCGGTCGGGGAGGACGACTTCTGGCGGCTCGGCGTGGGGCTCCAGCACTATATCGGCGATTTCCAGTGGTCCGCGCAGTACACCGCCGGCAGCAACGACGATCCGTACGGCAGCCTCAGCGGGCAGGCGGTCGACTCGCGGACCTGGCACGTCGAAGCTCTCGGATTCGCCTATCCGTGGCTGATGCTCTATGGGCGCTGGGAGGGGCTCGACCTGGACCTTCCGTCGGACGTCCCCGGCCTGGTGCCCGTCCAGGACATCGAAAAGATCGTCGCCGGGGCCAAGTTCATGATCCGGCCGAACGTGTTCTGCAACGTCGAAGGCACCTACTACACCGAAGGGGCCGAACTGGAGGCGGGCCTTGACCAGACGCTCTTCATGCTGCTCGGCATCTCGTTCTGAGGCGCTCCGTTGCCTCGCCTCGGCCGTCCTGGCGGCGGCGGTGGTCCTCGGAGCGGCCCCGATCGAGGGCTCCTGCCCGGGCTGCGGCTCCGTGTCCGGCACGGTCGCCGTCGAGCAGGCCTACATCCGCAGCGACGGCCCCAAGCACGACCGCGACGTCGTCGTCATGCTGTCGCCGACCGGAGCCGAGGCCCCGCCGGAGCCCGCGGCGCACGCGTCGATGGACCAGAGGGGTCTGATCTTCGTGCCGCACGTGCTGGCCGTGCCGAAGGGCGCGACCGTCACCTTCCTCAACAGCGACCGGGAGCAGCACAACGTCTACTTCCTCGACGACCGCACCGGCGACACCCTCGACATCGGCACCTGGGGACCCGGGGTCAGCGTCGACCACAGCTTCGACACGCCCGGGATGGTCATCACCCTGTGCAAGCTCCACCTCGAGATGGCGGCCTACGTGGTGGTGTGTCCGAGCCCGTGGTTCGTGCAGGTCGCATTCGAGGACAACGACACGCCGCTTCGCTTCGAGATCGCCGACGTCCCGGCCGGCGAGTACGAGCTGACGGTGTGGCACAAGAAGCTCAAGCAGAAGGGAGGATCGTTGACGATCGACGTGCAACCCGAGAAGTCCACCGAGGTGGACCTTGTCATCACGAAGGCAAAGTACGCCAGGGCAGCTCGCTGAGGGCGGGCTCGCGGGATTCGGAGGCTGGGACCTGCGGTCGGCGGCTCGTCCGAGCGTGATCTGGCGCTGGTGGCCGGCCGCCGTCGTCGCGATGGCCTGTGTGGCCTTCTTCCAGGCGACACGGCCCGAGGTGGTCGTGGCGGCGTCGCCCCGAGAGGTCGAGATCATGGCGCGACAGTACGCCTACGAGCCGCACCGCATAGTCGTCGACCCCGGCGACGAGGTCCACCTCCGGCTCGCCTCGACCGACGTCGTGCACGGCTTCTACCTCGAGGGGCACGACATCGAGGCGGAGATCCGGCCGGGCTCGCTCACCGCCTGGGCCCGGCGCCCCTCCACCGGCGAGGATTTCCGCGAGCTCGAGGAGATCGTGTTCACCGCCGGCAGGCCCGGCAAGTACCGCTATCGCTGCTCGGTGACCTGCGGGACCCTCCACCCCTTCATGCAGGGCGAGATGATCGTGCGCCCGAACCTGCTCTACCGGGCGTCGCTGATCGCGGCCTGCGGCCTGACCCTGGGCATCTTCGGTCTGATGATGACCGGCGCGTTGGGCAACGGCGTCTCCCGGGCTACGGGAAGTCCACCGTGCCGCCGGATCGACCTGCTGCGAGTGCTTCCCGGGCTGAGGTGGCTGGTGACGCGACGCTGGTTCCAGTTCGCCGTCGTCCTTCCCAACCTGCTGGTGCTCTTCTTCTTCGTCGTCGCCGGCTTCTTCGGCTCGCCGATCGGCAACCGCAACATCATCGTGACGATCGTCTGGATCCTGTGGTGGTTTCTCCTCATCACCGTCCTCGTTCCGGCCGGCGGCAGGGTGTGGTGCATGGCCTGCCCGGTCCCCTTCGCCGGCGAGTGGCTGGCGAGGCGCCGCCTGATCGGCGTCCGGCGCGAGGCCGAGAGATCGCGGTCCCTCCGCACCGGCGGCCTGAACCGCCGCTGGCCCCACCGTCTGTCGCGAATGTGGCTGCAGAACCTGCTCTTCCTCACCGTGTGCACCGTGTCGACCATCCTGGTCACCCGGCCCGCGCTGACAGCGGCGGTTCTCATGACGATGGTGGTGGCGGCCGTGGCGATGCACGCGCTCTACAAGAGACGGAGCTTCTGCAGGTACCTCTGTCCGCTCAACGCGTGGCTCAGCGTGTACTCGATGGCCTCGGCGACGGAAATCCGGCCCCGCGACACCGGTCTGTGTGCCGACTGCAGAGACCACTCCTGTGCCGGCGGGTCGGCCGAGGCCTGGGGCTGCCCGTGGATGGTCAACCCCTCCAAGCTCGACCGCAACAACTACTGCGGCCTCTGCATGGAGTGCATCAAGGCCTGCCCCAACGACAACATGAGCCTTCACGCGCGCCCCGTATTCGCCGACGTGTCGATCCGCCGCCTCGACGAGGCCTTCATGGCCCTGATCATGATCGCTCTCGTGATCGCCTACACCGTCACGCTCCTCGGACCATGGGGCACGCCCCGCGAGTGGTCCAACGTCACCGAGGTCGGCAACTGGGGAGGCTTCGCCCTCCACGCGTCGGTCGTGTGGCTGTGCGCCCTGGGGCTCGTCCCCGCGATCTGGTACGGCCTCTCGTGGCTGGCGCACCGGGTCGCGGGCACGAGCACCGTGTCCGTCCGCGAGATCTTCGTCCGCTCCACCTACCTCCTGGTGCCGGTCGGTCTGCTCGCGTGGATCGCCTTCAGCCTGCCCCTCATCATGCTCAACTGGACCCACATCGCCTCCTCGCTGTCGGACCCCCTGGGGTGGGGCTGGGACCTCTTCGGAACCGCCCGCCAGCACTGGAGCCCCCTCTACCCCGAGTGGATCCCCTCGCTCCAGGCCCCGCTGCTGCTGCTCGGTCTCGCAGTGGCCCTGGTGCGCGGTCACCGGGTGGCCCAGGGCCTCTTCGCCGATCCTTCGGCCGCCATCCGCAGCCTGATTCCGCACGGTCTGGCCTGCGCCGCCATCACCGCCGTCATGCTGCGGCTTTTCGTGGGATGAGGAGGTCATGAACAGCGAACGACTCGCCGCCGCGCTCGTGATCCTGCCGATGGTGGCCATCGTCACGGCCATCGCGTGGTTCGGCTGGCTCTCCGAGCGGGTTCTCGGCGCGCAAGAGACCGTCGTCTTCGATCTCACGGGGGTGGCCTCGGCCGGCGTCTGGACCCTCGGTCCCGTCAACGGCCTGAACTACTGGTGGCGTGACTTCCAGCCCGCGACCCTGCAGGTCACCGAGGGCGACGAGGTGGTCATCCACCTGAGGAGCGCCGACGTCTTCCACCGCTTCTACCTGCCGGCCTTCGAGGTCGGACCGGTGGCGATCGAGCCTGGCCACACCGTGACGGTCCGCTTCACGGCCGACCGTGCGGGCATCTATCAGTACTACTGCACATCGATGTGCGGTGGCTGCCACTTCTACATGCGCGGGTGGATCGTCGTCAGCAGGGAGGGCGAAGATCCGGTCCAACCCCCGCCGATCATGTGCACCCTGTGCCGCCCGGATGACCTGCCACGCCCCACCAGCGAGAGCCTCGTCGACCGGGGCGCCTACCTCTACCTCGAAAAGGGCTGCGTGACCTGCCACGGCCCCGAGGGCCAGGGCGGAATCGTCAACCACAACTCGGCCAACAGCCCGGTGCCCGCGCACAACACGACCGCCGAAAAGCTCTTCCTCCGATCGCCGGAGGATGCCGAGGCCTTCATCCGACTGCTGGACGAGCACGACGACCTCGAAGCTCTCGAGGAGCCGCCGGAGATCGGCCTCTTTCCGGTCGTGCGCACCCGCTACGAGAACGCGAGGGAGATCGTCCGCAAGGGGCGGTACTCTTCGAAGCTCGACCCGGCCGGTCCGGAACCGCCGCTGCAGATGCCGGCATGGCAGCACATCGTGCGGGACCGGGAGATCGACGCGCTGTTGGTCTACTTCGTATCGCTCTATCCCTGGGAGGAGGGCTGATGACGAGAGGCTACAGGATCGTGATCGCCCTGGTGCTTCTCGAGGCTGTGACCGTGGCCGCCCTCAGCGTCGCCGGAAGCGCCGCGAGCCGCGTGGACGATCAGGCTCGGCAGTCCAACCGCCGCCTGGTCCGCGAGATGCTGCTCACCGACCTTGCCCTCAGCACCGGCACCAGCTATTGCCGCCACCCGTCGCAGACCGACCTCTTCGCGCCTTACGGCGACCACCCCTCGGCTATCGAGCACTTCCCGGCGGGATCCATCATGGCACCTCCGGCCGTCTCGACTCCCTCCACCGCAACCGGACCCGGACCATGAGACGCCATCTTCGAATCCTCGACTTCGCCATCGCGAACCTGCGCCGCAGACCGGCGAAGTTTCTGGTCGTCGTTCTCGTCTACTCGATCCTGGTCGCAGCTCTCGCCTCGCTCATGATGTTCGTCGACGCCGTCCGGCGTGAGGCTCGCTCGCTCCTCGACGGGTCCCCCGAGATCATCGTGCAGAGCCTTCGCGGAGGCCGGCACGAGCTGATCCCGGTCGAGCGCGCCGATGCGATCCGGGCGATCCGCGGCGTCGGCAGCGTCACACCGCGGGTGTGGGGCTACTCCTACGACCCGCCGACCGGCGCGACCCTCACCTTCTGGGGCGCCGAATCCGTGCCCGACGAGTCCCTGGCTTTCGAGGATCAGGAGCTGTCGAGCGGTGAGCTCGTCGGCGGGTGCGTCATCGGGTCCGGGCTCGCCGACCTCCGCTTCCTGGGGGTCGGTGACCGCCTCCCTGTGAAGGGGTACGACGGGTCGCTGTTCGCGCCGAAGGTGGTCGGCATATTCGAAAGCTCTTCGTCAATTCTCACCAATGATCTCGTCGTCTGGCCGACCGACGACCTCCGCCGCGTCTTCGCTATCGACCCCGCCCTCGCAACCGATCTCGCCGTCGAGATCCACAACCGCAACGAGATCGACACGGTCGCGGCGAAGATCCTCGACAGGTGGCCGGACGCGCGCGTCATCACCCGGGATCAGATCTTCGCCACCTACGACGCGGCCTTCGACTGGCGTGGAGGGCTGTGGGCCGCCTTCATGGCATGTTGCGTGGCCGCCTTCGCGATCCTGGTCTGGGACAAGGGAACGGGGCTCTCCGCCGAAGAGTACCGGACCATCGGTCTGCTCAGGGCCACCGGCTGGAAATCGCGGGAGGTCATGGAGCTCAGGGTTTTTGAAGGCGGGCTGGTCTCGCTCGTTGCATTCCTCACGGGGCTCATCATCGCCCAGATCCACCTGATCTGCTTCGACGGCTTCGTCTTCGCCCGTGTCATCAAGGGATGGTCGGTGCTCTTTCCCTCCTTCGAGATCGTGCCCGTTCTCGACCTCCCGACGCTCCTGATCTGCGGATCGCTGTCCCTCGTGCCCTACATCGCGGCCAACCTGGTGCCGTCCTGGAAGGCCTCCGTCACCGATCCAGACTCCGTGCTCCGAAGCTGAAGAGATCGATCGATGCGCGCAGCTTCAATCCTCGCGACCGCAATTTTGATCATGGTTGCCTGCTCGCCCACCGCGCCGATGCACCAGCTGGTGGCGTCCGACGGCGACGCCGTTCGGATCTCCCTCCAGGAGGTGTCGGACGGCTCGGTCCACTTCTTCACCTTCATCCACCGGGGGACGCGAGTGAACTTCCTCGTCCGGACGGACGGAGACGGCGCCCAGCACGCCCACCTGGACGCCTGCTATGCGTGCTATCGCTACAAACAGGGATTCGTGGTCGAGGACGAAGCGTTGGTGTGTATCGCCTGCCGGCTCGAATACCGGCTCGAGGACGAGATCTGGGACTACATCGGCGCCTGCGCCCCGATCGAGATTCACGCGTCGTTGGAAGGCGGTGCGCTGGTCATCGACGAGGCGGTCCTCGAGCGCGCCGCCCGCTACTTCTGAGGGACGCTCCCGATCACTTTTCGGAGAGGGTTCCTAGATGACCGTCCCGTCCGGGATGACCGCGTTCTTGGCCACGACCACGATGCCGTCGCGGATCGCCCAGCCGTCGCCCTCGGCCTCCTCGATCCCGGCTTCGTTGCAGATGCGGACCTTGCGGCCGATGCGGGCGTTCTTGTCGATGATGGCGTTGCTGATCTCACAGCCCTCGCCGATGCCGGGCTCCGGCTCTCCTGGCTCCGGGGCCGGGTAGTGCGAGTCGATGCCCATGATCAGGGCGTTGCGGACCGTTGACTTCCGGATCACGCCGCGCAGGCCGACGACCGCGTTTTCGATCTCGGAGTCCTCGACCCTGGATCCGTCGGAGAGCAGCGCGCGGTCGAAGCGGCACCGGTGGAGCCTGGCTCCGGGGAGGTAGCGCGGACGAGTGTAGATCGGCCACGCCTGGTCGTGGAAGGAGAATTGCGGATCCTCTTCCACGAGGTCCATGTGGGCCTGGAAGAAGGCGCCGATGGTCCCGATGTCGCGCCAGTAGCCCTTGAAGAAGTGGGCCTGGACGCGGCGCTTGGAAACCTCGGCCGGGATGATGTCGCCGCCGAAGTCGACGAGCGCATTGTCCAGCGCCTCCACGAGCGCCTGCTTGCGGAAGATGTAGATCCCCATCGACGCGAGGTAGGGCAGATCGGAGGACACACCCTTGGCCTCGAGGAGGCTCGGCGCGACCTCCATCCCCGCTCTCTCTGCGGCGGTCGAGGGCTTCTCCCGGAACTCGACGATGCGCCCGCTCTCGTCGACCATCACCGCCCCGAAGCCGGCGATCTCCTGGCTCGAGCACGGCTTGACGGCGATCGTGATGTCGGCTTCATGGTCGACGTGGTCCTGCAGGAGCTGGCGGTAGTCCATGCGGTACATGTGGTCGCCGGCGAGGATCAACACGTGCTCGCCCGGAAGCTGCGTGAAGATGTGGAGGTTCTGCCTGACGGCATCGGCGGTTCCCTGGAACCAGGTCTGGACCGTCGGCGTCTGCTGCGCGGCGAGGATCTGCACGTAACCGCGGGAGAAGGCGTCGAATCGATAGGTGCGTCCGATGTGGCGGTGGAGCGACACCGAGTTGAACTGGGTGAGGACGTACATCCGCTCCATGCCCGAGTTGATCGCATTCGAGATCGGGATGTCGATCAGCCGGTACTTCCCCGCCACCGGCACGGCCGGCTTGCTCCGGCGGAGGGTCAGAGGCGCAAGTCGCGTGCCGCGGCCGCCGCCGAGGATCAAGACTGTGACGTCCAAAGGCCTTCCTCCCGCGAGATTCCGGAGTCAGTGTAGCGGGTCCGGCTTCAGCTGCAAAGCTGAGATTCACGCGGTGGAATCGGCTACCGACCGCCGCGAAGGGCCGCCGCCGCCAGCGGCAGCAAGCCGCCCGATCCGAGGATTCGTGGACCGTCGGCGCGCATCTTGAGGGCCAGGAAGCGGGACATCAGGGAAGGATCCGCGGCGAGTGAACGCATCACCCGGCGCCGCAGCCGTGGCCGACCCTCGACGAGCAGAAGAAGGCGCGTGATCGCATTGGGATAGCGGCCGATACGGCGGTGGGCGGCAGCGTAGCGGCGCAGGTCGCCCGCAACGATCGACTCGACGAGAGCTCGAGCATGGTGAAACGAGAGGGCGAGCCCCTCGCCGGTAATGGCGTCGACGTATCCCGATGCATCGCCGACGAGTGCGAGCTTGCCGCGCACGACGGCGGAGCAGCGCTGTTCGAGGGGTCCCGCACCACGGTCTTTCGAGGCGACCGGTGCATCGGCGAGCCGCGTCTCGAGCTGCGGGAATCGTGCGAGCAGGTCGTCAAAGGACGCGGTGTCTCCGGACCACAGCAGCGCGACTCCGACGAGGTGATCCCCCACCGGGGTGACGTAGGCCTCGCAGCCGTCGGCCCAGGAGACCTCGACCCGATCGCACCACGGCTCGATTCCGAAATGTCGGCGGACGCCGAACCTCCGGCGTCGCGCCGGACGGCCGGCGAGACCCGACCACTCCCGGACCCGCGAGCCTCGGCCGTCGGCGCCGACCAGCCACCGCCCACCGAAGGGATCGTGATCAGTTTCGAATCCATCTTCCGTCAACCCACCGACCCGCACTCCCCACCGCAGATCGACTCCGAGATCGTGGGCTCGCTGAATGAGAGCGCCGTGAAGAACGGTCCGGCGGATCCCGACACCCGGCTTCCCCGGGAACTCTCCCTCGGCCTCGAGCGCGCCGTCGATGTAGCGGATGCCGCGGAAAGGACGTGACTCCACGCTCCGCAAATCCACCCCGAGACCCTCCAGGTTCTCGACGCCGTCCGGCATGAGGCCCTCGCCACAGGCCTTGTCGATTGGTCCCCTTCCCGAGCGTTCCAGCACCACCACATCGAGCCCTTCGAGGCGCGCCGCGATCGCGGTGGCGAGCCCCGCGGGCCCTGCGCCCGCGACGACGAGATCTGCCTGTTCAGCCATGGCCCCGCCGACCTTCGGCTCGCGCCATGGCGAGTGACGATCGCAAGGCGGCACCGACAAGCCGAAACGGCGTCACCGCAGCGGGCGGTGTGAGATTCCCCGATCGCCACCGGCGGAGCGCCTCCTGGCGGCGGATCTTCCCCGACGAGGTGCGGGGAAGAGTCCCCGCCTCGAGGACCTCGACGTGGTCCGCCTCGAGCCCGGTCGCGGCCAGCACCGATCGCGCCACCTCCTCGGCCACCTCGACAAGGCGGTCGGGAGCCAGGCCCTTCCTCGCCTCGACCATGACGATCAGAGCCTCGGTGTCCGCTCCCTCGGGCATGAATGACGCGGCCGCACAGCAGCCGGTGCGCACGCCGCTCACGGAGTCCGCGGCGTGCTCGACTTCGACCGGCGAGTGGTTGCGCCCGCGCAGGATGAGCACGTCCTTGGCGCGCCCCGTCAGATAGAGCTCCCCGTCGGCGACGAAGCCGAGGTCGCCGGTGTCGAGCCAGCCATCTCTGACGGCGCGGGCCGTCGCGCCTTCGAGCCCGAAGTAGCCCTCCATCAACGAGGGCCCGCGAACCTGCACGCGACCGACACGTCGTTCGGGCAGCTCACGTTGCTCACGATCAACGATCCGCAGCGAAAAGTCGGGCAGCGGCCGACCCACCGACACGATCTCCGATCCGCTCGCGTCGTCTCTCGCCTCGCCTTCTTCGGCCAGCGCCAGACGATCGAATCGCTTGCACACGAAGTTCCTGTCGATGCTGGAGAAGGTCACCGCGAGCGACGCCTCCGACAGCCCGTAGACCGGCGTCAGCGCCTCGGGACGAAAGCCCCAGGCGGCGAATCGACGCTGGAAGCGTCGCAGCACCTCGGCCGCTACCGGCTCGGCGCCGTTGAGGGCCACCCGCCAGGACGACAGGTCGACGCCCTCGAGCTCCTCGTCGCGGATGCGGTCGACGCACAGGCCGTAGGCGAAGTTGGGCGCCGGCGAGACAGTCGCCCGGAATCTCGAGATCGCACGGAGCCAGGACGCCGGTCGGGCGACGAAGAGCTCGGGCGGAATCAGGGTCAGGGTCGCGCCCCGCTCGAGCGCCGGGAAGACACAACCGATCAGGCCCATGTCGTGGTACAGCGGCAACCAGCTCGCGCCGCTGTGGACGACCCCGTTTCCGTCCGGCCAGAAAGCGTTGAGGCGGACGGTCTGCGCGACGACCGCACGGTGGCTGAGGGCGACCGGCTTTGGCTCGACCGTTGTGCCCGAGGAGAACTGCACGAGCGCGAGGTCGCCTTCCGCCGACGACACCGAGCACGGTTCGGCCCGTTGCAGCTCCTCGAGAGTGCGGCACCCCGCACTCGGCCGGGCCGCCTCGATCGCCGGGCCGAGGAGCCTGCGGACCCTTTGCTCCGCCAGCACAAGGTTGGCGTCGACCGCTCGGAGCATCGCGGCCGTTCGATCGTGGTACGAATCGAGCCTGCCGAGCCGCACCGGTGGGTACAGCGGCACCGGTACCGCGCCCGCTTGCAGGATCCCGAAGAAGGCTTCGAAGAACTCCGCACAGGTCGGGTACACCAGGGCCACCCGGTCGCCGGGTGTGACGCCGCCGGCGAGGATCCGACCGGCGACCGCCCGCGCACGATCGTGGATCTCCGGCCACGGCAGCCATCTGGCACGCTCGCGCTGGTCGAGGATTCTCAGTCCTCCGTCCTCCGAGGCCGCCGCCAGCTCGAGCAGACGGTTGATGGTCACCGCATCAGTCATCGAGCTGCTCCCGGATCATGGCGACGAGCTCACCGACGGTCGTGACGACGGTCTCGTCGTCGAGGCACACCCGAAAGTGATTCTCGACCTCGAGGGCCAGCGTCAGGCTTTTGAGCGAGTCGAGCTCGAGGTCCTCCACCAGCCGCAGCTCGGGGCGCAGCTCTCCATCCCAGCCGAGATGGGCACGCGCGACCTCGGCGACGGCGTCCAGGATCCACTGCTCGGAGACGCTCATCCTGCGCTCCTCGAGGCGAGGTCTCCGAGCGCTCCGTTCTCGACCCGGAGTCGTTCGCGAAGGAGCACCCCATTCGCGGCGCTGAAGATGATCGCCGTCAGCCACGCACCGTGGACCAGGGGAATCGAGAGGATCTCGAGCGCGACCACCAGGTAGTTTGGATGTCGGAGCCAGCGGTAGGGTCCGTCGTTCACGAACTTCTCGCCCGGGACCACCAGAACGCGGGTCGTCCACCGTTCGCCAAGTGTGCTGAGCGTCCACCATCGAAGGGCGAGCGCCGCGACCAGGATCGAGACCGCCGCGACGGCCAGAGCCGGCCGCCACGGCCGCTCGAGCAGCCAGACCTCGGCGAGACACGCCAGGATGAACCCGGTGTGCAGCACGACCATCCATGGATAGTGGCCGGCCCCGACCTCGATCGCACCCCGCGCCCGCAGCGCACGTTCATGGTGCCGGGACACGCGGAGCTCCCACAAACGCTGCACGGCGATGGCGGCGATCACCACCGTGTACGCAAGGCGCGAATCGATGCCGATCACCGTCCCACCCATCATGCATCCCAGCTCAGGAGGACCAGCTCGGAGCAGAAGCCCGGTCCCATGGCGGTCATCAGCCCCAAGCTCTCCGCCGGCGGCGGCGACTCGAGAACCTCCTCCAGCACCAGGAGGACCGACGTCGACGAGAGGTTGCCGACCTCCCGCAGGGTCCTCCAGGCTCCATCGAGCGCCCCATCTGGAAGCTCCAACGCCTCCTGCATCGCTTCCAGCACCCTCGGCCCTCCGGGATGCGTGATCCAGACCGCCACATCCTTCCTTTGCAGACCGTGCTCGTCGAGGAACGCGTCGACATCCCGCCGCAGATAGCGGCGGACCATCTCGGGCACCTCGGCCGAGAGGACGATCTTGAATCCTCGCTCCGACACGTCCCAGCCCATGACCCTCTCGGTATCGGGGTAGAAGGAAGAACAGCTGTCGACAATTCTCGGCCCGGTTGGAGACCTCTCCTCCCCCACCAGGACCGCGGCCGCTGCGCCGTCACCAAAGAGCCCGGAACCGATCAGGTTCTCCACCGACAGATCATCGCGCTGCAGCGTCAGCGAGCACAGCTCCACCGACAGCAACACGGCGACGTCCTTCGGGTGGCCCTTCAAATAGTCGGCGGCGCGCGCGACCCCGGCGGCCCCGGCGAGGCAACCGAGGCCGAAGATCGGCACCCGCTTCACGCGTGACGGCAGCGACAGGCGGTTCATCAGGCGGGCGTCGATTGACGGTGTGGCGACACCGGTCACCGTCGTGAAGAACAGCGCGTCGACGTCGTCGACCTCGAGTCCCGCGCGTTCGAGGGCCTGCGTCACCGCCTGGCCGCCGATCTCCTCCGCGACCCTGATCCAGTGGTCGTTGGCCTGGCCCCAGTTCTCGATTTTCAGGTATTCCTCCATCGGCAGGGCGAGGTGCCGGCCGCCGACCAGCACGTTGCGGTGGAGCTTCTCGATCCGTTCGACGTTGTGATAGCGCCCGGCCCACTGCTCGCGAAAAGCCGCCAGCAGCGTCTCCTGGTCGTAGTGGTGCTCCGGCAGCGCCGAACCGACGGCGGTGATTCTCACGACGCTTCGCACCCGACTCCCGGGGCGCCCCGCCCCGGTCCCATGGATCTCGAAAATGCTTTCAGCCGTTCCATCGCCGTGTGCAACAGGGATGTGCGCCCGTGTATTGCTTCTCGATTCGCCGCCGGAACCTGGATCCGGCGCTCGCGAAGCCGCTGTTTCCGGTTAGCATGGGGCGCGATGGCCGTGAGCGACAGGTCCCCCCGTTCGACGGAATGGATCCGTTCAGCGCTGGTCTCGGTGGCGGCGGTGGCCGTCACCGGCGTGGCCTGGCTTCTCGGATGGTTGCCGCCGATGGAACGCGTGACGGGCGACTTTCTCCTTCGCACGTCGACCACCGAAAGCGGCCGTGACCCGCAGGTGATCGCGGTTCTGATCGATGATCTGGCGGTCGACCGCCTGGGACCTCTTCCCTGGCCCCGCGACAGGTTGGCCGACCTGATCGCCGCCGTTCATGATTCAGGCGCGACCGGCGTTGCCATCGATCTCATCCTTTCGGATGCAAGCACGGTCGAGGCCGATCGGGCCCTCGCCGAGGCGCTTGCAGGCTCGCCAAAGGTTTTGGCCGCCGCCTTCGACAAAGACGGCAAGTGGTTGCTTCCGATTCCCGCCCTCGGCGGCGCGGCATCCGCAGCCCACGCCTACGGTGAGGTCGGCCCCGACGGCGTCGTTCGAACGGTCGCAGCCACCAAGCAAGCGCACGGTCTTTCCCTCCCCGCCCTGTCGCTCGCCGCTGCGAGGCTGGTGATGCCCGAGATCGCAATCGAGGCGGGAGTCGAGATCCGACCCGAGTTCCGACCGGCCCCTCAGTCCCTCCCGATCCTCAGCGCGGCGAGAATTCTCGACGGCTCATTCGATCGCAACGAGATTTCAGGGCGGCTCGTGTTCATCGGCCTCTCGGCGACCGGGGCCGGAGACCAGTTCGTCGTTCCCACGGGCCCGCGTCACGCGCCCGTACCGGGTGTGGTGGCGCACGCCTCGGCCGCGACCTCGATCATCCATGGCCGACTCCTTCGAGTTCTCGATTTCTGGTGGACTCTGGCCGCTGCGGTCATTCTCTCCTTCGGCGTCCAGGTGATCCGAAACCGCCGCGGCGCATTCGATATCGCCTCGTTCATGGGCCTCGCCGTCGGCCTCGTTCTGATCGCGTCCGCCGCTGTCCGTTTCGGTCTGCTCTTGATGCCCGCGACGACGCTGCTCACAGCGGCCGTCATGTCGGCACTCCTCCGGGAAGCGATCGAATCGCGGTCGGCCCGGCTCGAGAGCGGCCGCCTGCTGCAGGCGTTGCTCGAACACGTCGGTGCCACGCGATCTGCTGTACCACGCACCGCGCATACCCGTCTCGGAGCGCTGCGCCGTCTCCAGGAGCGTGTTCTGGAGGAGGACGCGACCCGCAGGGCCCTGCTCACGGGAATGGACGAAGGTGTCGTTTTGTGGAACGCGGCCGGCGAGGTGGTGCTCGCCAACCCGGCCGCGGAGCGGCTCTGGGGGAGTCTGGCGGAGCTCGGCGAGCTCGCGTCCGGCCCGGTAACACCCGATCCGCTCGTGGTGCCCCGCGGCGGTCGCCAGCTCGCGGTCGGACTGACCGACCTCGAGCGCGGCCGGCTCGCCATCATTCGGGACATCTCTGCCGAGCACGCGCTGGAGCGCCGTCGCCAGGAGATGCAGCGGCTCGTTTCCCACGAGCTCAAGACGCCGCTCGCCTCGATCGCCGGTTTCGGGGAAGCCCTCGAACGCTACGAGCTCTCCGCTGATGAGCAGCGGAGGGTCGCCGCGCTGATCCGCGGGGAGGCGGGACGCTTGCAGGAGATGGTGACGGTCTTTCTCGATCTCGAGCGCTTGGGTGGCGGCCACTGGGTCGGATCGACTGACGAGGTCGATTTCGGGCGGCTGGTCACATCCCGTCTCGAGGTCCTCGAGGCCGCGGCCAATGCCAGGGGTCTGGAGCTCCGTGCGTCCATCGAGGACGACTGCAAAGTCCACGGTGTGCCCGCCCTGCTCGATCGAGTGGTCGACAATCTGGTCGGCAACGCCATCAAATATTCCGCCGAGGACACGTGGGTGGATATCGGAGTTGAGCGAGAGGGCGAGAACATCGTGATGCGCGTGCGCGACTGCGGGCCCGGAATTCCCGAGCAGCATCGACAGCGGATCTTCGACCGTTTCTACCGTATTCCCGGCTCACCCGGCGCCGGAGCCGGTCTGGGGCTTGCCCTCGCCAAGGAGGTGGTCGATTGGCACGGAGGATGCATAGAAATGGAGAGTGAGATCGGGGCCGGCAGCACCCTGATGGTCCGGCTGCCGGTCTCGGGGGAGACGTAGCCAGTGAAAGCGGCACGCATTCTCGTCGTCGACGACGACACGGCCATGCGCGAGATGATGGCCCTGGCCCTCGGCAAGGAAGGATTCGAGGTTCGCACGGCGGCGACGGCCGACGAGGCGCGAGAGGCTTTCGAGTCGACGAATTTCGACGTGATCGTCACCGACATCTATCTCGGAGACGGCACCGGCATCGAGCTCCTCGAGCACTCCGGCGAAGCCTGCCCCGACGCGAGGGTCATCCTCGTGACCGCCCACGGGACGGTCGAGACCGCCGCCTCGGCGCGCCGGCTCGGCGTCTTCGATTACCTCGCCAAGCCCTTCGAGGTGGAGACCCTGGTGACGCGGGTCCACGCGGCCATGCAGGCGGCCCCGGGGGGAGGCGCCGAGGTCGAGCTCGGCCCCGAGTCGATGATCGTCGGCAACGATCCGTCGATCGTCGAGGTCTACAACGCCGTTGCGCGCGTCGCGCCGCTGCCGATACCGGTGCTCCTGCACGGCGAAACCGGCACCGGCAAGGAGCTGATCGCGCGGGCCCTCCACCGTTTCGGCGCCAACCCGGAGGCGCCCTTCGTTCCGCTGAATTGCGGCGCCATCCCGGAGAACCTGCTCGAGAGCGAGCTCTTCGGGCACCGCAGAGGATCGTTCACGGGGGCCGACCGAGACCACCGGGGTGCGATCGAGGCGGCTCGCGGGGGCACCCTCTTCCTCGACGAGGTCGGCGAGCTGCCCGCCGCCCTCCAGGTCAAGCTCCTGCGGTTCCTGCAATCCGGCGAGGTTCGGCCGGTGGGTGCGGAAAGCGCCGTCCAGGTCCCGGTCCGCATCGTCGCTGCAACCAACCGCGATCTGCGGGCGGAGGTGGACGCCGGGGCCTTTCGCGAGGACTTCTTCTATCGGCTTTCAGCCTACGAGATCGTGCTGCCCCCGCTCCGCGAACGCCGATCCGACATCCCGCTGCTGGTCGAGCACTTTCGCCGCCGCCATCAGGAAAGGCTCGGTCTCGACCTCCAGCCCGCCAGCGACAAGGTCATTGCGGCGCTCGCGGCGCACCCGTGGCCCGGCAACGTGCGCGAACTCGAGCACGTCGTGCAGCGGGCGATCGTCGACAGCGGCTCCCTGGCCGACCCGGAAAGCGTGCGCCCACTGTTGACCGCAAGCGGCGGGGAGCAGGTGCCGGCCAGGTCTCAGCCTGCCATCGGGGACGAGCTAAGCCTCGAGGAGCTCGAGAAGCTCCACATCGAAGCGGTGCTGCGCCGCTGCGGCGGAAATCGAACACGGGCGGCCGAGATCCTCGGCATCGAACGGAAATCCTTGTACCGAAAGGCCAAACGTCTGGGAATCGCCCTCGACGGCGAGGAGGTGGAATCATGAGATGGTCCATCGGCACCGTCGCATTGCTGCTCACGGCCCTGCCATTTGTTTTCGCAGCCGAGGCCCCGGCCAACCTCGAATACGACGTCGTTTCGGTCAAACGCCACCTGTTCCTCGAAACATCAGACGGCGAGAAGGCCGTCCACGCAGGAGAGCGCGTCCGCTCGGGAGACGTGCTTCGAACCGGCTCACGCTCGAAGACCGAGCTGGCGGCCCCCGCATTCGCCGCGCGCTTCGTCGTCGGATCGAAGACGCGCTTCTCGCTCGCCCACGAACAGCCGGGCGTGCTGCTCGAGATCCAGCGCGGGAGCCTTCGCGCCATTTTCGGCACGCTCGGCGAAGGCGATCAGCGGGAACGTCTCGTCACGACCCCCTCGGCGGTGCTGGCCGTCCGCGGCACCGAGTACGGCCTCGAAGTCGAAAAGGACGGTGACACCTCGGTCGCGGTCTTCGAGGGAATCGTCGAGGTCTGGGAGGCGGCGGGCGTCGGCGAGCGTGTTCGCGTGCAGGCCGGAGAGTCGACCCGGGTCAGACGCGGCAAGGCGCCGTCGCGGCCAATGCTGCACGGGCTCTCGCCCGGAGATTGGGATCAAAGACGGCGCCGACCCGGCCAATCGATGGGTGGGGCACAGCAGGGGCCGGGAACGAGCATGGGCGGTCCGCAGGGAAGTGGAGGCTCACGTTCGTCGGGCTCGCAGGGTGGGTCCAAACGACGCGGCGGCTGAGTCCCTTTGACACGATCACGGGGCGGCGGTCTGCGTTCTTCGCAGGCGGAGCATCGCCACGACGGCCACCCAACAGGCCAGCAACATGAAAATCGATCCGGTACGGAACGGCCACGCGAAGCCGATCGTGCCGTAAACGACCTCACCCCAGAATGGGCCGACAATCCGGCCGAGACTCGACATGCCCTGGTAGACACCCATGACGCCACCCACCTCGTCCGGATCGACCAGCTTGGAGGTGAAGGCCGAGAGCGACGGGTGGGCGACGCCTTGGCCGAGGGCCAGCACCGCCAGGACGGACAACAGAGGTCCGCGGCTGGACGCGTACGGGAGCAACCCGAGCGATACGAAGCTGAGGGCGGTGCCCGCAACGATCAAACGGATCTCGCCGAACCGGGCGGCGAGATGACCCACCAGACCTCCCTGAACCACGGCGCCCAGGACACCGGCATAGACGAAGAGCCAGGCGATGGTCGAGGTCTGGAAGCCGAAGCGCAGCCTGGCGAACTGGGCAAAGGTCGTTTCGAAGTTCGCGAAGGCGAAGATCGTGCAGAAGACCATCAGCAGGCAGAGACCGACCAGTGGATGTGACAGCGCCTCGGCGAGGCTGCTCAGGTTGAGTGGGTGGCGGCGCGCTTCGCGTCTGGCCTCCGGGGCGAGCGTCTCGGGGAGCCGGGTCAGCACCAGCACGAAGGCGATCAAGGATGCCGCGGCCGCACCGATTCCGGGCAGCCACGGCGCCACCGTCACCAGCAGGGCGCCGATCGCCGGGCCGAGGATGAAACCGAGCCCGAAGGCGGCGCCGATGATCCCCATCCCTCGTGCCCGGTCCTCCGGACCGGTGATGTCTGCAATCACTGCCTGTGCGGTGGAGATGTTCCCACCCGAAATGCCGTCGATGATCCGCGAGGCCAAGAGCATGCCGAGCGACCCTGCGATGCCGAAGAGGACATATCCAAAGGCGGAGCCCAGCAATGAAATCAGCAGGACAGGACGTCGTCCGACCCGGTCCGACAACCTTCCGAGAATGGGCGCCGCAATGAACTGCATGATCGAGAACGACGCCATCAACAAACCGAAGATCACCGGCGACGGCCCGTACTGCTCGGCGTAAAGCGGCAGGATCGGAATCACGATGCCGAAGCCGACCAGATCGATGAAGACGATCAGGAAGATGATGCCGATCTTTGCTCTATGCTGTTTCAAGGACTTGGGTCCTCTCTTCGAAATCGCTGTAGTTTACACGTGCTTCCGGTCTTTGGTTTTGAGGGCGTGAGGGGGTGAGGGCCTGCCCATCCGCAGAGATCTTTCAGACCCGCATCCCCGCATTCCCCCATCCCCTCACTCCCTGCGAAGCGCTACCTGCGCCAGAACTCGCGGGAAAAGAGGGCGAGCAGGGTGAAGATCTCGAGGCGGCCGAAGAGCATGCAGCAGGCCAGCACGATCTTCACGACCCCGGGGAAGTGAGCGAAGTTGTCGTAGGCGCCGATCTCGCCGAGACCCGGACCGACGTTGCCGATCGAGGTCAGTCCGGCCGAGATCGCGGTCATCAGATCGTAGCCGTAAGCCGCCACCACTGCAGTGCCCGCCAGGGCAATCAACAGGTAGGCGGTGAGGAACGACCAGATCCCCGACAGCACGGACTCGGAGACCACGGCGCCGCCGTACTTCACCGGCCGCACCGCGTGTGGATGAATGAGGCGGTGGAGGGTCGTGCGCAGGGAGGTGATGGCGAGCAGGGCGCGCAAGCTCTTGATCCCTCCGCCGGTCGAGCCCGACATCCCGCCCAGCACCATCAAGCACAGCAGGACCAGCAGAGGCAGGGTGGCCCAAACTTCGAAGTCGGTCGTGCAATACCCGGTGGTGGTGAGGATGCTCACCGTCTGGAAGGCGGCGTGGCGAAGGCTGTCCGCAAGGCGCGCCCCGTCCTCGTGGACCGTCAGGAAGAGGATGATGGTGGCGACCACGATGACGCCGAGGAAATACCTGAGCTCGCTGTCGCGCCACACCTCCTTTGCGCGGCCGGTCAGGAGGCGGTAGTGGAGCACGAAGTTGATGCCGGCCAGCAGCATGAAAAAGATGACGATCCACTCCACCGTTGCCGAGCCGTACTCGCCAACCGACGTGTTGCGGGTCGAGAAACCGCCGGTCGCCAGGGTCGTGAACGAATGGCAGAGCGCATCGAACCAGCTGAGACCGGCGAGGCGGAGGGCGATCCACTCCGCGCCTGTAAAACCCACGTAGACCATCCACAGCGTGCGGGCAGTGGTTGCGAGCCGCGGCTTCACCTTGTCCGCGACCGGACCCGGTACCTCTGCCTTGAAGAGCTGCATGCCGCCGATCCCGAGCAGGGGGAGGATGGCGATGGTGAAAAGAATGATCCCCATTCCGCCGAGCCACTGACTCATGGCGCGCCACAGCAGGAGAGACCTCGGGATGACGGTCGTGTCCCCGATCACGGTCGAACCCGTGGTGGTGAAGCCCGAGACCGACTCGAAGAGCGCGTCGACCGGTCCCAGAGCATCGGTCACGAGGTAGGGCACCGCACCGACGAGAGAGACCGCGATCCACGCGCCGCCGACGATCAGAAACCCGTCCCGTGGACGGATGTGCCGGTCGATCGGTGGCCGCACACCGACCAGCAACACACCGATGACGCCGGCCACCGCGATCGCCGCCACCCAGGGCTCGAGCGAATCGCGGAACACCAGGCTCGCTATCAGCGGCAGCACGAGAAAGGCGCAGTCCAGCAGCAGCAGCCAGCCGATCAGGTAGGTCGCGAAGCGGCGATTCATGCCCGTCGCCTCACCCCGCCGCCCCTCAGGCCTCGAGAACGTCGTCGAGCCGACACGCCATCTCGGCGGTCGCGGCCACGATGACCTGGTCTCCGGGCTCGATCCGGTCGTCACCGCCGGGGATGAAGATCCGATCGTCGCGCTGGACCGCGACCATGAGGATCCCGCGCGGCAGCCCGAGCGCGGAGAGCGGCGACGACACCAGACGGCTTCCTTCGGCCGCCTCGACCTCGAAGACCTCCACCGAGTCCTCGAGAAGGGCTGCGACCGACCTGATCCGGCCCTTGCGGGCGAAGTGGAGAGCGAGGCTCACCGACAGGAGGCGCGGCGAGATGATGGCGTCGATGCCGAGGTCTCCGACCAAGCTCGAGAGTGCGGCGTTGTCGACCAACGCAAAGGTGTGCGCGGCGCCCATGCGGCCCGCCAGAAGACAGGCCACGACGTTCTCCTCGTGCCGGTCCGTGCAGGCGATAAAGCCCTCGACCCTCTCCGCACCTTCCTCGCGAAGGAGCTCTCGGTCGGTCGCGCTTCCGTGGACCACCAGGGTGTCCCCGAGATCGGCCGCCGCCCGGTCGCAGTCGGGCCGTCGTTCGTCGAAGAGCGTTACCGGAACCCCGGTCTCCTCGAGGCGACGGGCGAGTGCCACGCCGATCCGCGTCGCACCAGCGACCATCACCCGCCGCTCGACGCCTCGGTGGAGCCCGAGCAGGACGAGCACGTTGTCGAGCTCGCCCGGGTCCATCGCGAAGTAGACCAGATCGCCGGCCCTGATCTCATCGTCGCCGAAGGGCACCCGCCACCGGCCATCACGGCGGATGGCGACCACCAGCATCGGCGTGGCGGGGAAAAGCAGCCTCAAATGTGACAGCAGCAGACCGGCAAACTCGCTGCCCGCCTTGATGTGAAAGCCTGCGATCAGCAGCTTGCCGTCGAAGAACGAGACGACGTCCACCGCACCGGGGACGGGCATCAACGACAGGATCTTCTCGACCGCAGCCATATCCGGATTGATGACGACACGCTCCTCGCCCGGCTCTCGGGCGATGCGGCGGAAACCCTCCTCGTGCCCGGTATCCCGCAGCCGCGCTGCGACGCGTGGCACCTTGAAGATCACCGAGCCCACGAGCGCCACCACCATGTTGGCCTCGTCGGAATCGGTTGTGGCAAGCAGGAGCTCCGCGTTCTCGATGCCCGCGTTGATCAGTACGGGAATGGTCGCGCCGTTGCCGCAGATGGTCTGGACGTCGAGCCGCTCGTTGAGGTCAGCGATGAGTTCGCGGCTCTGCTCCACCAGCAACACGTCGTGGCCGTCGCCCGAGAGCTTCTCTGCCAGGGTCGAGCCGACCAAGCCACCACCGACGACTACGACTCGCATGTCAGGGCCTTCTGCCGAAAACCAGATCCAGGTGATCGATGAGTCATGGCGATGCAAGTATAGCTGTCAGCTCTCAGCTGTCAGCAGTCAAAGCCCAAGCTGCGACGTTTTCGCAGACACCGCGGTGGTCCGGCCTGTGTCATCCCCCAAGGTGTAACCCATGTGCTGATACGATTCTGTTACCGATCTCCTGATACGGGACAGCTCACGCCCCAGGCTATCCATCTGGGGCCCCTCCGGGGCTTGAGAGCGTCACAATTCCCTGGGAACAATCTTGAGTGGGAAGGGGAGCTGGCGGCTCATGCCCCCACCTTTCTACGGAAGCGCTCCGCCTTCGATCCACCTGCGATAGAGCTCGAGCTCGGCCTCGCGCAGCTTCTTAGAACCCGTCAAGGTGCGCGGCATCCCCTTGCCCTCCTTTGCAACGTGCTGCAGCTTGAGCCACAGGTAGGATCGATCGGGGTCGCCCGGTTCGACCAGCGCCATCTCCGGCACCTGGATCGAGCGCGGACCGACCAGCCGTTCGTAGCCGAGCCCCGGATCCAGCACGAGCTTGGCCTTGGCCTCCTCCGACTCGTGGCAGCCGATGCAGTGGGCAATCACCAGCGGTTCGAGATGGGTGGCATAGGAGACCGGCTCCTCGATCGGCACCTCGGGCACCCCGGTACCGCAGCCGGTGACGATCATCAGGACGATGCCAGCGCCGGTCGTGGCGGTCCGCATCCCGACCCTCCAGGGCTCGCTCACGTCTCGCCCCGTCTGCGGATCATGCCGAACCTCGACGCACAGTCGATTCGCACGTCGAGGGGAGCCGGCACCCGGACGTGGCGCACGCTGCGGCTCTCCCAGATCGCTTCCTGCTCGTCAAACCACTCCCAGTCGATCCGACCGCGACCGTCGTGTTCGACCGACATGTAGAGGACCTGGTTGCTGAGCAGCCGGTGGAAAAAATGCGTCCCGTGGCTGAGGCTCGTGGGGGCGTCCTCGAGGGTCGCTTCGACGATGACCCGCGCGGACGAAATCTGGCCCCACTTCACCGGCACGCCGAAACGATCGTCGGTCGTGCCCCAGCGTCCGAGCCCGATGAAGATCCCGTGTCGGCCCTCTTCCACGAGGCCCCGATTGACCGCGTCCAGCTCTGAGGCCATCATCCGCGTGGCGCCTCGATCGAAGCTTTGCGGACGCAGGTAGACGACGTCGGTGAGGTCTTCTCGAGAGCCGTGACCGAGGCAGTTGTCCGAGGCGACGATGATCTCGGGCGCCTCGAGGTCGACCTCGCTCACCGGTGACCGTTCGCCCGGCGTCAACATCGGCCGTACCTGGAGAAAGGCGACCTCCATCGGCAGCGCATGCTCCCGGTCGAGATTCGCGGCGATCTCGATCTCGGCCTCGCCGTTGAACACGTTGCACGACAACTCGAGCAAATTTTCCATCAGCGGCGTGAAGGGAATGGTCTTCGACTCGAGGAGCGGGGCGAAGGTCAGGGCGCGAGGCCCGCGGCCGCCGATGCCCGAACGCAGCTGATTCGACGCCGGGTCGTAGGTCGAGGCGAGGTAGCTCAAGCTGCCATCGGCCTCGGCGTCCGCCAGGCCCGACCGCAGGAGACATGTCGTCTCGCGCACCGGATCGGGCGGCGGCGGGTCGCCGACGTTGACCGCCCAGAAGCTGTTCTGTGTGAAGTTCAGCAGGTCACCGGTGCTCTTGTACGGAGGCGGGGCGAGCGGCCGGTGGGGACAGTAGCTCCACACGTGGTCGCCGTCGGATATGGACTTCCCGAGTCCGAGGGCCAGGGACACCACGCCGTCCTCGCGGTCGTTGCCGGGCACCGGGTAGTGGTTGTACGACCTGGCGAGAGCGGAAAGGGTCGGGTAGAAGCGGCCGTCGTGGCGCGTACCCGTCACCTCCTGGACGATGACCGCCATCTGCTCTGCGTCGTCCGCCAGCCCGGCAGCACGGCGAGACACGACCGCATTGCCGAAGAAGGTCGAGGCCCATGCCAGCTTGATCGCTCCCGAAAGACGTCGATAGCGGGCGTCGTCGCGGGTCTCGGTGTTGGGGATCATCTTCGAGGTGAAGATGCCGGCGAAGGCCCGCTGGTGCGCGTCTTCGAGATAGCTCGACGGCCTGATCGCGAGCGGATCGCGCATGACCGCGAGCACAGCTCTGAGCTGCCCCCGAAGGCCTTCGGAGAGCTCCGCGTGCTGAAACTCCTGTGCCAGCTGGCTGTCCGGGAGCTCCTCCGCGACCACGTTCCAGAGGCGGTTCCGATCCATGAACTCGGCGAAGACCTCGGTCGCGATCACCACCGCGCGCGGCACCCCAACGGTCACGCCCTCGAATCTCGAGGCGTCGAATCGCGGCAAGATCTCGTCCTGGATCTGCTTCAGACCTACCGCCTTGCCGCCGACGCTGCCGGCGCCGAGACGCGCGATCGAGTGCTCGGATCCGAAGGTCTGGGGGTCAAACTTGGGAACGCCTGAATCCACGGTCGCATTCATGCGCGCAGCCTCTCCCTTCCCGAGCTCCTTGTCAACACCTCTCCGCCACTTCGCGCCCCTCCGGTCGGCTCCTCGTCATGGTTGGGAGACGCGGGGCCTGATATCGTGCCTCACGGGTTCATTTCACCGTGGACACGAGTTCCCCTGACCACCGGATCCGCACCCGCAGCGGGATGATTGTCGCTGTCCTCGCGGTGGTTGCGGCCCAGGCGGTGTTTCTCGCGTGGACCGTTCACGAGCGCGGTCTCTTCGAGTACATCGGCCTCGACTATCGCGGGTCCCGAACGGCGGGCGAAGAGATCCCAGAGCACGGCTTCGAAGCCGCCTATGATCCCGCCCTGGTCGAAGAATCGCAGCAAGAGATCTTCAACTCCTACACCAACGAGTCGAATCCGTACCGTCTCCCGTTTTACGTGGTCCCGGCCCCCTACCCGCCGCCGTTCACTTTGGCTTTCATTCCCTCCACCTGGCTCCCGCCCGTCCCGGGCTTCGTGGCGTGGACCATGTTTCACATGATCGTGCTTGCGCTTTACCCTCTCCGCCTGGCGAAGGCTTTCGACGTCCCGAGACCTGGATGGTTGATCGTCGCGATCGTGCTGTCCTTCCCGGCCCTTTTCAACTTCATCATGGGGCAGTTCAGCGTGTGGCTCGTCGTGTTCTTCGGCGAGGCCCTCATCGCCTTCGACCGCAGGCGGGACCTGCTGGCTGGGCTTTGGCTCGGACTGTTGATCTGTAAACCGCAGACCCTGGTCCTCGTGGTGCCCGCACTGCTGATCGCCGGCAGGTTCAGGCTTGTCGCCGGGATGGTGGTCTCGATCGCCGCTCTTCTGGTTCCGACCCTCGTGTTCGACGGCGCGTGGCTCTCGAAATATCTGGGTGGACTCATCGATGCCGCGGGATCGACCGGCCAGGTGATGAACATCTTCCCCTCGACCATGACCAACTGGCGCGCTTTCGCCCTCAACGCCGCCAGAATCCATTCCCCGTGGTTTGTCTGGACTGTGACCGTCCCTGCAATGATCGGGACGGCTATTGTCAGTCTCCGGTGCTCCTTGGGCCTCCGCACCACCGAAGGCCTTCGAAACGGACGTGCCTGGCTGGGGCTCGCCGCCGGCACCTGCGCCTGCTCCTGGCACGCCCACGCGCACCAGGTCCTCCTGCTCGTGCCACCCCTGTTCATGGTCGTGGCATCCAGGCCGAAGCTCTTCGGTCTCGCAACGTGCATGCTCCTCGGGACTTCCGGCCTCTTCGTTGCAGCGGCCTTCCTGCTGGGCGTCGATCCGGCGCACGAGGTCCTCGGGCAATGTTTACTCGCCTTGCTGATTGTCGTGACAGCGTGGTGCGCCGCTGAGCTTTATTCGAGGGATCCCTGACGACCCGGGGCTTTTTGATGCGGCGCTGACCATCAACGGGAATACCGTGCACGGAGACGGAAACGGGCACGGGTATCTTCGCCCGTCCGGTGGCAAGGCGTTGCCGGGCGGCGTATGGTGGCAGCGGAGGTGCGGATGAACGACGCATCGGGCCACTGGGACGCTGAGCTCTTCCGACGCGAAGGACACCGGATGGTGGATTGGATCGCCGAGTACCTCGACGGGGGCAACCGCGAGCACCCCGTGCTTTCCCGGGTCGAGCCGGGCGAAATCGCCAAGAGAATTCCGGACGAGATGCCCATCTCTGCGGAGGATCCCGAAGCCGTCTGGCGGGATTTCCTCGACATCATCTTGCCTGGCGTCACCCACTGGAACCACCCGGGTTTCATGGCGTACTTCGGGATCACCGGCTCCGGTCCGGGAGTCCTCGGCGAGATGCTCTCGGCCGCGCTTGACGTCAACGGGATGCTGTGGCGCACGTGCCCCTCGGCCACCGAGCTGGAAATCAAGGTTCTCGAATGGATGCGGCGAGGCCTCGGGTTGCCGGACGACTTCTTCGGCTACCTCAACGACACGGCGTCAATCTCTTCCCTCCTGGCCCTGGCCGCGGCGCGCGAAGCCGCGGACCCTGCGGTCCGAAAGCACGGAATGAATGGACCCGCGTGGCGGGTCTACGCCTCCGACCAGGCCCACTCGTCGATCGCGAAGGCCTGTCTGACACTCGGCTTCGGACTCGACGGCTTCCGGGCCGTGCCGCACGACGCGGACTACCGAATGGATACGAAAGCGCTTTCCGAGATGGTGGCGGCGGATCGGGCCGAGGGCCACCGTCCGCTCGCCGTTGTGGCCACCGTCGGCACGACCTCGACGACATCCGTGGACCCATGCGTCGAAATCTCAGAGATTTGCATGCAAAACGATCTTTGGATGCATGTGGATGCTGCTTATGCAGGATCTACGGCTCTAAATGAGAGTTACAGGTGGTGTATAGAAGGATGTGAACGCGCAGATTCCTTCAATTTTAACCCCCACAAATGGCTTTTCGTGCCAATTGATGCATCAGCGTTCTACACCCGGCGCCCCGAGATCTTCAAAAGGGCCTTTTCGCTGGTGCCCGAGTACCTGACCACGCCCCTCAGCGGCCAGGTCGTCGATCTGATGGACTACGGCGTCCAGCTCGGCCGGCGTTTCCGGGCTCTCAAGCTGTGGTGGGTCCTGCGCTGCTTCGGGCTCGACGGGATCCGCGAGCGCCACCAGCGCCACATCACCATGGCCGCTGAGTTTGCCCGCTGGGTTGACGCCGAGCCCGCATTCGAGCGCATGGCTCCGCGCCCTTTCTCGGTGGTGTGCTTCCGTGCGCGGCCGCAAGGTCTCGAGGGAGACGCGCTCGACGCGTTCAATATGGAGTTGCTCGAGCGGGTCAACGCCTCTGGTGAGGTCTTCCTCTCCCACACCAAGCTCGACGACGGAGTTGCCCTCCGGCTGGCGATCGGCAATCTCGGAACCGTCGAAACGGACGTCGCTCGCTGCCGGGAGCTCCTCGCGGAGGGTCTGCAATGCCTCTCGAGCCGCTGAAGGACCGGGGAGGCCTGGCCGCGTCCCTGCGGGGTCTCGGAGTGCTCGCGATCGGATTCACGACCCTGCTCCCATTCAACCTGCTCCAGCTCCTCAGCCTGCTCCTCCTCCCCTTCTCCCGCAGCGCGTTTCGCGCGGTCAACAGGTGGTGCGCCGGCACCTGGTGGGGGTGGTGCGTCATCGGCGCCGAACGCATCAACGGCACCCGGATCACCTTCACCGGCGATGACGTGCCGGCGAGAGAGAACGCCCTCCTGATCGCCAACCATCAGCAGATGCCGGACATCCCGGCAATCATGAAGTTCTGCAAGACCAAGGACCGTCTCGGCGACATGAAGTACTTCGTCAAGAAGCAGCTCAAGTGGGTGCCGGGCATGGGCTGGGGCATGCAGTTTCTCGACTGCCTCTTCATCGACCGCGACTGGGCGTCGGACCGCGAGCAGATTCGCCGCACCTTCGACCGTCTCGTGAGCGGCCGGGTCCCGGTTCACCTCGTGTCCTTCGTCGAAGGGACCCGGTTCACGCTCCCCAAGCTCGAGGCTGCCCAGGCCTACGCCCGCGAGCACGGTCTGACCGTCACTCGCCACACCCTGGTTCCGCGCAGCAAGGGCTTCGCGGCCTCGGTGGAAGGTCTCCGCAGCCACGTTGCCGCAGTCTACGATCTCACGATCGCATACGAGGAGGGGGTGCCGACCCTGTGGCAGTACATCAAGGGTCTCGTGCAACGCATCCGCGTCCACGTTCGCCGTTTCCCGATCACCACCCTCCCCGATACCGCAGACGACCTTCGACAATGGCTGCTCGATCGCTGGTCCGAGAAGAACGATCTCCTCGAGCACTACTACGCCAACGGCTCGTTTCCAGATTGACCCGTCAGCCTTTTCGATTGATCAGCCTCCAGGTCATGGCCCGCACATCGTCGAAGGTCGAAAGCGTGCTTTCGGTTGTAGCGCGATTGATCGCCCCAGCATGCGCGAGGAGCCTCATGTGGCTGTCGACCTCTTTTGCCGACGCGTCTGCAATTCGCCAGTGGTGGAATCGATCTCTGCCGGATCGGCCATGACCCTCAGAGAAGTTTGCTGGAACCGAGCTTGCTGAACGAATCACCTGATCAGCGATCGACTTCAGCGGGGCTGGGACCTTCATCACAAGGGCGACGGCGTCGCCTGCAGCTTGAAGGGCCTTGTCATGGGCAATGAGAGTCGTGTGGTTGAGGGCGTCGTGACTCACCCCCGCCAGCGAGCAGGCTATGGCTGACCCCACTCCCACCCTTCCTTCTCAGCCGTTGCCTGCGGGTCGCTGCCAGCGGCGAGTTGACGCCCCGGGCGAACCATCTGCCGCCCCATTCTGGGGCTTTTCCGCGGGGTGGAAGAGACGTTTCGTCCACAGGTGGAGGACGACGCTGAGGGCGAGGAGGAGCGCGCCGGTCGCCTGGTGCGAGGTCGTGATGGTGACCTCGATCGTGGTCGGCGAGCCGACCGTTGCGAGACCCTGGGTCACGGCAAGGGCGGCGATGCCGAGGAAGACCTGGACACAGGTGACGATCACCATCAGCTTGCCGAGCTGCTCCACGGGCCTCGACCCGCGATACAGTCCCCAGGCCCGGACGCCAACCATGACCGCCAGCAACACCACGATCGTGGCGAGCGAGATATGAACGATCACCAGGGACGACATGTGCCGTTGCGCGGCGCCAAGCACCAGCTGGAGAATCAGGATGACGATGAGCCATCGCTGAAAGGTGAAGTCGTCCTTCGCCCTTCGCGAGCCCTCGGGCGCAGACGCGTCGAACCACAGGTTGCTCGTCACGACTGCGATCGCGACCATCACACAGAGAAAGATCTGGCCCAGAACTCCGTGAACCAGGGCCAGCGCCACGCTCGGCGCCATGTCCGCCTCGGAGGTCGAAAGGGTGAATCCACCGGTCACCCGAAGACCACCCAGGACACCCTGCAGGACCACCAGCACGATCGCCGCCAATCCGAGGCGCCGGAGCCACGTGCGATCGTCGGTGCGCCACAAACGGATGGCGAGGGCAATGGTCGTCAGGCCGACGAGCGCCCCGAAGAGACGGTGAGCGTGCTCGTAGTAGATGCCGCCGGTCATGCGGGCGAGCGGGAACAGGAACATGTTCGAGCCGAAGCTGTTCGGCCAGTCGACGACCGCGAGGCCGGCCTCGTTGCTGGTCACCAGTCCACCGGCAACCACCAACAGAAAGGTCGCCGCCACAGCGACCTTCGAGAACAGAGCTGTCCACCGGCGCGGGGCGGTTTCTTCCCCGACCGCTTCCGGGGCAGCCGCGAAACCACCAGCGATGAGGGCCACCACCACGATCGATCCCGGCACCCACCACAGGGCTGTTGGCACGACGCCGCCACCCTCTGCCGGTGTCAGCAGGCTCCCGAGAATCAGCAGGTTCAAAACCGCCGCCACACCACCCACAAGCACTCCGGCGAGCCAGCCACCGCCCGCGCGCGACCCGGTGAACCACCCCCAAACCGCCACTGCGGCGAGCATCAGGCCCAGCACCAGCCAGCTCGGAGCGATGACCGCGGGTAAGCGACAGAAATACGCGACCGCCCACATCGAGACGGTGGTGGCGAAAGCGAGGGGCAGGATCGAGCTGCGGTCGACTGTGGTCGTGGTCATGGCTCACCTCCGAGGCGCGACGGCAGCCGGGCCGCGTCGGTTATAATGCCCGGCGTCCACCGCCGCAGTGTGGTAACGAGCCGCAACACTATACACCGGTGGTTCACCTGCGTCGCATGTACCAGATGAAGAAGGAGCGACAGATCTCATATCAGAAGACCTCCCATCAGGAGTCGGAGCCCGACACCGTGCGGTCCTTGATCTCGGATTATCTCGAGCTCGCCAAAGCGCGCCTGGGCGCCCTCGTCGTGTTGACGGCCTGCGTCGGCTACGTGCTGGGAGCTCGCGGTGAGATTTCGCTGCGGGGCTTGGCGGCCGCGGTCGTGGGGACCGCGCTCAGCGCATTCGGCGCCAACATCCTCAACCAGTGGCGTGAGGCTGAGCGCGACAGCCTCATGCTCCGCACGCGCGAGCGGCCGCTGCCGGCGGGGAGAATCAGCGCGAGGGTGGCGGCATTTCTGGGCCTCATCACGGCCGCCGCCGGTCTCGTGATCCTCGCTTTCGGTACCAACTGGCTCACGACCCTCCTCTCGCTCTTCGTCATTCTCCTGTACGTCCTCGTCTACACGCCGCTCAAGGTGAAGACGCCCCTCAATACCGTCATCGGCGCGATCTGTGGCGCGGTGCCGCCGATGATGGGCTGGACCGCGGCCACGGGTCGCCTCGACGCGGGGGCCTGGATTCTCGGTGGAATTCTCTTCGCGTGGCAGATCCCCCACTTCCTCGCCCTCGCCTGGCTCTACCGCGAGGATTACGCTCGCGGCGGTTTCCGCATGCTGCCGGCGATCGACCGAGAGGGCCGTCTCACCGCACGACTCGCATTTCTCTACGCGGCGGCGTTGCTGCCGATTACGGCTGCCCTTAGCGCCTTTGGCGTGACCGGGGGCGCCTTTCTCGTGACCTCACAAGCGATCGGTGTTGCCTTCCTGGCGCTCGGCTGGATCTTCCTCAGGACGCGCAACAGGCCGGCTGCGCGTCGCCTCTTCCTGGCCAGCATCCTCTATCTCCCGGTCCTCCTGGGTCTGATGGTCGTCGACGTGGATGATCGCGCGGTCCGGGGCGGTGAGGTAACGGTCGCATCCTCGAATCCGACGACTTCGGGCGCCGAGGTCGTCACCGTTCATCCACACGAAGGGCTCTGAGCTCGTGCGCGTGCCGGCCGTCATCCAAAGCGGTTGGTGGGTGGCTGTGGCGGCGGTCATCGTCAGCCTCGTGACGGCGTGGATCGTCACTGATCCACTTTCGAAACGCCCCCAGGATGAAGCACCCCGATCAGAGTTCGCTCTCGGCAAAGCCACGGTGCCGCGCGATCTCGTGGTGCGGGCGATGGCCACGGATGGGCTTTCCGTTCTCAGGGACCCGCCAACCATCACCCCGACCGATGTCGACCGGTGGAACGAGGAACAGCGAGGCAAGCTGTTGGTGCCGGACGACCGGGTGATCGGTGTCCATATCGCCGGTGAGGCGCGCGCCTATCCACTCCGGTTGATGCGCTGGCACGAGGTCGTCAACGACACGGTCGGCGGCGAGCCGCTCGCCGTCACCTACAGCCCCCTCTGTGACAGTGTCGCGGTCTTCAGCCGGGCCGTTGGAGATGAGGTGGTCGAGCTCGGCGTCTCCGGCTACCTCTACAACTCCAACCCTTTGCTGTACGACCGCCGTCTCCATCCCGCGGCATCGCCCATGTGGTCCCAGCTCGACGGTGAGGTCGTTGCTGAACCGGACCCCGGTTTTTCGGACCCCCTCGCGCTCGGGGTCGCGGCACTCGCGACATGGGGCGAGTGGCGCGAAAGACACCCGTCAACCCGCGTCCTTGCGCCGCTGCCGGAACTCAAGAAGCTCTACAAGAGAGACCCCTACCACTCCTATTTCGGGTCGGACCTGCTGCACTTCCCGGTCAGGCCGTTGCCGCCCACGGAGCCGCGACGGCTCAAGGACCGGGTGGTCGTCGTGACGGTCGACGGCCACCACAAAGCCTTGGCGCTTCGCGACCTCGCGGCGGAGATCGGATCTGAAGTCGGTGCGGCAGTTGTGGAGATCGACAGTCTGCCGATTCGCGTCACCTTCAGCGTCTCGCCGGGCACGGCAATCGTGGAACCGATGGCCGACCCGAACCGCCTGGAAGCGGTTCGCCACAGTTTCTGGTTTGCGTGGTACGCTCTCGGCGGAATGATTCCTGATACCGACGAATCTCCGGATTCGGCCGGATCGGGATGAGATCTCCAGGACCATTTACAATCACCACTCCGGGAGGAGTTCGATGACCGTGCAGATCGAGCAGTTCTCTTACGACGACGCCATCGTCCGCAAGTTCACGCTGATGACTTTCATCTGGGGCGCGGTCGGCATGCTGGTCGGCGTGATCATCGCGCTGCAGCTCGCGGCACCGCTCTTCAACTTCGAGCTGCCCTGGATCTCCTTTGGACGGCTTCGGCCGCTCCACACCAACGCCGTCATCTTCGCCTTCGCAGGCAATGCCGTCTTCGCCGGTATCTATTACTCGATGCAGAGGCTGCTCAAAACGGCGATGTTCTCGCGGGCCTTGAGCGCGATCCATTTCTGGGGCTGGCAGGCGATCATCGTCGCCGCTGCCGTCACCCTGCCCCTCGGCATCACCCAGGGCAAGGAGTACGCCGAGCTGCAGTGGCCGATCGACATCGCGATCGCGGTCGTCTGGGTGGTCTTCGCGATCAACGCCTTCGGCACCATCGCCATTCGACGTGAACGGCACATCTACGTCGCCATCTGGTTCTACATCGCCACCATCGTCACCATCGCCATGCTCCACATTTTCAACAACCTGGTGGTGCCGGCCGGCCTGTGGCGCAGCTACCCCCTCTATGCCGGTGTCCAGGACGCCTTCATGCAGTGGTGGTACGGCCACAACGCGGTCGGTTTCCTGCTGACGACGCCCTTCCTCGGCATGATGTACTACTTCATGCCGAAGGCGGCCAACCGGCCGGTCTTCTCCTACCGGCTGTCGATCATCCACTTCTGGTCGCTGGTCTTCATCTACATCTGGGCAGGGCCCCACCACCTCCACTACACGGCGCTGCCCGCCTGGGCGTCGACCCTCGGCATGCTGTTTTCGGTCATGCTGTGGATGCCGTCCTGGGGCGGCATGCTCAACGGCCTGCTGACCCTGCGCGGGGCCTGGGACAAGGTCGCCACAGACCCGGTGCTCAAGTTCTTCGTGGTCGCGGTGACCTTTTACGGCATGTCGACCTTCGAGGGGCCGCTGCTGTCGGTCAAGGCGGTCAATCTGCTCTCCCACTACACCGATTGGACGATCGCCCACGTCCATTCGGGGGCGCTCGGCTGGGTCGGATTTCTGACCTTCGGCATGATCTACTGGCTGCTGCCGCGCCTTTTCCAGGCCGAGCTCTGGAGCCGCAAGCTGGCTGAGGCGCACTTCTGGATCGGCACCATCGGCATCCTCCTCTACATCGTTGCCATCTATGCCGCCGGTCTGACCCAGGGCCTGATGTGGCTCGCCTTCGACGAGGAGGGATACCTCAAGTACGGCGACTTCGTCGAAAGCACCCTGCAGTTGATTCCGATGTACTGGGTGCGGGTCATCGGCGGTGTCGCCTACCTGGCCGGCATTCTCATGTTGGGCGTCAACTTCTTCATGACGTGGAAGCGTCGTCCGTCGACCTACGAGGTGCCGGTTCACGAGGCGCCCGCGCTGGCGAAGGACTTCACCGATCATCCCGAGCCGGCCACCCCATTGCGGACCAGCGGCGCCCACGTCGCCGACCTGGCCTACAAACTCGACCGTCTCTTCTCGACCAACTGGCATCGGCGCTGGGAGCGGTTGCCGCTGAAGTTCACAGTCGCGGTGGTGATTGCGGTCGTCGTGGCATCGCTTTTCGAAATCATTCCGACCTTTCTCATCAAATCGAACGTGCCGACGATCGCGACGGTGACGCCTTACACGCCGCTGGAGCTCGCCGGTCGCGACATTTACCTCGACGAGGGCTGTTACAACTGCCACTCGCAGATGATCCGGCCGATCCGCGCCGAGACCGAGCGCTACGGCGAGTACTCGAAACCGGGCGAATTCGTCTGGGATCACCCTTTCCAGTGGGGCTCTCGCCGCATCGGGCCCGATCTGCAGCGCGTCGGAGGCAAGTATCCCGACCTGTGGCACGTCCGCCACATGGACGACCCGCGGGCCATTACCGCCGGATCGATCATGCCCGCCTACCCATGGATGCTGACCACGCCAATCGATTTCGACTCCATCGAGCCGGTGATGCGCGCCCACCAGATCCTCGGTGTGCCCTACAGCGATGAAGAGATCGCCGGCGGCGAGGCCGCCGCGCGCGAGCAGGCGCTGGCGATCGCCAACGAAATCGTGGTCCAGGGGGGTCCCGACGGGCTGGCCGACAAGCAGATCGTCGCCCTCATCGCGTACCTCCAGCGTCTCGGCACCGACATCACGAAGCCGGAGCCTGTGGCGGTCGAGAAAGAGGTTGGGCCGCCAGAGGGGGCTGACGAGGCGGAGGCCGCAGAGGCGGCGGCCGATGAGGCGGAGGAGGCGTCATGAGCCTCACGGACGTCATGAGCGCCGCCGGGCTCTCCTCGTGGACCGAGGTGGCCCTGATCCTCTGCTTGATCACCTTTGCGGCCATCGTCTTCTGGGTCTTCGTCGTGCGCAGCAAACCGTCGTGGGAGCACCAGCGGTCGCTGCCGCTCGAAGAAAACGGAGGCACGGACGTCCACGCCGCCGCGAAAGGAGGCGACCTGTCGTGAATACGGAAAACCTCGATCAGCAGCGCGCAGCCAGCGATCAGGACCACCTGCTGGATCACAACTACGACGGTATTCAGGAATACGACAATCCCCTGCCGAGGTGGTGGTTGGCGCTCTTCTGGGCGACCATCATCTTCACGCCGCTCTACATCCTGTACTTCCACTTCGGCGGCGGCATGCTCGCCATCGAACGCTATGACCAGGAGATGATCGCCTTTTACGACAAACAGGCGGAGCAGCTCCTGGCACTGGGAGAAATCAGCGAGAACACGCTCGTGGATCTCATGGCCGACGACAGCATGATGAACGGCGGCAAGAAGATCTTTCAGGCCAAATGCGCCACCTGCCACGGGATGTTCGGCGAGGGCGGCATCGGCCCCAACCTGACCGACGACTATTGGCTGCACGGAGCGCAGCTGATGGACGTCTACGCCACGGTCCGCGACGGCGTCACCGCCAAAGGCATGCTGGCCTGGGAGCGCCAGCTGCGCCCCGCCGAGCTCATGGCCGTGAGCTCCTACGTCGGAACGATGCTCGGCACAGAACCTCCAAATCCCAAACCGCCGCAGGGAGACCTGCAGGTCCGCCTGACGCCCGCGCCAGCCGACCAAGCCGAGGCGACACGCGAGCAGCCCGCCGAGGGAGCGGTGGTGGAGCCCGCCAGCTCCTGAACGTGTCGTGGCCGTTTCGTCCAACGCCCCGGAAGCTCAGGAGAGGGTCCTCTCGACCCTCAACCGTGACGGCTCGCGCCGCTGGATCCGGCCCAAGCTCTCCAAGGGCAAACACTACCGGCGACGGCTCTTCACCGCCTGGGGCCTGATCGCGATCTTCACCCTGATCCCGATTCTCAAGCTGGGTGGCAAGCCCCTCATGCTCTTCGACATTCCCAGACGGGAGTTCATCTTCTTTGGCGCGACGTTTCTGCCGACCGATACGTTCTTGCTGATGCTTCTCCTGTTCAGCATTTTTATCGGCATCTTCTTGATCACTGCGGTGCTGGGCCGGGTGTGGTGCGGCTGGGCCTGCCCGCAGACCGTCTACATGGAGTACCTCTACCGGCCGCTCGAGAAGCTCATCGAAGGGGGCCGGAACCGGCAGATCGAGCTCGACCGCAGCGGTCCGGACGGTCGCCGACTCGTGAAGTACATGGTCTTCTTTGCCGTGTCCGCCTTCCTCGCCAACACCTTTCTCGCCTATTTCGTCGGTTGGGACCGGCTGTTGGGATGGATGACGAGCCCGCCGACCCGCCACCCGGTGGCTTTCGCGGTGATGCTCGGGACCACCCTCCTGATGTTCTTCGACTTCGCCTGGTTCCGCGAACAGACCTGTATCGTCGCCTGTCCCTACGGACGGCTGCAATCGGTTCTCCTCGACCGCCATTCGCTGATCGTCGGCTACGACAAGAACCGTGGCGAACCGCGCGCAAAGTGGCGCACGAAGGAGGAACGAACGGCGGGTGACTGTATCGACTGCCACCTCTGCGTCAGCACGTGCCCCACCGGTATCGACATCCGCGAAGGCCTGCAGATGGAGTGCATCGCATGCACGCAGTGCATTGACGCCTGCGACGAAGTCATGGACCGAGTCGGCCTCGATCGCGGCCTCATCCGCTACACCTCGCAGGCCGAGCTGGAAAGCGGCAAACGCGCATTTTTCCGCCCGCGGGTTTTCGTCTACTCCGCCATCCTGCTCGTGATGTTCGGCGCCTTCGGATTCTCGCTCGCCGGCAAGCAGACGGCCGACGTGACGCTTCTGCGCGGGCTCGGATCGCCCTTCACTGTGCTTCAGAGCGGCGAGGTCTCGAACCAGATTCGCATCAAGATCGCCAACCGGACATCGCAGAAGCGCTCGTACCTGATCGAGCTCGATGGGGTCGAGGGCATGACGCTGATTGCACCCGAGAACCCCCTGACGGTAGGGCCCGGCGAAACCGAGATGACGGCCGCCTTCATCACCGCGCCCCCATCGGTCTTTGCGGGCGGCGAAGCCGGCATCACCCTGAAGATCGGCGACGGCGTCGATTTCACCACCGAGCTCCGGTACCGGATTCTCGGCCCGTCCAAAGCAGGCGCCGGACCATGAAGCAGGGCAGCCTCTGGCCTTGGGTCATCGGCGTCGCACTGACCGTGCACGTCGTTGGATCGTTGGTGGTGGTCGCAATCGCCACCTCGGATTCGTCGGTCGCCGTCGAGGAGGACTACTACCGGAAGGCGGTCCACTGGGACGAAAAGCGAGCCCAGGAACGGACCAACACCGAGCTCGGATGGTCGCTCACCTTCGAGGTCACGCCACCGACGCGGCCCGGCGACTCCCCAGTGGTGGCAGTTCGCCTGGCGGACGGCGATGGCATTCCGTTGAGCGGCGCGGCGGTTCGTGTCGAGTCCTTTCACAAGGCGCGCAGCGCCGACGTCATTCGGATTCCGTTCGTCGCCGCTGAGGAGGCCGGCCTCTACACGGCCTCGCCCGCCATGCGGCGCAACGGACTCTGGGAGCTGCGCTTCACCGTCGATTACACCGGCGACCGCTTCACCCATACCGAGACCCGGCACCTCTATGTCGAGGGCAGTTGGTGATGGCCCCGCTGTTGCTGACCGTTTTCGTGGCGAGCTTGGTCGGATCGCTGCACTGCATCGGCATGTGCGGGCCATTCGTGGCTTTCTACTCGGGCGCCGACTCATCGGGCGGCGCGCGTCGCCTGCTCAGTCACGCCGCCTACTCGGGCGGGAGGCTTTTGACCTATGCGGTATTTGGTGTGGCGGCGGGCGCCGTCGGCGCGGCACTCGACGTTGCCGGCTCGTTGGCAGGATTGCAGCGCATCGCCGCGATCCTTGCGGGCATCACCATGATCGCCTGGGGCATTCTGGCGTTGCTCCAGATCCGCGGCGTGCGGATCTTCCGTCACGGGTCCGGCGACGGGCGCATCGCACGCAGCCTGCGCCGTGGTTTTTCGCTGGTCAGTGACAAGCCACCGATAATCCGCGCCGCGGTGGTCGGCTTGTTGTCGGGCGTCCTGCCCTGCGGATGGCTGTGGGCCTTCGTCGTGACCGCTGCCGGCACTGGAAATTGGGCGAAAGGCGCTTTGGTCATGGTCGCCTTCTGGGCGGGAACGGTGCCGGCGCTGCTCGGCGTGGGCCTCGGCGCTCAGCTTTTGAGCGCGCCACTGCGTCGTCACGTGCCCGTCATCACCGCCGTTCTGCTGGTCTGTCTCGGCCTCTATGCCATCCTCGGCCGCCCCACCTCGGTCGACGCCGCGATCAGCAAACACCAGCACTCCCAAGCTGAGGTTCCCTCACCAAACGAGGCGGCCAGCACCTGCTGTGACGACGAATAGGGCCTGAGGGCGTGCGGACCTGAGGGCCTGCCCGCCCGACCCCACGGACTCCGTATCTTCCTCAAGCCCTCAAGCCTCCACCATCACAACTGCTTCGCCTTCGAGGACGAGCTTGTCGTCCTGGTTGGTGCACACCGTGGAGAGCGTGACGATCGGTTTGTCCTCGCGAACTTTCAGAACCTCGATAGTGGCGGTCAAGGTGTCACCTGGGAAGACCGGCAGCTTGAATTTCAAGGTCTGGCTCAGATACACGGTCCCCGGCCCCGGCAGGTCATTGGCGATGGTCGCCGAGATCAGCCCTGCGGAAATCATCCCGTGCGCGATGCGGCGTCCGAAACGCGTGCCGGCGGCGAAGTCGTCGTCGAGGTGAACCGGGTTGGTGTCCGTCGTGACATCCGCAAAGGCGCGGATCGTGTCGTCCGTGACGGTCATGGAGCGCGACGCGCTGTCACCTGGCTTCAGGGCCGGCATCTCAACCTCCTTCGTCACCCGATACGATGCCTTCGATCTCGGACAGATCGGCGATTTCATAGGTCGGCTTCGGGTAACCGTCCAAGGGCAGGCCGTTCGGGTTGAACCAGCAGGTGTCGATCCCGTAGTTCACTCCCGCGGCGACGTCAGAGCTCAGGCTGTCGCCGATCATCAGCACTTCCGACTTCGGTGGATTGCCCATCCGGGAGAATGCCTCGTCCATGTACTCCGGCTGAGGCTTGGCGACACCGATCTCGTCCGAGATCACCACATCCTCGAAGAAGTTTCGAATCGACGACCGGGCAAAGCGCGCACGCTGGACGACCGCGATGCCGTTGGTCGCCAGCAGGAGTTTGTGACGCGACGAGAAATCGCGAACCGCGGCCTCGGCCCCGGGAAGGAGCTGGGTCTGGAGGCCGAGGTCCTTCATGAATTGGTCGTTGAATGCCTCAGCGTCGACGTCGACTCCGAGCTCGTCGAAGAGGCGTTTGAAACGCACGACCCGAAGGTGCTCCAGATCGATTTCGCCACCTTCGAAGCGACCCCACAGGTCGGCGCTGATGGCCTTGTAGACGTCGTGAAGATGCGGCGAGTACTCGATCCCGTGGGTCCTCGTGGTCATCTGCAAGGCCGTCGTTTCACCCGCGTGGAAATCGAAGAGGGTGCCGTCGGCGTCGAAGATGAGCCATTGGTAGCGAGACCTCGGTTCCGTCATGCGGTCAGTGTAGCTGGTACGACCCTCCGGACACGTCGCGTCAATCGCCCTCGAGGGTTCTTCTCATGATGACGTACTCGGATTCATCGAAGCCGCAGCGGCGATAAGCGTCGATCGCGCGCCGGTTCGCACTGTGGGCGTAGAGGCGCAGATCGATCGCTCCGGCAGCTCGCGCCGCCTCCGCCACCGTGTCGAGCAGGAGATCGACCAGACCGCGCCCGCGGTGCTCGGGCACGATGAAGAGACTCTGAACCCACCAATAGTGCCTGCCGTTGAAGTTGCTCCACTCCCTGACCGCAGAGGTACTGGCGACCACCTCCCCGTCCGCGCTCACCGCCAGCCAGTAGGTCGCAACGGACGGGTCCTCGAGACCGGCGAGCACACCTCGCCTGACACCTGCCGCATCGATATCCAGCCCCTCGGCCTCACGCGCCTCGTCGAGGGTGAAGTCAACGATCGTGTCGAGATCGGTCAACCCGGCCTGACGAATCGTGTACATAGCCCAGATGAATATCACTTCTCCTGGGAGATCTGAAGCAAGTTCCGGCGGGTGTCGTCGAGGACAGCGAGAATCGCCGAACCGACATCAGGAAGATCTCGTATCTCGAAAGCGCTAAATCATTCGGCCGTGGCCGAAACCGAGGAGCTTTTGCCAGTGGGGCAGAAGTAGACAACAGAGGTCTTCTGTATGAATGGCACCCCCTGTGCTCTCGCGTATACCTCGTGAAGTTCGTTTTCGCAGTGAGGGCACACGGGCGCAAGATCTCACCTTGTGACGATCGCGAATGGTCTGTCACTCATCGGTGATCACCTCCGCGACTTCGTGTCAGATACTGCGCTCGATATCACAGGGAATCCTGGATCGTTCATTGAACGGAATACAAACCCAACAACATCATCAAGAGGCCTGCGAAAGAGATGGCCGCATGTCTTTTGGCCAGCTCAATTCGAGAAAAGAGTGAGTAGATCGAGACGGCCGGCACGAAGAGAACCCAGAATCCCAGACGTGTGCTCTCGGTGAAAGGGACGCAACGAACAGCCCGACTCGTGCTTCGATGACTGTCGTTGCCCTATCGTCTGGACAGGAGAAAACCAACTCCTACGCCAACCAGGACCCCGAGACCAACTGCACCGAAACTCGATGTTGAGGCACTGCAGCTTGGCTTCCGTGCCGCCCTGAGCCGATCGAGCGCTTCACGTCCGTCTTCAACACGGCGCTGCAATTCGGCGACATGGTTGTCTCTGATTTTTCGTCGCCCGTCCGGGGACATCAGCCACGACACGTGAGTACTCAATCCACACCGCCTGCATTGCCAGTATTCCTGGCTGGCCGGCATGTCTGGTGCGCCCGAACATCGCTTCAATTCGGTTTCACACAGCGGGCAGGTTGTTTCTTGGGCCATGTCGGTTCCTCATGAACGCACGCCGAAACCCGAAGGTATTGCGGCTGCTCCCCGCCTTACTCCATTTGGCGACCCTGAAAATCTGGCTGGAAACGTGCTCGGAGAATGAAATAACAGCCGGCGTCACATCGAGCTCTTCTCGACGCAAGTCTCCTCCTCTCAGATTAACCGATGCTCAAAGGGATCCGCATGCGGGTTGGTATGTCTGCAGCTGCGCACTCTCAAGGCACGGGTGTTCGCGTGTTCATCAAGTGGTCTCTGGCTGGTGGTGGGTATCCATAGGGCTCGTGACGCGGCGGCCTCACAATGCTGCCTTCGAATATCAACACGGCCGGAAAAGGTTTCAGGCCTCGTGTCGATCGACCACGCTCAGCTCCAGAACCACCCGGCCCCAGCCGCCGCACTGGACGCCAACATCGAAACACCCGGCTCGCTTGAAACGCATCTCGTTCGGATCCACTCCCGCGTAGACGAGCTCGTTCGAGGCGAAAATCAGACCGGTGGCCGCGTGCAGGGCGTAAATGCACACCTTCTTCGGACACTTCTTTGTCAAGGGGTTGCCGGCGCCGTCAAAGTAGAACTTCTCGCCCACCTCGTGCTGGCTGTTGCACCCGTGGGAATCGATCACCTCGACCACGATCGTCTTGCCCATCAGCTTTGGCACTTTTTCGAGGACATCTGCATTCCTTGGGTTCTCTCGAAAGATCTCCATCTCCTCCCCGGTATAGCCGAGGTGCCTCTTCATGATCTTCCACTTCGTCGTTTTCCAAACGGCATCCTTGATCCCCATGGCTGCCTCCAGTTCCAGTGTTGATGATCGGAGCCATGGTACTCCGAGCTCGAGATGAAAAGCCCATGAATAACTCACCGCCTCAGGTCGAGAGGTAGTGGGATACCGCCATGAGAGAATCGCCCCCATGTCTGTGAGCTGCGATCACTGCAGTCTGCCGGTGCCGGCAGGGTTGGTGGAGGACGGGGCCGAGCTCCAGTTTTGCTGCAATGGCTGCCGGGTGGCCTACGAGGTGATCCACGAGCACGGGCTCGACGGCTACTACGACATCAAGGCGCGCATCGAGGTTCCCGCGCAGGCGGCGCAGCGGTCGGGCAGGGGCTTCGCCGAGTTCGACGATCCGGCCTTCCACGAGCTCTACTGCCGAAGGCTGCCCTCAGGGCTCGAGACGGTCGAGCTGTACCTCGAAGGGGTCCACTGCGCCGCCTGTGTGTGGCTGGTCGAAAAGGCGACCGTGGTCGTCGATGGCGTTGCCGAGGTGCGCCTTGATCTCGGTCGATCGCTCGCGACGGTCACCTGGAGCCCGGAAACCACGCCCCTCTCAGAGGTGGCGCGCTTCCTCGATTCGATCGGCTACGCGCCGCACCCCTTCCGCGGGGTCGAGGCGCGCGACATGGCGCGGCGCGAGGAGCGTGCACTGCTCATCCGCATCGCGGTGGCCGGCGCCATCGCCGGCAACGTGATGCTGATAGCCTTCGCGCTCTACGGCGGCCATTTCCACGGCATCAAGGACGAGTTCAGGACGCTTTTCCGCTGGGTCAGCCTGGGCCTCGCCACGCCCTCGGTGCTGTGGTGCGCCTCGGTTTTCTACCGCGGTGCCTGGGGGGCACTCAAGACCAAAAGTCTCCACATGGACCTGCCGATTGCTATCGGCGTTCTCGCCGGCTTCATCCAGGGTGCCATCAACACCATCCGCGACGCGGGCGAGGTGTACTTCGATTCGGTGACGGCCCTGATCTTCTTCCTCCTGGTCGGTCGTTTCCTGCAACGGAGACAGCAACGCAAGGCGGCGAGCTCGACCGAGCTCCTCTTCTCGCTCGCTCCGACGACCGCGCGGCTGATCGACCGAGAGGGCGTCCGAGACGTCCCGCTCGAGGCCCTCGCCTCCGGCGCCACGGTCGAGGTGCGCGCCGGGGAGTCGATCCCAGCAGACGGCATGGTTGTCGAGGGTTTCTCGACCCTCGACCGATCGCTACTCACGGGTGAGTCGGCTCCCGAGCCCGTCGCCGTCGGAGAACCCGTCCACGCCGGCACCGTCAACCTCGGCAGCCGGCTGGTGGTCGAGGTTCGGGCGACCGGAGAGGACACGCGCGTCGGTCGCCTCATGCGCCTGGTCGAAGAGGGCGCCATGCGACGCGCCCCCGTTGTTCTCCTGGCGGACCGGATCTCGGGCTGGTTCGTGGCCGTCGTCCTCGCACTCGCGGCTCTGACAGTCACCGTCTGGCTGAGGCTCGACCCCGAGCACGCGGTCGAGCACGCAGTCGCACTCCTCATCGTGAGCTGCCCCTGCGCCCTCGGTCTCGCCACCCCGTTGGCCGTCAGCGCCGCCATCGGCCGCGCCGCCCGCAGGCAGATTCTGATCAAGGGAGGCGATGCCCTGGAGAATCTTGCCCGACCCGGCCGCATGCTTCTCGACAAGACTGGAACGATCACCGAGGGACGGCTGGCGGTGGTCCGCTGGTGGGGCGACGCCAGTGTCAAGCCGTTGGTGGCATCACTCGAGCAGCATTCGGCCCACCCCGTGGCTCGGGCTCTCGCCGCCATCGCACCCGTCGAAGATCTGCCTGAAGCGTCCGAGGTCGAGGAGATCATGGGGGTCGGGATCAGCGGCGTCTGCAACGGTCGGAGGATCATGATCGCTTCGATCGCCCACGTCGAGAGTGAATTCGGAGGACTCCCGGTTGGCGCCGCTTCGGCCACGGAGGAGTTCGCCACCGAAGGTCTGAGCCCCGTGGCGGTCACGGTCGACCAGCAGGTGGTCGCCGTCGCAGGGATCGGCGACCCCTTGCGCACCGACAGCGCGGCTTCGGTTGCCGCCATCCGCGACGACGGATGGCGGGTCGAAATCCTTTCCGGGGACCACCCGACGGTCGTGTGGTCGGTCGCCGAACAGATTGGCATCGAAGCGACCGCAGCGCATGGTGGGGTCGCGCCCGAGCAAAAGCTCGAAGCGGTGCGGATGGGATCGGAGGAAGAGACGACCGCGATGGTCGGCGACGGTGTCAACGACGCCGCTGCGTTGGCCGCTGCCACGGTCGGTATCGGCGTTCATGGTGGTGCCGAGGCGGCGCTCGCCGCCGCGGACGTCTACCTCGCCCGTCCCGGGCTCGCGCCGGTGGTCGAGCTTCTCGAAGGCGCTCGAAAGACCCTGGGAGTCATCCGCCGTAATCTCGTCTTCTCGCTGACCTACAACGTGATTGCCGTGAGCTTCGCCATCACCGGCCACATGAGTCCGATCATGGCGGCGATCCTGATGCCGCTCAGCAGCATGACCGTGGTGCTGAGTTCGTATCGGGCGAAAACGTTTTAAGGTTCGAGGCTCGAGGCTTGGGGATTGGGACTTGGGACGTGGGGCCTGATCGCAGTTAAAATGTCCGCGTGTCTGCCGTTTACATAGCTCTTCCGTTTGCGTTGTTGCTGGCATTGCTGTTCCTCGCGTTGTTCATCTGGTCGGTGAGGTCCGGGCAGATGGACGATCTGGAAACGCCGGCCCACCGCATTCTCGGCGAGGACGAGGAGCGCAAGGCCCCGGCCGAGAACGACAACCAGCCTCCGACAGACTGAGCTCTTGAGTCCATCCGCATCTCGGTGTAACCACGGTCACCGATCCGCACAATAGAAGCTCAAGGAGGTCTTCGTATGTGGCGTTCTCCTCCCGTTCCCCGGAGAACCGACCGGAAGCGCCCTGATCCGGTCAAGGGAGATGTGACTCGTCCTGCCGGAAGACCCAGCCCCAACACCATCTATTCAACCTCATAACAACCCCCCCACCCCCTGACCGTAACGGCGTCCGGGCGCCGTGGCGGTCTCTTCCATCGGCCTTCCGCCTCGCAACCGCACATTCCGCGCAGGAGGCCAGTCGGCGATTCGTCAACGCAAGTAAAGGGTGAGGAAGTAAAGGGTAAAGGGTGAAGAAGTAGAGGATAAGGAGCCGATATTCTGGCGGGCGTGGGTGGGCCTAACCCTTTGCTCTTGACTCTTTACTGGTTTTGGCGGGTCGGCTAAACTCTTTACTCTTAACTTTTTACACAATGAGCATCGCGTCGCCGTAGGAGAAGAAGCGGTAGCGTTTTGCGACGGCTTCGGCGTACGCGGACAGAATCCGGTCTCGGCCCGCGAAGGCGCTGACGAGCATCAGCAGGGTCGATCGCGGTAAGTGGAAGTTTGTCAACAACGCGCCGACGCCGCGGAATTGGAAGCCGGGAGTGATGAAGATGCGGGTCCACCCTTCACCGGGCTGCACCCGTCCCTCACCCACCGCCAGAGCACCTTCGAGCGCTCGGACCGACGTGGTCCCGACACAAACGATGCGGCGTTCGTCATCAAGAGCGCGGTTGACGGCCGCTGCGGTCTGCTCCGAAAAGCGGTACCACTCCTCGTGCATCTCGTGGTCGGCGATGTCTTCGACCGACACCGGGCGAAAGGTGCCGAGGCCGACGTGGAGGGTCAGGGTCGCGATCTCGACCCCGACGTCCCGGATCCCATCCAGGAGACCCTCGGTGAAGTGCAGGCCCGCAGTCGGTGCCGCAACCGCGCCTGGGATCGATGCATAGACCGTCTGGTAGTCCTGCATGTCCGACGCCTTCCCGCCTCTCGGCCTCCCGATGTAGGGCGGCAGCGGCATCTCGCCGATGCGATCCAGCCGCTCCAGGTCCAACGGCGGATCGAATCGCATGAGCCAACGTCCCTCGCCACGACGCTCTTCGGGGACGGCCGCACCGCCGTCTCCGAGCTCGAGCTGCTCACCGATGCGTGCGCGCGCCGAAGGCCGCAGCAAGGTTTCCCAATGTTTTTCTCCGGCCTTTCTCAGAAGCAGGAGCTCGAATGTGCGGCCGGTCGGGCGGCGGGTATAGAGACGCGCCGGGATCACGCGCGTGTTGTTGAGCAACAGGAGTTCGTCGGACCGCAAGTGCCCGACGATGTCACCGATATCGCGGTGTTTCAGACCGCCACCCGAACGGTCGAGCACGAGCAGCCGGGATTCCCCTCGCGGCACCGGGATCTGCGCGATCAGCTCGCGCGGCAGCTCGAAATCGAAATCGTCCGTTCTCATCCGCGCGCATTCTACCGCCCACCCACCCATCCGGATGCCCGATACACGATGCAAGATGCAGGGCCGCCCACCTACCCCGATTCACCTTTGCCGTCCTGCGACGGAGAAGGGACTAGAATCAGGCCCGTGAAAAAGCCAAGGGGTCACAGGCTTGGCCGTCGCGCCGAGTGGGCCGCCCTGCTGCTGTTGTTGGCCAAGGGCTACCGACCGCGCCACCGAAACTGGCGCGGGGCCGGTGGCGAGCTCGACCTGGTCATGCAGCACCGTGACACGATTGTCTTCGTCGAGGTCAAGGCGAGGTCAGACGACCTTTTCGGAGGGGCTGCGGCAGGGCTGAACGCGAAGAAGGAAAAGATCCTGGCTCGCACCGCGTCGGCCTATCTCGGTCGTTTCGGACTGTGGGGCAGGCCATGCCGCTATGACCTCGTGACCTTCGAAAAGGTTGGAGAGATCTTTCCCTGGCGGATCCGTCATTACAGGAACGTCTTGCAGCCCAATCTCGGACGACAGTTCTGATTCAAAGCGCAGGGGCGGCACCATGCCGCCCCTACCGGTGACCCGCTTCACAGAACTGTGAGGGCGGGAGCTGCTGGCCGCGGCGGAGTCAGGAGCGGAGCCGGGTCCAGCCGTTTCTGTCATCCCGACCGAGGTCCGCCACGGCCCGAGTGGAAGGATCTGTAAGTCACTGGCATCCCTCGTCTGTCCAGGCCATCCCCACAGATCCCTCCGCTCGCGACGCTCGGGCGGGATGACAGGGTTGAAAAGTGCGGCGCGATATTCAACCCTCCGCTGTGGTGACCTGTCGGCTGACCCTGACGTCCTCGCCTGCAGTGCCAAACAGTTCCTTGAGGTCCTCCAGGATCCGATACAGCACCGGCACCAGGATCAGCGTGATCGCGGTCGCGAAGACGATGCCGTAGCCGAGGCTGACGGCCATCGGGATCAGAAAGCGCGCCTGCATGCTAGTCTCGAAGATCATCGGCGTGAGACCGAGGAAGGTGGTCGCGGTGGTCAGCATGATCGGCCGGAAGCGACGCACGCCGGCCTCGGTGATCGCCAGATCGACCGAGCTTCCGCCCTCCCGCATCCGGTTGACGAGGTCGACCAGGATCAGGGAGTCGTTGACCACCACCCCGGTCAGGGCGACCATCCCGAACATCGACAACATGGTCAGGTCGAGGCCCATGATCAGATGCCCGAAGACCGCGCCGACGAGTCCGAAGGGGATCGCCGACATGATGATCAACGGCTGAGAGTACGACCGGAACGGAATCGCCAGCAGGGCGAAGATCGCCAGCTGGGCGACGAGGAAGTTGAGGCGGAGGCTGCCCAGGCTCTCGCTCTGCTCGCGCTGCTCACCCTCGAAGTCGTAGGCGAGGCCCGGAAAATCATGCACGAGCTGCGGCAGCACGGTCGATCGGAGGTCGCGATTGATCTCGTTCGCGTTGGCCTGCGCTTCCTCGACATCGGCGGTGACGGTCACCACCCGCCGACGGTCGGTGCGGTTGATGACCGCGTAGCCGCGGCCCTCTTCGACGGTGGCGACGGTGGGGAACGGGACCTCGCTGCCGTCGGGCAGCCGCACCCGCATGCGCTCGATATCTCCCAGCGACCGCCGCTGCTCCTCTGGATACCGCACCATCACGCGGATATCGTCGCGGCCCCGCTGAATTCGCTGCACCTCCTGGCCATAGAATCCGGCCCGGACTTGCCTGGCGAGGTCGGCGAGCGTCAAGCCCGCGGCGCGGCCCTCGGCGGTCAGCGAAAGCCTGAGCTCCTTCTTGCCGGGCAGGAACGAATCGGCGACGTCCTTGGTGCCGGGGTAGGTGGCGATGATGCCCTTGAGCCGTTCGACCGCGGCCAAGAGAGTGTTGAAATCTCGGTGGGCGAGTTGCACGCTGATCGCGTCGCCGGCAGAGAACAGGTTGGACTGGAAGGTCAGCGACACCGCCCCGGGCACCTCGCCGACGAGTTGCCGCCAACGGCTGACCAGATCCGCGGAGCCGATGGTGCGATCCTCCGCGCCCAGCAACTCGACGTTGACCTCGCCGAGGTTTGACGAATCGCCGCCCGAGACCGCGGGACCCATCGGCCCTCTGCGACGCAGCGACGGTTGCTGACCGATGGTCGTGGAGATGTGGCGCACCACCGATGGCGCGCGCTCCGGCTGTTGCTCGTCGTACTCGCGTGCGATCTGTTTGGCGGCGGCTTCGATGCGAGCGAGTGCGGCCTCGGTCGCCTCGGCCGGCGTTCCCTGCGGCATCGTCAGTGCGGCGATCATGTTGTCGGCATCGACCCGCGGCATCAGGCTGAACTTGAGGAAGCCTCCGATGACCAGTGACAGGCTGACGAAGAGGAAGACGAGCGCCAGGGCCACAGTCAGGTAACGCCACTCGAGGGCGAAACGAAGCGACGCCTTGTACGGGACGTTGATCCACCATTGAAGCCCCTGCTGGACGAGCTTCTGCGCTCGTTCGATCGGCGCCATCACACTGCGGGGTATGCGCTGGAACAGAGATTTCTCGCCGGACAGGTGGGCGGGAAGGATGAGCAGGGCTTCGACCAGCGACATCAGCAGCACCGCGATCACCACGATCGGGATCTGGCGCATGATCTTGCCCATGGTTCCCGACACGAAGAGAAGCGGGGCGAACGCGGCGACCGTGGTGATGATGGCGAAGGTCACCGGCATCGCCATCTCTCGGACGCCGATGATGGCGGCGTCGAGCGCTTTCATCCCCGCCTCGAGATAGTTGAAGATGTTCTCTCCGACGACGATCGCGTCGTCGACGACGATGCCGAGGACGACGATGAAGGCGAAGAGCGAGATCATGTTGATGGTGACGTCGAAGTAGGGCATCAACCACAGGCCGCCGAGGAAGGAGATCAGCATCCCCATGGTGGTCCAGACGGCGAGTCGCAGGTCGAGGAAGAGCGCGAGGCACGCGAACACCAGCAGCAGGCCCAACCGGGCGTTGCGCAGCAGCAGGCCGATGCGCTGCTTCAGGATGATCGAATCATCGTCCCAGGTGTCCACCGAAACGCCAGCCGGGAGCCGAGGTTCGAGCTCTTCGATGTAATCCTTGGTCGCGCTGGCGACTGCCAATGCGCCCTCCTTGCCGACTCGATAGACCTGGATCAGGGCCGCGCGGCGGCCGTCGAAACGGGTCGTCGTGTCGGTGTCTTCGAAACCGTCGATGACGGTCGCGACATCCGAGAGCGTGACCCGTGTGCCGTCGGGCCGGGTGACGACGACGATGCCCTCGAACTCGCGGCCGCGGTAGAGCTGTCCCTTGGTCCTGAGGAGGATTTCGCCACCGAGGGTCTTGACCGCACCTCCGGGGAGATCGAGCGAGGAGGCTCCCACCGCGTTCGCCACCTGGTCGAAGCTGAGCCCGTAGCGGCGCAGCGCTTCCTCCGAGACCTCGATCGAGATTTCGTAGTTTCGTACCCCAGCCGTCTCGACCTGGGAGATACCCTCGATCGCGGTCAGCTCGTCACGCACCCGCTCGGAAAGCGTCTTCAAGGTCTTTTCCGAAGCTCGACCGTGGAGCACGATCGAGATCACGCGACGGCGGGTCTCCCCTTCCGCCACCACCGGTTTTTCGGTCTCCGCGGGAAAGGTCTCGATGCGATCGACAGCCGCTTTGACCTCGTCGAGCACCTTGCGGTTGTCGGCGTCCTCGTCGAGCTCCACCGTCACGGTTCCCAGGTTCTCCGCGGCAGTCGAGCGGATCCGTTTGATGCCTTCGATCGACGCGATCGCCTCCTCGACGCGCACGCACACACCCTCTTCGGCCTCGGCCGGCGACGCGCCCCTGTACGGCACACGGATCGTGATGATGTCGGTTTCGAGCTCCGGGAAGACCTCGATGACGACGCTCATCAACGACAGCGCACCGGCGACCAGGATGAAGATCATCAGAATGTTGGCCGCCACGTGATTACCGGCAAACCAGGCGAGCGGTCCGCGACGACCGTCCCTCATGCCGAGCCTCCGTCGCCTTCGGTCTCTGGCGCTGGTGCTTCATCGGGCGATCCTCGGAGAGATCCAGCCTCGGCCTCGGGATCGCCTTCGCTGAGACGCAGGGCCATCCCATCGGTGACCGCGTCCAGTGGCGTCAGCACGATCAGATCGCCGCTGTCGAGCCCTGATGTGACCAGCGCCGACTCGCGATCGGATCTCGCGACCTGGACATCACGGATGTCCATCGCACCGTCGCTGAAGACCCAGACCCTGTCGCCCTCATGGACGGCATACCGAGGCACCGCCACCACATCGGCCAGCGTCCGTCCAAAGATCGTGACGTTGACGAAGGTGCCAGGCAAGAGCGCCGGTCGTTCGCGGTTGGAGTCGTACGGTTTCTCGACCTCCACCACAACGTGCACCATGCGCGACGTCTGGTCGACCTCTGCTTCCATCCGCTTGACCCGACCCTTCCACGTGAAGCTCATACCACCAAACTCCGCCGTCACCTCGGCCTCGGGCCCGGAACCGCCAGCGCGAGTCGGGACACTGAACCACGCCATCTCGCGGCTGTCGAGGGGCACCCTGACTTCAACGGCGTCGGTCCCGTACACTCGCGCCAGGCGTGCGCCCATTGTCACGAATTGACCGACATCGATACTTTCACTCACCACGACGCCGTCGAAGGGCAGGGAGATCCTGGTCCGCTCGAGGTTGAGCTCGGTCACCGCGAGGTCTGCCCCGGCAGCCTCGAGCTCGGCTCGAGCCTGCCGGATCTGCGGCTCGCGCACAACCAGCCCTGAAGGCGGCTCCTCGCCAGGATGCAGCTCATCCCACTCCTGCCTCGCCACCTCGGCTTCAGCCTCCTCGCGCTGCAGATTGACGCGCGCCCGAGCAACCGCCGCCCGGGCGCGCTCGACAGCGAGCTCGTAGTCACGCGGCTCGATCACGACCAACGTCTCCCCGGCCTCGAAGAATCCACCCGCGACCAGTGACTGACTCACGGAGACGACCTTCCCGCCGACCTGGGGAACGATGTCGACCGCGACCTTCGCTACCACTTCACCGTGACCCGAGACCGCCACCGGGATGTCGGCCGCAGACGCGGTCATCACTTCAACCAGCGGTCCCTGCGGCGGGCTTTCCTGGCGCGGCGGCGCCTTTCGGGCTGAGGCGATCAACGCGGCAGCAGCCACGCCGGCAAGGAGGACGATGATCGGCACCACCATTTTGAGGACTCTTGGAGACATCAGGACACCTCTGACAGTTGTGGGTTTTGAGTTTTGATTTTCGATTCGGACTCTTCTGGCTTGGCCTGCGCGACGGTCCCTTCGGCGCTCGCGGCCTGGATCGTAGCGCCGTCCGTCCCCCAATCGCCGCCCAGCGCGAGGAAGAGATCGATGCGGGAGTTCCACACGTCGCTGGTGGCGTTGATGAACGCTTGCTCCGCGAGTCGCAGGCGTCGCTCGGTTTCGAGAACCGTCAGCAGGGTGCCGACCCCTCGCTGGTAGCGCTCCTTGGCGAGGCGGTCCGCCGCCCGCGCCTCGGTCACCCGTTGGTTTGAAAATTCATAGTTCTCGCGCGAGGATGCGTTCAGAACCAATGCCTCTTCGACCTCCCGAAGCGCATTCAGGACCGCTCCCGCGTAGACCGCCCCAGCTTGTTCGGCGCGGGCCTCCGCCGCATCGACATCCGCCCGGCGTTGGCCACCCGTAAAGAGCGGACCGATCAGGTTCGCGACTGCGTTGTAGACCAGACCGTCCGAGATCGTCAGATCGTTCAGCTTGTCGGAGGAAGCTCCCACCGAACCGGTCAGGCTGAGGTCCGGGTAGAGACTCGCCATCGCTGCGCCGACGCCGTAGGTCGCGGCAGCGAGCCGCATCTCCGCCTGACGAAGGTCAGGCCGGCGATCGAGCAGCTCGGCCGGCAGGCCGAGCGGCACCGGTTCGAGCGACGGCAGCTGGGCCAGGGAGTCTGGCAGGGCCTCTCCGCTGCCCGGACGGCGGCCGACCAGGACGTCCAGCGCCAGCCGGGCCTGCTCCAGGGCGCCGGCGATGACCGCTTCCGAGGCGCGAGCCGATGAGTAGTTTTCCCGCGCGAGATAGAGCTCGAGCGCCTCGGCAATGCCGGCGCGATATCGACGCTCGACGGTTCGCAGGGTCGACTCCCAGCTGGCGGTGATCTGACGATTAATGTCCAGCGCCCACTCGGCCGTCGCCACCAGCACCCGAGCCCGCACCACGCCGGCGACAACCGAGTGCAGCACGGCCTGTTGCGCAGCTTCCTCCGCCAGCAGGTTCGACCACGCCGACTGTTGTGTTCGCTTCAGCCTTCCGAAGAGGTCAGCCTGCCACGAGATGTTGAAATCGTATGAGTAGGTGGTGGATTCGATCTGCTGGCGGCCGATATTTGGCAGCACGAAGGAAATCTGCTGTGTCGAGCCATCCACGCCATAGCCCAACTGAGGCAATCGGGCACCGCCCGCGCGGCGGAGTGCGGCTTCCGCTTCCATGACTCGTGCCGCCGCCGCCCGGAGGTCAGGGTTGTTCTCGAGGGCGAGCTCCACGAGTTCGGTGGTCTTGACATCTCCAAACTCTCGCCACCACGGCGTCACCTCCGGCAGCTCAGCGTCACTCTGGTGTGCGGCATATTTCCATGAATCGGAGACGTCGGCCGCGGAGTTCGGGCGCTCCGGCTCGGGTCCGAGTGTGCAGCCGACCGTGAGCGCCAGCGCGGCGGACATGGTGATCATGAAAGAGGTTCGTCGATCAATCATGGTCCGACCTCCGATGTGATGCTCTCGTCCGAGGCCTCGGCTGGCACCCGTGCACAGGCATGGATACCTCCCGCGGCAAAACGCACGAAATGGGGAATATATTCGGCAGGGCCGGTCGGAATGACATGGGACCGGTCCCGCGAGGCAAACAGGTGGTGTGCCCTGAGGGCGTGCAGTAACTGGCCGACCATGGCCATGATGCACAGCCGGGCATCCGTGGCTTCGAGCCGCGGACCGGAGGCTTCGAGCGCAACCAGAGATTTCTCGAGGATCGGATGGATGAACTCCGAGAGGAACACATCGCGCGGGAGTCGCGGATCGAACATCTCCCGCGACACCAGGGCCATGAAATGGCGGCCCCGGCCTGCATCTACCAACGGGTCGATGAAACCTTCGGCGAAAGAGCGCAGGAACTCCTCGAGCGTCGGCGCCGGCGTGCGCTGGATGAGCTCGTCGAGCACCGACAGCCTCTGCCTGCGCAGTTCCTGCAGCATCGACCGGAAGGTTTCGAGGTACAGCTTGTCTTTTCCGCCGAAGTGGTAGTTGACCGAAGCCACGTTGCATTCGGCCTCGGTCGTGATATCCCGCACCGACGTCGCGTCGAAACCTCTCTCGGCAAACAGCTTCTGGGCCGCCAGGAGGATCCGATCTCGGGTGTCCTCGCACTCTCGTGTCTTGCATTCATGGGTGACCCGTCCGTTCATTGAGACTCCCAACAAATGTTTCAAACAAAAATATTAAACAGATGTTTTAATTTGTCAAGGTTGTGATGGCACTTCTGGCATCAACGCGACCTTCTCCCAACTCGATTCCGGAGAGTGCCACCGCTGACGATGTTTGGCCTCGGCAGGAAGGCCTTGTGGAATGGACTCTCGCCAAAATCGTCACCAGTGGCACGTACGGTAGCGCGCCCATTCGACCGATGATTCGGCGCGCTGCAAGTGCATTGGCAGAACAGCCCGTTGACCGGAGGTGCCTGGCTCCCTCCGTGACGATGTCCTCATCGTCACGGAGGCGTGCCTGGCATCCTCTCGGCGAGCGCGATCGGAGAAGGTCGCGTAGAATTCGCCGACCCCGCCCATGAACACTGGGACGGGCACGGGTATCATGCCCGCCATGCACAATGACCTGGCTTCGCGCCGCTGGCTGATCCTCGCCTCGACCGTGCTCAGTTTTCTCGCCGTCGGCGTGACCTTTTTCGCGGTGCCGGCACTGGCGGCCGAGCTGCTGACACGATTTGGCCTCAGCCACTTCGCGATCGGGGTGCTGATGGGAGCCATCGGGGTGCCGGCGATCGTGCTCTCGATTCCTCTCGGGGCGGCGGTCGATCGCTGGCCGGCGCGGGCTGCGGGAAACATCTCGCTCGCCCTGATGCTCGTCGGCTCGATACTCTTCGCGCTCGCGCCGAGCTACGCGGTACTGCTGGTCGGGCGCATCATCTTCGGCCTCGGTGGCCTGGTCATCAACCTCCTGCTCGCGAGGCTGGTGACGACCGCCTTTGCCGGACGAGAGCTGTCATTGGCGATGGGCGTGTTCAACGCCGTCTACCCGGCGAGTATGATCATCATGTTCACCCTGCACCCGCGACTCCTCGACTGGCTCGGGTGGCGGGGCGAGCTGATGGCACTGGCCTTCGTGGTGCTGGTGGCGATGCCGTTTCACAACATCGCGGTGCCGAGGAACCTACGCGGCGAAGCCGCAACTGGAGATGTCAGCCGCGAGCGCTGGATCAACCGACCGCTAGCAGGGCTGGCCGTCTCCTGGATGCTGTTTTTCGCCGCCTACGCCTCGATCTTCACCTTCGCGCCCGAGTGGGCGGGCGGCGGCGCCTCGGCCCTGCTGATCGGCAGCCTGATCGCGTGGGTCGCGATCGTCCTGAGCCCGGCGGTTGGAACCCTCATCGACCGCACCGGACGCGCGTCTCGATGGCTGCTCGGCGGACAGCTCCTCCTGGCCGCAGTGCTGACGGCCATGGCGACGTCGGTCATCCCACCGATCGTGGCGATGCTTCTCATCGGAGTGACCTTCGCGACAGTGTCGACGTCCACATACTCGATGCCGGCGGTGATCGTGCCTCCGGCGAGAATCGGCTTCGCCTTCGGCTTCATCACCGCCTTTTCGAACCTCGGCAACCTCGTCGGACCGGCCGTGGCGGGAGCGATCCGGGATCGGACCCAGGGTTGGACTCCGGCGTGGGCGGTTTTCGCCGCCCTGGCCGTCGTCGGCGCCATCGCGGCCCTCTACCTGCCTGTCACAAGAAATCGAGCTGCGGAAGCTTCGGAATGAGGCGCTCTTCGTAGGCGCGTTGGAGAAAGAAACCGACGGCCTTTCTCCCCTTTTCGCCGTAGTCCACGGTCAGCTCGTTGACGTACATCCCGACAAACTGGTCCGCCTTGGCCCGGTCGAGCCCGCGGCCGTAGTCGAGCGCGTAGTCGAGCGCCTGGTCGCGGTTTGCGAGCGAGTACTCGATCGACTGCTTGAGGAGCGCCGCGACTGAAGTGCACATCTCGTCGCCGAGATCGCGTCGGATCACGTTCCCGCCCAGTGGAAGGGGCAAGCCATCGGTCTCCTCTGCCCACCAAACGCCCAGGTCGACGATCTTGTGAAAGCCCTCGTCTTCCCAGGTCAACTGGCCTTCGTGGATCACCACCCCAGCATCGACCTCTCCCGAGCTGACCGCCGGCATGATCTCGTCGAAGGAGCGGGTCACCGTCTGGAGTGCGGGGTTCCACATCTTGAGGGCGAGCGACGCGGAGGTCAGCCGACCCGGAATCGCCACCGTGATCGAAGCCAGCTCTTCGGCGTTCACCGGTTCCCGCGCCACCAGGACCGGACCGTAGCCGTCACCCATCGAGGCCCCGGACCCGAGCAACGCGTACCTGTCGTCGAGATGCGCGTAGGCGTGGATCGACACCGCGGTCACCTCGTAGGTCCCATCGAAGGCCTCGCGGTTGAGGGTCTCGATGTCGGAGAGCACGTGCTCGAAGCGCAGCTCGCCGGTGTCGATCAGCCCCTTGGCCAGCGCATAGAACATGAACGCGTCATCCGAATCCGGCGAGTGCGCAACGCGAATTGTCGTCATTGATCCTCCAGAGCCCCTCAGGGGAGTCGGCATTCTAGCGCAGCGCAGATGGTTGAGGGTTCAGAGTTAAGGGTCAAGGGTCAAGGGTTGAGAAGTGAGCTGGAGCGTTGCATCATCTCCCGTCGAAACCATGTTTCCCGATCTCGTCTTAACTCTTTACTGCTCACTCTTGACGTGCTCGTCCTGACGAGCAATGAAGCGTTCGATCAGCGCTTGGGTCGAGGCGTCGTGGCGCGAGAGATCGGCATCTCGGTCGGTCAGGAGATCGTTGATCTCTCCGAGGATGCTCCCGGCCAACACTTTGCCCAGCTCGACGCCCCATTGGTCGAAGCTGTTCACCCGCCACACGACGCCTTGGACAAAAATCTGGTGCTCGTACAGTGCCACCAACATCCCGAGAGTCCGAGGCGTTATCCGGTCGAGGACCAAGGTGTTACTGGGACGATTGCCCTCGAAGACCTTGTGTGGCACGAGGGCCGCGATCTCCTCGTCTTCGAGCTGTCGCAGTCGAAGCTCCGCGTCCACCTCATCGGCCGTCCGACCCCGCATCAGCGCCTCGGACTGTGCAAAGCAATTGGCGACAAGCTTTCGATGGTGATCGCCGATCCGGTGGTGTGAGTTGAGCACGGCAATGAAATCGCACGGCACCAGCTCGGTGCCCTGATGGATGAGCTGATAGAAAGCGTGCTGGCCGTTGGTGCCCGGCTCGCCCCAGACCACCGCGCCCGTTCGATAGGCGACCCGTTTGCCGTCGCGATCGACTGATTTTCCGTTCGACTCCATGTCGCCCTGTTGGAGGTAGGCCGGGAAGCGACGCAGGTATTGGTCGTACGGCAGAACGGCCTTCGTGGACGCGCCAAAAAAGTTCCGATACCAGACACCGAGCATGGCCATGAGAACCGGGATGTTCTCCTCGAACGGCGCCTCGAAGAAATGTCTGTCGGCGGCGTGGGCGCCCTCGAGGAGCTCGACGAAGCCTTCGAAGCCGATGGCCAGCGCGACCGTCAGACCGATGGCCGACCAGCTCGAGTAGCGACCGCCGACCCAGTCCCAGAACTCGAAGACGCAGTCAGGGTCGATGCCGAAGGCTTCGACCGCCTCGTTGTTCGTCGACAGGGCGACAAAGTGACGCGCCACCGCGGCCTCGTCGCCAAGGGCTTCGACCAACCAACCGCGAGCGGTTCGCGCATTGGTCATCGTCTCCTGCGTGGTAAAGGTCTTCGACGCGACCACGAAGAGGGTCTCCGCGGGATCCAGATCGCGGGTCTTCTCAATGAAATCAGTCGCGTCGACATTGGACACGAAGCGCACTCGCGGACCGTCGCTGTACGGCGTCAGCGCTTCACAGATCATCGCCGGCCCGAGGTCCGAGCCACCGATGCCGATGTTGACGACATTAGCGATCGGTCGTCCGGTAAAACCGCACCACTCCCCGGACCGGAGCGCCTCCGAAAACGCCCTCATTTTTCTGAGAACTGCCTTCACCCCGGGCATCACGTCCTCGCCGTCGACCTCGATGGAGCTTGCTGAACGGTTGCGCAGCGCGACATGAAGCACCGCCCGTCCCTCGGTCCAGTTGATCCTCTCACCTGCCGCCATCGCGCGCGATGCCTCCGCCACCCCGCTCGCGCGCGCGAGACCCATCAACAGCTTGATGGTCGTCTCATTCAACCGGTTCTTTGAGTAGTCGAAGAGGAGGTCATCGAGCTCGACCGAGAATCGATTGAAACGGTCGGGATCCGCCGCGAAGAGGTCGCGCATGTGCACCTGACCGATCTCGTGGTGGTGCGCCTCGAGCGCCTTCCACGGAGCGGTCTCGGTCAAGGGCGTGCCGCCTCTCACCGCACGGTCAATCTCCGAATCAAACAGCATCGTTCCTCCCAGTTGGAACATGACGAGGATATCTTCGATCGAGAAGTACGGCTACAGCAGAGCCGCCCCGTGTCCTAAGGTCCTGGGGTCCTGGGGTCTTGCGGGCTTGGGGTCCCGGGGTCTTGGTGATCCTGGCTGTTACGGTCTCATGGCCTCATGACCTCACGACCTCATGACCTCAAGACCTGGGTGGGAGGGTGGGTGGAAATCAGCTGCTCGCCCACTTGAGCGCGCGCGCCGGGTCCTCCGCCAGGAGCTCCAGGACCTCGTCCGTCGGCATGCGGCCCCGGGCGGTGTAGCGCTCGAGGTAAGCTTCGACCGCCGCGACAGCTTCGTCGTCGACGTAGCCTGCCGGGAGCGACCGCACGCCCTCGAGACCGATCTGCCACAGCCCGAAGGCGAGCTCCCGGAGCATGGGATCACGAACACCGTCCATCGCGGCCTTTCGCCACAGCGTGGGTAGCTGAGCACGGATACCGCTCAGGAGACCGAGGGCCTTCCTGCGGGCTCCTTCCTCATAGAGGAGAGCGGCCATCAATGTGACCGGGACCGAGCGCCACCGATCGGGCAAGGCCTCGCCCGCCCGCAGCTCGAGGAAGCCTCTCGGCCTCACTTCGAAGAACAAGGTCGTGAGGTGGTAGTCGAGGTCGTCGGCGGTCGGCCACCCCCAGCGCGGGTGGCCTTCGCGAATCCATTTATCGAAACCACAACCGGGGCAGCCGGGCTCGAAGTGCTCATCGGACACGCGGAAGATCATCACATCCGCCTCGATCGCCGCTTGCCCCCACTCGCCGCGCGGATCATCTCCCGGCCCTTCCACGAGCAGGCGTGGGAAGCCGCTGCGGGTCGGATCGAGTTCCTGCCACGCACGCGCGCGGCTGCACACCGCGCCGAGCCCCGGGCTCGACGCGAAGCTGGCGGTCAGGAGAGGGCTTGCCAGGTTGGCGACCAGCCACCGCTCCTGCCACACGCCCTCCGGGCCGAGATCGAGGTTGATCTGCAGGCTCGCGGTATGCCGCATCATCACGGCACCCCAGTGCCCCCGCTGACGGTAGTAGGCAGCCTGGGCCGTGTACCTTCCCGCGCGGAGCTGCTGTGGCACGGTCTCGACATCGTGCCAGACGTCGATTCCGAGAGCCGCGAGCGAGACATTGTGGCGTTCGAAAGCAGCCCGCAGCCGCCCGAGGACATCTCCGACATCGATGCACGCCGCGGCGACGCTCGGGTACACAGCGGTGGAGTGCTCCACCTGCGCCCCGGGTTCGAAGGTCAGCCTTCCTCCGCCCTCGACCGGGTACTCGATCGGGCCCGGCTGGCGACTGCTTCGGGGGCCGATGCGGTCATCGGAGGCAGCCAGCTCATCGACCACCTCGAGAACGCCGGTCGCATCCGGCTGGGTCAGGAGCAGCCTTCCCTGCGGCCGACCCCTGGCGTCGCGGACGATGGGGAAAAACTCGGGCTCCAATCCGATCCCTCCGAGGACCTCCTCCCGAGCTGGGTCGGGAAAGGCCCTCTGTCCCGCGCGATGTCGCGCCTCGTCCAGCGAGATGGCGGCCCTGGGATCTTGAGTCGGCATGAGCCTCCTTCGACGTCACGGAACGATACACCCCCCGGGTGGCGATGCCAACCGCTGAGGGCGTGGGGGCGTGAGGGCTTGAGGTCAAGGCAAGCAAGTCCGTGGGGGTGGGCGGGCAGGCCCTCAGGACCTCAGGTCCTCAAGTCCAACAAAAAGGCGCGGCCGAAGCCGCGCCTTTGAAGTCGTTGGTCAATTCCCTGCGACGTGCTACTCCGTCTTGTGCTCGTGAATGGCAGCGCGGTTTTCGACGTTGTCCTCAAACACGACCTTCTTGGAGTGGTCCTCGCCGGTGTGGCAACCGTCGCAGGTTTCCTGAGTTGGAATGATGAGGCCGTTGGCGATCGAAGCGTCGCGATCCTTCATGATGCTCATCTTCTTGTAGTCGTTGCCGGGACCGTGACAGGCTTCGCACTGGACGCCTGGCATCTCCTCGCTTGCATTCGTCGCATGGCACTTCAGGCAGTCCGCCGAAAACTCACGTTCGGTCGATGCCTTCGCATCATCGGTCGCCTTGGCATGGGTTGTCTGCTCCCATGACGCAAACTGCACCTTGTGGCACATCTTACACTTCGCGGCGCCCACGTACTCGTGTTCCTGGGCCTGGGCGCCGGACGCGAACGCCACCACAACCAGAGTCATCGCGATCCACAGGGTCTGTTTCCTCATCGACATCCTCCATCTTCTCCGGTACGGCCTTGCCGGCCCCCCGGGGTCAGTCGAATCTACCATCGTCTCAACGCGTGTTCAAGAACGACACCTCTGTGACATATACGGATCACCAGACCGAAGTATCTCAGACCATGCTGATTCCAGGATAGGGAATCATCGATATCCAGCACCTCAAATCACTGAAAAACAAACAATTGAGTGAATGTCAAAATGCATTACCAGCGATCAGGATCGAGCCCTTCGAAGACCAGCAGGCCGCTGAGATTGGTTCTGCGGTTCATCACCAGCTGACCGGTCCGCCGGCTCACCGTCAGCGGAATATGCTCGAAATGGGATGGCGCCGGGATGCCGAAATCGAGAATCGCCCGGCGGGACCAGCTCCACGCGCCGGGCACCGCCTCCCACAGCTCGATGACATCACCTGCCCGGCGAAGCTGCCACAAGAAGCTGCCATCCCTGCTCCAGACCATCCGCGTCGGCTCGCGACCGATTTTACGAGGGCTGCCGCCGTTGGCGGGGACCACCCAAGCACCCTGGTTGGGATCGGAGTCCTGGGTCCACACCGAGTAGGCGATCAGGTCCCGGGTCGGGCTCCAACTAGGATAGTCGCCGCCATCCGGTGTGAGCTCGCGCGGTTCGCCCCCGGCCGCGGAGACCACCCACACCCGGATCGGGGAGCCGGCTGCAAAGGCGAGGTGGCGACCATCCGGCGACCAGCTCGGGAACTCCGAAGCCTCGACCCCGGAAGCGAGGGTGACCGGCTGCCCACCCGCCCTGGATACCACCCTCAACACGGTGCCCTCGTCGGGATCCTGCGCCAGGTACGCCACACGGTCACCATCGGGCGAGATCGACGGGCAGGACGCATCTTCGGCCGGATCCGTGATCGCGACTTCGACGCCGGAGGGCTCTCGCAGGAAGATGGTCGCGCTCCCGGCCACGTAGCGCCGATAAACCACGATCCCTTCCCTGTCGTCGCTCCCCCAGCCGCTATCGGGCACTCCACACAGCAGGCAGCTCCAGCCGTTTCCGTCGGCGTCGACGGCGACGAGATCGGTCGTGGTGTTCCGTCGGACGACCGCCAGCCGGTCTCCTCCGGGTGACAAGGAGGGGTACCACAGCCGGTCCAACCTCGGGACGACGGGGGTTCCACCTCTCCGGTCGACACGCACGAGATGGCCGTCGACGGAAGCGACGATGGAGCGTCCCGATCTCGCCCAGTCGATGCCGAAGATCTTTTCGCCTGGCGCCAACCAGGCGCGCGCTTCACCGGTCAGCTCGCCGGCGACCCACAGGCTGTCGGGGTTCCCGGCAGGACCGGCGAGCAGCGCGAAACCGCCCCCCGGCCGAGCTTCGGCTTGATACCAGGAAAGACCACCCTCCGAATCACGGACCCGGACCGCCTCGCGCCTGCCCACGGAAAAGCGGTACAGGCTGTAGCCGCTCTCCACATCCTCTCGCGAAAAGACAAAGCTGTCCGCATCGAGCCAGCTCCCGCCACCGGCGTTGATGACCTCTGCGATCGGCTTCCCACCGACGACCGGGAAGACCCGGAGAGATGACTCACCGGCCGCAACCACTTCGACCAGCAGGGCCTTCCCGTCCGGCGAGTACCGTGGCAGGCTGAGGGCCTCACCCGGAGCACCGGCAACCACTGTCCGCGCGGCTCCGGTGGCCGCGTCGACGGCGATCACCTCGCTCCGTCCGATGTGATTCCTGGCGATGACGATCTCGTTGCCGGACGGGTTCCAATCAGGATCGTTGAGGGTTCCAACGGAATCCAGGAGAGAGCGAACGCCCCATCGACCGGGGTTCGGCCGGGTGCGCTCGGTGCCGATTCGCGCCGCCAGGACACCTATCGCGACTCCCGTCGTCACCGCGATCGCCGCAATCCCCATTCCGCGAAGCGCATGGCGGCGCCGGCGAGCCGCCACTGCCTCGAGCTTGCCGGTGCTGAGGGCCAACGTCGGCGCCTCGGTCAAGCTGGCCTCGTCCGTACCCTGGAATATTGCCAGGTCCCGGGCGAGGTCGGCGCTCGCTCGATAGCGTTTTTCCGGTTCACGCTCCAGGCATTGTTCGACCACCGCGACGAGCTCTTGCGGCGTCTGCGGAGCCACCTCGGCCAGAGGCCGGTGCTCGGACTTCACGACCGATTGCAGGACCTCTAAAGGAGTCTGGCCGTCAAAGGCGCGGACGCCGGACACCGCTTCATACAGCACTGCGCCGCAGGAGAAGATGTCCGACACCGGCGAAATGCCTTTGCCGAGGGCCTGTTCCGGGGCCATGTACGGGCAGGAGCCGAGGACCATGCCCGGGGATGTCAAGGTCTCGATCGGGGTCTCGCCCTCGCGTTCGGCCAGGCGCGCAAGCCCGAAATCGAGGACCGTCACATGACCCCCGTCGCCGACCATGATGTTGGACGGCTTGAGGTCACGGTGGATGACGCCGACCTCGTGCGCGGCGGCCAACGCGAGGCTCGCCTGCTCGATGACGCGGGCGGCCTTCCGCGGTGGCAACGGTCCCTCGGCGATGATCTCGTTCAGCGATCGACCGCGGATGAGCTCCATCACCAAGTACGGCAGCTCCTCGCCGACGCCCGGGTCGAAGGTGCCGAGATCGAAGATGCTGACCACATTCGGGTGCTGCAGCCTCGCCATGGCCAGCGCCTCGCGCTCGAAGCGGGCCTCGGCGGAAGGCTCGTTGACCAGGACGCGGGGCAGCAGCTTGAGGGCCACCTCTCGGTCCAGCCTTTCGTCCCACGCCGCCCACACCGAGCCCATGCCGCCACGGGCGAGCTGGCGCCTGAGCCGGAAGCGCCACACGTTCATGCCAGGCTTGAGCTCGGTGATCATCGTCGTTCCATGATACGACGTCGATTCTTCAGGAGCGTTCGACGATGAGGATGGTGAGATCGTCGGCCGCAGGAGTCCCGTCCGCATGTTCAGCCAACGCTTCGAGGAGCGTCGAGGTCAGCGCCTCGCCCGATTGCCGAGAGGCCGAGCCCAGCACCGTTTCCAGATGCTCGTATCCAAAGGGCTCGCCCTCCGGCGACACCGCCTCGACCAGTCCATCGGAGTACAACACGAGCAGGCTTCCGCTCGGAAAAGGCCGCTCCAGAGATTTCGATCGGCAGAGACGACTGCCCATCGGCAGCGCGCTTGCCAGCAGCTCTTCGGGCTCCCCGTCGGGTGCGATCAGGAACGGCGGGCAGTGACCGGCATTGGCGAGTTCGAGCCGATTTTCCTTCAGATCGATTGCAACCACCGTCAATGTGACCATGGTCCGATCGTGACCGTGATCGCGCAGCAGCCCATGGACCTTGTCGATCAAATCCGAACCGCCGTAGCCTTCGTGCACCAACGCCGCCACCGAGGATTTGAGGCTCGCCATCAAAAGACCGGTCGAAAGACCGTGACCGGCGACGTCACCGATCGCTACGACCAGGTGGTCATCCGACAGTGAAAAGACATCGAAGTAATCTCCGCCCACCTCGGCGGCCGGTCTGAAGGTGGCGCGGACGGTCACCGGCCCGACCTCGAGACACCGGGCGGGAAGGAGGCTCTCCTGGATCTGCCGCGCGAGCTCGAGCTCCCGCGCGAGGCGCTCCTTTTCGGCCACATCGGCGAGCATCGACTGCACGGAGTGCGTCATGTGGTTGAAGGATCGCGCGAGATCGCCGAGCTGGTCTCGCCGCTTCACCGGCACTCTGTAGCCGAGGTCGCCACGCTCGATCGCGCGAGCACCTGTGGTGAGTCTCGAGGTCGACCGCGAGATCGAAAAAATCATGGTCGCAGCGGTGGCCATTGCGAGGCCGTAAAACACGAGGAAGAAGAGGCCCAGGGCAGCGATCACGCTCCAGAGCTCGGCGGCGAGTTCGTACCTCGACAGCGTGAAGTCGGCCCAGACGTTCTTCGGTGACGTGCGAAGCAGGGCGAGGTGTTTGAGCCCCTCGAGCTTTTCCCCCGTTTCGAGATCCACGAGGTCCGCCACCACACGGAACCAGACGACAAAGGGGCGCGAGAAAAAACCCTTGCCGCCCTCAGTCCACTCGGGCCAGATCTCCTCGCTTTCCACATATTCGCCGCTGATGGTCAGGTTGATGCTTCCGTCTCGGGAAGCCTGAGCGGAGAACTCGGTCTCGACGTCCCCGTCGGTGTGTTCCAATGGGGCATGAGAGTCGTCGAGGTCGAAGAAGGCCACGTCGAACCACCACTGGGCGCTGAGATCGAGACCGGTGCTCTCATTGAACGGGATGAGGGCTACGACCCGGTCCCCCGAAGGCGCCCTGTGAGAGGTCAGCGAGTAGACCGTACCGCCCGAACGGGCAACAGATCGCGAGCCGCCCTCGGGAAGCCAATCGAAATCGAGTTCTTCGAGATCGGGGCCGACGGCACTTGTCCGCCCGTCGATGTGGGCCCACCAATGAACGGTCGAAAGCGGGTACGGCGGGTCCGATGCGAACTCTCCAAGGACCGACAGCGCCGCATCGGGGCCGGTTTCATACGCGATTTCGAGGACCTCTTTGCAGTCGTCCGCCAGCGCCCAGCCGAAATACTCGAACTCCGAACCGAGCCGAACCGAGGTGTACTGGCCCATCGCGATGTACAGGCCGACCGATGCAAAGGCGATCGCGAAGAAAACCGGCAGCACCCCGATCAGGAAGTAGGTAATGAAGAGCCGCACCCCGACCCGATAGGTCACCCATCTCCAAAGGCGCCAGACCAGCCACCCGAGGCTGGTCAGGGCCCACGTCATGGAAAAGACGAACAGGACCTCGGAGACATCTGCCCCGGGTGCGATCACGGACGCCACGATCGCCAGAGCAACGAGTGCGCCGCCGCCGATCCACCACCACCAGCGCCGTTCGACGGTCAATCCGCCTCCTCGTCGCCCGCGGACTCCGGGGGTGGAATCAGCCATGGTTCGCTCGCGGGCGGCGCACCCTCGGGCTCGTGGCAACGCCGGCAACGGGCCTCGTAGGCCCCGGCTGCGCCGACCACCACCAGCTCATCGGATTCGACCAGGCGCTGGGTGTAGGCCGCTGGCAATCCACAGCTCGTGCAAATGGCGTGGATCTTGTGCACTTCCTCGGCCACCGCCAACAGCTCGGGCATGGGCCCGAATGGGACGCCGCGATAGTCCATGTCGAGGCCGGCCGCAACCACCCTCTTGCCGAGATTCGCGAGATGACCGCAGACCCGCGGCAGCGCGTCGTCGAAGAACTGCGCCTCGTCGATCCCGACGACCTCCGTCCTGGGATCGAGCCGGGGCATGATCTCGTCCGCCCTTTCGACGAGCTCGCAGGAAATCCGCATCTGCGAGTGCGAAACCACATCGCCCTCGGAGTAGCGATTGTCGAGCTTCGGTTTGAAGACCTGCACCCGCTGTCTGGCGATCGCCGCCCGCCGAAGCAGCCTGATCAGCTCTTCCGACTTACCCGAAAACATGGGCCCCGCGATCACCTCGATCCAGCCCGCACCGGGACGCGTGGGATTCATCGTTGCGCCACCTCCGAGGGCCACAGGTTAGCAGGGATTCAATTGTGAGCGCTTCTCGCTTCGGTGAGAGTGGTGCCACCCTTCACATTGTCTGAATCACCGCCTGCCAATCGTGTAGCGCCTCGAGGGCAGACAATGTGAAGAGTGGCACCTGTGTCGCCGACGCGGCAAAGCGCATCCCGGATTTTATTTGTTCACCATGTGAACCGCCTGCCCGAGCGCGCCCTCGATGGCCTCCTGGAGCGCCTCGGACATTGTCGGGTGCGGGTGAATGGTGAGGGCGACATCTTCGAGAAAGGCCCCCATCTCCAACGCCAGGGTCGCCTCGCCGATGAACTCGCTCACACCCCGCCCCACGGCGACGACCCCCAGAAGCTGCTTGGTGTCGGCGTCGGCAATGGCCTTGACGAATCCATCCGTCGAGTCCAGCGACATGGCGCGGCCGGAGGCCTTGAAGGGGAAGCTTCCGGTGACCACGTTGTGGCCCTGCTCTTTGGCCTCCCCCTCACCCAGCCCCACCCAGGCGACCTCGGGATCGGTGTAGATCACCGCCGGCACCAGGCTGTCGAAAGCCGCGGGCTCACCGGCGATCACCCCCGCCGCCACCTTGGCCTCCTGATAGGCCTTGTGGGCGAGGAGGGCGCCGCCGACCACGTCGCCGATGGCGTAGATGCCCGGCGCGCTGGTCTGCATCTTGTCGTTGACGGTGATAAAGCCTTTTTCGTCGGTGGTGACACCGGCCGCGTCGAGCCCGAGACCTTCCACGTTCGGCAGCCGGCCGACGCTCATCATCACGACATCCGCGTCGAACCGCAGTTCCTCGTCCTTGGGCCCTCGAGCGACAACAACCGAAGGATCGCCCGGCTCGAAGGACTCAGCGCGATGGCTGAGGTGGAGGCCCACCTTGAGCTTTTTGAGCTGGCGCGTGAGCGCCTTTCCAACCTCGGCGTCGAGGTCCGGCATCACCTTGGGCAGGAACTCGACGATCGACACCTTGGAGCCGAGCTTGGCGTAGACGGTCCCCAGCTCGAGACCGATGTAGCCGGCGCCGATCACGACCAGCCGCTCGGGCACGGACTGCAGGGACAGGGCCTCGGTCGAGCCGATGATCTTCTCTCCGTCGTGCGGAAAACCATCGAGCGCCATCGGCCGTGATCCGGTGGCGATGACCGCCTGCTCGAACTCGATCTCGACGCGGTCGTCTTCCGAGGCTACCACCAGCTTGCGGTCGGAGACGAACTCGGCCGCACCGTGGACCACCTCGACACCGTTCTGCTTGCACAGGAAGGCAACGCCCGACGTCAGCCTTTCGACGATGCCGTCCTTCCACTCGACCATCTTCGGAAGATCGACCGAGAGCCCCTCGATCGAGAGACCCATGTTCTCGGCGTGTGCTACCTCGTGGGCCAGCTCCGAGGCGTGGATCAACGCCTTCGACGGGATGCAGCCGACGTTGAGGCAGACCCCTCCGAGGGTCGCGTTCTTCTCGACCAGGATGACGTCCTTGCCGAGCTGTGCGAGGCGGATCGCGGCCACATAACCGCCCGGACCCGCTCCGATGACGACAACCTGACAACCGCGTGAAACTGAACCAACAACCATCACAACCTCGCCATCAGCACCATCGGCTCAGAGACCAAGCGAACCAGATCGCTCATGAATCTCGCCGCCTCGGCGCCGTCAATATACCGGTGATCGAAGGAGATGCTGAGGTACATCATCTTGCGGATCGCGATCTCGCCGTTGACGACCTCGGGCCGCTCCTTGATGGCGTGCAGACCGACAATCGCCAGCTCCGGCTGGTTGATGATCGGGGTCGCGAAGACCCCACCCAGCGGCCCGATGTTGGTGATCGTGCAGCTGCCGCCCCTGATCTCGTCGAGGCTGAGCTCACGGGAGCGGGCGCGTTCGGCCTTGTCCGCAACCTCCCCGGCCAGCTCCACCAGATTTTTCGAATCGGCGTCTCTGATCACGGGGACGATGAGCCCCTCCGGCGTGTCGACCGCGATTCCGATGTTGTAGTACTTCTTGTACAGAATCTCCTGTTTTTCCTCGTCGACGGAGGCGTTGAAGATCGGGTATTTCTGAAGGTTCGTCACCAGCGCCTTGATGAAAAACGGCAGCAGGGTCAAGCGCACTCCGCTTCGCTCCTCGATCACGGGCTTCGAACGTCGGTAGTGTTCCACCAGGTCGGTGACGTCGGCCTCGTCGACATGGGTGACGTGAGCCGCGTTGTGTTTCGAGGCGCGCATCGCGTTGGCGATCATCTTCCGGAGGTGGGTGATCGGAACGCGCTCGACCTCGCCGTCGGCGGTCGCCGCAACGACGCCGACCGGCGCTGAAGGCGCTGTTGGTGCGGGCGGTGCAGGCCCTCCGCCGTCGGCCGCCCGTTGAAGGTCCTCGTCCGTGATCCGGCCACCCGAACCGCTGCCGGAGATCTGTTGCAGGTCGACCCCCAGTTTGCGGGCGAGGGCTCGTGTCCGAGGAGTCGCCAGGGGCCTGCGAGCAACTCCCGTCTGTGGAGCCGGTGCTTCCGGCCCGACCGCCTTCGGCGAGGTCGAAGGAGCAGCCGCCGATTCCTTCTCGCCAGCAACCTCCTCGGGAAGCTCCTCATCAGGTGAACCGATGGTCACTAGGGGGTCGCCAACGAAAATTTCAGCGTCTGCCGCAGCATGCAGCCGAAGCACGGTGCCGGTGTGGGGTGACGGCAGCTCCACGACCGCCTTGTCGGTCTCCACCTTGACCAGCGGCTGGTCCTCGGTCACCGGGTCGCCCTCGGCAACCAGCCACTCCACGACCCGTCCTTCGTGGATTCCCTCACCGACATCCGGGAAGTTGAAGACGAACATCACTTGGCCTTTCTTCGCTATTTTCGGGCTCAGACCGACATGGTAGCCGATCGGCTCAGAAGGCGAGGGCCCTTTTGACCGCCTTGACGATCCGCTCCCGCGAGGGCAGGTAGAACTTCTCGTTCTGGGCGAGCGGGAAGACGGTGTCGAAACCGGCCACCCGTTCGACCGGTGCCTCGAGCTGGAGCAGTGCGTGCTCGTTGATCTGCGCCGAGATCTCCGCGCCGAATCCGCTCGTGCGCGGCGCCTCGTGAACGACCACCGCCCTGCCGGTCTTGACCACACTCTCGATCATCGTCTCGCGGTCGAGCGGGTTGAGGGTCCGGAGGTCGACCACCTCGGCGCTGACGTCCTCACGGGCGAGCACCTCCGAAGCGTCGAGACAGACACGGACCATCGCCCCCCAGGCGATCAGCGTCACATCGGCACCCTCGCGGGCCACCGCGGCCTGACCGATCGGCACCGCATAACTCTCGGCCGGCACCGCCTCGCGAAAGGCGCGGTAGATCCTCTTCGGCTCCATGAAGAGCACGGGGTCGTCATCGCGGATGGCGGAGACCAGCAAACCCTTGGCGTCGTACGGGTTCGACGGCACCACAACCTTGAAACCGGGGGTGTTGAGGAACAAGGCCTCGTAGCTTTCCGAGTGGTGCTCCGGCGGGTGGATGCCGCCGCCGTACGGCATCCGCACGACCATCGGACAGCTCAACCGTCCGCGGCTCCGGTTGCGCATCCGTGCTGCGTGGCCGAAGAGCTGGTTGATCGCCGGGTAGACGAATCCCATGAACTGGATCTCGGCGATCGGCCGGAAGCCGGTCGCCGAAAGCCCAACAGACATGCCGATAATGGCACTTTCCGCGAGCGGTGTGTCGATCACCCGCTCCGGTCCGAAGCGCTCGATGAGGCCATCGGTCGCGCGGAAGACACCGCCGTCGATCCCCACGTCCTCACCCAGCACGATGACGCGATCGTCACGGTCCATTTCCTCGAGCATGGCGTCGCGAACCGCCTGTGCGATGGTGAGCTTCTCCGTCGCGACCTCGGGCACCGCGTGCAACGCCCGCCCTTCGGCCTTCGGCGCGGTCACGACCGCACCTCCTCGAGCAGCGACTGCATCTGTTCGATTACGTGCGGCGGCAGGGCGGCGTACATCGACGTGAAGATCTCCTCGGGCTCCTGCGGCTCCATCTCCTCGAGGGCTTTGACCTGGCCGTCGACCCAGCTCGAGGCCTCTTCGAGGAGCACCGTCTCCTGGTCGTCGTCCCACAATCCCTGGGCCACGAGGTACCTGCGAAGGCGGAGGATCGGGTCCCGACCCTCCCACTCCTCGAGCTCCTCCTCGGGGCGATAACGGCTGGCGTCATCGGCTGTGGTGTGGTCGCCGAGGCGGTAGGTCACCGCCTCGATCAGCGACGGTCCTTCGCCCCGGCGGGTACGCTCGATGGCCTCGGTGGCAGCCGCGTAGACCGCGAAGACGTCGTTGCCATCTACCTGGATCCCCGGAATGCCGTAGGCGTGGGCCTTCTGAGCGAGGGTTTCCGCCGCGGTCTGGCGGTGGAGCGGCACCGAAATCGCCCACTGGTTGTTTTGGATCACGAACACCGTCTTGGTGCCGAAGACGCCGGCGCAGTTGACCGCCTCATGGAAATCACCCTCGGAGGTCGAGCCGTCGCCACCGAAGGTCACGGCCACAGCGTCTTCGTTGCGCAGCTTGAGGGACAGGCCGACACCCGTGCCGTGCTGCCACTGACTCCCGACAGGCACCGCGACCGGGAAGCAGCGGACGTTTTCCGGGTAGCACGAACCGCGTTCGTCACCCGCCCAGTAAGCGAAGACCAGGTGCAGGGGAACACCGCGCAGCACCATGATGCCGTGCTCGCGGAAAGCGGGGATCAGCCAGTCGCCCTCACCCATGGCCATGGCGACGCCTGCCTGCACCGCCTCCTGACCCTTGATCGGCGGCCAGGTGCCCATGCGGCCTTGGCGCTGGAGCTTGAGGGCCTTGGTGTCGAAGGTGCGCATGAGCACCATGTCGCGGTAGAGATCGCGGATCCGGCTGGGGTCGACCTCGGGCATCAGGGCGGAATCCACCCGGCCCTCGGTATCGAGGATCTCAAGCCGCTCCGTCACCGCTTCATACACCTTCGTTCGAGGCATACACGCTCCCCCTCTACCATTTCGGGTCACTGTGTGACAACAACCAAGAGTCGCAGGGTATTTCGGTCCCACCCCGTGCCCGTTTCCGTTTCCGTGCCCGACTCCAGAAGGCGAAAAATTGGAACATTTCTGTCGCACCTGTATGTTGACTTCCACCGTGGAGCGAAGGACCCGATATCTCCTGTCAGCCCTGGCGATGGCCGCCTGCGTCGTCGCGCTGGGCTGCGCTCCAGCCGAGCAGCCCGATCTGCCCGCCACGGTCGAGGAAATCGAGGAAGCCACCGAATCATTCGCAAACCTCATGCTCGATATCGGGCTGTCCCTGCGTGACGGCAACCTGATCGAGTTTCGAGCCGTCCTCGCACCACGGATCCTTTCTGCCGGATTCCCTCGCACACGGGGCACATCAACCGAGGTCACGAGCTGGTTGCATCGTCGAGACCAGTCAATATCGCCGAGGCCGGAGAGCGGATCCACGACCAGGGATGGGTTCTTGTTCAGTCTGAGGACCTTCCTGGACGGTTGGAACCAACTCGAAGATGTGCGCCTCAAGGTCAAGAAATCTCTCCTGGTCGAGGACTCCATCTCGGGTCAGGTCGCCCTCTCGATCGTCGGGCGCGATCTCGAGGGACGTCGGATGTGGTTTCGCGGCCGCGCCGATGTGCGAGCCGCCCTTGATCCGTCGGCAGGGAGCTGGACCATCGACCGCTTTGAGTTCAGCAGCGTCGAGACCTTTGTTGCCCAGATCGATCTTTTCTCCGAGGTCGCCATCCCGGCTGGAATGGAGCGCACGGCCCCACCCTTCCTCGCCCGCGAGGGCCCACCGTTCGCAGCCTACGGTGCGGCGGTTGGTGACATCGACAACGACGGGCTCATCGATCTCATCGTGACCTCCGAGGCGGGGAACTCACTCTACCGAAACCGGGGCGACGGCACATTTGACGATGCCGCCGAATCAGCCAGGGTCCGCGACGTGCACGGCGATGTCGTCGCCCCTCTGCTGCTCGATTTCGATAACGACGGCGATCTCGACCTCTTTCTCTCCGCCATCGGCAGCCAGATGCTCTTCGAGAACCGCCTGCTGCCGGACGGCACCCTCGAGTTCTGGGACATCTCGCACGAGAGTGGTGTCGCGGTTCCGGCGATCGGGTTCTCGGCGGTCGCCGGGGATGTCGATGGCAACGGCTACCCGGATGTCTACGTTGCCTCCTACAACCGCTACGGCCAGGTCCTGCCCGACCACTGGGACGGCGCCACCAACGGCACACCCAACCTGCTCTTTCTGAACCGCGGCGACGGCACCTTCGAGGAGGTGGCAGAAGAACGCGGGGTAGCGGACGGCCGATGGAGCTATGCGGCCGGCTTCGCCGATGTCGACCTCGATCACGACCTCGATCTGTACGTGACCAACGACTTCGGCGGCGGCAATTCACTGTTCATCAACGACGGCGCGAGCTTTACGGATCGCGCCGCTGAATTCGGCGTGTACGACGGCGGCTACGGCATGGGAGTCAGCTTCGCCGATTTCGACAACGACGGCGATCTCGACCTCCACGTGACGCGGATGTCATCAACCGCCGGACGGCGCATCCTCAACCGCATCGCACCGATGGAACTTCCGTCGCGGGAGAGGCTCGAAGAACTCGCGCTCGGCAACGCGCTGTACCAGAACACCGGCGGCGGTTTTCGAAACGTCAGCTCAGAGTACGGGCCGTTTCCCGCCGGCTGGGCCTGGGGCGGCGGCTTCATTGACATCAACAACGACGGGCTCGAGGACCTCTACACCCCCAACGGCTTCATCTCGGGCTCGAAGCTCCACGACACCTGAAGCCTGTTCTGGCGCCAGGTCGTGGCGTCGCGGGTCGAGGATGCGGAGGGTCGGCCCGCACAGACCGCCAAGACCTTCGCCGACCTCCAGGCCGAGCTCTTCGCCGAAGGATTCTCCTTCTCCGGCTACGAGCGAGATCTCGTTGCCCTCAACCTCGGCACTGGAAAGTACCTCGACGTCTCGGGGATCTCGGGCGCCGATTCGGTGACCGACGGCCGCGGCTCGGTCTTCGCCGATTTCGACAACGACGGCGACCTCGACATTTTCCTCCGCGCGATGCACGGTGAAGCCCATCACCTCTATCGCAACAACGTCGGCAGCGAGAGCGGCTCCATCCGCGTCTCACTCCGCGGAACGAAGAGCGGCAACGACGCCTTCGGCGCCGAGGTCCGCGTCAAGACGAAGCGAGCAACGATGACCAAGATCAAGGCGGGTGGCTCCGGCTTCGTGTCCCAGTCGGACCCCAGGCTCGTGTTCGGTCTCATGCCCGATGTGAAGGTCGAGTGGCTCGAGGTCACGTGGCCGTCGGGGCTCGTCCAGAAATTCGACGGGCCGCCGGCGAGCGACTCGATCCTCATCGTCGAGGGCACGGATTCCCCGATCACCGTGCAGGAACGCAAATTCTCGTTGCCCGACCCGCTCAGCGTCGACGAGAAGCTCTGGCGAGCCTTCGGTCTCGACCCGGAGCGGGCCGTCGCCGACATCGAGGTCACCCTGTTGGACGGCAAAAGGAAACGACTTTCCGATTTCGTCGGTGAGGGCGAAACCCTGCTTCTCAATCTCTGGGCCACCTGGTGCCGACCCTGCGCCCGCGAGATGCCCGAGCTCGAGCGCACCCACCAGCTGGCCGGAGACCGCGTCCGGGTCGTGGGTTTGAACATCGAGCCCGAGATCGAGGTCGGGCGGGTCGAGGCCTTTCTCGACAGCGTCGGCGCCACCTACCCCGTGGCACGCATCCACCCCACGGCCATCGAAAGACTTCTGGGTACGGATGATCCCGGGGTCCCGGTGTCCTTGATCCTCGATGACCATCTGCGGCCACAGGAGATCCTCGTGGGCTGGACGGAGAGTACGGCTCGCCACCTCGAAGAGCTGGCGGCTAGGTAACGGGCGCCCAGCGCGGGTCTGAGTAGGGCGCGAGATAGTGATCCGGAAAGGTTTCGGACTCACGCAAATGGAGATCGAGCTCGAGCACCTCAGCGATCGCAGCGGATATCACATTGCCGACTTCCTTTGGATCGCCACGCGGAAAAGCCGGCGCCAGACCTGCGCGGATTTCCTCGGCGGGCACACCAAACACCCGTTCATACATCTCGGCATCCAGACCCAGCAGCACCGCCGCATGGATCAATACCGCGGCGCGTCGACGGGTCTGAGCGCAGCCGACGACCTTTCTCCCATCCACGACGAGGGTGTCCGAAAGCTGGTCGAGAAAGCACACCGGCGAGCGAACGCGACTCGCGTGGCCAGGGTCGTCCAAACGAGACACGTCCGAACCGAGTGAGCGAAGGGCAGGCTCGAGCACATCGAGAAAGCGCCCGTAGAGCCCGACGACGCCCTTCGCCCAGGGGTGGTCCTGCGGCAGGAAGAGCCCGACCCCGAGGTCGCCCCGGTGAATCACACCGGTCCCACCGGTGAGGCGCCGGAGCACCGGCACACCGTTCGTTCGGCACCACTCCAGATCCGCCTCCTCGGGCTCTTGCGCGTAGCCAAGCACGACCACAGGCCCCGTCCACGACGTCAGGAGCAGCGAGATCTGTCCATCGGCCGCACGATCAAGCAGCCACGCCTCGCGTGCGAGATCGTCGACCGGAGGTCCAGACGAGTGGTGCACCTCGAGGTGATTCGAAGGATGCATCCCCGAGATTGAACCACAGTTTGTTCTCGAGGGCCTCCGGAGGCATAATCTGGGTCATGTTCTGCGCCAACACTAGATGCCCCGATTTCGTTTCCACCGGCAAGCACGGCGAGTACGTCGCCGGCATCACCTCCTGCCCCTACTGTGGCGAAGCCCTGTTGGAAACCCTCCCGATCGCGGTCGAGCCTCCGCCGGAAGAACCCGAGATTGGTCCCGGCAGACAGGAAATCTATCAGCCGGGTGAGGATCTCGAGCCCGTATTCGAGACCTCGGACCCCACCGAGGTGCCCGTGGTGCGGTCCTTCCTCGATAGCGAGGGCATTCCCCACGTCGTGGTCGGCCAGGAGCGTTTCGACGCCTTTCGCGGCGCGCTCTCACCTTTCCGCTTCAACCCGCGTGCAGGTGTCGTCGCGTTCCTCGTGCCGTCGCCCTACGCGGAGATCGCACGGGAGCTCCTGGTCGAGCTCGAAAAGAGCGACTGAGGCGCCCCGGCACGGCGGCGGTACACTCTCCTCGGGAGGAAGGTCATGCGTCGTTTGATTGCCGCCTTGTGCTTTGGACTCGTCGTGACGCCCGCCGCCGCGCAGGACAACTTGAAACGGCTCACTCTCGAGGCGCTCTTCGAGGACAAGGCCCTCGAGCTCGAGAGCTTCACCAACCCGATGTGGTTACCGGATGGAATGCAGTTCTTCTATTGGACCTCTCGCGGAAGCGAGGGCTCGCTTTGGCGGCACGACCTCAAAACCGGGGAAAGCGACACGGTGGTCGACCGGGCGGCGATGATGGAAGGCCTGGCCGAGCAGCGGCCGGAGTGGAAGAAGTCGGTGGTCGGCGATGTCAACAGCTCGGCCTCGCACCGCACGACACCCGTGATGTCACCTGACGGTTCGACGATGGTCGGAGGGCACGCGGGCGACCTCTTCCTTCTCGATCTCGCCTCTGGCGACGCGCGATTCCTGACCGATGATCCCCATCCGGAGGCCTACCCGGCCTTCAGCCCGGACGGCTCGAAGATCGGATTTGTCCGCGACGGCGACCTGTACTGGCTGGAAATGGCTACGGGGAATGAGCATCGCGTCACCGACCGCGGCGACAACCGATACCTGCTCAACGGTCTCGCCGACTGGGTGTACGAGGAGGAGCTCGGCGTCGAGCGCTCCTACTGGTGGTCGCCCGACGGAAAGCGGCTGGCGTTCATGCAGTTCGATGAGCGGCCCGTCGGCATCGTTCCCATCACCGACGACGACGCCCCGTATCCCGGGCTCGAAAAACAGTGGTACCCGAAGGCCGGGTCTGCAAACCCCATCGTCCGCGTTGGGGTGGTCGGGTTCGAAGGCGGCGACCCGGTTTGGCTGGACACCGGCGAAGGCGATTTTTACCTACCCCGTGCTGGGTGGACACCGCAAGGCGAGGTCTGGGTGCAGCGGCTCAACCGCGACCAGACGATCCACGATCTGATGGTCGGTGATCCAACGAGCGGCGAGGTGCGGACTCTCGTCACCGACACCGATCCTGCGTGGATCAATATCCGTGACGATCTCCACTGGCTGTCCGACGGCCGCTTCCTCTGGACCAGCGAGCGCGACGGTTGGCGCCATCTCTACCTCTATCGACCAGACGGCACACTCGAGCGCCGCCTGACGCGTGGCGAGTGGCAGATCGAAAAGGTCCTCGGCACCGATCCTGAGGAAGAGCACACGTTCATTGTCAGAACGGGAGACGATCCTCGCCATCGCCTTCCCTACCGGGTCGATCTCTCCTCCGGCGCGCTCCAGCCGCTCGGTGAATCGATACGAGGAGTCCACGAAGCAGCTCTCGGACCGCTCGGGAACCACCTCGTCGACCACTGGTCGACCTGCGATCATGCGCCACGCGCTGACCTCCTCACAACCGACGGTGAATTCGTTCGACGCATCTGGGCATCGGGAAAGATCCTCGAGGAATGGGACCTGCTCCCTGTCGAAGCGGGATCGATCGCTGCAGACGACGGCACTGAGCTCCACTCGTTGCTCGTTCGTCCACGCGACTTCGATCCCACGAAACGCCATCCGATGGTTCTCTACGTCTACGGTGGACCTCACTCCCAGCTCACGGCGGACCGCTGGGGAGGCTCGATCCACCAGACCTACCGCCTCTTCGCCGACATGGGGATCGGCGTCTTTCTGGTCGACAACCGGGGGACGTGGGGCCGGGGCCACGCCTTCGAGACAGTCATCCACCGTCGCCTGGGCGAGTACGAGCTCAACGACCAGCTCGCGGCCGCCCGCTGGCTCGAGGCCCAGCCCTGGGTCGACCCGGACCGCATCGCCGTCTACGGCGGCAGTTACGGCGGGTATATGGCCCTTCTTCTCATGCTCAAAGCCCCCGAGAGCTTCCGTGCCGGAATCGCCTACGCACCGGTCACCGACTGGGCCCTCTACGACACCATCTACACCGAGCGCTACATGGATTCACCCACCGACAACCCCGTCGGTTATCGCGACTCGGCACCGCTGACCTTCGCAACAAAGCTCAAGGGATCACTCCTCCTCGCCCACGGCACGATGGACAACAACGTCCATTTCCAGCAGACCCTCCAACTCATCGGCAAGCTGGCCGCCGCCGACAGGAGCTTCGAACTCGTCGTCTATCCGCGCACCCGGCACGGTGTCAGGCGGTCGCAGTTCGCGCTTCATTTTCATCGTCTGAAAGTCGATTTTCTTAAGGAACAACTTCTCAAAAATATTGGAGATTAATCCATGATTCTCTATTTTGAAGTTCACTCATTTACAGATAAAATTTTTCACGGTAATCCGGCTGGCGTCTGTCCTCTAGATGAGTGGCTGAATGACGAAATTATGCAAAAAGTAGCCACCGAAAACAATTTATCAGAAACAGCTTTTTTTGTTCCCAAAGAAGATTATTATGAACTTCGTTGGTTTACACCGAAAATCGAGGTTGATTTGTGCGGGCACGCGACTCTCGCGAGCGCATATGTACTCTTCGAACATTTTGATTATCAGGGAGAAAGCATTGTTTTTCGAAGCCAAAGCGGCGACCTGACCGTGGTCAAAAAGGAGTCGTCATTGGTCATGAATTTTCCATCTCGGAAGGCATCACCATTTCCAGCACCGTTACATCTCAAAAACGGTTTATCTTCTGACTTCGAAGAGGTCCATAAAGAACGTGATTTTCTTGTTGTATTCAACTCAGAACAAACGCTTCGAGATCTGCGCCCAAACTTCGATGAATTGGGGCAGCTTGACTGCACGGGTGTCATAGTCACTGCGCCAGGGGATGACGTCGATTTCGTATCACGATTCTTCGCGCCACAGATGGGAATTCTCGAAGACCCAGTGACCGGTGCGGCCCACTGCACCCTCGCACCCTACTGGGCCGATCGTCTGGGAAAGACCGAGCTTTCGGCTCGACAGGTTTCGGAACGGGGCGGCGACCTCGCGTGCCGGCTGGTCGACGACCGTGTTCACATTGCGGGTCGCGCGGTGTTGTACTCCAAGGGTTTCTTGAACATTGACTGAGGGCGGCGTGACAGATGAAATCTTCGATTTGAATCGACGCGCCTGGGACGCCCAGGTTGAGCAGGGAAACCGTTGGACCGTAGCGGCGTCGCCGGAGGAAATCGAAGCGGCACGTCGAGGCGAGTGGCACATCGTCCTCACACCGACTCGGCCCGTGCCGCGATCATGGTTTCCCAAGATAGACGGAGTGAGGATCTTGTGTCTCGCATCCGGCGGTGGGCAGCAGGGCCCGATACTCGCTGCGGCAGGAGCGAAGGTGACTGTTTTCGACGCCTCATCGAAACAGCTCGATCAGGATCGCCTGGTGGCCGAACGGGATGGTCTCGAGCTGGAGACGATCGAGGGTGACATGGCCGATCTCGGATCGTTGGCGGACGGGTCTTTCGACCTCATTGTCCACCCCGTGTCGAACGCCTTCGTGCCCAATGTCCACCCGGTGTGGGCGGAGTGCGCCCGGGTCCTCTGCACAGGAGGTGAGCTTCTCGCCGGATTCACCAATCCGCTGCGGTACCTGTTCCCCTACGATCTGGAGCACGACTCGGACCTGCTGTGCGTCGCCCACTCCATCCCCTACTCCGATCTCGATTCACTTCCGGATGAGCGGCGAGCGAAACACCTGGAGATGAGCGAGCCCTTCGAGTTCAGCCACACGCTGGCCGACCAGATCGCGGGCCAGCTCCTCGCGGGTTTTGTCCTCACGGGCTTCTACGAGGACGCTTACCCTCCCGAGGAAGACGTCCTCTCCCGGTACATCCCATCGTTCATCGCCACGAGGGCGCGGAAGGAGCGTTCGTGAGGCGACACGACAGGGAAATCGTCAACCGTCACGAGATCGACGAGATCATCCGCGGGGCCCAGGTATGCCGAATCGCCTTCGCCAATGGCGATGAGCCTTACGTCGTCCCGGTTTCATTCGGCTACGACGGTGACAACATCTACATCCACACCGCAAAGACCGGCCGCAAGCTCGATTTCATCGCCGCCAACAACCGCGTCTGCTTCGAGCTCGAAGCGAATGTGTCGCTCCAACGAGACGAAGACGATCCCTGCGCCTGGACCTTTGCCTTCGAGAGCGTCATCGGCTACGGCGTCATCACCGAGCTCACCACGACCGACGACAAGGTGCACGGGCTCCATCAAATCATGCTCCACTACTCGGGGCGAGATTGGGACTTCGAAGAAGAAACCACCGCCACCACCCGTGTCTGGCGGATCGACATCGAGAGCCTGACCGGCAAGCGATCGCTGGAAAAGGCGACCTCTTCTACCTGAAGCCGTCCCGCGCAGCGTCATCCTGAGCGAGGCCTCGCGTCCACATTGCCTCGCGAGCCAATTATTCTGTCATCCCGAGCGAAGGTGGAGCAAAGCGACGCCGTAGTCGAGGGATCCCCGGAAGCCGGAGAGTGTCCATTGCGGTTCGTTCTCCGACGTCGGGGGATCATTCGACTCCTCCCGACACTCTCCGTGGAGTGCCGGGCTCCGCTCAGGATGACGCTTCGCGAATCGGTTTCGCTCTTTGTTCGCTCTAGAACCGATACCGCAGCGTCGCTCGGAAGTTGCGGCCAGGTTCGGGTCGGTTGTTGAAAGGCTCGTTGTAGAGCTTGTCGGTGATGTTCTCGATGGCGACCAGGAAGCCGAGGCCGAAGTCGAAGTCGTAGCCACCGCGCAGATCGTAGACCGTGAATCCAACCGTCCCGGTGTCGAAGAAAGGATCGTCCTCCGGAAGATCGGTCTGGCGGTCGACAAAACGCAGATTCGCCTCGGTCCACCACGCACTTCGCTGGTAGCGAAGACCGAGGATGACCTTGAGCGGCGGAATCGCCGACAGCGGCTCGCCGGAGATGTCGTTTTCGCCCTTGAGGTAGGCGACCGAGCCGAAGGCGGTCCACCAGTCGGCGAAGATCGCTTCGAGATCGAATTCGGCACCCCAGATCGTGGCCTTTTCGATGTTCTGCAGCTGCGCCGCGTCGAGCCCCGGAATCGGGCTTTCACTCGGATCGAGAAAGACGAGGGTGATGAAGTCGGTGAGATCGTTGTAGAAGAGGTGGAAGCCGCCGCTATAGCGGTCGTAACGCACCTTGGTCCCGATCTCGTAGTTCCACGAGGTTTCCGGATTGAGGTCCGGGTTCTGGAGAATGAAGGTGGTCTGGTCGGTCGAAATCCCGGTGTACGACCGCTCCTGGAGGTTCGGGGTCCGGAAGCCGCGGGCCACCAGTGCGGTGAGGTTGACGTTGTCGGTCACGCTCCAGGTCAGACCGACGTTTCCCGACACAGCCGAGTCCGTCACATCGAAGGGTTCGCCCGGGTAATCCGGGTCGTCCTGGCTGACAAAGCTGAAGGTGTCGCCCCGAAGACCGAGCTGAAGGATGAACTGATCACTGAGGGTCCAGCCATCCTGAATATAGGCGCCGATCCCCCTCTGCTCGCTCTTCGGCACCCCCACCTCTGTGCTCGGAGGCAGGCAGAAAGGACCGAAGCACGTCTCGTTGAGGGCGTTGTCCTCGACGTCGTCGGTGTAATAGTCAACTCCAAAAGTGAGGCTGTGCCTGCCGGCATCGGCGATCCCTTGCGCGTTGAACCCGATCGAGTCGATTTCGGACTGGGTGTAGGTGTCGGAGAGGTAGCCCGGGAAAGAGAAAATGCTCGAGCTCTCCTTGTTGATGCCCTGATAATAGGTGCTCAACGAAATGTCCGTAAGGCCCCACACCGGGCCCGAGTTCCAGGCCACGCTGACCTTGTCGCGGTCGAAGTTGGGGAACGTGAAGTCGATTCCGTTGGTCTCGAGAGAAAAGCCGGGGAAGCCCACGTCCTGGGTCCGCACGACTTCGGCATCGATTCTCAGTACGCCCTGGCTCCCGGTGAGGAACTTGAAACCACCGTTGAAGTTGGTCTGCTCCATGCCGCTGTTCGGCACCGTGTTGTCTTCGAGGACGTATTCCGCGTACCTCTCGTCCTCGGAGGCACCGTCGGCCGCTGTGTAGTCGTCGACCTTCTCGTACGATCCGCCGGCGTAGAATGAGAATCCCCGTCCGGTGCCAGTGACTGACACCCGGCCCGCCTGCGAGTCCGAGATCGTACCGTACTCGAGGGCCACGTCACCGCTGACCCTGAATTCCTGCTCCCCGAGGTTCGGCTGGCGCGTGATGATGTTGATCACGCCACCGATGGCGTCCGAGCCGTACTGGACCGATGCCGGTCCCCTCAGGACCTCGATCCGTTCGACCTCGGAAAGGTTGACGAGCGCGGGCTGGATGCCGGCAAACGACGTCGATTCACGGGCGTTGTTGAGGCGCTGGCCGTCGACCAGGATCAGCACCCGGTTCGAGCTCAGGCCGCGAATGACCGGAATGCCGCGGAAAGGGCCCTCGCCCTCGATCTCGACCCCGGGGACCGCCTTGAAGAGGTCCGCCATCTTCTCCGGCTGGATCTTTTCGATCGTCTCCCGGTCGAAGACCGTGATCGGCGCCGGGGCGTCGCCCGAGGCCTGCTCCTGGCGACCAGGGGTGACCACGATCTGGTCCTTAAAGACGCGGCCCTCTTTCTTTGCCTCTTCCGCGGCCTCGGTTGTCTCGTCGGCCGGTGTCTCTGGCTCGGTCTGCTGGGTGAAGGCCGGTGCCGCCATCGCCACCAGCACCACGATGAACACGCCGCGTACAATGATTCGAAACATCTTCTTCTCCTTGATCCTGTCTTCTGCCTCGCTTTATCGGCAAAGCGAACCGTGGAATTCTAAGGAATGTGAGACCCCCTGTGTGACGATTCGCCGATGTTTTACGCCCAGGTGACAAATGCCCGCCCAACCACCCGATACAAGATGCAGGACCCGACCACCAACTCCCGCGGACTCGCTCCAGCTGACCCTGGGACGGCGGGCGGCCTTGTATCGCGCACCTTGTATCTTGAACCTGGGTGGATGGGTGGGCGCTTACAGCTTGATGATCTCGTCGAGCTGTCGGAAATCGAGCGGCCAGCCGTCGGGCAGGAGCTTCCGGAAGGCAGCGGAGGCAAACCACCGCTCGTCGCCCGCGTAGGTCGGCACGACCAGCCGTGGAAAGCGGGCGAGGATCTCGCGGTCTGGCACTGCTCTGGCCGCTGCCAAGCTCGAGCGTCGTTCTTCGCTCCCGTCGATGCCGGCAAAAAAACCCTGTCCCGCCCGGAGCTGCATGAGCAGAGGACCGTCCTCGAGCACCGGCGCACCCGCGCGAGGTCCCAGCAACGCCCGGGCCAGCAGGTGACGGGCCGCGCCCAGCATGCCCCTGTCTTTCACCCGGAGCTTCCATCGCTCGGCACGCGAGAGCGCGGGCCCGGAATCGCCGAACGGGTCCGAAATCTGTTGACCGAGATTCCGATCACCATTGGAGAAGGCCGCCAATCTGTGCAGGAAGGTGGCGAAGACGGCGGCACCGAAAGCCTCCCTGCAGGTGTCGTCGGCACACACGAAAAAGGTGCGCAAGGCGTTGCGTTCGAAGAGCACGCCCCTTCGATAATCTCCAAAGCTTGCCGAGGTCGCAGCACCCCTGTGGCGCGCGACCGCGTCCGGTGCGGCCACCACCTCCCGGCCCGTCGCCCACAGCCGCCACCCGAGATCGACATCCTCGAAGTATGCGAAAAGCCCCTTGTCGAAACCGCCGCTCCGATCCCAATCGTCCTTCCTGATCGCCATGTTGCCGCCGCAGGCGAAGGGAAGCACCTCCCCCACTCGAGGGGGCTCGACCTCATCTAAGGGAAAACCCTGGCCGAGCTGAAAGGCGTGACAGTCGAAGGTCACCCCGCCGCGCACGAAGTCGTGTCGCGCTCCGTCCCAGCTCAGAAGGCGTCCCGCGCTGGCAGCCGCCTTCGGATTCGAGCCGAGGGCTTCCAGGTGGGCCTCGACGAAGCCGTCCGCTGCAGCTGCATCGTCGTTCAGAAACACCAGCACATCGCCCTCGGCCACATCGGCGCCGAGGTGGACGCCGCCCGCAAATCCGAGGTTGGTGTCGGAGCGAGTGGCTCTGACCCACGGAAACCGCACGCGCGCGGCATCGCTGCACCGGTCGGCGGAACCGTTGTCAACCAGCACCACCTCGATGCCGGATCGTTCCTCGTATGGGCGCAGCGACTCCAGGCTGTCATCAAGCCGGTCGGCCCCGGCGTGCACGACGACGATCACCGAAGCCTTCATCGACCACCCCGCTTGCGGCGCAGGGCGCGCTGCAATCGCTGCAGCAGAGGCTCCTCTCCCGACACCGTTCCCGGCCCGAGCTCGTGGAATCGCTCCCGGTGCCGATCGCGCCAGGGCTTGGCGGCAAACTCGAGCAGTGGTGCGGCGACAACCTTCCATCTGTGATTTTCCGCCCATTTCCAGGCGGCCAGAGCGGCGTCGTGGCGGCGCACACCGTCATCGAGGAACTCTGTGATGGCGCTCGCCACGGCCTCGCTGTCCCCAGCGGGAACGACCGCTCCCGCTCCCGACTGCTCGACCACTCTGGCCATGCCGCCGCCGGCGCTGACAATCGACGGCAGGCCGAGCCACAACAGATCGACCAACCTGGTGCGAAGGCTGAGGTCGGTCTCGAGCCCGGGGCGGTGCGTCACCACGGCCAGATCGGCGACCTGCGGCACTTCGAATCGACGATCGTAGGGCCTCCACGACTCGAATCTGACCGCCGAGCCCAGCCAGCCTCGCCGTTTCGCCCGGCTCCGAACCTCCGCCGCGACCCCCTGCGGCGTCAGCTCGGGGTGGGGGTGGTCGACAAACACCAGCGTCGTCCGCGGGTCCCGTTCGAGCAGGGACGGCATGGCATCGAGGACAGTCGTGGGATCGTACCAGTCGTAGATGCCGCCGAAGTAGAGCACCGGGGCCTCGTCTTCGACGCCCGGCAGCACCTCGGACCGGGGCGGAACCGGTGGGGCCTCGCTCTCCGGGGTGCCGAATGGGAGCTCGACGATCAGCCTTTGGAGCTGCGGATCGTTTTCGAGGACCAGTGGGTTGACGCGACCGAGAGCGGTCAACCAGCCGAGGTAGTAGAGCCGTTGCTCCTCCGAGGAGCAGAGGAAGAGATCTCCACGACCCATTTGCCGCCGCCAGGTTTCGTGGTCGGTCTTGAAGGGTGCGAGACCGAGATCGCGGTGGTAATGGAGGTTTTCTACCAGGAAGGGGTCGTAGAGATCGACGACCAGCGGCAGGTCGTCGCGCTGCGAGAGATAGTGATTTCCGAGGTGCCCGTGCAACAGCACCCAGTCGTGACCGTCCGCCTGCGATCCGATCCGATCGGGCTCGGCATGGATCACATCCACGCCCTCGATCTGCGGTGCTTCATTCGCATCGTTCGGCACCGCTAGCGTCACATCGTGGCCGGATTCGGCGAGCACCCTGGCGAGCGTCAGGAAGCGCGTGCCGACCCCTGCGGTGATGGATCGCACCGGTTCGGGACAGATGAGGAAGGCGCGGCTCATGGTCGCTACGAACGGCCCACGAGGCCGCGGAGGAAGGTCCGCAACCGCCACGTCCGTGAGCTGGTGATCATGCCGAGGATCTCGTTCAGCCTCAGCACCTCGGCGCTGAGGTCTTCCTTCGCCCTCTCCAACTCCGCGGCCTGCTGCTTGAGCGCCTCGTTCTGCACTGCAAGGCGCTCGCCCTCGGTGTGCACGCGAACCAGCTCGGCCTCGATGCCGTTCTTCGTGCCCCGCAGATCGATGAGATGCTCATCGCGAATCCGCGCCTGCTCGGAAGCGCGGTCACGGGTCGCCACAAGCGACATCACCGCCGATGCAAGCTTGGCTCCATCCTCCAGGAGACCGTGCCGCCTCCAGATGTCCTCGAGCGCTGCAAGCTGGCCCGGCGAACCAGGCGGGTTGGCTCCGGTGATCTCACCCAAGCCTTCGATCATGCGGTACTCGCAGGTGACCCTTGGAATGTGAACCAGATCTGTTCGCTGCACCAAGCGCAGGAGCAGATCCCAATCCTCGTAGAGGTCGAGGCCCGGATCGAAGCCACCGAGCTCGAGCGCGAGCTCGCGCGGGATCGCCACGCACGGCAAGGGAATGTGATTGACGAGCGCGAAACGCGCCTGATCGAAATCGCCGCCGAAGGTGCGGTGGCGAAAGACCTGCTCGAGCTCCCCGGTGTCGGCCATTTTCCACAGGCCCTGGACCGCATCCACGTAGGGCGCGGTCACGCCTCGCGCCACCGCCCTCCCGAGCACCAGCAAATGATCGGGGTACATCAGATCGTCGTCGTCGAGAAACACGACGTGCGACGCAGCGGCACACTCGAGCCCAGCCTGGGCTGCCCCCGATCTGCCGCGCGACTGCTCCAGCTCGACCAGCTCCAGATCGACCCCAAAATCGTCGGATGAACCGAGCGCCGCCAGGGATTCCCCCCCGTCGTTCACCACGATGACCTTTCGGGCGGGGTGGAGCTGCGCCCTGATCGATTCGAGCGCTTCCCGAAGCAGATGGGGTCGGTTCTTCGTGCGGACCACGACGTCGAGGGCCACCGCGTCGCCGGAATCTTCGAGCCCGTCGCTCGGGCCCTGCGCCGCAGCCCATTCGGCGGCCGAATGGGTTCGCACGTATCGTGGGTCCACGACGTGATAGGCCTCCGCCCGCTCCACTCCCTTGGGCAGGGTGAGACGCCGCGAGCGCGCCATGCCGTCCATGACCTCGATGTACGGATGGACCTCGAGCTGGGTGGGGTAGGCCTCGGCCGCCGAGAGGACCGTCTGCCACTCGGAACTCACGTCGACCAGGAGATTCGGCCGCAATACCGCCGACACCTCGTAGGTCGCGAGCCTCGTGGATTGAAGCGCGTCATGGAGATCGCCCCCCAGGGTGGCCGACTGCAGCAGGCTGTAAACGAGCACGGCCACGGCACGGTGATCGGGATGGATCTCGGCCGGCGATGGCAGCAGGACGAGCTTCGGAGCGAATTCGATCAGGAGAGATTCAACCCGCTCCGCCAGTTCGGTGTCATCGGGTCGTAGCGACCGGTCGGCGAGCCCCCAGAACTCGGGTTCACCGAGACCGAGCCTCTTCGAAGCCTCCGTCGCCTCGGCGCGCCGGACATCTGGATCTCCCTGCTCGGCGCCGTCCGTCAGGATCACCAGCCGCACCTCGGCGCCGGCATTGACGGCCTGAACGAGGACACCGCCGCAGCCGAAGACCTCATCGTCCGGGTGGGGCGCCAGCACCAGCAGCGGCGAGCCCTCGAGCCGTCCCGGGGAGTAGGGAATCAGGTCCTCTTCGGACCGCATCATGAGGCTATGGTATCCGATCCGACCACCCACCCACCCGTCTCGGGAGACCAGATGCACCCGACCACCCACTCACCCAGGTGCAAGATGCAGGATCCATCCACCCTTCCCCACGGCATTACCGCTGCTGATTCACAGGGCGCGCGGGCGGCCGTGTATCCTGCATCTGGGTGGGCGGAGGGGCGGGTGCATCTCGTAACAAAAGAACAACCCCCACCACATCGGCGGGGGTCGCTTCGATTGAGATGTTGGATCGCGCTGCTATGCACCATACTGCTTGATCGCCGCATCCAGCTTGGGCAGCAGCAGGTAGATGAAACCGGCGACTCCGAGAATGGCCGCAGCCAGGATGATGAACATCATCGTCGACGGCTCCAGTCCACTGATGAAGCCGGCGAGCTTGTTGCCGATCGACGTCGACAGGAACCAGCCACCCATCATCAGACCGACCAACCGCTTGGGCGAAAGCTTGGTCACCAGCGAAAGACCCATCGGTGAGAGACAGAGCTCGCCGGTGGTGATGATCAGGTAGTAGATCACCAGCCACATCATCGAGGTCTTGATGGCTCCGTCCTCACCGAGATGGGCGCCGAGCGCCATCACCAGGATCGAGATGGTCGTGATGACCATGCCGTAGAAGATCTTGCGTGCGGTCGAGACCTCCCGCCCACGAGCGGCCAACATGGCGAAGAACCACACCACGACCGGGGTCAACGCAACCACGAAGACCGGGTTGAGGAGCCCGGTGATCATCTCGGCGTTCACCAGGCGCACGTAGGTGCCGGGTTCGAGGTTTGGCGTCGATTCATCGGCCAGGCGGTAGACGGAGTCAAATGTCTCTTGCGTCACCAGCAGCACTGCCACATTCCTTCCGCCCAAGTATCGTCCGAGAGTCACTCTTCTCGACGCGGTGGCGTTCTCGGGGCTGAGCTTGACGGTGGTTGTGGTGACTCCGTGCGCATCCTTGGATTTCGACAGGCTGACGTTCTGATCCCCGTAGACCCCGCAGGCGAGAAAACGCTCGTCCTCGGGGAAGCCGGCCGGGTCGAGCACGAGAACATTCAGCTGGAGATTCTCCTCGAAGCTCCGCACCAGCGACTCTGTGATGATGCGGGCGCCGAACATCGACTCTGCGTCGGCGTCCACGATCACCAGGGTATCCGGGTGCGGACGATCGAGGTCCGGGCCTGCGTTCGAGAAATAGGAGGGCATCGCCTTCTGGGCGTAGAAATCAGTCGCCTTCGGGATCCACTCCGCCTGGCGGTCGGAGTCGTGCTCGGCAAAGACCGTCATCAGACCGCCGCTGAGGTGGAGCACCATGAAGAACGCGCCACCCGCGACATAGACCGGGATGAGCGCCGCCAGTCCGGGTTTCTCCTCCGGCGCCGCGCGTTTCACGAGAAGCACGAAGTAGGCGGCAATCGGCAGCATGCCGACCAGGAAGGCAAAGGTCACCGGGCCGATGGTGTTGACGACGAAGGGCAGGTACTGGCCGACGATGTATCCAACAGCGCCGAAGATCGCGGCCGGCAGCAGGATCGTCGTCATGATCTGCTTCATGCTGACGTCGTCCTCACTCGGCGCACTTCGTGGCGGATCTGCGGCGGCCAGACCCTTCCACTTGATGCTCAGAATCACGACCGAAATCAACAAGCCGACACCGGCCGCAGTAAACGCGAGGTTGAAGCTCCACAGATTCCGAAGCGGGGCCGCCAGCAAGGCCGAGGCGGAGGCGCCGATATTGATGCCCATGTAGAAGATGTTGAATCCGGCATCGCGGCGCGGGTCCCCGGGCTCGTAGAGATTGCCCACCATCGCCGAGATGTTTGGCTTGAACAGGCCGTTACCCAGACACAGCAGGACCAGACCCGAGTAAAAGGTCGGCATGCTCCGAACGCCCAGGGCGAAATAACCCGCGGCCATCAAGAGCCCGCCGATGAAGACCGATCGTCGGAATCCCAGATACCTGTCGGCGATCATTCCGCCGAGGAACGGGGTGAAGTACACGAAGGCCAGATAGGTGCCGTAAATTTCACCGGCCGCCGCATTGGACATCCCCAGCCCGCCACGCTCGGTGTCGATGATGTAAAGGTAGAGAATGCCGACGATCAGATAGAAACCCAAGCGTTCCCACATCTCCGTGAAGAACAGTGGTCTCAGCCCCTTCGGGTGTTTGGTGGCCATGGATGTCTCCAGAAAATTCGATTCGCCTTTTCGTGATGCCACGTAAAAGCCCCGGCATCGTACAGCATCTCCTGGACCCCACCAAGCAGATGATCGCCTGAATCAGTGCGCTGTTATCATCCCTGCGGAGGCACGACGATTGAAATACTCGGTGCTATTCCTGATCGCCACGCTCTTCTCGATTCTTCTTTGCGCGATTCCGGGCGCCGCTCAACACACCGAGCACACCGAAGCAACGGCCTCACATGAAACCGAGAGCCAACACGAAGAACACACCGACGAAACCGAGTACGAGGATCGCGGTGAGCCGCATGGCGGCCGGCATTGGCACACCAACGACGTCGGCATTTTCGTCGGCCTGACCGACGAGCACGGCCACGACACCGAGTTCACCTGGGGCCTGGAGTACCGGCGCTTGATCGCCAAACGCTGGGGCCTCGGCGTCCTTTTCGATTACGCCGGCGGTGAGCTCCGCAACGCGATCCTGGCTCCAACGCTGACCTGGCTGCCGGTCGGCCGGCTGCAAATATTGATGGCGCCGGGCATCGAGTTTCGCAGGGGCCGCGGCGCGGCCGAGGACTGCGGCTGCGACCCCCACGTCACGACTGAGGACCCGGAGCAGATCGACCTCTTCGACGACGACGAAACCTATTTCGTCTTTCGGCTGGGCGCCGGATGGAACTTTCCGATCGGCCAGAACTACGCCATCACCCCGCAAATCAACCTCGATCTGGTCGAGGGTGAAAAAGTCTGGGTCTACGGCCTCGCCTTCGCCTACGCGTGGTGATTGCCCATCCACTTGACGGCGTCCCCAAACCACACTAGCGTGCTCCCAGCATCATCTGGAACGCGCGAAGGAGAGAAAAGGGGGAGACCATGGCTGAAGCGTCGTGGATGGAGGAAGCGAAGAAAAACTCCGGCCTGCTGATTTTCCTGGGAATCCTGACGGTTGTTTTCGGAGTCGTCGCAGTCGCGTCTCCGCTCATCACCGGAGTTGCGGTAACGGTGTTCGTCGGCGTGATGTTGCTGGCCTCGGGAATTGCACAGATCGTTCACGCCCTGAAGTCCCGACAATGGGGCACCGGGTTTTGGGGCACGATCATCGGTCTACTCGGCGTCGCTGCGGGTCTTCTGATGATTTTCCGGCCCCTCGTCGGTCTGGTCACGATGACCATGCTGCTGGCGATCTACTTCCTCGTCGACGGTATCTCAGAAATCATCGCGGCGTTCAGGATCAAGCCGGACCAGGGCTGGGGCTGGGTGCTCTTTAATGGCATCGTCGCCGTCCTCCTCGGATTCATGATCTGGCGCCAGTGGCCGGTCTCTGGCGCGTGGGCGATCGGTCTTCTGGTCGGCATCCACATCGTGCTGACCGGCTGGTCGATGATCATCCTCGGCACCGGCGCGAGGCGCATCGCGGGCTCGATCGAGGAGGCCGTCGAAGAGGCGGCCGAGGCTGCCGCGGAAATCGCCGAAAAGGCCGCCGACATCGCGGAGGATGCAGTCGACAAGGCGAAGGACATGGCCGAAGACGTGGCCGACAGGGCCGAAGACATGGTCGACAAGGCCAAGGACACATTCGACCGCGACAAGGACTAGCCGCGGAGCGGCCATATTCTGCATCACCCGGCGCCCCTGTCATCCTGAGCGAGGGCCGCCGCGGCCCGAGTCGAAGGATCCCCCGACTTCCCCGGGGAGTGCTGAGCATCGGCGTTCTCCGACATGGGGGGATCCCTCGACTGCGGCGTCGCTATCGCTCCACCTCCGCTCGGGATGACAGAGGAAGAGGCTCGCTCGGGATGACAGAGGAAGAGGCTCGCTCGGGATGACAGAGGAAGAGGCTCGCTCGGGATGACAATCTCAGCCGATCGTCTACCATCGCCCCATGACGACGACCCAGCCCCTCATCCCCACATTCCCCCGCCCCCTTCATCCATTTGGCCTGGCCACTCTTCTGATCGCGACATTCCTCTGCTGCCTTGCCACCGGCACCGTTCACGCAGACGCCATCGTGGTCACCAAGGCGATGACCGCGACCACCGTCGTCGAGATCTCGATCGAGGAGACGGAGATCACGGTGGACCTCGAGATCGGTGTCGCCGATCTGATGGCCTTTCACAACCTGTTGCCGGACGAGATGCGTGCGCGGATGGGCCTCGAAGCCAGCCCCCTCGTCGATCGCCTCATTACCTTCTTTGCCGAGGATTTCGTCATCCGGGCCGACGGCGGCCCTCCCCTGCCCGGGCGCGTGACCGACATCGAGCCGCGGCGCCGCGTTCCACGCGATGAGATCGCCGACGAACCCCTGCCGGCCGCCGAGGACGAGGGTGAGCCGGTCGTGTTCGTCGCTCTCTCCTACGCCTTCCGCGGCAAACCCTCGACACTCACATTTCATCCGCCAACCGCGGGCGGTCAGTTCCCGACCGCGACGATCGGGTTCATCACCTATCACCTCGGTCTCCCGGTCATGGACTTCCGATACCTCGGCACCGAGTCGACCATCGACCTCGACTGGCAGGACCCCTGGTTTTCGAAGTTCCGCAACCGCAACCTCTGGAGGCAGTACGACTCGCCGCTCAACGTTTTTCTGTACGTCGAGCCCTTCGAGGTACGGGTCGAGATCATCGCCCGACCGCGCGACGTGCAGAAGTGGGCGGACGTCGGCGTCGGCGACATGCAGACCATTCCGGTCGAGATCCAGGAGGAGGTCAAGCAACGAGTCGCGGAGTTCTTCGCAGAGCATCTCGACCTCGTCATCGATGGCGAGCCGATCTCCCCATCTCTCGACCGGGTCAACTTCCTCGAACGGAGCCTTCGCACCTCGACCGTCATCAACCCGCCGCGGGAACTCGATGCAGCCGCAGCCACACTCGGGGTGATCTTTCTCCACCCTCGAACGGGATATCCGGAAGAGGCGATCGTCGCCTGGACCCTTTTCCCGGAGCGGGTCGCCAGAATCCCGGCGGCAGCAACCGACGAGGCCGGACCACTTCGCTTCTTCCTCGTACCGGACGACAACATCCTGTGGTGGAAGAACTTCCTCAAAAATCCCACCCTCCCGACCCTGGTCGAGGTCGAGGCCCCACCATCGCTCCTGCTCCGCGGCACGGTCGTCGTCGGCTGGATTCTGCTGTTGGTCCTCGGGTTTCTGGTGGTGGTCAACGCAGTTGCCGCGGCACGAGGGAAGCAGCCATGGTTGAGGACGGCCGTAGCCGCAGCCGTCCTGGTCACCGTCGCCGTTTCGACGACATTCACGACCCGCTCGGCCAGAATCGACGACGACCGAGCCAACGAGATCGTCTCCGCGCTCCTGTACAACGTCTATCGCGCCTTCGATTTCCGCGAGGAGGAGATCATCTACGACACCCTCGCCCACAGCGTGAGTGGAGAACTCTTGACCGAGACCTACCTCGAGACGCGCCGCGGCCTGGAGCTCGCAAGCCAGGGAGGCGCCCGCGCGAAGGTCCAGGAGATCGAGACGCTGGAGGTCACCGCGGAGCCTGAAGACCGGGGATTCCGTGCGACATCCACCTGGAACGTCGCCGCCTCGGTCGGCCACTGGGGACACATCCACCAGCGTCGGAATCAGTACGTCGCCGAGATGACGGTCGAGCCCGTCGACGGCGTGTGGAAGATCACCTCACTCGAGCTGATCGAGGAGAAAAGGCTGTGAGGTCGTGGGGTCTTGAGGTCGTGAGGTCTTGGAATATTGGGGTCCGGCTCTCACATTTCGACCAGAAAATATCTGTCGTGTAGAGTTCGCACCTGTGTTTGATTTGAAACGAGCCACCATCACGCCTCTTGTGCTGCTGGTCGCGGCGTCGGGCGCGGCGCAGGAGCCCGATCTCTTCGAGGACGAGGCCGAGTTGCTCGAAAGCCTCGACGACGAGAACAAGAACGAGATCGTTGTGGCACCGATCCCGATCGTCAACCCGACCTTCGGTGCCGGACTCGCCCTTGGAGGGATGTACCTCTACCAGCTCGACGAGACATCGCAACCTTCGTTTACGGCCGCGGCGGCTGCCTACACCGACTCCGAGAGTTATGCGTACGGTGTTGGACAGGCCGCTTACTTCGACGACGATGCGTGGAAGATCAAAGCCGGCGCCGGCGTCTTCGACGTCAACGTCCGTTTCTACGGCATCGGCAGACTTCCCGGAGACAGAGGCATTTCGATCCCGCTCAACCAGGACGGTTGGGCAGCCGGCGTGCGAGCCCTGCGGAGGATCAAGGGCGATTGGTATGTCGGCCTCCAATATTGGTTCCTCAGGATCACTTCCAAGTTTGATACGTCGAATCTCGACATCGAGCTCCCACCAGTTATCCAACTGAACAGCCAGGTTGCCGGCCTCGGGGTCATGCTCGAGTACGACAGCCGCGACAACCGCTTCAACCCAGCAAAGGGAACGCTCTTCAATGCGACCTGGAGCAACTCGGAAGAGGCCATCGGCAGCGACTTCGATTTCTCCGCCGGCAAGAGCGACTTCAATTTCTACCACCAGCTCAAAGAGGGGAAGGTCATCGCCGGCCGCGCGACCATCTGCATGACTCCCGGCAATGCTCCCTTCTACGCACTGTGCAAGTTCGGCCAGGGCGTCGACCTTCGGGGTTACTTCGGCGGCCGATTCCGAGACGAGCGAATGGCGACCGTGCAGGCGGAGTACCGCTGGAAGTTCGCCAAGAAGTGGGGTGCGGTCGCGTTCGCCGGATTCGGTGAGGTCGCCCCGTCGTGGAGCGACTTCACCTTCGAAGACGCACTCCCGAGCGCCGGGGTCGGCCTTCGCTTCAAGATCTCGAAGACCACCGGCCTCAACCTCAGCGTCGACTACGCGGTCGGCCAGGACTCGGACGCGTGGTACTTCTACGTGGGAGAATCCTTCTGAGGTCGTGAGGTCTTGGGGTCGTGAGGTCTTTGGGGGTGAAGAGGCGTGAGAGATCATAGGAAACTCGATGCGTTCCGACTGGCCGACGAACTCGTAATTGAGGTCGACAAAGTAACTGTGAACTTTCCCGATACGGAGAAATTTGGCCTGGTTGCCCAGATGCGGAGATGTGCCGTCTCTGGACCGGCCAACATCGTCGAGGGTTGCGCTCGTCCGTCCGAAAAAGACTTCATTCGGTTCCTGGGAATCTCTTTCGCCTCCGTTCGGGAACTGGGATATCTCATAGATCTGTCGACTCGTCTCGGCTACCTCACTTCAGACGAGGCGAAGACCGCATCCGATCTTCAAGGCCGTACCGCGGCTGCCCTCTCAGCCCTCATCAAATCTCTCGATTAATCCAGGACCCCAAGACCCCAAGACCTCAGGACCTCAGGACCTCAGGACCTTTCGTGTACACTCCCCCGTCATGAAAAACAAACAGCGTCTTTTGGCAGTCATCGTTGCGTTTCTATTCGGCAGCATCTCGAGCCAGGGCAACACATTCGGCCAGTCGAGTGATCGTGATGTCTTGCGTGATCGGATCGATATGCTGCTGACGACTCAGGAAGCGACTGTCGATGGCGCTCCGATCGCCGCGCTCGACCTGATCGACGCGCTCTACTCGCGACGCGAGTACCGCCCGGCGTGGGACGACCCGGCGATGGTCAAGCAGCTCTTCGACCAGGTCTTGAAATCGGTCGATCACGGACTCAACCCGCAAGACTTTCACGCCAAACAGCTCGGAACGCGGCTGAATCCGGGCCCTCGGATCAACGATCCGGTCTTCAGAGCCGGCACCGAAATCTTGTGCACCGACGCCCTCGCTCGACTCGCCATCACCCTTCAGTTCGGAAAACTCGATCCGGGCGATCTCGACCCGGCGTGGAACTTCAGCCGCGAGATCATGCGCGACGATCCGGTGGCCTACCTCAACCAGATCCTCGACACCAAAACGGTCGCGCTCGCGCTGGACACTCTCGGGCCTCAGAATCCGCATTACAGGTGGTTCCGCAACGGTCTCCGGCAGTACCGATCGATCATGGGCGCGGGAGGCTGGCCCACCGTCTCGTCGGGTCCGGCTCTCGAGGTCGGTGCGAGGGGCGAGCGAGTCATCGAGCTCCGACAGCGTCTCCGCGTCACGGGTGATCTGAGCGAGACGGATCCCGCCGACCCGCAGAACTTCGGCGGCGGTCTCGAGGAGGCGGTCAAGCACTTTCAGATGCGCCACGGGATCGACGCCGACGGCAAGGTCGGGCCCCGCACCGTCGAAGAGCTGAATGTGCCGGTCGAGACTCGGATCAACCAGCTCCGCGCCAGCCTCGAACGCATGCGCTGGGTTTTCCGCGATCTTCCGGGCGATCACATCATCGTCGACGTCGCCGGTTTCCACGTCTACCTCAGGAGGGGTGGAGAGGAAGTCTGGGAGTCCCGGGTCCAGGTCGGCAAGCCCTACCACGCCACGCCGATCTTCAAGGACACGATGCGTTACCTCGACTTCAACCCGACCTGGACGATCCCACCCGGAATTCTCCGGAGAAGCACCTTGCCCGCAATTCGCAAGGATCCGAGCTTCCTGGAGCGCAGCAACATGACGGTCCTGACGACGTCTGGGAGGGTTGTCGACCCGTCAACGATCGACTGGGCGGCGACTGCGACGGGTGGATTCCCCTACATGATCCGACAGGAACCCGGGCCGGACAACGCATTGGGCCGGGTCAAGTTCATGTTCCCCAACACGTACATGGTCTATCTCCACGACACGCCGAGCAGGAGTCTCTTCGGCCGTTCGGAGCGTGCCTTCAGCTCCGGCTGCATCCGCGTCCAGAATCCCTTCGAGCTGGCGGAGCTCCTGCTCGAAGATCAGGGCTGGGATCGCGCCCGAATCGACCAGGTGCTGGCCTCGAGGAAGACCACGCGGGTCAACCTCGAAAATCCCATTGCGGTGTTGCTGCTGTACTGGACGGCCGAGGTCGATGACGAAGGGACCGTGTTCTTTCGCAGGGATCTTTACAACCGCGACGCGCCGATCATCGAGGGCCTCGACGAAGCCTTTCGGGTCAACCTGCCTGCGGGCACGCGCGATGCCGTCAAGAGGGCCAGGCCGGTCTTTTAGCCGAGAATCGGCCCCGATTCATTCGTCGTCGAGGAACTCGGACTCCCCGAGCCACTCGTCGAACGGGTAGTAGATCCACAACACCGAGCCATCCTTGATGGCGTCGATCAGGATCCTGGCGATGACCGGCCGCACCGCCGGGCACCCCCAGCTGCGCCCGACCAATCGATCGTTGGCTCGGCCTTCGGACACGTAATGGGCGCCGTGAATGACGATGAGGCGCTCGCGCGCGTTGTCGTTCACGCCCTCCTCGAGCCCGTCGAGCTTGAGGGAATATCCGTGCCGACCGTAATAAGTTTCGGCCGTGACGAACACACCGAGGCTCGACTTCAGGGTTCCCTTGTCGTTCGAAAAGCTCAGCGCCTCCTCCATGGTGCCGCCCGAGCCACGCGGTCTGCCCATCCCGTGCGCAACCCACTCCTGGAAGAGCACGCGCCCGACCTTCATGTCGATGACCCACAGCCTCTGCTGGTATGACGGCAGCTCGTAATCGATGATTGTCAGGACTTCACGACGAACAAAGCCGCCCTCCTGCGCCTGCTCGTAGGCCTCGAGCGCCAGCTCGAGAACCTCCGGCCGCAGATTGACGGCACGGTCGAGAATCGCCTTCGGCTCGACGGCTTCGGCGACGATGCTTGCCAAAGCGATGACAAGAAACGCAGTTTTTCTCACACAAAGAATTGTAGGCGGGCCCTCACGGCCCGCCTACATTTTTTCAGATGTGGGTTCGACTCCCGGTTCTAACCCCCCGTGCGCTCGACGGCCTCCTCGCGGAGCAGGGCGAAGCCCACCGAGTTGAAGTTGTAACCCGCCACGTCGGCAAAGAAGGCCTTGGCTTCCTCGGCGTTGCCAACGCCCTCTTCAGCCAGGGCGAGGTGGTAGCGGATGTACATGTTGTTCTCATAGTCTGCCTGGCGGAGGTGCTCGGCCGCTTGCTCGAAATTGTCCTGCTTCAAGTACGCCATCCCCATCACGTAATGGTAGGGCTCCAACTTGCGCGGATTGTCATCGCTCTCCACCAGCATCGCGATCTTGTCGGCGTGCGCGATCGCCCCGTCGGTGTCTCCCGAGTAGGCGGCCAACAAACCGTTCCACATTTCGCAGTTGGCCTCCCGAAGCCGTATGGCGTCGTCGGTGCCGATCTCCTCGCCGATCGCCGTCACCAACTGATTTCGGCGCTCGATCGCGTTCGCCGCGCGGTCGAGACGACCCGAGTGGAGCGCGACGGTCGCCTCGCTCGTGAGCGCGAAGACCTGGAACCCCTTGACCTGGTCCGCCGGCGTGCCCATGGCCTCGACATTCTCAGCAACCGCCTCGAGCTCGTCCAGGGCGGTGTCGATCTCACCCGCGTGCACGTAGGTGAAGGCACGGTATGGGGCGAACCCGGCCTTGTTCTCGGGCGCGGCGGACGCAATGGCGGCGTCATATGCGGCGCGGGCATCGTCGTAGTTGCCGAGGAACGAGTTCACATGCCCCCTCTTGTGTTGCGCCTGTGCCAACGCTGGTTCCATCGTCGTCGCCTGGTTGTACGCCTCGAGCGCGGCATCGAGGTTGTTCTGTGCCCGTTTGATGTCGCCCATCAGCTCGTAGACCTTGGCCTCGTTCGGAAAGGCGGCGTTCATGGTGTTGGCGTACTCCTCCGCCATCGCGAAGTCGCGCGGCTCGCTGAAGAGATAGTTGTTGGCCATCGAGAACAGCGCTCCAGCGGAATTGGGATCCAGCTCCAGGGCTCTGGCGTAGGAAGCACGTGCAGCCTCGTGTTCGTTCACCGCGCTCTGCATTCCGCCGAGAACAATTGCCGCGCGAGCGCTCTCAGGGTAGGCTTCCGCGAGTTGCTTCGCGAGCTGGACACCCTGTTCCGTATCATTCGTCAAAAAGCTCCCGTTGATTGCGACCATGAGCTTTTCACCGTCACTGGCCCCTTCCAGATGCTCGCTCGCATTGTCGAGACACGTCTGGAACTCTTTAAAGGAAAGCGCTGCGCTCGATTGGCCAACGTGCGCGCGCACGAAGGTCGGGTCCTCGGCGACCGCGGCCATGAACTGCTCGCGCGCCTCGACACCGCGGCCGACGTCATTCAGGTACTCACCCTTTTCACAGTACGCGCGGGCCGCTTCGGAGTCAGTCGTGTACGGGATCTCTGCGACGCTGGTCGTTCCCTCCTCCTTTTGAGCGCAACCGACCGTTCCGAGCACCAGGATCACGACGGCCAACATTCCGAACGCGACACTGAATCGACGCTTCATCATGAGGTCCTCCTCGTTGTTCGTGGAGCCTTCCGTTCCACAGATTGAGTTTGAGCCCACGTCTCAAATCGACGAATCGAACGCACTCGAACAGCGATCTGAGATGCGAACTGGGGGAATCGAGGCGCATATGATATCAGGAAAAACACCTCTGTGCGGAAAAAATAGACCGGCAGGCGAAATTTTTTAAATGCCATATTTTGAGTAATTTACTTGCCGAATCGCGAGCAAATCGATGAGCATCCAGGCAGCCAGATCCCACCCCACCCTGACTGTGCGCCCTCGCACGGCGTGACCACGCCGAATCACCGGACACTGGCCAGATCCGGCAGGTCGAGGCACCCCCGAGAACACCACGGTGCTGACGAACAGCAGGACCGAGGCCGCTTCAAGTCGCCGTTCAGGTCACTTTGTGATCGTCCGGGTTTCGCTACGGGTTGCGGGTCGCCTGCCGGTGCCGGTATTGTCGTACGGTCGTTCTCCGACTCCTTGGGGTCAGCACTCGAGAATCCTTCCGGAGACCGGAGACCCGAGCGAGGGGGAAACCATGACGGCCGCACGGATACGAGATGAGCTGGAAGAACTTCGCCAGGAGCTGACCACGCTCGCCGCGGAAAGCGAAGAGGCAAGGCTGCGGCGCGCGGAACGTCGACACGCCACGATCGCACGCTGGCGGACCATCGGCGACTCGGTGCAGAAGCACGTCAGGCAGATCACACCGCTGGTGCTCGTTGGGGCCGTCGTCCTCGGAGTTCTCCTCGGTCGACGACTGGCCAGAAAATAGGAGGGCCGATGCACAAGCTGCGTATCCTCGCTCGCGCCGAGCTCGCCCTGGCCCGGATCAAAGTCCAGCGCACGGGCTTCCAGGCCGCGCTCTTCGTGGTGGCGGCCCTCTTTGCGCTCGTCGGCCTCGCCCTGCTCAACCTCGCCGCCTACCACGCCCTGGTGCCGAGCCTGGGTCCGGCGCTCGCCGCCCTCGGCGTCGGCGGCGCCAACCTCCTGTTGGCGGCCATCGCCGTGATCGTCGCGCTCAAGGCCCGGCCGGGTCGTGCCGACGAGAAGGTGGCCCAGGAGATCCGCGACCTGGCGTCGGACGAGATCAAGAAGGACTTCGACGAGGTGCGGGACGACATCAATCGCATCAGCAACGAAATCGCGGGCATCCGCGCCGGTATTACCTCGCTCCGCGAAACCGTACCAGGCGGCGTGCGGTCGGTCGTGGACCTCGCGAATACGGTCCGCAAGAAGCTCGACGATTCAGATTGACGATTGGCTCCTTTTTGTCAGCAGGCGCCACGCGACCAGGGCCCAGCCTGCGATCAGGGCGACGCCACCCAAAGGGGTGATCGCGCCAAACCACCCGGTGCCGGTCAGCACGAGCAGGTACAGACTTCCCGAAAAGACCACCGTTCCGAACAGCAGCAACCACGCCGCCGGCGCCAGACGTCGCTCAGGCCATCGACTGATCGCCCACGCCAGGGCCAGCAAGCCGAGTGCGTGGTACATCTGGTAGCGAACCCCGGTCTCGAAGACGGCCAGCCTTTCCGCAGTGACGACAGACTTCAGCCCGTGAGCACCGAAAGCCCCCAGTCCGACGCCGAGCGCGGCGAGCATCGATCCGGCGGCGAACACCCGTCGTTCCATGTCAACTCCCATCGATCCTGATCAAACCGAGGATGGCGACTGCTTCTCGTCCTCGGGCATCAGGAAGGGCGGCTTTCCGGCCGATCGCCGGATCTTGTTGAGCGCCCTTTCGATCGCCGGTAATCCGGCAATGTGACGCTCCAGCGTGTACTTGCCAGGAAAGTTCGAGATCGTGAGACCGATCAGGATCGTCAGCAGGCCCTGGCCCGGCAAGACGAGCATCGCCAATCCAGCAAGGATGAGCAGGAGACCCAGCAGGTTTTTGAGGATCGAAAGGGCGCCCCAGAAAAGCGGGTACTTCCTGGCTCGTCTCGCCGGATTCCGCTCCTCCCTGCTGAAGTAGTCCTCGGGCAGCTTGATGACAATGATCGGCAGGGCCACCAGGGTCACGACCAGCATGATGAGCGAAATCGTGCCCAGGTACTGCCAGAGCTGCGCGTGGCTTTGAATCCAACCGGTCAGACTTTCCAATGACATTCCCTATAGCCGCCAGTGTAGCTGGTCGGAAGAGAGGGCGTGAGGGCGTGAGGGGGTGAGGGCCTGCCCACCCACCCCCACGGACTCTCATTCCTTTTTCCTCACCTCTCTGGGCCGTGGGAGCGTATGCGCTCTCAAACCCACCTGGGATTGGCGAAATATATCGATGGACTGGGAATTCGATCCCGACACGGGTGTTTTCTGTATTCGAATGCAGCTTCACCCAACTCAAACCAAGCAAAACAAGGAGGCTCGAGAATGCGGATAAAACTGTCAGTGACAACTGTCATCCTCGCCCTGGCGATCGCTGCCGCCGGCACCGTCGCCGCACAGGACCAGCCCAACATCCTCGTCGTCTGGGGCGACGACATCGGCCAGTCCAACATCAGCGCCTACACCCGGGGCATGATCGGCTACGAAACTCCCAACATCGACCGGATCGCCAACGAGGGCATGATCTTCACCGACTACTACGGCGAGCAGAGCTGCACCGCCGGCCGCTCGTCCTTCATCACCGGCCAGAGCGTCTTCCGCACCGGCCTTTCCAAGGTCGGCTTGCCGGGCGCTGACCTCGGTCTGCGGATCGAGGACCCGACCATCGCCGGCCTCCTCAAGGCCCAGGGTTACGCAACAGGCCAGTTCGGCAAGAACCACCTCGGTGACAAGGATGAGTTCCTGCCGACCAACCACGGCTTCGACGAGTTCCTCGGCAACCTCTACCACCTCAACGCCGAGGAGGAGCCGGAGAACGAGGACTATCCGGGCGACATGGTGTTGGCGGACGGCTCGACATTCCAGCAGAAGTTCGGCCCGCGCGGCGTGATCCGCTCGTATGCCGACGGCCGCATCGAGGACACCGGCCCCCTGACCAAGAAGCGCATGGAGACCATCGACGACGAGACGGTCGCCGCCGCCATCGACTTCATCGAGCGCCAGGAAGCGGCCGGCAAACCGTGGTTCGTGTGGTGGAGCGGCACCCGCATGCACTTCCGCACCCACGTCAGCGACGAGCGCATGGCCTGGTGCAAGGAGCAGTATCCGAACGCCGACGAGTACAGCTGCGGCATGGTCGAGCACGATATGCACATCGGACAGTTCCTCGACCTGCTCGACCGGCTCGACATCGCCGACGAGACGATCGTCTTCTACTCGACCGACAACGGACCACACTACAACACCTGGCCTGACGCGGCCTCCACCCCCTTCTTCGGTGAGAAGAACACCAACTGGGAGGGTGGCTGGCGGGTGCCGGCGATGGTTCGTTGGCCCGGAAAAATCAAGGCCGACACCTACACCAACGAGATCGTCCACCACATGGACTGGCTGCCGACGTTTCTGGCCGCGGCCGGGAACGACAGCATCAAGGCTGACCTCAAGAAGGGCGGCGTGCAGGCCATCGGCCGCACCTACAAGGTCCATCTCGACGGCTACAACATCCTGCCTCTGCTCACTGGGCAGACCGAGCAGAGCCCGCGCAAGGAGATTTTCTATTTCTCCGACGACGGCGACCTCACCGCACTGCGCTATGAAGACTGGAAGCTGATCTTCATGGAGCAAAAGGAATACGGTACCCTCCGCGCGTGGATCGAGCCGTTTACACCTCTGCGGGTACCGCTGATCTTCAATCTCCGTCGCGATCCCTACGAGCGCTCATACCGCACTTCGAACACCTACTACGACTGGCTGATCGACCGTGTGTACCTGCTGGTGCCGGCGCAGACCTATGTCGGGAATTTCCTGATGACCTTCAAGGAGTTTCCGCCGCGCCAGAAGGCGGCCAGCTTCAGCCTCGACCAGGTAATGGAGAAGCTTAACCCGACCGCACACTGACCCATCCGATTACAATCAACGGCGGGCCTTCGGGCCCGCCATTTTTGATGCGAAGGAGTGACACATGAAGACCGAGAAGATCATCGCTGTGGTGTTGTTATCGATTGCCCTGCTGGCGTGCGGCCCGTCGGAGACGGGAGACCAACCCGCTGCTACGACCGATCCGCTGCCGTCCTGGAATGACGGGAATGCCAAGCAGGCGATCCTCGATTTCGTCGGTCGAGTCACCGATCCGGCCAGCCCCGACTTCGTGCCGGAGCCCGAGCGCATCGCGACCTTCGACAACGACGGCACCCTGTGGGCCGAGCAGCCGCTTTATTTCCAGCTCTTCTTCGCCATCGACCGGGTCAAGGCGCTCGCTCCTGAGCATCCCGAGTGGGCAGACCGGCAGCCGTTCAAGGCCGTGCTCGAGGACGACATGGAATCGCTCGCAGCTACCGGCGAGCACGGGCTACTCGAGCTCGTGATGGCCACCCACGCCGGCATGACGACGGACGAGTTCGCGGCCACCGCCATGGATTGGCTCGCCACCGCACGGCATCCAAACACTGGACGGCCGTTCACCGAGATGGTCTATCAGCCCATGCTCGAGGTGCTCGACTATCTGCGCGCCAACGGCTTCACGACCTACATCGCCTCCGCCGGCGGCATCGAGTTCATGCGCCCGTGGGCCGAAGATGTCTACGGCATCCCGCCTGAGCAGGTCATCGGATCGAGCATCAAGACCGCCTACGAGGTCCGGGACGGCGAGCCGGTACTGGTCCGCCTTCCGGAAATCGACTTCATCGGTGACAAACAGGAAAAACCGGCCGGCATCAACTCCCACATCGGGCGCCGCCCGATCGCCGCCTTCGGCAACTCCGACGGCGACCTGCAGATGTTGCAGTACGCCACCGGCGGTAACCGCCCGGGATTCGCGCTGATCGTTCGCCACGATGACGCCGAGCGCGAGTGGGCCTACGATCGCGACTCGAAGATCGGCCGCCTGGAGGCGGCACTGGAAGAGGCCGAAGCCCGTGCCTGGACCGTGGTCAGCATGAAAGACGACTGGAACACCGTCTTTCCAGAGGAACCCTTGTAGAGCAGAGCTCGAGATCGCGCCAAAGCTCAACCCGAGGGGTCATGGCCTCCCTTCCTTCGCTCCCAGTGTGCGTTGGTACAATGCGTCACCTGGGATGATCTCGATATCCAATCTCCGATTCTGCTATGCCGAAGGCGAATTCGAGCTCAACGTCCCGTCGTTGGAAGTCGAGACCGGTGAAACGGTGGCGGTGATCGGGCCCTCCGGTTCGGGGAAAACAACTCTCCTCCACCTCATGGCCGGGATTCGGCTGCCGCAGGAGGGCAAGGTCACGACCGACGACGTCGAGGTCACCGAGCTCGACGACGGTGCCCGGCGAGATTTCCGGATTCGTCGAATCGGCATGGTCTTTCAGGAGTTCGAGCTGCTCGAGTACCTGTCGGTGTTCGACAATATTCTCCTACCCTACCGAATCAACGGGTCTCTCATCCTAAACCGGGAAGTCCGTGACCGTGCAGCCTCGATCGCCGAGCAGGTCGGAATCGCCGACAAGTTGAACCGCTTGTCGACGAAGCTCTCGCAAGGCGAGAA
>JBFFBV010000004.1:0-101859 GCA_041560205.1 Candidatus Sulfomarinibacter sp.
CACTCGAAGGAAAGACGCGTCAGCGGCACCGGCGGCTGCAACCAATTCTCGGGTCACTACGAGATCGATGGCCGCACGATCAACTTCGGTGTGATGGCGACGACCATGATGGCGTGTCCGGACAGTACGGATGTCGATCTCGCGATGGTTGCGGCGCTCGAACAGGCAAAGTCCTACCGCAGGACCGCTCACCACGTCGAGCTGCTCGACAGCGACGGCATGGTGGTCGCGAGATTTGAGGCGAGGGAGCTTTTATGAAATCTGAACCCCTGGAGACCTGACATGAACGAATCGATCGCCACGGGCGACTCACGCATAGAACTCCGTTTCGCCACTGCAGACGACGCCGGTCTGATCCTCGACTTCATCCGCCAGCTGGCCGACTACGAAAAGCTCTCACCTGAGGTGGTGGCTGACGAGGGGCTTCTCCGCCAGACATTGTTCGGCGATCGGCAGGTGGCCGAGGTGGTGATCGCCTCCTACGACAAGGAGCCGGCCGGCTTTGCACTGTTCTTCCACAATTTCTCGACCTTTCTCGGTCGACCGGGAATCTACCTCGAGGATCTCTTCGTCATTCCGAAGCTCCGCGGTCGCGGTATCGGGCGCGTCTTGCTCTCGTACCTCGCGCAGATCGCCGTCGAACGGGGATGTGGGCGGCTCGAATGGTCGGTCCTCGACTGGAACGAGCCTGCAATTCGTTTCTACCTGCGTCTCGGCGCACAGGCGATGGACGAGTGGACGGTCTTCCGCGTCACGGGCGATTCGCTTGTGGAACTGGCGAAAGGGCGGGGATAAACCCCGCCCCTACGATTCACTCCATGGGCTCCTCTGATTCCGAGAAGTCACAGGGAATGTCAGTGCACGTGACCCCGTTGCCGCTGTAGGTCAGATCCCCGGTCCGTACGATCCTGAAACTGACATTATCAAGCGGTTCTGCGATCCAGCAGGGGTAGATACACCCTTCGGGGTCCTCCCATGGGTCACAGGCCCTTTCTACACCATCCGCGCATGGTTCACAGCCCGTTTCACTCGGGAAATCGCACAGCGGGTTCTCTTCGTAGTAAAACCAAAGAGTTGCGTCATCCGCATCCAGAAATTCGATCACCTCGACCTTGCTCTTTTTGGGTTGGGGGACCTCCGTGCCGCCTCTGATCTGGAAAAAGAAATCGCCACCAATAGGTCTGCGTTCTGGGTAATAGACTGTCCAGAATTGAACCAGCCATCCCTCGTACGGCGCGTTTCTGCCAAATCCGTTCATGAACATGTAGCCGATGACGGGATCCTCATCCAGAAGTACTTTGTCTCCCCCACCCGCAGGCGTATACCACACGTTGTGCAAGGTCATCTCGAACTGCGGTGACGGACCGGCGTTTGGACAGCAGCCCACTGTCGCGCAATCCTGACCACCCACCAGATACACGTGCTCCGAGTCATTGTCGTTCTCGTTATCCATGTAGACAATGCATTCGGTCGTGAGATTGGGTCGGTCAGGTTTTTCCGGTTTCGGCGGTTTCTCCGGCTTGGGTTTGGCATCTGCGATCGCGACGGCCAACAAGGCCACGCAAAATACAGTGACGATCACAAGACAATTTTTATTCATCACACTCCCCTCCCCTGATTCTTGACACAGTTGAGCCAGTTCTATCGATCGAGATGTCCAATATCCAATGGGTAGGTTTCGGGGCGCGGATTTGTCAACGCTCGTTCACGCCATGTCCGAATATGGCCGTTGATGACCGCTTTATTTCTCAGACGGCGACCAAAATCAGGAACGATTCCTCACTTGAGAAGTGTTGCCAGCGACTCTCTCGCCTCACCGAGTTCGGCCGTTTGGACGTCGGCCTCCCGCCAGAGATCGAGGAAGGTGCGGTAGCTCAGGATAGCCTCGGCGTCCATACCTCGCTGCTCGTAGATCTGCCCGAGCATGAAGTGGCTTTTCGCGTAGATTTGGCCGAACCATAACCTCCCGGAGGTCAGCGAGAGGGTGTTCTCGTACCATTCCTGTGCCCTGGCCAGATCGCCCGACAGATAGTAGGCATACGCGAGCGAGCTGTAGAATTCGGCGTGGTTATCTCCTTCAGGGTTGAATTGATGCGGCACCAGCGAGATCGCCCGCTCGAAATGCTCTACCGCACCAACGACGTCGTTCCTTGCGAGGTCGATGTGGCCCGCAAGGTGGTACCAGACCCGAATGAGCTTGGGGTTGAGCCAGCCGTCGATCGCCGCTTTCATCTCGTCGGCGGCCCGTTCGGCCCCACCGACGTTGCCCATCTCCAGGAGAATCCTGCCATGGTTGTGGAGGGCGGAGAGCTTAGCGATCTCACCGATCACAGGATTTCTTCGTTCCAACTGTTCCATCTCAGTCTGGATTTCGGCGTTTGCCTCCGAGAGGTCACCTTGTGCAAAGAGGATGTGGGCCTTTATTCCATGGAAAAACGAGAGTGACCTTCGGTCCCCAAGCACCGTGATCTCGTCGATGGCTTGGCCGAGGATGTCCAACGCCCTCTCGAACTGACCCTTGGCGAGATACAGGTTCGCCAATCTGATCATTGCATCGCGGCGCGATCGCACTCTCCGGTAATCCGTTCCAACCGGGTTCAGCAACTCCCTGTAATACTCCTCTGCCTGGTCCCACTCCGCCCGGTAGAAATGAACGTCGCCCTTCACCATCAGAGCTGAGATGTGCCCGGGAGAGTGCTCCAACATCTTGTCCGCTTCAAGGAGCGCAGCCTCGAATCTCCGATCGTAGATCATGTTCAGCGCCAGTTGATACGGGTATTGAAATGGGTACCTCTCGGCTGGAGCAGCCTCGGCGACGGCCAGAGCTTCCTCGTACATCCCCTGTGCGCAATAGGCTCGCTGCATGTAGTCGAAGCGGTTTCTGGAAAAGTATTCATAGATGATGCTTTCGAGTGTTTCGATGCTCTTTTCCCACTCTTCGAGCCTCAAATAGGCTTCGCCGAGATGCAGAGCCGCCTGAGGGTCGTCCGGATAGATCCTCACGAACTCCCGAGAGGTCTCCAGGTATTGACCCCAAGCGCGGGGTCCTCGAGTCCGGTAGTAATAAGCCTGAATGTAGAACCGTTCTCTCAAGGACGCGTGGTGGCTGAGCTCGAAGGCTCTCAACAAGGCCTCCTCGGCCTTGTCCTCATGACCGGACAAGGAGCGGTAGCACGTGGCCAGCTTTCTGTAGGCCATGGCGAACTCTGGATCGATCGCGACCGCCATCTCCAGAGACTCCACGGCCTCCGCCGCGCGACCGTCGCACAAGCTCATCTTGCCGTCGATGTAGTACCTGTAAGCCTCGATGGACGAGGTCCTGATGCTGCGCGGATCGGGATCGATATCGCGGCCGGTGAAGTCGCCGGGCGGCAGGAGCTGGTTTTTGATCCGTGTCGAGAGGTTGTCGACCTTGATGAGAATCTCCTCTTGGCTTCTCGCCTCGACACTCGGTAGAACGACCGCCTCGCCCGACGGTATGTGGCGGACGGTGGCACTGATGCGGAACCGCTGCCCGGCCTTGACAAAGCTCCCGACGACGATGTTCTCGACCCTGGCCCGCGCCGCGACCTTTTCCAGATCGATCGCCTCACTTCCCCCGGCATCGAGTAGGTCGAGATTCCGGAGGAAAAGAAAGACCTTGTCCTGCGGCAGAACCGTCAGGTATCTGGACTGCGAGAGATCGCTGACCAGGAGATCCGCCAGGGCGTGCTCCCAGAAATCGAGGCTCTCGTCTCCCGTGTTGTTCGTGAAGGGAAGGATCGCCAGGGTGGGATTGTCGGATGACGGTGGATTCTCCGGCTCGGAACGACCGATCCTCAGTAGCACCACCGCGGCGGCAACGGCCACAATCGCGGCGAGGGCCACGATGATGGTCAGGTTCTTCGCGGAACGGGGACGTGATTCGATGGAGGCCGGTTCCTCCTCCTCGTGGAGGATTTCGCTCATCCACTTATCGAGCTCACTTTTGTAGGCAAAGACACTGCCCCGCGGCGAACCGTCCATCCGATGGACGGGAAGCCGGAACTCCGTTTCCCAACGCCTGCACGTCCTCTCGGAGCGACCGAGGTATGCCCCGATCTCTTTCCAGGACTGGAGGAGGTCTTCGTCCGCCATCAGTCCGGGCTCCGCAGGGTCGTCGAAACACGCACCGGTTGGCTTGTTGACCGCATCGGCGCCGCCGATCACAAAATGATCGTCATTTTGGCCTGAAGTTCCACACCATCATACATGGAGCTACCGTCGAAATCACGATCAGATCGGAATTCACCAGGGACGCATCTGAACCATCTCGACTTGGCCGCTGGTCCGGTCAGCGACAACCTTGTCGAGGCTTCTACTTCCAGACCACTACCAGGAGATAAACGATCGGAACCGCCAGACCAGCTATGAGCAGCCACTTGCCCCGTCCGCCGAGGCCCTTCTTGCCCTCAATGATGAAGATGCCGGTGCAGGCGAGAATCAGCAATCCGACGGCGTACACGTCGGCAAACCAGGTCCAGAATCCCTTGCCATGGTTGAGGTGGAGGTAGTTGACCTCGAAGAACGCGTAGCGCCGTCGAGCATGCTCGTCGATCACTCGGCCGGACGGCAGGGCTACCGTCAAGGTGCGTTGATCGAGAAAGACCTTGAGCTCGTCGACGCTCATCCGGACAACCGATCTCGGTTCTTCGGTGATCCCCATCCGGCGCAGCACCTCGGCACCCAACTCCGCGGGTTCGCCGAAGGGAAGCATATCGACCTCGATGACCTCGCGTCGAATGACGTAGTTGGGGTTCCAGTCGTCGATGTGGTTCACGGCCACACCCGAGATCGCGTAGATCACGGTGAGCCCGGCGAAGAAGTAGCCGATATCGCGGTGGGTCGCGATGATCAGCTTACGGAGGTTCAATCCCTCAGCCCTTGATCACGGCTCCGGTGCCGCGGATCATGTAAACGTACTCGTTGACGACGGGCGCATCGCAGCCGGTGCCCGAGCCGTCACGCTTCGACCCGGCCTTGTCGCAGGCCTCACCGGGTTCGTGGTTGTGGGCCGCCGCCTTGCGGGCCTCGATCTGCTCGGGCGTCAACTTGATGGCCTCGAATACGCCTTCGGCCTGCGCTTCGTGCCCCATCGCAGTGTAGGGAAACACCATGACGCCATCCTCGACCTTGATGCGCACCCCGTTGCCGCTGTCGGGATCGGTAATCTGCATCCAGCAGCCTCGCTTCTTGCACACGCCGGTGATCACACCTTCCACCCGGACTTTTTGATTGACGTAATCGTCCGCATTTTTGATCAGCGTGTCGATCGGCACTGTGCTTTCAAGCGTGATGCCATCGCCGTAGATTCCGGATTCGCCGGCGTTCGCCGACCACGGAGCGAGCACGCAGACCGCGAAGCTGAGAATGAGAAAACGTTTCATGTTATTGCCTCCAAACCAGTTAGGTCATGGCGTGTGCATCCTCCCCTTTTCGATGGATCGCTGTCAAGCGAGGGAACCGCGAATCAACCAACGAATATCTCCGGTCGCGCAGATCGCAATGAGAGCCACCGACCCGAGGCGACGATCAGGTGATCGTGCACCGAAACCCCCACGAGCTTCCCACCCATGACAAGCCTCCGCGTCAGGTCGAGATCGTCTTTGCTCGGATCGAGATCCCCGGAAGGGTGGTTGTGGAACAACAGCACGCCGCACGCGCGATCGAGCAGGGCCAAACGAAAGAGCTCGGCGCCATCGACGGGCGCCTGCGTTCGGGTTCCGAGGCTGAGCTCGTGGATGGACAGGAAGCGATGGCGCCCGTCGAGGCAGATGAACCCGAAGACCTCGCGGGCCTCACGCTGGAGCCTGCTGATCAGGAATTCTCCCGCGATCTGCGGTTGATCGAGCCTCTCTGCCGTCCGCATCTCCGCCTTTGCGAAGCGCTGTCCGAGCTCGACCGCCGCCATCACGGCTGCCACCTTGGCGGGTCCGAGACCCGGTCTCGCGGAAAGCTCACGAATGTCAAGGCGGGCGATTCCTCCCAAACCGCCCACTTCGGCGAGCAGGCTGTGGGCCTCGACGACCGCGTTCCGTCCCCTTCTGCCGGTTCGAATCAGTACGGCCAGGAGCTCGGCGTCGGAAAGAACGCCGGCACCGAACTCGAGCAACCGCTCACGTGGCCGCTGCGACGGCTCCATCTCCCGGATTCTTTGTGTCATGGGTCTCACTCCATGGGCTGGTGCCCATGCGTGGGCGGGATCTGAGCCGAGGATACCACGTCCCGCCATGCAGAAACCCTGGATATTTTTGAAACGATAATAGTTACTGCACTCGACTCGGCGTCTGTGCTGTGGTAAAAGACTTTTTGAGAAGGTGTAGGTGCGCCTGCACGTCTGGGGGTGAAATGAAAGATTGTCCACGCACCCGCGAAACGAAGCAGCGGCGCATCGTCTACGAGACCGTCAAGAACACGCACTCCCACCCGACCGCCGATTGGGTTTTCGAAGAGGTGCGCCGCCACCTCCCCAAGGTTTCCCTCGGCACCGTCTACCGGAATCTCGGGGTTCTCAAAGAGGAAGGGCTGGTGCGCGAGATCTACGGCAACGACCGGCGAGCCCATTACGACGCCGATACCTCCAAGCACGCCCACTTCATCTGCTCGGCCTGTGATCAGATCACCGATGTCCGCGGGGTTCAACATATCGACTGGCGGACCATGAAGGACCTCGTCGGCTGTGAGGTCGACGGTCAGGAAGTGGTGTTCACGGGGCGTTGCGCTGGCTGCAGCCAGAGCACGAAGAAGGCCTGAGCTGAAGGTGGTCGGAGCGCCGAGAATTGGTACCTACCACCCCTTCGAGGGTGGTTTTTTCGTGCTGCTCACTCGGCGACCACGTCGGTGATCTCCGGCGCATAGAGTTTGATCCGCTCCGCCACGAAGTCGGCAAGAGTGGAGTTCGCCATGGCGCAGTTTCGGCATGCGCCCATGAGATCCACCCTGACCGTCGCGCCGTCGATGCTGCGGAGGGCGACGTCACCGCCGTCGGCCTGGATGGCGGGCCGCACCTCCTCGATGGCGAAGGCCACACGGTCCTCGATGCTTCCGGTCGGCCAGGCGATTTCGTTCAATATTCCTCCGTCCGCCTTCCTCAACCCAATTGGGATGGCGTATCATTCCCTCAAGGAATCGCTGATGCGGATCGCGAACCTTTGCCGCCATTCCTCCGTTTGTAGGGGTTGAGAATGGATATGGCCGAGCTGGAAATCACGGTCGAGCGTTGTCGCGAGGGCGACGAAGACGCATGGAGCGCGCTGGTGAGCACCACCCTGCGCCCCATTTACCGTCTGTGTGCCAGCTACGCCCCGTCGGCCGCCGAGGCGGAGGAACTCTGCCAGGAGGTTTATTTCAAGCTCTGGGAGAACCTCCACCGGTACAAGCCCGGGTCCAATTTCATGGCGTGGGCCTGGCGGGTGGCAAAGAACCTGATCATCGATTCCTACCGACGCAGCCGCCGCGAACGCGAGGCGGCGTGGCTCGACCCTGAGATCATCGACCATCTGCCCGCGTCCGACGATCCCCACGAGCAGACCGAGCGCCGGCAGCGTCTGCGCCTGATCGCCTCCAGCCTGCGCCAGATTTCCGAAGAGCTCGCAACCCTGGTTTTGATGCGAGACTTCGCGGGCATGTCCTATCAGGAAATGGCCGAGGCCACCGAGCTGCCGCTCGGCACCGTCAAATCACGCCTCAACCGGGCCCGCCTCGAGCTCGCGACCTCGGTTCGCCGGCGGGTCCAGATCCGCGCGGTGCCGCCAGAGGGCAGCATGGCCGAGGGGAGCGCATGATGTCCGGCTGCAATGACATCCGTGAGCTCCTGAGCCTCTACCTCGAAGGCGAACTCGAAGAAAAGCAGGCGCACGAGGTGCGCGAGCATCTCGATGAGTGCGAGGACTGCGCCGGAACCCTCGAAGTCCTGGAGAGCATCGTCGACGCGGGTGCCTCGCTTGGCGAGCTCGAGCCTCCGGCCCACCTGCTGACTGATCTCTCGTCCTCGCCGTGTACGAGGTGGCTGGGTCTGCTCTTCCAGGCGGTCGACCGCGAGATCTCGCAGCACAATCTCGAACGACTCCTCACCCACCTCGAGGCATGCTCGTCGTGCCGTCGCACCTGGCAGGACCTGACCCTGATCCATCAGGTGAGCGAGGCGATGGAGCCGTCGCAATACCTGCTGAAACGGTGCATCGCTGCCCGCGAGAGAAAGCCCGAGGTGCGGCCGATCCTCAACCGGAGAATGGCCACCGCAGCCGCGTACTTTCTCGCCGTTCTGACCTCACTGGTGATCGGCAATCCCGTCACCCTCGCCCGCAGCGGCGCCGGTGAAACCGTCGGGCGTATTGCCGACGTTGTCAGCAGCGAGGTCAGCGAGGTCGCCGAGAGCGGGCGCGGAGAGGCCCGCGTCATGCTGTGGCGGGTGTGGAAGTGGGGTGAGCGCAAGATCGAGGCCGTGCGCGATTTCGTGACCAAGGACGACGGCAACGACGATTCCGAAAACAGCAGCTCTTCCGAGAAGCAAGGAGTGACCTCATGACCGACACGAACAACGACGCACCAGAGACCAACGCGGCCGAGGAACAGAAAAAGCCGACGCCCCCACTGCCCCCGCCGCCTGGCGAGGAACCGCCGCCACCGGCACGGGTGGAGCGCGCAGCGCTGCCGGATTACGATCCAGGGCCCAGCCCGCCGAAATCACCGCCGCTGGCCGCGGTGCTGTCCATTCTCTTTCCGGGCCTCGGACACCTCTACCTGTGGGCCTACGAACGCGCCTTCATGATCTGGGCCACGATCGCCGTCTGCATCTTCATGATCATCAACGGCTTCTGGCCCTTCTCGTTCCTGATCGCCTTCGTGTACTTCTTCTCGATCTTCGATTCCTATCGCGAGGCCCAGTTCTACAACATGCGCGCGGAAAGCGAGGACACACCGATGCCCCGTGCCGACAGCCAAGGCCGCCTGATGTTTGGAGTCTTTCTCGCCGTTGTCGCCGGGGTCGTCCTGGCCGACAAACTGGATTTCTTCGATATGGATTGGATCTACGACTGGTGGCCAGTCCCGGTCTTCTTGCTCGGCGTGTACTTCATCATCGCCGCGATCAGAGACAAGATGAAAGACCGCAACCGACCGCAGGCCTATGGCGAGGCCGACGACTTCTGATCAGCGATACGCCTCAAAGAGAGAACCCCGGCGCGAGCCGAGGTTTGTTTGGCTCTCGTCGCTTGCGCAGCCGTACGGCGATCACTCGCCGGGCGCGGTGGCGAGAAGCTCGTTGATGAATCGGCGCCTCCGCGAAAAATCGGGGCGCGGTTGGGCAATCAACTGGCACGCCCTGTTGAAAAATTTGCCGCTGAAACCCTGGCGAGTGAACAGTTCGTTAGCTACCTCCTTGGCTTTCGCCCCAATTTTCGCGCCAAGTTCCGGTTCGTTGATAAGGAGTTCGATCCGGTCGGCCATGGCCAGCGGATCTCCAGCTGCATAGCCGAGCCCTGTGACGTCATTCTCCATGTAATCGTCAAAACCTGTACACAGGGGGTAAATGACCGGTTTGCCGAGCAACATTCCCTCGATCGCAGTCCTCCCAAGGCTGTGGACCGTGGCCGAGACGACGACCGCATCAACTGCGGCCATGGTAGGAAAGACGTTTTCCGCAAAAGTCCTTATGTGAACGCGATCTCTCACCCCGAGTTCTGCCGCACGTCTTTCGAGCTTTTCGACATAGTCCTGATCCTGCTCGCCGACGAGCAGGAGATCCACCGACAGACCCTTTGCGACAATGTTCGCGATGGCCTCGATACCCGTTTCAAGCTCCTTGTGGGGCATAATTGACGCAAACTCGCCAAGCACGCATCCGTCACCACGGTGCGGCAACCCGCTTGGGTCGCTTTCGGTGTTGGGAGGAACCTCGATTGCCGGATACAGGAAATCGTGTTTATTCAGCGGAAGATCGGGCATGAGGTCGGTGCAGAGGGTCTTATTCGCACCGAAAATGAAATCCGAAGTCTCACGAATGAAGGACAAGACTTCTCCAAACGGCAAGAAGAACCTGAGACCACCAGATTCGCCATACTCACGCAGATTCCAGATGTGTGGCTTTTCGAGCTCCGCCGCCACCCACGCACCGTAAGGAATGGCGATCGTCTGGGTGGTGATCAGGTCCGGATCGAGCTCCTCGATGACTGGCAGGACCTCCTCGCGAACACGTTCGAAGCTCTCGTGTAATCTGTGTCGCGTTTCTGGCTCGCGAACTTCATCTGATGCACACCACCAATGGTAATCGGTCCCGATCACCCGAACGCCTGCCGCCTGAAGATGCTGGTTCAATGGACCTTGACCAGGAACAACTATCGTGCAATCAACATCGTGGTCCCTGACAAGGTCGCCTGTGAGGCTGAGGAGCGACCTTTCGGCGCCCGAAAGATGCGGCAGGTGAGAAAAAAATGCGCATTTCAGCCGCGAGCTGCGTGAGCCTGATGTCATTTGAACTCTCGATTTCCTGATAGCTCGAACCCGTTTCCTGTATATCTTAGATTCGGAAGGGACGGTTTCGCGTGCCCCCGCACGCCTCGCCGGCTGCCGAATCACTCAACTTCGGGGCCGCTGTGACGGACACCACGAAATGTTACCACCGGAGAAACACCATCATTCCCGTCGCTGGTACGATAGGTGCAAGCTATGGGAAACGACCTTCGACTCTCGGTGATCATCCCTACACACGAGACACGCGAGCTTACCCTGCGATGTCTGGCGGCGCTTTGGCTGTGCAATCCCCAGCCGGACGAAGTGATCGTTGTCGACAACGGGAGCACCGACAACACGGCACACTCCGTGCTCCGCAAATATCCCCGACACGTCGTCGTCCGACTTCCGGAAAACCGGGGATTCTCCGCCGCGGCCAACCATGGTGTCACGAGAGCATCCGGCGACCTGCTGCTCTTGCTCAACAGCGACGCCGAGGTCGAAACGGATGCGGTCACCGTCGTCCGCGAGGCCTTTGCTCGCGACCTTCATCTCGGGGTCGCAGGTGCGGCACTGCGCCATGTCGACGGTGCACCGCAGTGGAGCGGTGGTCGCATGCCGAATTGGCTCTGGTGTTTCGCTCTGGCGTCCGGCCTGCCAGCTCTCCTCGCGAAGCTTCGACCGTGGCGCAAATTCAACGCGCCATCCGGATTTCGTGGTGGCAAGATCGACTGGGTGGCTGGAACCGCCATGGCCATCCGACGCGAGGTGTGGGAGCAGGTCGGTCCATTCGACCTCGACTACAGATTCTATTGCCAGGACATCGACCTGTGTCGGAGCGCCGCCGAAAAAGGCTGGAAGATTGCCATCCTGCGAGATTTCAACGTTCTGCATCACCGTGGCGGTACGATCTCGAGAGGAAGCGGCGCGGTCGGAGGAGCTCACCCCGAACTCCTATGGACCGATCTGTTACGCTTTGCCTACAAACGGCGCGGTTTGGAGGGGGCTCGTCACTCCAACCTCGCTCTGCAGATGGGTGGACGGCTTCGACTCCTTGGCCGGCGGATGGCCTCGCCTCTCGTGCCCGAATCGCGAAAGCCGGACTGGCGAGCCGAAAGCGCGACATACACCGACGCCCTCCGCGCCCTCGAGCGAGTCACCGATTCCGTATCGGCGGCGCCACGGTAGGTCACCGTTGCCGCAACACCGGCTGATAGACGGACGCTCGTGAGACACTACGGTTCCGGAGGGTCAGCGGTGCTCAGAAGGAATGCGAAGGGAAAATCACCAACTCCCGGAGCGTTGACCCGATGACGGCTTTGGACCACTCGTCTTCTCGCCCACTACGAATCCTCTACCTCGGGACAAAACCGGCCTATCCGCCAAAAGACGGTGGGCGACTCCTGATGTGGAACACGATTGTCTCGCTCGCAGCCCGTGGTCACCGCATCACCTTCGTCGCGCCTGATCTCGGCTACGGGCATCGAGAGATCGAGGAGCATCTGACCCCTCAATGCGCGGCAACCCACCTCGTCCCGGCACGTATCGGGGGCAACGTGTCGTCGTTCGTTCGAGCGATGTGCTCCGGACGACCGTTGTCTGTCGTCCGCCATTCGCAGCCGGCCGTCCGGCGGAGGATCGAGGAGATACTCACCGGCGACACTTTCGATGTGCTTCACGTGGAGCAGATCCAGGCGTTGTCCAATCTGCCGCACTCGGTGGATCTCCCTCCGGTCGTGCTTCGTGCACAAAACGTCGAGAGCCAGCTCTGGCGAATGGTGGCGCAGGTCAGGCCCCGAATGGCGTGGTTCGCACGACGCGAGGCGCGCCGCATGGCGGCACACGAGGCCCTTTCGGTGGAGAGGGTCGCGACCACGATCACTTTGACCGAGCGGGACGGGAAAACGCTTGCCGGTGCATCCGGGATGGTGCCTCAGCGGATTAAACCTATTCGCCCTCCATTTCCAGCGAACCTCGACACGGCCCAACGAGGATTCGAGGGCCATCCGTCAACCGTCTTGATTGCGGGTGGTTGGATGCCGAACAGGGACTCGACGCGCTGGTTTTTTTCTTCCGTTTGGGACACAATCCTCAAAACCTCGCCCGGGGCGCACGTTCACGTCTTCGGCGGCGGACGAACTCCGTCCAACTCCGCACCCGCGACCAGTTGGCACGGCACGCCGTCCGAGAGCATCGAGATGTTTCATTCGGATTCCATCCTGGTCGTACCCTTACGTGTCGCATCCGGAATTCGGATGAAAATACTCGAGGCGTGGGCTCGCGGCGTCCCGGTGGTGGCGACCCCGGAAGCGGTCCGGGGTCTCGCCGGGAGCGATGGACAAGCATTCCTCCTCGCTCGAAGCGGCGTCGAGTTTGCCTCCGCGGTCCGGCGAATCCACCTCGAGCCCGAATTGCGCCGCCGGCTGGTCGTCGCTGGTCGACGCGTTCTTGAAACGCATCACGATCCGACGACCATCTCGGAGACGCTTGAGTTCGCCTATCTCGAAGCGTCCGAACGACCTTCGTCGATCAGCTGAATAGACTGCCGAGCGCAGCGACATGGCCACGAATCACGGCCGCGACCCGAGGTCCGGCGCCGAACCCGTGCTGAACGCTCAATCTCACCACACGAAGGAAGTTATACACAGTGTGGACGCCACCGAGGTAGATGCGGTACAACCGTGACCGAAACGGCATCAGCCTGGTTTTGGTCAGGTTTTCCAGATACAGCGGCGAGTAATCTCCAGATCCCGTGGCGCCTCCGAGTCCGTGGTTACAGGCCATTCGAGGTTCGAAGAGAAGGCGCCAACCCGAGCGACGCAAACGTAGACACAGATCGAGGTCCTCGTTGTAGAGGAAGAACTTGGTGTCGAAGCCGCCGATCTCGCGCCAGGCCTGCGGCCAAATGGCCAGCGCGGTCGCCGGGATGAAACCCACGTCTCTCCGGGAGAATCCGCGGCTGACTGATTTCTTCTGCCAGGCCGTTCCGGTGAGGAAGTTGATCCTCCCTCCTGCATACCACACGGATCGAGACATGTTCGGCTGCAAAATCGGCCCGCCGGCGGCACCGACTCCTGTCTCGAGAGCATCGGCGGCGGCATCGAGGAAGCCTTCGAGGAGCGTGGCGTCGTTATTGAGTATCAGATAGTAGGAGCAGCTGTCGTCCGGATCGATCGCTTCAATGCCCAGGTTGACGGCGGCTCCGAAGCCCGGGTTGTCCGGGCGGGTCACAAGCAGAGTCTCGTCACCGAGAAGTCGCCTGTCCAAGTTGCCAGCGTTGTCGACGACCACGACGCGGCGGTTGACCAGCGAACCCTCCCCCATCACCGATTCCAGACAGCGCAGCGTCAGCTCGGAATCTCCGAAATGGACGATCACGACACCGGCGACGACCTCAGTCATCTTCCCGGCCGTTCCGCCAACACGTTGTACATGTTTGATGCTCCCAACACAGTTGCATCATAGAGCATCGATAGCTCTTGGCATTTGTCGGTCATATACAATCTGCCCATGACCTCCGACCTCAAGTTGCCGGCCGCGATCTTTGCCGCGATCGTGGTCCTGATCGCCATCCCATTCCTCCTCGACTATTTTTTCGAGATCAGACGTCCGCTGCTCCTGGAAGCGCGGATCGTGACCGCGACAGGCGTGGACCCGGTATTCAGCGAGGGGCGAAAGCGCGTCGGGCCAGGGGAACCGGTCGAGGCGGTTGTCGCACTTCGGGTGGGTCGCCGCGGCACCGAGGGCCAGTGGCTTGCTCCGGTCGACAGAATGGCTCTCGACGGGGAAGAGATGGAGCACGTCAAATCGTCCAAATGGCCTGAGGCGGGTCGCGCCCTCCGAGTCTTCTGGTTCTCGGTCGAGAGCACGAACCTCGGGGGCAGCTTGAGCCCCGAAAACGCCGGCGAGCGTCTCCAGTACCGGAGCTTTCTGGCGACCGAGATGGGACGGGGGCTTCGCGCACAGCGTCTTCCGGACACTCACAACGACGATCACATCGGTGAGCAATCGACGAGCTCGGCCGGCGGTTCAGGTACCGTCAGGCTCTACGCCCGCGTCGAGGTGGTCGAGACCTTGAGCGACCTTCGACCCCTTCAGGCCGTCACCACGATTGGTGTTGAAGCCGTTTTCGATCCGGGATTTCCGACCATTTCGCGTTCCGTCGACTTCGGTGGCGCGGTGAACGACGACGTTGGCGAGCTCTTCCGTCTGCCGGGCTTCGAACCGAAGAGCGAGGGCGGCGAATGGAACGAGGCCACCACACCGGCCTTCGGCATGTCCTTCACCGATCTGGTGTCCAAGCGTTTCGTCACCTCATCCCGCACCCTGGCCGCGGTTGCCGTGGCCGGCAGGGCGGATGTCGACCTCGAGTCCTTCGATCGCCTGGGCTCGGTCGAAATCACGGAGGATCGCGCCAACTGTCGAGGCCGTGCCCTCGAGTGGGGAACCGACGTCGTGGAGGGCGACGTGCTGATCGACGGTGACCACTGGTGGGTTCTCCTCGGAGACGACGGCAACGGTCAGCTCGACCCGGCAGACGCAGTGCTCCACTGTTGGGGTCGTCCTCCCGAGAGAACGACTCTGTGGGCCTCGCTCGAATCGGAAACACTGACTGTGGAACATGCGCGTTATGCAGACTGAAGCCGCGATCGTCCTCGATCGACTGAGGGTGAGCTTCCCGACACAGGAAGGCGGCTGGGTGGAGGCGGTCGATGGAGTCACGCTGACGATCGGTGAGGGAGAGCGGCTCGGCCTCGTCGGCGAATCGGGCAGCGGAAAGAGCCTGACGGCCCTCGCCTGCCTCGGGTTGGTGCCCGAGCCCGGCAGGCTGAATGGTGGTGCGGTGAGGGTTTTTGGAGACAGGATCGCCGACATGTCGAGGGACCGTCTGCAACGGCTTCGCGGATCCGAAATCGGTCTGATATTCCAGGAGGCGGTTGACGCGCTCAATCCCGTCTACTCGGTCGGCTTCCAGCTGGCCGAGACCGTCGCGGTGCACCGTGGGCTTGGGCGAAAGGACGCCTCACGCGAGGCGCTCTCCCTCCTCGGCGAGGTGGCTCTGGACCATCCGACGGATATCGCTCGCGCCTATCCACATGAGCTTTCGGGCGGCGAAGCGCAACGAGTCATGGTGGCCCTCTCACTCGCCGGCAGGCCTCGTATGCTGATCGCCGACGAGCCAACCTCGGCGCTCGACTCGATGACACAGGCACAGGTCATTGGGTTGATCGGAAACCTGGTTCGCAAACGGAACATGGGCCTTCTCCTGATCAGCCATGACCTCGTCGTCGTCGAAGGCATGGTCGACCGCGTGGCCGTTTTTTTCTCGGGGCGGATCCTCGAAGAAGGTCCTCCAAGCGAAATCTTCTCCCGCCCCCTGCACCCCTACACGAGCGAGCTGCTCGCTTCGGCCCCGGGTCGACGCCGAAAGTCCGCCTCCCGTCCGCCTCGCACACAACACACCGATCGGTCCGTCGGTAAAGCGGGCTGCCGATACGCAGGGCGTTGCGAAATGGCTCGATCATCCTGCTGGGAGACCGAACCCGAGCTCACCCAAACCGTTCGGAATCGAAGTGTCCGATGCCCGGTGGTCGTGGAACAAGGACTCGGGAAAGATGACTGAATCGCTGCTCACCGCTGAAGACCTTCACCAGGCCTACCGGCGGCGCGGTACCGCGGGCTCGAAGGTCAGGGCACTGGACGGCGTGAACATCGCAGTCGAACGAGGCGCCTCCATCGGCGTCGTCGGTCATTCGGGATCGGGCAAATCGACACTTGCACGAGTTCTTTTGGCTCTCGAGAAACCCGATCGAGGCGTCGTCCGCTTCGACGGCATCCCCATCAGCGATCTCCCAGAGGCGCGAATCCAACCCCTGCGAAGACGTTTTCAGGCCGTCTTCCAGGATCCGAGCGCGTCGCTCAACCCGTGCCTCCGGGTTGGTGTGATCGTCGCCGAGCCCCTCGTCGCCCACGCTGTCGGCAGCTCCGCCGACCGAAGGGGACGAGTCATCGAGCTGCTCGCTCAGGTGGGCCTGACGCCGGACGCGGTCGATCGTTTCCCAAGGGCATTCTCGGGTGGCGAACGCCAGCGCATCGCCATCGCACGCGCACTCGCGACGGAGCCTGAGCTGCTGATACTTGACGAGCCGGTTTCCTCACTCGACGTCACGGTCCAGGCGCAGATACTCGACCTCATCGACGACCTGAGGAACCGGCGCGGTCTCGCCATGGTGCTGATCTCACACGATCTCGAAGTGGTTCGCGATGTGTGCGACAGGGTCGCGGTGATGAAGGATGGCCTCATCGTGGAGACGGGCGATACGGCCCACGTTCTCGAAAGGCCGCAACACGAATACACGCGGGCCCTTCTCGAAGCTGGCCAGCACATCGAAGACCGTTAGCAGAGCATCCTCGCGCATCTCGCTTCGACGCGCAGGGTGCCACTCTTCACATTGTTTGAGTTTGTCGCATCGAAGCCAGAAACGCTTTGAGGGCAAACAATGTGAAGAGTGGCACCTGTGCCGCCGATGAAGCCAAGCGCTCTCAATAAGCGGGAGGCGCCTGTGTCACTCGCGAAGCTATGATGGAGATTCCACCGCGTTGGAGTCCCAGTCAGGTATACTCGATGCCGTTGTGGCAGATCTCGCCGACCTCATCTCGTGGCTCGAGCCGCACGCGATCCTCCTCGCTCTTGCCTTGCCACCGGTGATCCGAGTCGTCGGACACTGGATCCCGGAAGAGCTCTTCATGGTCGCCATCGGTGTGCTCGCCGCGAGCAGTCCGAACGCAGGAACCGCGGCGACGATCCTGGTTGCGGTCCTGCTCAGCCATTTCTTCACCGACCAGGTGGTCTACCTCGTCGGCCGATGGTTACGCCCGAGACTCGGCCGGTTTCCCCGCATCGAGAAGCGCCTGGCCTCCGTCACCGATCGGCTCGTCGAAAATCCGGGCGCCCTCCTCGGGTTGGTGCCGGCCCGCGTCCTTCCCCTGGGGCGTGGCGCGTGGCTCGCGGCCTGCGGAGTCGTGCGCATCTCGTGGCCCCGATTCGCGTTGATGGATCTCGCAGCCCTGATCGTGCATCTCGCCTTCTGGTCGGGTCTCGGGTGGTGGCTCGCCGGTGACGTCGCGCGTCTCGCCGCATCGGCGGATGCGGGCAGGATTGCCGGGGTCTGGCTCGCCTTCGCCTTGGTGATGGTGATCACGGCGGTTGTTCTGTGGCGATCTCGTCAAACCCGGCATCCCCGCACCGTCCAAGCCGCCCGCCGCGCCGGCCTTTCTCTGAGATGGCTCGGTGGCACCTCGCGACGTCCTTAGTCAGCTCCATTGATACAATAGGTCTGTCATGCTCACCACCATCGAGCAGATCCGCACAGCACTGGCCTCGGCCTACCCGATCACCCTTCTCGTGAGCCCTGAGGAGGACCGGCAGGAGCAGCTGCTGCGGCGTTTTGCTGCCTCCGCCAAACCGAATGAGCTGCCGGTCGTCGTCTGGAATTGCGTCGACGGTTTCCTCGGCTACGGTGATGCCTCCCATCGTGATCCCCTCGCCGCGCTCGCGTGGATCGCCTCAGATGGTCCGAAAGGCCTTTATCTCCTGAAAGATTTCGAGAGTGTCCTCGACGACAAGCATCTGCGCCGCGGCCTGCGCGACACGGCCATGAAGATCAGAAACACCGGCCGTTTCCTCTTCCTGCTCCAGCAGAATGCCGAGCTGCCCGAGTCGATCAAGCCAATGACCTATGTCGTGATCTCGATGTTCCCCGACGACAACGAGCTCAAGACGCTGGTCACCTCACTCCTCGATGGCATGAGCGCCGAGCAGGCTGCAGTCGACCGGTTGATCGGGTCACTCAAGGGCATGTCGCTGACCGAGGTCGAGCATCTGTTGCGCAGACTCCTCGATCGACATCAGGAGATCGGTGAGGAGTTCCTCTCGGACGTCCTGGACGAGAAAGAGCAGATCACCCGCAAAGAGGGAATTCTCGAGTTCGTCCCGCCCGACGAGTCGCTCGCCAAGCTGGGAGGTCTCGATCAGCTCAAGGAGTGGGTCAACGAACGAAGCACCTTGTTCCTCCCAGAGGCGCGTCGCCAGAATCTGCCGCGGCCCAAGGGCGTCCTGTTGATGGGAATCTCGGGTTGCGGCAAGAGCCTGGCAACCAAGATCATCGCTCGCCAGTGGAAACTGCCCCTCTTTCGGCTCGATATGAACCTCGTGTTCGCGGGTGTCCAGGGATCGGCCGAGTGGATCTTCCACCGCGCTCTCGAAGCCGTTGAAACGGTGGCCCCCGCCGTTCTGTGGATCGATGAGATCGAGATGGGCATCGCAGGCTACCACGAGGGCGAGACCGGTTCCAACACACGGATATTTTCCACCTTTCTGACCTGGATGCAGGAGCACCGCTCCGATGTTTTTGTGGCCGCAACCGCAAACCGCATCCACCTGCTCCCGGCGGAGATCCTCCGCAAGGGCCGCTTCGACCAGGTCTTCTTCGTCGACCTGCCGAACGACGAGGAGCGCAAGGAAATCATTACGATCCACCTCGAACGCACCGGACTCGACCCCGGCAGGTTCGACCTCATCCTGCTCGCATCGGCGACCCGCACCTGGAATGGAGCAGAGATCGAACAGGCGGTGAAATCGGCCGTCATCACCGGTCACTCAAGGGGCGAGGAGGTTTCGCAGAACGACATGCTCGCCGCCTTCGGGAAGATCATCCCGCTCTCTCGCACCATGGAGGAGCAGCTCAAGGCCATCCGCTCGTGGGCGCGAACTCGCGCTTTGCCGGCGACCAAGGTCGTCACACCCGAGATGTGAGCGAGCCCAATTCAAACACGACTCGGTTCGTGGTGCCGCCGGATCACGACGGTGAACGCTTCGACGTCCTTCTGTCCTCGGTCACCAGCCTCAGCCGCCGCGCCGCGAGACGACTGATCTCCGACGGCAAGGTTCGGCGAAATGGAGACATCTTGCGGGTCCAATCGAGATCGGTGGCTGCGGGAGACGTGGTTGAGGTTTCGTCCGCCGAAGCCGAGCTCGGGCTGAAACCTTTGCCACCCCTGGGCGAAGTCGAGCTGCTTTTCGAGGATCGATGGCTCGTGGTCGCGGCCAAACCCGCCGGAATCCTCTCTCAGCCGGCCGAGGGGCGGCCACCTGGTGACCCTCTTGCCTTCGATCAGCTGGTGCTGCTCGCGCTTGCCCATCGCGACGGTCGAAGGCCATTCCTGCGCATGGTCCACCGCCTGGATCGTCTGACGAGCGGCGCGATTCTCTTTGCCCGCTCGCCCGACTCGCTCCCGCATCTCTCCCGCGCCTGGAGCGACGGCCGGGTCGGCCGGTACTATCTCGCCGTCGTGGAAGGGCACCCTGAAACCGACGCATTCCCGATCGATCTCCCGATCGCTCGCGACCGCGATCACCGGTGGCGCTTCACCTGCCACGACAGTGGCAAGTCGGCCCGCACCGACATCGAGGTCTTGGTCCCGCTGGCGGATCAACTTGCGCTGATCGGCTGCCGGCTCGCGACTGGCCGCACCCACCAGGTGCGTGTCCACCTCGCCGCAGTGGGCCATCCGGTGCTCGGTGATCGGCTCTACGATTCGAAACGAGCCCACCTCGTGCAACGGCCGATGCTCCACGCCGCCTCACTCACCCTCCCCCACCCCTCGACAGGTGACCAGCTTCATGTCTTCTGCCCACCACCAGCCGACATCGCAGGCTTCCTTCCCGAGGGGTTCAGGATTCCCGAGTCCTGACTCCTGTCGCGATTTCTCTCTCCCCAATCCAGTTGCGAGTGGTTATAATGCAGCGGTGACTTGGGGATTTGCATATTTGCTCATATTTCTCGGTGGCTTTACGCTGTCCCTGGTCTCCGGATTCGCGCGGCGGTTGCTCCACCCGACCGAGCTGTGCGACCACGTCATCGTTCCCTCTCACGAACACCTCCATGGGCTGCGATTCCCCGTCGCCGACGTCCTCGCCTCGTTCCTGAGCCTCTTCGGCCTGGCCAGCCTCGTGACGCACGGGCTGAGCTCGTTGGCACCGCTTCACGAAATGTCCATCGGTACCGGGGCGGGTCTTGTCGGGATCTTCGCCCTCAAATCGTGGCTCCGCCGCGTGTGCGACCCATCCGAGCAGCTCAACGGAGACCCGAACGTGGTCCGCGTCGTGCGCGAGATTCCGGCCAAGGGTTACGGGCAGGTGGAGCTTTCGGTCGAGGGGGCACAGCTGAAGATGGCGGCTCGCACCGATCAGTCACAACCGATTCCCGTCGGGGCGGTGGTCACGATTCTCGATCGCACCGAGTCGGTCGTGGTCGTCAAACCTCAGTCGTCTTCGGGATGACAGGGCGACCACTCATTCTGGCGAGCGGGTCGCCCCGCCGTCGCCAGCTTCTCGACCTGATCGGCCTCGCATTCGAGGTCCTGCCGTCCACGGTTGACGAGGCGCCAGGCGATGGAGAAGACCCCGCGTCCTACGCCGTACGGGCTGCCCGAGAAAAAGCCCAGGAGGTTGCGGCACGAAGCCCCAAAGCCTTGGTCCTTGGTGCCGACACGGTCGTCGACATCGATTCAGAGATTCTCGGCAAACCCGCATCGAAGTCGGATGCTGCCGCGATGCTGCGCCGTCTGTCGGGCAGATCGCACCTGGTTCACACGGCTCTCGCCCTGGTGAGCGGAGCATCATGCCACGAGATCGTAGACACAGCACGAGTTCGCATTGTCGGTCTCAGCGAGGAAGTCATACGGTGGTATGTGGCGACCGGCGAGCCGATGGACAAGGCGGGTGCCTATGCCATTCAAGGCCTCGGAGGTCTCCTGGTGGTGCGAGTCGAGGGCTCGCCGCACACCGTCGTCGGCCTGCCGCTGCATCGCCTGCCCGAGCTCTTCGAGGTCCACGGCCTCGACTTCTGGAACACGCTGCGATTTCCCTGAGTCTCGCAGACCAAAACGATGCTGGATGCTGGATGCATCAGATACATGCATCTTCTGGCGCTGATTTCAAGGGGTGGGCGGGTTCGCCCAGGATTTAAAATCGGGCGGGTGGGTGCTCAATCTCCGCACATGATGGGTTCGCCAAGCTCGGCGAAGGCAAACCGGCTGAAGATGTGGTGACCGTTGAAATCGAGCACCCGCAGATCCTCGGTGTGCTCCAGGTCTTCGGCAATCACCTCGTAGGGCACACCGTAGATCGAGCTTACGCGCTCCAAGGGCACCTCGTAGGCGATGAATTTGACGATTCCCTTGTGAGCGAATTTGGCGACCAACCGATCGTCGGTCAGCTCAGGGTAGGTGGTGAGGATGAGAATGGGGCCGGTCCCCGAAAAAACGATGTATGCACGCATGGTGTCTCCCCGAGCCTGAACCGGGCCATTGTAGCGCGTTCACGCTCGCGGTGCGATCACGACTTCGTTCAGAGCTCGTGCTGGATTTGACGCCCGAGTTCTGCAAAAGAGAGGCAGTTGAAGATGTGCGGCCCGTCGAAATCGACGACGCGAAGGTCCTTCCCCCTCTCGAGGTCAGCGGCGATGATCTCGAAGGGCACGCCGTAGAACTCGTGCACCCTGTCCACCGGAACCTCGTAGGCGATGAACTTGTCCACCCCCTTGTGATGCAGCGAGTCGAGCAAGCTCTCCTCGGTGATGTTTGCCAACGAGGTCAACACGAGGAGTGGCCCGGTCTCAGTCAAAACCAGATAGGACCTCATGGTGCCTCCCTCCACAGATCGATTTCGTTGCGATCAATGTGAGTCCTGATGATGAGGATCGTCAAGGGACGGGCGTCACACTTCAGCCGATCCCGGCGGGAAGCGCCGCCCATTCAATTGAAGATGGAATGGAGTCGAGGTCACGATCGGATTTCTATTTCGCAAAGGCCGACGCCATGCCCTCGACCACCGCCCGCGCGAACTGCTCACGCCACGCCGCTTTTTGGAGCAGCGTCCGGTCCTCGGGGTTGGCCATGTTGCACGCCTCGAGAAGCACGGCATTCTGAGCGGCCGTGAAGCGGAGCACCGCCGGTACCCAGCTCCGCCGCCCCCGAAGCACGCGGTCGCGAACGGGCTCATAGGGGTGGATCCCGAGCTGGTTTTTTTCGAGGCTCGAGATGATGTTTTCGGCGAGGTGCCTGGAGGACGCCTCGACCCGGGCCTTGAAATCCGCCCCCAGCCTGATCGTCGGATGGTTGCGGTACTCGGCGTACTTCCGGATGTCGCGACGATCGACGGTGAACTTCGAAGGCCTCAGATAACGGGACGGTACGTAGACCATCGCGCCACGCACACTCGGGTGCAGAGAGTCCGCATGGACCGAGAGAAACACCGTTTTCGAGCGCGGGAAGTTCGGCCCGAGACGGTTGAGGATGATGTCGTTGGTGAGGTACCAACGCAGGTGGACGCCCAAGACCGAGTCCTCCAGCTGATAGGGCGGTCGGGTCAAGAGATAGGCGTCCCGCCTCTGCTCGAGGCGATCGACCGACGGAATGGAGTAGCCCCGACCCTTTTGCTGGATGGTGGTCCACACCTTGGCCCGCGTGTGCCTCTCGAGATTGGCCTTGATCCTGCACATGATGTCGTAGGCGTAGGCGGACTCCCACAGACCACCCACGAGCGCCCCGGTGTCGTTGCCGCCGTGGCCGGCATCCAGAATTACCTGGACACCCGACAGATCGGTCGCGTGGACCACCTCGAGAAAGCGACCGAGCTCGCGTTGTTCCTCGACCCAAGCGAGCCGCCGGGGGTTGTTCTCGGGCAGATACTCCGGCAGCAGGAGGTCGAGGGGTATTTTGACCGGGTATCCAACAGGGATATCGGTGACGTCGTCGATGCCCGATCTCACGGCGATTTCCATTGCGGTCTCATTGACCTGCTTCGCCAGCAACTGGCCGGTGAATCGCACCACGACAGCCGAATAGAGGGCCTCACCCCTCAGGAGGCGATAGACGGCGTACTCGCCGAGCTCGTCCGTTCCGTACTCGAGAGGCGTGGCGGCCGTTCGCACCGGCCGTGACGGCAGCGGCGTCTGCCTGGCGACGGCGGTGGCCGTCGGGACCGGGGTCGGCGTCGCGACCGGAGGAAGAGACCTGAAGACCGGCAGCAGTGACGACTCGGGCACGAGAACCGATCTGCCTCGCCGCAGACCGTCCGCCACTCGATCCGGGTTCAGCTCTTTCAGATCGCCGGCATGGTCTCCCCGACCGGCGAAAAGGGCCGACAGCCACTCCCAGCTCTCCTCACCGCCTGCAAAAGGATCCAGCACCACATGGTGCCATCCCCCTTCGACTCGCTGATCGACGGGGAACAACCGCCGCACGGCTTCGAGCCTGAGGTCGTCGCGCAGCGTTTCGACGGGAACACGCACGTGCCTCTCACGTTTGGGATTCCTCAACCCGGGATTGCTGCGACGCAGTGCGGACGCGCCGGAGGATCCGCCAGTGTAACGGCGGGCCATCGTGATCCACCCATCCCCACGCTCCGGGTAGACCAGAAGCACGGGATGGCTCCCACGCTGCCAGCGGATAGTGCCGTAAGGCGAAAAGTCAATGTCGATGCTTTCTGGCCCACCTTCGGCGGCCGGGAGGACCGCAGGTGAGATCGCCAGAAGCGCCACGAAAAGGGCTGTCGCGTTCAGCAGCAAACGAGGGCAGCGGGGGCCCGCGGAGGGCCTCGACGAACTGCTCATCTCCGTCGCATTCGCGGGTCCGGGTTTGAAACCTCTGAACTCAAAGGCGAAGGCAGTCCCCCGTTCGATAATCACCGGGCACCCCGTATACTCGTTGGGGTGCCCTGAGATGCTTCGATGGTAGCACGCCGATCATCGTCCGATTCCGGGCTCGCCGGCAACGGCGAGACTCTGAGAGAGGCGCTCGCCGCCTGCGAAGCGAAGGTTGAGGCGCTGCGTGAGCGACTTGCGGGACAGGTGGCTGCCGGCGGTGAATTTCTCGCCGAAGCAGCGCACGCCATCAGGAGTCCACTCACCATCGCCCACAGTTACCTGGAAATCCTCACCACAGACCTCGGCGAGGGTTTGACCGACGAACAGCGCTCGTATCTGGGCATCGCCTACCAAAACACCGCCAGGCTTCGTCGCTTGGTGGACGACCTCGTGGATCTCGCGGCACTGGAAACCGGCACCGCCCAGGTGGAACTGGCCCCGCACGAGATCGGCCCCCTGGTCGCCGCAGCCGCTGACGAGAGGCGGCCGTCTGCCGAGAGCAGAGGTCTGGATCTCTCCACAGATCTGGGGGCGGGTCTCCCAGAAATCAGAATCGACGCAAGCCGCATGACCGATGTTCTCCACCGTCTCATCGACAATTCGATCCGATGTACACCCGAAGATGGATCCATCGTGTTGCTGACCCGTGCAACTGCCGGCGCTGTCGTGATCGAGATTCGTGACTCCGGCATCGGGATGCCAGCTGACCGGATAGAAGAGGCTTTCGGCGCCTTCGTTCAGCTCCACCGCAAGCCGGGAGAGAACCGAGAAAGCTACGGCCTGGGGCTCCCACTCAGTCGCCTGCAGATCACCGCGATGGGTGGCACGCTCGAAATGGAAAGCGGCGAACGAGGCGGAACGGTCCTCACGATTCGAATCCCCTTTGAGGATGGCAACTAAACTGCGTCGCGTCATCGGCCCTAGCACCCGACCACTTGATGAACCGCACGGGTGCCCGACCGGTCGATGACATGGCCGATCGATCCCACCTGTCTGACCACAGTTGCGTTGATGAGCTCTCGTGTCGGAGGCGTTTTGGGCGGTGAGAAGACCCTGAAGATGCGTCAAATGGAGTCATGAATTCCCTTTGACGTCACTCACCTGCAGAGATTTTGACGCATGGCGTCACTCTGGAATGCTGCTCCGGCGATCGCGTCGCCGCCTCGAAATCTTGTGAAACGCTCGTGGAACGCGCTTTCCGTAAAACGAGGGGTTTATTGCTGGATGCCTTCCGGATACTGGATGAATGCACCGCCCTCGATGACGATGTCGTCGTCGAAGAAGCTGATCGGACCCTCCACCCACGGCGTATCGGCGACTCCGTTCATTCCGTAGGAGGCCAGTGTGTAGTTGTCGCCATCGCTCCGGTACATGTACACCCTCTGCCAACCATCGAGCTCATTGAAATTCCCCATGTACGCGAGGATGTGGGGGCGAATCTGGTCGATACCGACCCAGCTGTCTTGAATCGGGAACTTCGCATAATCCTGCTGGTACATACCGATCGCGTTCGATATGGCGCGTGCATCCCCGACCGTACGCGCCTGGCGACCCCTTTGAATGGCATTGACAAGGTTCGGTATTGCGATCGCTGCGATGAGCCCGATGACGGCGGTGACGATCAGCAGTTCGATCAGCGAGAACCCGCGAGACGTCAAGTGGCGTTGAGTATTCATGGCCTGGAAGCGAAGCAATCCGCGTGCCAATATTTACTCCACAAAATGAGACAGGGCTGGAGCCCTTGCCGGGTACCGCTTTCAATGTTAGAGTCGGCCCGCTCAGGCGGGCATAACTCAGCTGGTAGAGTGTCAGCTTCCCAAGCTGAACGTCGCGGGTTCGAGTCCCGTTGCCCGCTCCAACAAACCCCGGTCGGCAAGGAACTCTCATGGGCATATTCGGACGCGACGAAACCTCTCCCGAGCAGAATCCAACACCGCCGACCACCGCATCAGATGAGAAGACGGCACCCCCGACGGCCTCCGATCGCACCGTCATCGCCCGCCCATCGATCATCGAAGGGCGCATCTCTGGCTCTGGTGAAATCATTGTAAATGGGCAAGTTAATGGCACAATCGACGGCGGCGGATCGGTCGCGATCGCCTCGCAAGGACGGGTCAAAGCGGTCACCCATGGTCGGATCGTGACGGTCGCCGGCACCGTCATCGGCGACATCACCGCGGACGAGAAAATCGAGCTCGAGGCCACCGCTCGGGTCGAAGGCAACATGACGGCCCCTCGGATCATGATCAGGGATGGAGCAACCTTCAAAGGTCAGGTCAACATGAAGGATCCCGGCAGAAAGGCGGCCGTCCGGACATCGAGTGCCCGCAAAGAAGACGCAGAATCCGGCTCCTGAAGATCTCCGGAGGAGAGGCTCCTCCCATGCTGTCGAAGCCATTCTCTGGACGAGTTGTCCCAAAATGAGTCACGAGGGAGTCGAGGCGTCCGAATCGGCCACACCCCCGGAACCCGAGCCTCCCTGCCCGAGAAACGGTCGATAGCGTTCCCGATAGATCCACGCGAGGGTCAGGAAGAGCGTCATCATCAGCGGCCCGAGGAGGAGGCCGACCGGGCCAAAAACCACCGCGCCACCGATCAACGACAGGAAAACGAGCAGGGTGTGCATCTGCGCTCTCCTGCCTACCAGGAGCGGCTTCAACCAGTACTCGACGACGGTCGCGATCACCGCCAATGGCACGAAGAGCATCAGCGCACGTGAGGTCTCACCTGCAAACAGAAGGAACACCGTGAACGGAACGAACACGAGCGAGATGCCGACCACCGGGATGAAGGCGAAGACGGCCATGACCACGCCCCACAAAACGGCACCGTGGAGCCCGAGGGCGAAAAAAGCAACTCCTCCGGCGATCCCCTGAATGACCGCCGCCACGCCGTTGCCGACGACCAGCGAAGAGGCCATGTCCATGAATCGGTGTGCCACGAGGTGCTGCTCGTCGACAGGCAAGGGCACGGTGTCCTCGATCCACGTGCGAAATGCCCTTCCATCGACGAGGAGGTAGTAGAGAATCAGGACCCAGAAAATGAAGCCGAACACGAAGCGAACGAGGCCTTTGGCCAGCGACACTCCCGATTTGTAGAAAAAACCGCCGACACGAACACCGAGGGTGGCCAGCAGATCGTACACCCGGTCGATGGTCAGGGTCAGTCCGAAAGGCTCGAGCATCCGGTTGGCCTGATCGATCCGATCCTGGCGCTGCTCGAGCATGTCGCGAAGTCGACCCTCCGTGAGCTGGGTGGTACTCAGCTCGTAGATGCCGAGGGCTTCCTTCGAGACCTCTTGCGCGATGAGGTACAGCGGTACGAGCAGGACAACGAGAAGCATGACGCAGATCAGAACCGCCGCTGTGTGCTTGTGACCGTTGACCGCCGCGACCAGTCTCCGGTACGAAGGCCGAATCAGACCAGAAGCGACGACCGCCAATAGAATGACCGAGAAGAACGGTGCCAGCACCATGAGCACCACGAACCCGCACACCGCCAGCGCGGAGAGCAGACCTATCCACGCCGCTCGCTGTGGGCGCTGCGGGGGTCGTGCGACCGCATCCGGTCCGGGTTCGGAGGGTCCTGCCACGATCACACCCGCCGGTCGACCAGGTAGTGGGCCAACTCTTCAATGAAGGCATCGACATCCTTCGCCGCGGTGTCGGCGTCGACATCGAACTCTTCGACGACACGGCGCACGAGGCCTTCGTGATCTTCGACGCCGTCACGCAGCGCTTCGACCAGACACATCCCAGTCTGGTTGACCGAAAACACGCGCAGGCTGTCGATATCGAGAATGACCCCGCTGTGGTCCGCCAGTCTGGTCTGCGAAACCGCGTCAGAGGAGAGCAGCCTCGACAGGTCGACCGAAGGCCTCATCGTCCGCCCGACATCACCCGAACACCGGCTTTCCGAGCGCTCTCTCGCTGCGGAACGACCCTCGGCGTGGTCGTTGGTGCGATCATCGAACGGGTCATCCTTCTCCCTGATCATTCGCGAACGGTATTGCGAGGACACGAGTATAACGCTCTCCGGCGAGGGCGCCGTCAGCGCCAACCGGGTTTCCGTCGACTGTCACCCAGGCATGGCCATCCAGAACCGTGTCCTCCTCACCCGGTCGAAAGCCGATATTGAGATTGACGTCGCTTCTGCCAGCGAGCATGCCACCGAGCGCCAACGATCTCGTCAAGCAGGAGTCGATTCCGCCGAAGCAACGACGCCACCTCCAGATCGCCCGCCGGACCGCCAGCTCCACGCGATGGACCGGATGCCTGCCACCTCCCCCACCCCGGCGAGCGTGCGCCGCGACCACCTCGCCGACCGGTACCTCCCGAACCCGTTGCGCAGTCCTCGCGTGCACCAACGCTCGCAGAAAGAGCGCGATGTCGACCGGATTGAAACGTGAGAATCGCTTGATCGCCGCCATCTGCTCCATTTCATCGTCTCACGACCGGCCCTTTTCGGCAGGGCCGCCGCACGACGCGAGGCGGGCGCCGAATCAGGGCGTGATCACCAGGAGCATGTCGTCCTGCACGAGATATTCTCGTACCACCGTCTGGATCTGCGCGGGCGTCACAGCGCCATACGACGCCTCGTCCACGGCCAGCGGCGAACCGGGGCCCTCGAACAACGCGCGCCCCACCCGATAGGCCCTCGAGGCGGCCGAGAGACCGCGGAGCATCCGCGTGCGGCGGGCACGGGCGTTGAGGCGCTCGAGATCGTCCACCGAGAGGGGTTCAGCCGCGAGATCGTCAACCAGGAGCCCAAGCAGCTCGACCACACGATCGCTGTTTTCAGGTCGTGTCCCGACCGTCGCTGACAGGATCCAGGCACCTCCGGGTAAGGGACGGACGCCGGCTCCGAGCCGGTACGCAAGACCTTCGCGCTCACGAACGACGGCGGTCATGCGGTCGGAAAGAGCGTCCATCGCAACCAGAAGGGCCGCCCTGTCTTCCGCCGCCACCTCCGCGATACGTCCCCACAGCACGGTGACCTGCGGCGCATCGCCGAACTCGAGCTCGGGCGGTTCCGTGACCGCCGCCGGCTCGGGAAACGGGCCTCGTGCCGGTGGCACGTCCGGACCGCCGGAGAAGGCGTCCTTGACGAGTTCGAGCGTCTCCGCCGCCGGCAACGGTGAAGCGACCGTCACCACGAGACGATCCGGGGCGAAGAACCCATCGGGCCAGCTCTGCCAGAAGTCGCGCACGACGTCTGCGCCGGCCACCGGACCATCCACCGGGCCGGAAACGGGACGTGCCAACGGATGGTCCGGACCCAGAAGCGACGCCATGAAGATCTGTCGCGCCTTTTCTGATCCTCTGTTGTCCGATTTCTTTGCCGCTCTGTGGCCGTCGATCGCCGAACGCCAGCCGTCCTCGTCCCACGAAGCTTCGCGAATCATCTCCGCCAGCATCATCAGGGCCAAGTTCAGGTTTTCCGCGGGACCTTCCATCCGGACGTAGGAGAAGTCCGGCACGTGATATCGGTTGTCAAATGGTATCGCGGGCGAGTCTGCAGTCTTGACCTCGATGCCCGCTCGCTCGATCCGACGACCGACCTCGAATGCACCCCCGAGGACGGTGCCACCCGGAAGGAGCCGATGGACAAGGTCCGCAACGCCCGGCGACTCGACAGGCTCGCGCAGGCCCCGATCCGCCACCAAAAGGTGAAGACCGAAGACTTCGCTTCCTTCCTCGGGCAGAATCCCGACCACCAGGCCGTTGTCGAGGGTGGTTGTCAGACTGCCAAGTGGACCGGTTTCGAGTACCTCTGCCATCTCGAGTTCGGGTGGATCAATCGTGGTCGGCAGTTTGGTCCGGCTCGGGGGACCGCCGTCACCCAGCCATGCGGCCCGTGTGCGGGAAGAAGCATCCTCGAGGAGCAGTGCGGCGACGAACCGAATCGCTTCAGCGGTCACCGCTTTCGGCGCCACCGTCTCGGTCAGGGAACCGCGGCCCGAGGCGAGCGCCTCGCCGTAGAACACGGCGGCATAGTGGAGACGCTGGTCGTTGAGGGCTCGCTCGCCCGACCATGCACGCTGAATGACGGAAACTTGAGCGTCGTCGGGTCCGACCGCCGCTGCGTTCAACGCGCCGAGGAGTCGAGCCAACAGCGCCTCTGGATCCACACCGATCACGGCCTTGACACGGATCTCCAGAAGGTCGCGGGGTTCTCGCGGTAATCGCGCCACACTCACCTCGCGAGACCACTTCGGACCGAGCGCCGACTCGAGTGGACCGGACGCATTTTCCAGCCACCGGGCGAGGACTTCCAAGGCGGTGCTCGAGGTGGCGATCTCGTCAGGCGCCGCGATGACCACGGACAAAGTTCCGCCTTCAGGTCCACCCATCGCGCCGGGTCCACCATGACCCATGCCCATCGAAGGCGTGCCGCCCGGTGTTGCCGGCGCTTCGGGAGCGGCCGTCGCAGCCCACTCACCCCACCCGTTCCAACTCATCGGGTCCGATCGGGTCGGTACCCCGCCTTTTCGGGTCAATGATTCAAAGGGCGCGAGTGCCGCTGCAAGACCGTCATACGAGAGATCTCCAGTGATCAGCAGTCGGTACCCCGACGGAAGGTAACGAGCCTTCCAGTATCGAACGACTTCGTCGCGCGTCGTGGCCTCGACTGATTCCACGGTCCCGCCGACCGGGTGCTCGAGGGGAGTTCCGCCCCACAGGACGCTGCGCAGCCTTTCCTCTTTGAGCCCGTTGGGAGACGCGTGGTCCTTGGCCAGTTCCTCGAGGATGACCTTCTTCTCCTTTGCATACACCTCCGGCCCGATGGTAGATCGGGTGAGCATGCCGGCCATCAGCTCGGCGGCAGGCACCGCATCCGCGCGCGGCACGAGCGCGAAGTAGACCGTCGCCTGCTCTCTGGTGAAGGCGTTCATGTAGGCCGACAGTCGTTCGAAGGCTTCCGTGACACCCCGTTCGTCGAGGTCGTCAAAGCCGTCGAAGAGGAGGTGTTCGAGATAGTGCGAGAGGCCTCCCATCCCTGCAGGCTCGTCCTGCGAACCTGCTGGGACAGCCACGGCAATCAGCACCGTCCCGGAACCCGGTCTCGGCCACAACAGAGCCCTCGCTCCGGATGGAAGCTCGCGTTCCAGGATGCCTGAGGATTCCGCGACCCGCGAATCAGCGAAAGCTGGAAATGAGGGCAACGTCGCACACGCAACAACGACGGTCAGCATGAGGGCGAGGGACGCACGGCATTTATTGGTCATCTGCATGGCGCGGATTGTATCCCACCCCCCACCCATCCGCCCGGAGACGAGATGCAGGGAGCACGATGCAAGGCCGTTCACCCACCTCAAGTCAGAAAGTCCGTGGGGGTGGATGAGTGGGACTTGGATCTTGCATCTGGGTGGTGGGTTGGCTGGGTTCATCGTGTATCTGGATGGGTGGCGGGGTGGGGGGTGCTACCCTCTTCCGCCATGGCGGACATCAACGAGCTCAGCTTTCCACTCCGTACCTTCTTGAAGACCTATCCCTGGAGGCGAATCGATCCGGTGCCGGTGGCGGTGCCCGGAAAGCCGATCACCGAGTCGAGCGTGGCATTGTTCTCCTCCGCCGGCTTCGTCGTACCGGGCGACGAGCCCTTCAGCGAATCGATTCGCGGGGGTGATCCGAGCTTTCGGGTGATTCCGAGCGATATTGACGTGCAATCCCTCGAGGAGCACCATCGCTCTCAATCGTTCTCCCACGCCGGCGTCGACGCCGACCGCAACATGGGCTTTCCGCTCGATCGGCTTCACGAGCTCGCGACATCGGGCGAGATCGGTTCGGTTTCGCCCAGACATTTCTCGGTGATGGGTTCGATCACTGCGCCCGGCAGATACGTCAAGCGCACCGTTCCGGCCATCCTCGATCTTCTCGTCGAGGATCACGTCGATGTCGCGCTGATGGTGCCCGTGTGACCGGTGTGTACGCAGACCGTTGGTCTCGCACAGTCGACAATCGAACAACGAGGGATCGCCACGACATCGATCACGATGCTGGCCGGCGTCACCGCCAAGATTCGCCCACCACGGGCCCTCTCGGTCCCCTACCCACTCGGGTACCCACTCGGGGAGCCCAACAACCCTGAGCTGCAGCGCTCTGTGCTGCGACAGGCACTGGCCCTTCTCGAACGAATTGACGTGCCGGTGCTGGAGGAATTCAGGGTGTGAGGGGCTGAGGGGTCGAGGGCCTGCCCACCCACCCAAAGGTGATTTTTCTTCCCATCCCACTCTCCCTCATCCGTTCAGCCCCCCAACTCCCATATCGGGCTCGAGCGGACTCGGTCGCGGGATCTCTCTGTTAACATCGGCGCGTGACCGAGTTCAAGAGACTCCTCAACTACATGCGCCCCTATCTCGGACAGATGGCGGCCGCGTCGGTCATGCTGGCATTCGCTGGAGCGATGATGACGCTGGTCGTGGCCACCCTCAAGCCAATGGTCAACGAGGTCTTGCTCGCCAGGCCGGCGACGATCGAAGGTTCATCGCCCGAAGACGCCAGCCCCGATTTTCTCGATCGCTTGATCGAGCGCCTCCCGGTCGACGAAGCCAAGACGTGGTTGAGGCAGCGGCCAACGGTCAAGGTCCCGTTCCTGCTCGTCGCGGTCTTCCTCGTTCGCGGCATTCTGCTCTACTTCGGCGAATACCTGGCCCGGAAGACGGGCTCCGCCATCATCCGTGATCTCCGGGCAGATGTTCACGATTCGCTGGTCTACCAGGCGCCCAGCTTCTTCCGTGCCCATCAGACCGGCGAGGTGCTTTCGCGATTGCTCAACGACGTCCACCTCATCAAGCTGATGTCGACCCGCCTCCTCGCAGACACAGTGCGGGTCGGTGCCATGGGCCCGGCAATGCTGACTCTCGTCCTGCTCTACGACTGGCGCATGACCCTCTTCGCGATCACCGTACTGCCCCTGATGGGATATCCCGTACTCCGTCTCGGCAAGCGGCTGCGAAAGGCCGCGACTCGTTCCCAGGAGCAGACCGCGACCGCCGCCAACCAGCTCAAGGAATCGGTCGCCGGTTCGAAGGTCATCCAGGCCTTCTCGATGGAGGAGATCGCGGTCCGCCGCTTCCGAAGCACGCTGGCGAGCCTCTTCCAGGTCGATCTCCAGGCGAGCCGCGCCGCCTCGGCATCCGGACCCATCGTCGAGTTGGTGGGGGCCATCGCAGGCGGAGCTTTGTTCTACGTCGCGGGTCGCGGCATCGCATCCGGTGCGATCGATCCCGGCAACTTCGTGGTCGTCCTCGGAGGCCTGGCCTTTCTCTTCATGTCCGCGCGTCGTCTCAACCAGATCAACGTCGAGGCGCAACAGGCGCTTTCGGCGGCCAACCGCGTCTTCACGATGATGGACTGGCCGCTCGAAATCTCGGACAGTCCGGACGCGCGCGCCTTTGAGAGCGAGCCACATGAGATTCACTTCGAGAACGTCGTCTACTCCTACCCGGACTCCGGCGAGCCGGCGATCAAGGGCATCGACCTTCGTCTCAAACGGGGGGAGATGGTGGCGCTGGTGGGGCCCTCCGGCGCCGGCAAGACAACCCTTGCCAACCTCATGCTTCGCTTCGCCGACCCGACGTCGGGCAGAATGGCCATGGACGACATCGATCTTCGCGATCTGACGCTCGCTTCGGTGCGCGGCAATATCGGTCTCGTCACCCAGGAGACGATCCTCTTCGATGACACCGTCGCGATGAACATCGCCGCTGGCAGGGAGGACACATCGGAAAGGGTCCGCGACGCCGCCATCGCCGCACAGGCAGACGAGTTCGTGAGCGAGTTGCCCGAGGGTTACGCCACCATGCTCGGCGAGGGCGGTGCCCGGCTCTCGATGGGCCAGCGACAGCGGCTGACTATCGCGCGCGCGCTCTACAAAAATCCGCCCTTCCTGGTTCTCGACGAGGCGACCTCAGCCCTCGATGCCGAATCTGAAGACAAGGTCCAACAGGCGATGAAGGTGCTCCTCGAGGGTCGCGGCAGCTTGGTGATCGCCCACCGTCTCGCGACCATCCGTGAGGCGGACCGGATCATCGTGCTCAAAGACGGCCTCATTGTCGAGGAGGGGAACCACCGATCGCTGCTCGATCGAGGAGGTCTTTACGCCCACCTCCACCAACTCCAATTCCAGACGTAGCCGCCCGTTTTCGCACAACCCGGAGGTGACCGCAACGGCCTCACACACTAACCGCTGCCGCTGTGCTCAATGCGGGTATCTGTCGCCGCTCAGCGGCTTGACTGTGTGATCAGCGCCCGTTCCTGGGGCTCACGCCCCAGGCTCAGCATCTGTCACCCCTCTGGGGCTTGCCGCCAGTTCTAACGGTCGTAACAGCGCATGAGCCAAACGCTCAAACGCTCAGCGCGCGCCACAGAAGGTAGGCGGTGACACCCAGCAGCCCGATCACCATCCAATACTCGCGGTTGCGCATCATCCGTTCCACCGACCAGCTCGCTGGGGTGAAGTCGTGGTAGGGGCGAAAGGTCGGGAAGAGGGCCGGGACCGCCTCGAAGTAGCGATCATAGGCCTCACCGTGCTCCTCGCGGAGCCTCGCCGGCTCCACCCGCTCCTTGCGCCGCATGTAGACACCAAGGAACCAGGTCCATCCCAGAACCAGCCCGATCAGGCTGAGGTAGTTGGGGAGGTTCACCATGATGATCATCCCCGTGAGGATCAGGAATCGACCGAGGTACAGAGGATTCCGCGTGTAGCGATACGGTCCCGCGGTCATCAGCTCCTTGGTCTTCAGCAACAGCCCGGATGACCAGAAGCGAACGGTCTCTCCGAGAACAACGAAGACGAAACCGATGGCGACGCTGACGACGGTCGGCCGCGCGAAGACGACAAGAACCAGGATGACCGCAAACAGCGCCACCAAACGCAGCACACCGAGGAATCTGTTGTACTCGCGTTCACTCATCAGAAAATCTCCCCCGATCGTCGGGCAGGATACCGCAGCCCGTGCCTTTGTGTATCCTTCAGCCCTTCCCGCGAAGACGATCGAGAAAGCCCTTGACCCTGCGTCCCCGGCGATGCCAGGCTGCAGCGGTGGGGCTCACGGACTCGACCGCCGCCTGCACATCCCCGCCCGTGAACCGGGCTCGCATCCGCGCCAGGTTGACCCGATCCGATTCGCAAAATCGTTCGAAGAGACGTTGTCTGAGTGGGCCCGGCCGCCGCCCGAGGACCCACGCCGTCGCGAGATCGACGATGTACACCTCGTCCTCGGCATCGAGCAGCACGTCTCGATGGTGGAGATCCCCAAGGGCCACGCCCTTTTGGTGAAATGCATCCACCACGCGTTCCAGACGGTCGAAGACCTCGCCGTCCAGCCTGCCTTCCGATTTCTCCCGCAACGGCACGGCTGCCACCCATCGCGTCACCAGGGCTTGTGGTCCGCAGCGCCCGAGATAGTCGGGAAGGCCGTCAATGCCCTCCGCCGCGGCGTAGGCCTGCGATTCGCGTCGAATCAACCACCGCCCGAGGGTGGTTCGCACGAGCAAGCTGCGGGGTGCATAGGTCTTCACCGCCACGCGCTCCCCGCCGAGGTCGAAGAAGAGTACGTCGGCCTTGGTACCGTTTCGTCCTGCGATCCGCCTTACCGGCTCGACACCGGTCAACCGTTTCGGATCGAAGCCTTCCTGCGGTGGAGCGTGTGAAATAATGTCGGCCACGGTGAGAGTGTAGTCCATGCCTTCCGGAAAAAACCCCATCCCTGGCCTCCCGACCAGGTCCGAGCTCGATCAGGCTGAGAAAAAATACCTGACGCGGGGTGCGCCCTTCAAAGCCGACGTGACGATCGTCGATATCGGCGATGGACCGATGGTCGTCAAGGACTTCGCCCCCCGCGCGGGGTGGCGGCGGCTCATCGGTCGGATCGAGGTCGATCGCGAGTGCAGGGCCTACACCTACGTCGGCCCGATGCCGTGGTTTCCATCATTTATCGGTCGCATCGACCGCGACGCGCTGGCCGTTGAAAAGGTCGAAGGCATCACTCTCCGCCTAGCCGAGGACATCGACGAACGCCGCGAGGACTACCTCGGCCAGATCCGGACCGCGATGGAGCGCCTGGCCGAAATCGGTTTTCTCCACCTCGACGCCCGGGCCTACCGAAATGTCCTTCGGCGGCCGGACGGCCGCGTCGTTTTCATCGATCTCGCGGGATCGTTCTGGATTCCGCCAGGACGCATCGGTCACCGCCTCTTGCGCCGGGTCATCTCCCTCTACTACGAGGCCAACATCATCAAATGGGAGACGATGCTCGCACCCGGTGGAGATCCCCGGAAGGGGCAGACCAAGCCACCGAGGTACGTGCACGGTCTGAAAGACCTCTGGCGTGCGTGGCGTCGACTCCGCTCCCGCCCACCCACCAAGTGATCAGTGGTCTGTGACCTGCAGTCCGCAATCAGCGGTACATGACAAAGCCAGAGTGGGCGGGCGGGACTGACACCTGATGACTGGGCGGGTGGGCGGTTCAGCCCAGCTCCAACATCGTCAGCTTCTCCGACGCCTCGGTAAAGGCCTCCGCGGTGGCAGGGTGGCAGGTGAAAAACACGACCTGGCGGCCCTTTGAAAAGTCGAAGATCACCTCGACCGCGGCTCTTCGACGATCGTCATCGAAGTTCACCAGGATGTCGTCCATCAAGACCGGCAGAGCCGGGTGGGCCCCCGCGAGGTTGTCGAGGTAGCTCAGCCTCAGGGCCAGAAAGAGCTGCTCCGCCGTCGCACGCGACAAGCGCTCGGGAGGCTTCCCGGAGGAGCCTGCGGCACTCACCAAGGGTTCGAAGCGGCCGAGCGGCGTTGCGAGTCGCGTGTACCTTTCGCCGGTGAGCCTCGAAAAGATGTCTTGCGCGCTCTGGATGACCGATGGCTGACGCTCCGCCTCATAGGCCTCGAGTGTCTCTTCGAGGAGGCGACCGGCAACCGACACCACCGCGTACGACTCGAGACTTTCGGAGATCTTCTGGACGACGCCCGTCTCTTGCAGCCGAAGGCGGGTCGAAGCACTCTCCTCGGCCCCCCGCTGCATTCTGCCGTCCAGGGTGCCTCGGCGTTCGAGGAGCTCGCTCCTCTCGGCCTCGACCTCGCGCGCCTCAAGCCTCGCCACAGCCAAAGCCCCTTCGAGGTCCGCCAGCGCCGCGCCTTCTCCAACCCCCGATTTCGCGAGCAGACGATCGAGGGCCTTGGACGTCTCGGAGGCGCGACGGATTTCGGTGGACGCTCGCTCCTCTGCAGCGATGGCCGTGGCTTCCGCATCGCGACGTTCGTCGGCGACCTTCCGCATGCCCACCAATCGGGAAAGCATCGAGCGCACAGCGTGGGCCACCTCCTCGAAGCTCGCATCCTTCGCCTCGTTCTCTGTGATGGCGCCGATTGCGACCGCATCGTCCACGAACTCCCTGGCCAGCACACGGCGCCGGCCGATCTGTTTTTCCAGCTCTCGCCTTCCCTCGGTTCTCGAGCGGAGATCTCGGAGCAGCCGCAGCACGCGACGAACGCTTTCCGGGTGGTTCGACGGTGTGCGGAGGCCGTGTTGGTCCAACCACGTCAGCCACTTCCGCCAGGCCTGGTCGAAGGCTTCTGTACCCTTGCGCGCGCCCTCCTCTCGCGCCGTGGCGACGCGTCGGAGCTGGCCTTCCTCTGCCCAGAGCTTCCGACAGACATCGAGACGATTTCGAATCTCCAGCAGCTTTGCAGCGGAAGGCATCTCTTTGAGTCCGATCACCGGCAGCAACGACGAGATCTCGCTCGGTGTCCGACGTCGCAGCATGATCGGCCGCAAGAACAGGCCGATGGCCAGAAGTGCGGGCAGCACGCCCGCGACCATCAGCAGGCGATCGCTGAGAATAAAACCAGTCAGCACCAGGATCGCCGCGATGACCGAGGCCGCAACGGGGGGGATGAGCGAAGCCTCGTGCGACCGTGCAACCGACCCCAAAGCGAGAAGCCGGTCAACCGTCTGGAGCCGGACTCCGATGACCTCCGGGATCATCCCATCGTCACCGAGCTCCATTTCGGCCGCGCTTTCCCGGGCAGCTCGAAGCGCCTCCTCGTGCTCGGCCCTCGCCTCGGCGGCCCTCCGCACCGAATCGTCACGCTCTCGCCGCGCATCTCGAATGCACTCTCCTTCCTCGTAGAGCCGGTTTTCGAGGTCGAGATCGAGGCTGAAGGCCGTTGGAGTGTCAACCGTCCAGCCCTCGCCCATATCCGCGACCCTCCGCCTGAGGTCGGCGTCTGCCTCCTTGAATCGTTCTTCGTCGCGCCGGAGCTGCTCCACATCGGCCCTGAACAGCTCGCACCGCGCGGCCAGCCGCTCGATCGCCTCGGCTCTCGCCAACAGACCATCGTCAACCTCGAGTCCTGCCGCCTTTCTCTTTGCGCGTTCCGATTCGAGGCGGTGCTCCTCGGCCGCCTCCTCGTCGGCTCGCATCCGATCTTCGAGCTTGCGTCCCTCCGCGAGAAGGGCCGCCAATCGCTCCTCCTCCGACCTCGAGGCGGCAAGAGCTCTTTCTGCGTCCTCAAGCTCACGTGCAACCACCGAACGGCGCTCCCGGTCGCTCCGATACTGGTCCGCCAACTCGAGCAGCTCGCGCTTGGCGTCGCGCACAGACCGCAGCTCATTGTTGAGAGCATGAATCTTGCGGGTTCGAGCCCGCGGCGCCCATAGCTCGTCTGCGGAGGACCGCAGCCTTTCGAGGACGTCGTGCGGATTCACGGCGAGCCCGGCAGTCGTCGCATAGAGCCGCGATTGGATATCGGCGAGGGAGCTCATGTCGGACAGCTCTTCGAGAGAAAAGCCGAAGACCGTTCTGTAGACCCCGGAACTGACCCCGGATTTCAGCGGATCGAGGAACTCTTCGCCAGGCTCGACTCCCTGTGGTCCATGGACCACGGCTTCCCCTCCGCGAACTCCTTCGGTTCGCTCGACGGTCCACTCCGTCCCCTTGTCCGAGAAAACCAGTCGGCCGACCCGATGGTCCCCGGAACCCGGCTGGTAGAGGCGCTCGCTGGTGCGCCCGCGGGGAAAACCGAAGAGCACGTGCCGGACCAGCGAGGTCAAGGTGCTCTTGCCGGCCTCGTTGCGGCCGAAGACGACGTTGAGACCTGCACCGAGGGGGCCGAGGGTGACCTTCTTGAGGCCCCCGTATCGCACGGCCCCGATCTCTCGCAGAAACATCTCAGCCCTCTCTCGACAGGAGGTCGAGGCACAGATCGAGCGCTCGAGCCACCGCTTCCTCGCCGCTGATCGCAAGCTCCGGACGCACCGCCAACGGGAAAACCACCGGCGCCAGAATTTCTTCGACCACCCGGTCCGCCTCACGCGGGTCTTGTGCGAGGTCGCGAGCGAGGCGGGCGAGGTCACCGCGCAGCCCTTCCTCATCGAGGATCTCATCGAGATCCAGTGCAGGCCTCGTACGGTTGCGGAGAACGTCCAGCCATATCCAGGGTTCGATGTCGAGCTGCTCCTGGCGGAGATCTTCCAGGAGCTCTTCGACGAGACCGGCCCGTGTGAGATCCTCGTGGATCGATGACCTCCCGACGAGCGTGATCTTCACGACCGTCGACCGATCGCCACTATCTTTTCTGGTATCGGCACACGCCTCTTCGAGCGCGCCCCTGAGCTCGTCGAGGCTCGTGAGGTCCGAGGTCTCGATCTCGAGAACGCGCCAGCGGATCGAGGCGGTTTCGAAAAACTCTTCAACGGCACCGTCGGAATCAAGGGTGACGACGAAGCAGCCCCGCGGTCCCTGCTCGGTGGGATTCAGGCCCTGGGTCGAACCCGAATACACCGCCGGCGGCTCTTCCGAGATTCTGCCCGCCTCATGGATGTGGCCCAGAGCCCAGTAATCCATGCCTGCCGCGCGCAGGTCCTCCACCGTGCACGGCGCGTAGTTGTCCCAGCCCTCGCGTTGGCCGACATTCGTGTGCAGCACGGCAACGGCCAGCGGATCCCCGTCCCCCCGCGAGAATCCCCGCGAGAGGTTCTTGGTCACGTGGCGGGTTGGGAAGCTCCATCCATAGACCGCGCAGATCAATTCATCGTCGCGAAGGACTTCATGTCGTTCGACCTTGTCCGCCGGGAAAACGACGACGGATTCCGGAAGCTCGAGCCCCGCCGACCAACCGTCGGCCGGATCGTGGTTTCCCTGAACCACGAAGGCTCCGATTCCTGCATCCGCCAATCTCCGCATCGCCCGCTGAAATGCGAACTCGGCGCGCAGGCTGTGGTTGGCACTGTTGTGGAGGTCCCCGGCGATGACCAGGAAATCTGCTTCTCGATCGATACACAGCTGAACGACGCGGTCGAAGGCCTCGAGCGTCGATCGCGCCAGCGCGTCCGCCACCTTGCCTTGCGCTGCATCCACACCTCCGAAGGTCGCGTCGAGGTGGAGATCAGCCGCGTGGACGAAGCGAACGGGTCGCATCGTTCTACAAACCGAGGTAGAGGACCGAAAGGCCGGCAGCGGCAATCACAGAGCCGGCAATGACATGAGACCACCGCTCCAGTGGACCGAGCTTCAGCAGCTTCAGACCCTGCAGCCCCACGAGCGTTGCGACCACCATCGAGACCAGCGTCGCGAAAGCAAACACCACCGCGGTCAGCACCGCGACATCCCACCGGCCCTGGCTCGCTGGCAGGGCGAAGAGAGGGATCAGTGGTTCGCACGGACCGAGCACGAAGATGATGAAGAGCGTCCAAAAAGTCGTATTCGCACCGATCTCGTGGTGCTCGTGACGGTGCGGACTGAGGCCGTGGCTGTGAACGTGGACCGCTTCACCGTGGACGTGCGCCTCGATCCCCTTGTGTTTGCGGAGCGCGTGCCGCAGCCCCCACAGAGCGTAGGCCGCCCCGAATGCGACCAGAGCCCAGGCCGCGAGCGGACCCCGGCCCGCCTCCATCGAGTCGATCTGTCCGATGGCCAGACCCAATGCGATGCCGAGGCTTCCCAGGACCAGCGACGAGGCAATGTGACCCAGACCGCAGACCGAAGTGATCCCGATCGTCCGCAGTCGAGACCAGCCGCGCGCCTTGGCCAGCATGATGAACGGCAGGTAGTGGTCGGGTCCGAGCAGGGTATGCGCAACGCCGACTCCGAAGGCGGCGGCAAGGACGCTCGGAGAGAGTGAGCTCAATTCCATCAGCAGATCCTCGGCAGGTCGAGACCCGAGAGGAGATCGAGCGGGCGCTCACCTCCAATCCGAGTTTTCATGACGACCGGTGGTGAGCCGGCGTCGGCCTCCTCCATTCGACCGATGATGGCGGCATCGGTTCCGAGGGGATGAGAGCGAAGCGCCCGCAGCGCACGATCCGCGTCCTCAGCAGCGACCCACGCCAGGACTCTTCCCTCGCATGCCAGCGCGAGCGGGTCCAGACCGAGCAGGTCGCACACTCCGGTCACCTCTCGCCTGACCGGAACCGCTGTTTCGTCGATCACGACCTTGGCACCGCTCCTGCCGGCGACCTCGTGGCATACGGTGACCACCCCGCCGCGGGTCGGATCGTGCAGGGCTTTCACCTTTGCGCCACTCTCCAGGAGTTGGTCGATCAACCCGCCCAGGGGTGCGCAGTCCGATCTCAGGCCGGTGGACAACAGGTCGTGGCGGTGAGCCAGGACCGTCGCGCCGTGGTCGCCGATCGGACCGGATACCAACACCGCGTCTCGCGGGGCGATGTGGACATCTGATAGATCACGATCGGGCGGGACCACACCGAAACCCGCGGTCACCGCAAAGAGCCCGTCACCCTTGCCGCGCGGCACGACCTTTGTGTCACCTGCCACGACCGTGATGCCGGCCTCCTCGGCAGCGCTTGCAGCGCCTCGCACACAGGTCTCGAGAAGCTCGCCGTCAGCGCCCTCCTCGAGGATCAGCGCCCATGTGAGCCACATCGGACGTGCACCGGACATCGCGAGGTCGTTCACCGTACCGCAGATGCTGAGGCCGCCGAGATCGCCACCCGCAAAGATCGGTGGATCGACCACGAACGCGTCCGTCGTGAGCGCGGGCCTTCCGGGCGGCAGCTCGGGCAGGACGGCTGAGTCGGTGAGGGTGGCGAGATGCTCGTTGTGAAGAGCCGGGAGAAACAGCTCCTCGACCAGCCTTCGGGTCAGATGGCCTCCGCCCCCGTGGGCCAGCAACACGCGATCCGGAACCTTCACGAACCAACCTCCCCAGCCCAGCGTTCGTGGCGATACCACGCGGCACAGGTGCCCTCGGACGACACCATGCAGGCACCGATCGCGCTGTCGGGATCGCAACCGGCGTCGAAGAGCGGGCACTCCGGTGGATCGATGACTCCCCTCAGCACATCGCCGCAACGACAGCCGACCGGCTCCGCAGGATCCGATACTTCGACCTCGATCAGGGCGGCGTTGCGGTGATCGAAGTCCCGCCGCAGGCCGAGGCCCGAGCCCGGAACGGTACCGAATCCCCGCCACACCTCGTCGGATGCTTCGAAGTACCGATCGACGAGATCACGCGCGTGGGTATTCCCTTCAGCGCTTACGGCTCGACCATAGACGTTTTCGATCTCCGCACGGCCATCCGCGGCCTGCCGAACGAGGGCGAGAACTCCCTGGGCGACGTCGGTCGGCATGAAGCCTGCCACCACCCCGGAGACCTTGAACTCGTCGGACAGGAACTCGAAGAGTCTCCACCCCGTGATCACGGAAACGTGGCCCGGAAGGAGGAAACCGTCCACCTCGAGCTCCGGATCATCCACGAGGACGCGCATCACCTGCGGCATCGTCTTGTTCCCGGGAAGGAGCATGAAGTTGGGCACACCGTCGTGCTCGGCCTCGGCCAGCGCGCCGGCGACGGTCGGGACCGTGGTCTCGAAGCCCACCGCGAGGAAGATCACGTTGTGGTCCGGGTTGGCGCGGGCGAAATCGAGCGCATCCCTGGGGGAGTACACGATCTCGATCCTCGCCCCTTCGGCGCGCGCCCGTTCGAGATTGACGGTGCTCGAGGGCACCCGCATGAGGTCGCCAAAGGTGCAGATCACGGTGTTTGGCTGGGCCGCCAGAGCCAACGCACGATCGAGATAGTCGACTGGGGTCACACATACGGGACACCCCGGACCCGAGATCAATCGAACCTTTGATGGCATCAGACGGCGAAGGCCTGCACCGGCGACACTGTGGGTATGTGTCCCACACACCTCCATCAGGGTCACCCGACGTTCGAGCTTGTCCGCCTCCGCACGAAGGGTTTCGAGGATTCCGGCCATCGCCGCCGGATCCTTGTACGGGCTCTCGCTCATAGCTCCGCCATGGCGTCGGAGTACTCACGCAACATTTCCAGGGTCGTGGCCGCTTCCTCGGCATCGACCTGACCGATGGCGTAACCGGCGTGAACCAGAACGTAATCTCCGACCTCCGCCTCCGGCACGTACATCACCGAGATCCGGCGCTGGACCCCGTCAATTTCGGCGACTCCTTCGAACTCGTTGCGCTCGACCAGGACCATTGGAATGGCGAGACACATCGGAGACCCTCCATTCAGTACACGGCGCCCACACACGGGAGGCACCGGATTTTTCGCCCCTATATCCTACAGCGGCTTTGGCGCATTGAGGGCCGTTTCCGTGCACGTTTCCGTGCCCGTGCCCGAATATCGTGAATTAACACCTTTCAGCGCTCAGAGTTCTCAATTCCCGCCAGCCTCGGTTTCACTCCCCTCGCCGCTGCAACCGCCCCGATGACAGTTTGCCCGTACGACAGACCACCGTCCCCCGGGGGCACGTTGCGAGGCAGGAGGACCTCGAATCCGAGATCTTCGAGGGTGTCGGCAAGACCCGAGGACAGGATCCGATTGACGAGGCAACCTCCCCCGATAGCCACCACCCCGCGGTCGTCGCCGCTGACCCTGAGGACGAGATCCGCCGCCAGCCTGCAAAAGGTGGCGTGGAACCCGCCCGCGATCGATGTCGGCTCTTCTCCGCCGGCCACCCGCCGCGCGACCTCGACCAGGAGCTTCGATGACGGCAAGATCCAGCGGCCTCTCCGATTTTCGACCTCCAGACCAGGCCAGGCCTCGAGGGGGGAGTGAACGCGCGAGGCGAGCGCCTCGAGGCGGGCGGCGGCCTCGCCCTCCCAGCGGTTCACTTCACCAACCCCGAGCAGGGCCCCGGCGGCCTCGAAGACGCGTCCTGCACCCGACGCCTGCGTCCAGCCGTCGTCGGCGGCAAGCCGGGTCATCGCCTGAAGTTGCACCTCCTCGATCTGCCTCGCTATCGGCGTCGCGTCGACGAGATCCTCCGCACCCCGTCTGACGAGGGCCGCAACCGCCACCCTCCAGGGCTCTCGAACCGCGGCCTCACCGCCGACGAGCGGTAACGGCTCGAGGTGGGCCAGGCGACTCCACTCCAGATCGCCGTCGATCGAGAGCCACTCGCCGCCCCAGGCCGTTCCGTCGGGGCCCCATCCGGTGCCATCGAGGGCGAGGCCGAAACGACGCTCCCCTTCCGCCGGAAAAGCCCCGTGTTCGCCAAGCACCGCCGCCACGTGGGCGATGTGGTGTTGGACCGACAGAACGTCGACGCCTCGCTGCCCACCGAGATCGCGAGCGAGCCAGGAGCTCGGATAGTCCGGGTGGGCGTCGGCCACGATCACATCCGCTTCGACCTGAAGGAAGTCCAGGAGTCCGTCGATCACCTCCGCGAGGAACTCCCGCGCGGGCACCGAGTCGAGGTCTCCCACATGCTGCGACGGAAAGGCCTGTTCGTCCTGGGCGACGCACGCCGTGACCTGCAGATGACCACCCGTCGCGACAATCACCGCCGGCGACGAAAGTGGCAGCGGCAGGGGCTCGGGCACCCAACCTCGAGCACGTCGGACGAGCACCGGTCCGCGCGGAGATGTTCGGACGACCGAATCGTCAAGTCGTCTGACGACATCGCGGTTGTGAAGAAGAAAGCAGTCGGCAATGCCCGCGAGGCCTTTGACGGCTTCGCGATTCCCGCTCCGGAGGGGCTCTTCCGAGAGGTTGCCCGAGGTCATCACCAACGGAGGCATCCGAGAATCGCGAAAGAGCTCGACGTGGAGCGGGGTGGTCGGAAGCATCACGCCGAGGTCGTCGAGGCCCGGAGCGACTTCGGGGGCAATGGCCGATTCATCTCGCCTCGGAGCGAGCATGATCGGCGCCCTCGGAGAAATCAGCAGGGACTCGGCATCGGCGTCGAGATCCGCGGTGCGTCTTGCTGCATCGAGGTCCCGCACCATGACCGCGAACGGTTTGCCGAACCTCTGCTTGCGCCGGCGAAGCCTGGTCACCGCTTCCGACGAGTCTGCTCGACAGGCGAGCTGAAAGCCACCGAGCCCTTTGACCGCCACGACCCGGCCCGCCATCAGCTCCTCGCGGGCGGTTGACACGGGGTCGTCGACCGACTCGAGCTCTTTCCCCTCTCCATCCGCGAGCCACAGCCGAGGCCCGCACGCCGGGCAGGCGACCGGCTCCGCGTGGAACCGACGGTCCGCTGTATCGGTGTACTCATGTTCGCAGTCGACGCAGAGCGGGAAGCACCCCATCGAGGTGCGCTCACGGTCGTAGGGCAGGCTTCGTACGAGCGTGAACCGCGGTCCACAATTGGTGCAGGTCGTAAAGGGGTAGTGATACCGGCGGTCGAGTTCGTCATCCATCTCGCGCCTGCAATCGGCGCAGAGGATGGCGTCCGGAGGGACGAGAGCCCCTTCTCTGCGACCGAGGGTCGATGTGCGAACCTCGAAGTCCTCCTCCCCGATCGGCTCGCATTCCTCGCGTTCGATCTTGTCCAGTCGGGCCAGGGGCGGCAGATCCGTCTGGAGGCGATCGAGGAACTCGTCAACGACGTGGGCGGGCCCTTCAATCTCCAGGGTCGCTCCCTGGGGGTCGTTGATCACCCAACCGGTCAGGCCGAGCGATGTCGCGATGCGATGAATCGCAGGCCGGAAGCCGACGCCCTGAACCGTGCCCCGGCACCTGACCTGCAGGCGGACCGGATCGTCGACCGTCACACCGAGGCTCGCCTCTTGGTCTCGAGGCGGCTTCTCAGGAGGTCGATCCAACCTTCCAGGCCGTCGCCCTCGAGCGACGACAAGGTCAACACGGTCCCATTCGGGTTGAGGCTCGCGATCTGTCCCTGGACCGACTCGAGATCGAAGGGAACGTGCGGCAGCAGGTCGGATTTCGTAATCACCGCTACCTCGGCCCGGGCAAAGATGGCCGGGTATTTCACTGGCTTATCGTCGCCCTCCGCCACCGACAACAGGACGACCTTGAAGTCTTCTCCCAGGTCATAGGTCGTGGGACAAATGAGGTTCCCGACATTTTCGATGAACAGGATGTCGACGTCCGGCAACCCGCCGTCCTCGATCCCCGTCTCGATCTGGCGTGCATCGAGGTGGCACGCGCCGCCGGTGAGAATCTGGTGGGCCGGAACACCCAGGGCTCGGATTCTGTCGGCGTCGTTCTCGGTCGCAACATCGCCCTCGATCACGGCTGTCGTGACCTCGCCGTTGAGCCTCCGAACGGTCTCTTCGAGCAGAGTGGTCTTTCCCGACCCCGGTGAGGAGATCAGATTGGCGACAAGGGTACCCGAAGCCGCGAATCGCGAACGGAGGTTTTCCGCGCGCTCTTCGCTTGCGGCAAGCGCGCGACGTTTGACTGTGACGACTTGTTTCATTTCGTCTTCCTCATCTGACCGGTGAGGGCTCAGCCCGCGACCTTGGCGCCTTCATCGGAAACGTTGTCGACAGTCTCGAAGCTCAAGTCGACCAGGTCGAGCTCGTTCCCGCCCCGGACCTCGAGCGGCATTCCGCAGTCGGGGCACAACCTCATCCAGGATCCGGACGCGCGCTCCTTGGCCTCTCCGCACGAGGCGCACCGTTGATCGGCCGGGCACCATTCGATGACCAGCTCCGCCCCGGCGTCGGGACTGTCTTCGATCACCGCCTCCCAGGCGTAGGCCAGCAACTCCGGTTCCACCGCCGACAGTTCACCGACCGCGAGCCGGGCCTGGCGAAGGCGGCCCCCACCGTGAGCTTCAACGGTCTCGCGGCACGTCCGATAGACCTCGATGGCGATTCCCATCTCGTGCACCGGGGAATTCTAGCAAGCCCACACTCGCCTCCGCGGCAAGTTAGGAGTAAAAGGTCAAGTGTCAAGGGCCGGGCGCTCACGTCCAGAGGGAGAATGGGAGGGCTTCGCTCTTGACTCTTAATCCTTGACTCTATATCGACTCATCTCTTCGTCAATGCCTCATCCGAGCACGGATAAGGAAACGAAAACGGGTTTGTGTACAATGCCCGGCGCCGTGGAACTGCCTCGTCTCATCATTACCGGTGCTTCAGGATTCATCGGCAGACGCCTCCTCGATTTTTTCAAGGAGGATTTCAGGCTCGTTGGAATGGACCTGCGCTCTCAGATTCGATCTGGCGCACCTTACCACGACAACATCAGCTGGTCTCAAGTCGACATCGGTGAGAAAGAGTCACTGGCCGCTGCCTTGAGCCATATCAAAGTGACTGGAGGGGCCGACTACCTCATCCACCTGGCCGCACACTACGATTTCACCGGCGAGAAGCATCCCGAGTATTGGCGGACCAACGTCGAAGGAACGCGAAACTTGCTCGAAGAGTGTGGAGATCTCGGGCTCAAACGATTCATATTCGCCTCGTCGGTGGCGGCGTGTCAGTTCCCCGAGATCGGAAAGGCGCTCACAGAAGACAGCCCCCCCGACGGGGAGCATATCTATGCGATCACCAAACGCCTCGGCGAGGAAATGCTGGCCGAGCACAACGGCATCCCAACGTGCATCACCCGCTTTGCTGCCCTGTTTTCAGACTGGTGTGAGTATCCACCCCTCTACTTCTTCCTCGACACATGGCTGTCACCGGTTTGGAACAACCGCATCCTCGGCGGTCGCGGCATCACAGCGATTCCCTACCTCCACGTCCGTGAGATGGGGCCGTTCTTCCGTCAACTCATCCGACGAAACGGTGATATCAAACAGCGTGAGGTGCTGATCGCGAGCCCGAGCGAGACGCTCTCTCATCTCGACCTCTTCAACCTTGCCAATATCGACTATCACGGACACCGAAAACGGCCGATTTTCATGCCGAAGCTGCTGGCGAGAATTGGTGTCGAGGCGCGAGACCTGCTCGGACGCATGCTCGGCAACAGGCCGTTCGAGCGCCCGTGGATGATTCGCTACGTGGACACCGATCTTGCGGTCAACGCCAACCGCACCTACCAAAGACTCGGGTGGCGTCCAAGGAAGAGACTGCTTCTGCAGAGACGGATGCCTTTCATCGTTGAAAACCTGAAGACCAACCCCAATGAATGGCATCGACTCAACCGCGCCGCCCTCAAAGAGGTTCGACTGCGTGACCACCTCCGCACTTATCAGTTGCTCGAGAAGCACCTGGACGGAATCTGCACGAGCTTCCTCGATCAGATCTATTCGCCCGGGCTGGCGTTACGTTTCCCCTCCTATCAGAACGTTCCGCGCGACGTTCTCGAGTGGCGCTTCATGATCCTCCTGCGCCACCTCCAAAGTTCGATTCGCACCCGAGACCGTGGTCTGTTCACAACCTATTGCCGGGACCTTGCTGAGAAGCGCCTCATGCAGGGCTTCGGGGTGCGGGAGGTCGTCGGCGCACTGCTGACCGTCAGCGCCATCTGTGTCGACAAGATACGCTCGGATCCCGAAGGCGAAGACCTCGAGAAACCGATCCACGATTTTCTCTTGATGACGGTACAGTTCGGCTGCGACCAGATCCTCGAGATCTACGAGGAGGTCGGCGGCGAGGAACTCGAAGAGGAGTTCTGAGCCCCGTTCCGGTGCCCGTTTCCGTTTCCGATTCCGCTGCTCAACATGACATGTCGTCTGTCATCCTGAGCGAGGCCCTCCAAGGGCCGAGTCGAAGGATCCCCCGAAGTCGTAGAACGAACCGTACGGAACACTCTCTGGCTTGAGGGGATCCCTCGACTACGGCGTCGCTTCGCTCCACCTTCGCTCGGGATGACAAAGGGGCGGGCTGCTTCCCCGATCCTCAGCTTCGATTGACGGCTCTATGCGCGAGGTAAACGGTGAGGGCCATAGCGCCGTCTGCGACGCCGGAGAACCACACCGACCAGGGGGTATCCACGAGCAGCGAAACACCGATCAGAAATACGAACGCGGTCGTCTTCGCAATGAGCAACAGAGTGATGGTTCTCGATCGCCAGTATTCGACCAGATATCCCGTTGCGAGCACGAAATGGAAAGCGCCCGCCTGCCAGATGAAGAAGACCGGTTCGGCTCCGTGCCAGCCCGCGAAGCGAACCGCCCATTGGGCGAAGAACATGAGCATGATGCCGACGATAAAACTGTGCAGAGAGATAAGAGTGATGAGCGCCCGCTCGTGCGTTTCGGTTAGCCTCATGTGAATTACTCCCACCACACATCGAGGTCGCCCGGCGGATCGCGCCTGACCGGCGTCCGGCCCAGCCTCTGCAGCTCAGCCACCACCGTATCCACGACTGTGGGAACCGCCGATTTGACGGCGTCGGTCAGCTTCGTGCCCTGCTCGGTGCTCTCCGGAATGACTCCGATCAACAAGATCTCCTCCGGACTCATTTCGGCGAGCTCAGTGGCCATCAAGGCCTCGCGTAGTCCGGGCTCATGGGGACTCATGCGGGACGGCGGCGGTTTGGCGACAATTTCCCTATCCCGCAGCAATCGCAGAGTTCCCGCAGCCTCATCGCCCTTCACGGTGTCGAGCACGATGACCATGCGGGCGTCGGCAAGGTAGGGGGTGAAGTCCAGACCCGGCGTTCCGACGTCCAACACCTCGACACCCTCTGGAAACTCGAATTGAGATTCCAGGACCTTGATGGCGTACGGCCCGAGGCCATCGTCCGTGCAGAGAACGTTACCGACTCCGAGAATTCGGATAGGCTGCGAATCGCTCATCGGGAGATTGTGCCAGAGCCGTCCAGGCTTGGATACAGAAAAAATCGATTTCGCCGCACTGGTCAACGGCAATCAGTGATCGGTAATCGAGAGATCCGGAATGGCGGTCTCTCGGCAGGACGTGGACGTCTTCGATCAGCATTCGCGGCCCTTTGGACACTCGACGATCGCGGCCACGATGGCTCGCCCCATAGTCGATCTGTTTCATTGGCTATATAATCTAAATCAGAACAATTCCTGGGGAGGCAGCGCGTGGTAGGCTCCACGAAACCGCTGATCGTGGGATTTCTGTGCACGTGGTGTGCCTATCGCGCCGCCGATCTGGTCGGAACAACACGCAGGCCCTATACCGCCAGCTTGCGCCCACTCCGGGTCGTTTGTACCGGCAGGGTCGGCACCGAACTGGTGATGCGCACGTTTGCAGCAGGCGCCGACGGGGTGTTGATCGTCGGTTGCCACCCAGGGGAGTGCCACCGGGTCGACGGCAATCTCAAGGCACTACGGCGCGTCGCGCTCCTGCGCCTTGCTCTCGCTCAGGTAGGCGTGGAAGCGGAACGGATCCAGCTGGTCTGGTCGGCCGCGTCCGAAGGCGGTGCGATAGCCGAGGCGGCGGACCAGATGGCGGAGACGCTGCGCGGACTGGGTCCGCTCGTTCGGCGCACCGACGTATTCGAGGCGCTGCACCCCGATGGTGGGCCGGGCGCGTTGGAGGGGGCGTGATCGCGTCCCCGGCCACCAAGCCTCGACTCGCCGTGTACTGGACCACCGGCTGCGGGGGCTGCGACGCCGCCTTTCTCGATCTCGGTGAGCGGTTGCTGGAGATCGAAAAAAGTTTCGAAGTGGTGTTCTTTCCGCTGCTCGTGGACCACAAGCGCGAGGATCTCGATGGCCTTCCCGATGGTTCCATCGACCTGGGTTTGATTACCGGCGCGCTCCGCAACACGGAGGACGTGGACATGGCACAACTGCTGCGCCGCACCTCCGACACGCTGGTCGCCTTCGGAGCGTGTGCACAGCTCGGGTCGGTGTTAGCGCTTGCGGATCTCGTGTCGGTGACGACACTACTCCGTACAGTCTATCGCGAGGGGCCCTCCTCCCGATACCCACGATCTCCCTACGAGCTGGCCGGCGAGGGCGGGGTGCTCCGGCTGCCCGATCTCACCCGCTCGGTGCAGCCGGTGGAAGCAGTGGTCCCTGTGGACTACTCGGTCCCGGGCTGCCCTCCTGAGGTCGCCCGGCTCTGGGAGGTCTTTCAGCTTTTCATGGGCGCGTTCGACGGAAGAACCCAGCTTCCGGAGCGAGGTTCCGTGCTCGGCGCCACCGGGGCGACCGTGTGCGAGGACTGCCCACGGCTGCCTCCCGAAGGGCGGGTGAGCCGTTTCCGTCGTATTCACACCGTACACCCCGACGCCGAGCGATGCCTGTTGGACGATGGCTTGGTGTGCTCGGGTCCGGCGACCCGCGGCGGTTGCGGCGCTCCGTGTCCGGCGGCGGGCGCGGCTTGTGGCGGCTGCTACGGAGCCCCCTCTGAAGTCGAGGACCAGGGCGCACGGATGCTCGGAGCCCTCGCTGCCATGGCCGAGATCGGAACTCCGGAAGCGGATGAAATGGAACTTCAAAGCCAGGCGGAGGAGGCGATGGCCGGCCTGGTCGATCCGGTGGGCTCGCTCTACCGGTATTGTTTCGCGCGTTCGCTGCTGGCTCGGCTCCGTCAGACGGGCGGAGGGGCACCATGAGGCAGGTCACAATCGATCCTGTCACCCGCATCGAGGGGCACGGGCGGGTCGAGATCGTTGTCGACAATTCCGGTGAGGTGTCGTCGGCGTACTTCGTGGTTCCCGAGTTTCGCGGATTCGAGCAGCTCTGCGTAGGCCGGCCGGTCGAGGAAATGCCGGGCCTGACGAGCCGTGTTTGTGGCCTGTGTCCGGAAGCGCACCATTTGGCCTCGGCCAAAGCCCTCGACACCCTGTTCGGAGTTGACCCGCCCTCAGCCGTTCGCGCCATCCGAGAGCTCCTGTACATGGCCTTTGTTGTCTCCAACCACGCCACCCACTTCTTCGCCCTCGCCGGCCCGGATTTCCTCTCCGACGACGAGCTGGGGCGCGACCAGCGCAACCTGTTCGGGGTGCTGCGCAAGATGGGACCCGAATTCGCGCGGCGAGTCCTCGCGAACCGATCGAACAACCACGAGGTGATCGAAGTGTTGGGTGGTCGGCGCATTCACCCGGTGGCGGCACTGCCGGGCGGGTGGAGCCGGCCGGTGACCGAACAGATGCGGGCACGTATTTTCGAGGTGGCCGAGGAGAATGTCGCCTTCGCCCTGGATTGTCTTGAGCTCTACCAGGAGAATGTCGTCGACCGCCCGGGCCACCTCGAGCTGGTGATGTCCGAGGCCTTCACTCAGCCCACCTACTCGATGGGGACGGTGGACGAGTCGGGGCGGCTCGGCTTCTATGACGGAACGCTCCGTGTTGTGGACCCGGATGGGTCGGAGGTGGTGAGCTTCCCGGCGGCCGATTACCGCAGCCACATCGCCGAGCATATCGAGCCCTGGACCTACGTGAAGCTCCCCTATCTGCGGTCACTGGGATGGAATGGCTTGGCCGTTGAATCCGGCAGCGGAGTATTCGCGGTGGGACCCCTGCCCAGGCTGAACACCGCCGATGGGCTCACCACGCCGCTGGCCCAGCAGGCGTTCGTGGAGATGTACAAAGCACTCGGCGGGTGGCGGCAGGAAGGACGGCACCGGGCGCTCCACTACCGGCTCGCCAGCCACTGGGCGCGGCTGGTCGAGCAGCTTCATGCCGCCGAGCGGATGGTGGAACTGGCGACGCTTCCGGAGCTGACTGATCGAAACCTCAGGGCGGAGGTGCCGGAGAATCCGGTTGTCGCCGAAGCCGTAGGCAGCGTGGAGGCGCCACGGGGCACCCTCCTCCACCGATACTCCGTCGACTCCGCGGGGATCGTCACCGCGATCGATCTCATCGTGGCAACCACCAACAACCATGCAGCGATCGCGCTCGGGGTGACCGCTGCTGCACGCTCCCTTATCAATTCGAATTCTGAAATCACCGACGAGATTCTCAACCGGATCGAAATGGCCATTCGTGCTCACGATCCCTGCTTGGCCTGCGCCACCCACACCTTCCCGGGAAACATGCCGCTCGAGGTATCGGTCCGGGACCCCAACGGTCGGGAGACTGCCTTCATCCGTCGCTAGGAGTCTGTCCGTACGATCAGGCGTATTGATATCCTGATCTCAGTTCGGAAATCAGGGGAGAGACGTGCCCGAACCGTGGATGATCATCACCGGAGCCACCGGATTTCTCGGCGGTCAGCTGGTCCGCCAGCTGCGCAAGGAGTACCGGATCATCGCGCTGGGGCGCCGTGACCCGGTCGAGGCGGGTGCGCCTGTCGGTCCGGGCATCGAATGGTTCCAAATCGACATTGCCGACTTCGACGGGCTCCGGGAGGTCTTCGAGCACATCCGTGAAACGGGTGGAGCACGGTTACTGCTCCACATGGCCGCTCATTACGACTTCACCGGCGACGACAACCCCGAATACCAACGTACCAACGTGCTCGGGACCGAAAACCTCATCAAGCTCTCGGCGCAGCTGAAGCTGCGGCGCTTCATTTTCGCCAGCTCTGTGGCCGCCTGCCCATTTCCCGACAATCGAGCGGTGGTGACCGAGGAAACACCACCTTCAGCGCCGGTACCGTACGCACGCTCGAAGAAAGCAGGCGAGGACTTGATGGAGCGTTATCGCGATGCCGTACCTTCGTGCATCGTCCGGTCGGCCGCGGTGTTCAGCGAATGGTGTGAGTACGAGCCCCTCAACGCCTTTCTCCGCACCTGGTGCTCCGGCCGCTGGAACGCTCGAGTGCTCGGCGGCCGGGGCGCCTCGGCAATTCCCTACCTCCATGTGAGGGACCTGCTGTCGTTCTTCCTTCGAGTTGTCGAGAGGTGCGACGAGCTCGGGCCGGCCGAGGTGCTCCTGGCGTCGCCCGACGGCGCCACCAACCACATCGACCTTTTCCATGCGGCGACTCGCAGCTGGTTCGGCGCCGCCCGCGAACCGCTGAACATGCCGCCCCGCCTCGCCGCAGTGGGAATCCGACTTCGCGAGTTACTTGGGCACGTCACGGGCATGATGCCATTCGAGCGGTCGTGGATGGTCAAGTACATCGACCGTCAGCTCAACGTGGATGCAGCGCAAACCAGACGCCGTATCGACTGGGCCCCGAACCCGAACCTCGACGTCATCGCGTCGCTCGACGACATGATCCGCAACCTTCGTGCCGATCGCCGCGAGTGGCGCCGACGCAACCGCCGAAGGGGGATCAAAAGGCGTCAACGTCGGGCCTAACTCGGCGTAACCTGCAACAGCCCTTCGATCTCCCCCATCAGCTGCGCGTCGGTGTAGCCGAGCTGGGACGCGGCGCCGTTTGGACACGTCGCAGCGCAGCTACCGCAGCTCCGACACAGGACATCGTCGACGATCGCAACCCTTCGCTCGCCACGGTCAGCGAGCTGGATGGCCCGGTCCGGGCAGTCGATCACGCACAGGCCGCAACCACCGCACCTGAGTTCGTCCACCACCGCGACCGTGGGGTCGACGTCAACCGCTCCTCGAGCCAGCAGGTTCTGCGCCCCTGCAGCAGCCGCCGAGCCCTGTGCCACACTGTCCGGGATGTCTTTGGGGCCCTGGCACGCACCCGCGAGGAACACCCCCGCCGCCGCCGTCTGCACCGGCGCGAGCTTGAGGTGTTTCTCGAGGAAGAAGCCTCCCGGGTTGGACCCGATCCCGAACAGCTGGGCCACCCGAGGAGCATCGGCACGCGGTTCCATGGCCACCGCGAGGACCACCATGTCCACCGGCACGATCACACGGCGGCCCAGAACCGTGTCCTCGGCCTTTACCATCAACTTGCCATGTCGCCAGATCACCTCGGTGCCTTTTCCTTGAACGAACACCACATCCTCTTCCTGGGCCCGCAGGTAGAACTCCTCACAGCCCTTGTCGGCGGCCCTCATATCAAGGTAGAAGTCGAACACCCTGGCCCCGGTCTGCCACTTGGCCGTGAGGGAGAACTTCAACGACGCCATGCAACACACGGTCGAGCAGTGGCTGTTGAACCGGGCATCGCGGCTGCCGATGCAATGCAGTATCGCGATACTCTCGGGGACCCGTCCGTCCGCACACTGGATCTTTCCTCCGGTCGGACCCTGCGGGTGGCACATGCGTTCGAACTGCAGGCTGGTCAGAATGTCGGGCCACCGGCCATACCCATACTCCGGCGCTCGGGTTGGATCGAAGACGTCAAAGCCGGTGGCCACGACCACCGCCCCCACCTCCACCTCTCGGAGTTCATCCTGCTGACCGAAATCTACCGCGTCCGCTATGCACGCCTCGACACAACTCGCACAGTTCCCCGACTGGAACTGATCGCAGTGATCCCGATCTATCAACGGCAGGTTGGGAACCGCCTGGGGGAACGAGAAGTAGATCGCGGGCCGCGTGCCAAGCCGCATGTCGAACTCCGAGGGGATATCCCGCACCGGGCAACACTCCACACACAGACCGCAGCCGTTGCAGCGGCTTGCATCGATCGAGCGCGCGCGACTTCGAATGCGAACTCGGAAGCTCCCCACGTGACCGGACACCTCTTCCACCTCACTCGCGGTGAGCATGGTGATCAAGGGGTGTTCCGACACCCGGGCCATTCTCGGTACGAGGATGCACGCGGAGCAGTCGAGGGTCGGAAATGTGCGGTCGATCATTGCCAAATGACCACCGAGGGCTGGCTCGCGTTCCACCAGCACGACCGGTGTTCCGGCATCGGCCAAGCACAGCGCCGCCTCGAGGCCGGCGATCCCCGCACCCAACACCAGCGCCCGCTTGGTCACCGGCAGCTGGCCTATCTCGAGGGGGCGCTGCAACCGCACCCTGCGCACCGCGGCTGACACCAAGGCCTGCGCTTTGGATGTCGCCTGCCCGCGGTTCGGGGTCACCCAGGCGACGTGCTCGCGAATGTTGGCCATCTGCATCGCGAACGGGTTGATGCCCGCGCCCCGGCAGGTCTCCCAGAAGGTGATCTCATGCAGAAGGGGCGAGCAGGCCGCCACCACCACCCGAGTCAGCCGGTGTTCCGCGATCTGCTGTTGGATCAACCGCTGGCCCGACTCGGCACAGAGGAATCGAGAGTCCCGTACCACGACCACGTCGTCCAGGCCGCTGCTGAACTCGGCGAGCTCGCTCATGATGACTGTTCCCGAGATGTTGGTCCCGCAGTGGCACTGGAAGACCCCGATCCGATCGGGTTCAGCTCGGCTCGACGGCGCCAGATTCCTTTTCACCAATCCACCTCGTCCGCCAGCGACTGCCAGACCAGCTCGGCGACGTCGACGACCCTCAGGGGTTTGCGCATCCACTGCACCGCACCCACCAGCGCACGCTTGCACTGCTGGCACGCCGACACCAGGGTCTCTGCTCCCACATCGACGGCCTGCTCTACCCGACGGACGGCCACCTCCAACGTCGTGTCCAGATCGAGCAACTTCACGTCACCGCCACCGCCGCAGCACAGAGCGTTGACGCCGGTGTTGGCCATCTCTCGCAGCTCGAGCCCGGGGATGTTATTCAAAACGAATCTGGGCGTCGCGAGCTCGCCGCACTTGCGGGCCAGGTCGCACGGGTCGTGGTATGTCGCCACCTGTGGTAGAGGCCCAGGCTGCAATCGGCCTCCATCGATGAGCTCCGCGAGGAACTCCGTCCCGTGGAGGACTGTAAACCCCGGGGGAAGCCGGGCGACCTGGGGGAACAGGATCTTCCATGTGTAGTAGCACGATGGGCAGGTTGTGACGAGCGTGCGCACGCCGAGCTTTCTCACGCGATCAACGTTGTGCTCCACGAGCTCATTCAGGTCGTCCTTCATTCCGGCGTTGTACAGCGGGTAGCCACAGCACCACTCCCCGCCGCCGAGGGTCGTGAACTTGATCCCCGCGAGGTGGAGAATCCGGCCGAAGCCCTGGGCAATACCGTAGGCGCGGGGATAGAACGACGCGATGCAGCCGACGAAGTAAAGGACGTCGGCGTCGCGGGCACCGTCGATGCCGGTCAGGGGTTGGGGCAGGTTGGCGCTCCATCGAAGCCGATCCTCGTTCGGCTCTCCCGAGATGTTGTGGAATTCGCGCACCGATTCGCAGAGCAGTTTGACTTCCTCGGGCGGTTGCAGGCCGTTTTTGGTGGCATGGCCCTTCAGCTCGATGATGATCTCTGCCATCGAGATTCCCCTGGGACATTGAAAGCTGCACGCCGCACATGACGTACACTGCCAGAACGACCCGCTCTCCAGCACCTCGCTCTCCATCCCCAGACGAATCAGGCGACCGAGCCTCTGGGGGCTGACTGCCATTCGGTTGGCAGTAGGGCATGAAGCGGTGCAGCTACCGCATTGGACGCAGGTCTTCAGCTGCTCAGCCGACGGCCCCACCCGTCGAGCGAAGTCGAGGTCCACCTCCTCGTCTGTCCAGTAGAGCGGTTGGCTGTCTCGAACAAGAACCATGTATTGAATATAGGCTCAAACGCGCGCATACACAAAATGAGACCTAATCTAAATTGCATTTGAGGAGCAAACCATGGGCTCGACAAAGCTCTCGCTTTCGAGGTCGAGGACGAAGCCCGAGTGGTGCCTGAGAATCCTTTAGAGGGCTCCCCTCCACCGTGTGATCTATTTCGGTGTTGCGAACTCACCCGTTTTGGATCGCACGGAGCGGCCGCCCTCTCGATACATGACCACACTCACGAAACGGAGGACGTTGCCGAGGCATCGGCTGCGTGCACCAGACCGGCAAAGAATTCGGAAAGCTCCACCAGCGTCTCTTGGTTTGCCCAACAGTCGATGTTTTGACCGCGCCGCTCCATGTGTACGAGACCGGCCTGCCTGAGTTCCTTGAGATGGTGGGAGACCGTGGAAGGCGCGATCTTCAATTCGGAGCACACCTCGCCTACGCACGCGCGGGCCTCGGCTGGCGACGCGCACCCAGAGCCGGGTGCGCACGCCGTGGCCAGGCCCAGGAATATCTGGAGCCGGTTGGGGTTAGACAGCGCCTTGAGCCATGAGGCGATATTTTCCGTTTCCAAAATTCGAGATTTCGACATAATTCAAAATATAATCAGTGTTGCGGCCAAAGTCAAATTCGAAGCCCAAGTCATTTCATTGGTCGAATTAAGACTGAAAGTGGCCCCGAGGCCTGTGGATGAACAGCCCTCGAACCCACGCCGAGAAGCTGCCGAAGCCTTGACAGACGCCGGTTGAAGTTCTATATTTCGAAATATGTCGAATTTTCGTATTACTGTCTCACGGAAAACAGCCAGCGCGAACCTGCTGGCCGAATCACCGCGCGTGTTCGACACCGGGTGCCGCACCACATCGCGCGGACAAAAGGAGAAACGAAATGACAACGGAACACCATGACAACATTCGCAAGGACGTCAGGCAGGCGTACACCGAGGCCATCACCAGGTCCTCTGGCTCGGGCTGCGCATCCAGATGCTGCACATCGGCTTCCACATCCCCAGGCGCCGAACAGATCGGCTACTCGAAAGCCGATCTCGATGAGGTGCCGGTGGACGCGGCTTCAAGCTCTTTCGGATGCGGCAACCCGCTAGCGTTCGCAGGCGTCGAGGAGGGCCATATCGTGGTGGATCTGGGATCCGGAGCCGGCTTGGATTTGCTGCTCGCAGCCAGGTCCGTGGGTCCAACCGGCAGGGTAATCGGTATCGACATGACCGACGCCATGATCGAGACCGCCCGCGCCAACATCGCCCAGGCCGGGGCGGCCAACGTGGAGGTCCGCAAGGGGATTATCGAGCAGATGCCCGTGGACGACGACTCGGCGGATTGGGTGATCTCCAACTGCGTGATCAACCTGTCACCGGAGAAGGATCGGGTCTTTGCCGAGATCTACCGCGTGCTCAAGCCCGGTGGCACCATGCAGGTGTCGGACATCGTCGCCCAGGACCTGCCCGAGTGGGCGCGTGATCGCACCGATGTGTTTACGGCATGCGTGGGCGGAGCGATCAGCGAAGCCGAGTACCTCGAGGGCCTCCGCGCAGCCGGTCTCGTGGACGCGGAGGTCACCGAACGCGTGGTTCTCGACAACGCTCAGATCAAGGCCGTCCTCGACTCTCAGGAGCTTCCGATCTCGGTTAGCGGCGGCGAGCGGATCATCGATTCCCTCGCCGGCAAGATCGTGAGCGTCAAGGTCCGCGCCTCGAAGCCGGCCAATCAGTGAGTCCAACAGCGGATATCGGGGCCTGGCACCGTGACGAGCCGTTGGCTTGCGGAGTATCCCTGGGCTGAATGACTTCGTCGACGCAGGCAGAGACCGATGTGTTGAATCCGGCACATAGCAAGGAGGTGGATCATGCAAGCCGTTACGGGAGGATCGTACCGGGATTGCATCGGCCAGCCGTGCGCCGAAATGCCAGTCCCGATAGTCGCAGACCCGGCTGAGCGAGGCTACGAGGAAGACATCTCGTTGCCCAAAGCCTGCCGCTTGATGGAGCAGCACGCGGACGATCCAGATTTTGTCATTCTGGATCTCCGGTCTCCCGCCGACTACGCGACTGGACACCTGGCGGGCGCGGCCAACCTGGAGTATGTCTCGCCCCTCAGTTTTGAGGAAGCGGTCAACGACTTGGACAGGAGCAAGTTCTACTTGATCTACTGCTATGGCGGAGGCCGGAGTGCTGAGGTCTCGATGCTGATGGAGGAACTGGGTTTTGACACAATCTACAACATGACACAGGGCCTCAAAGCCTGGCAGGCGGCTGAGTGCCCTCTGGATGGCAGCCTTGCAGCCTGACAGTCCGTCACGAGCGGCACCAACCTCGCTGGGCTGCTGGTTCACCTCGGTCCGCGACATCAGACTGGATTCCTCTCAACACAAAGGCGGGTCGCTGACTTGAAGGCGTCAAATAGATTCCGGTTCTTTCGAATGGCGGAACCGTTGGCACGTCGATTGATGATCCGTTGGCGGGACGGGATATCCTCTTGGATTTCGAGGCGCAACCTTGCGCGCCGATTCCATTGGCTCCTACCAGCTCAGGTAAAGCACGACCGCCACCGCGGCCGAGACGGCCCCAAACGCAACGAGCCTGCCGACTCGCCAATGTTCCAGGTCAATAACCGTCTCGACCCCCAGTTCGAACAGCAATATTCCGACGAAAGAAGCCATCACCCTCCACACGAATGCAGCGCGCGCTACTCCGCGGTTGCTACCAACAAGGTGCGCGAGAAAGCCCAGAAGCCCCGACCCGGCTCCGAAGTACAGGGTGCCGCCCAATTTCGAGCTGAGGAACTCTTGGTCACCTTGCATCGCCTCAATTCCATTCGATTGCTGCACCTCTAACTTCCATCATTTTCAACGATTCTCTCATTCGGGCATGGTGTTTTTGGTGGCCTTCGGTAACGGGCGCTTGTTGATTTCACGTCAGGTGCCGTCGCAGTTTTCGGGGCCCTCGGAGCGAAGTCTCAGGCTACGGCGAAGATCTGGCCGTGGCATCCAGAGCTTCTTGCCGCGCCACCAAGAATCATTGCGATCGCCCGCCGATGGTTGCTGACACTCCGCAGTATCCTTATCAACTCGGATTCAGCGGGCGCGGCGCGGCCCACCAACTCGGCAAGCACCTTGATGAGACCGTCCACCGGCAAACCCAGTTCTGCGACGGCAGGGCCGGAGATGGTGAGGACAAAAGTCGCCTCGGTCATGCCTCGATGGCGACCGGAACGCCCACTGCAGCCGCTGATGAGGAAGGAGACACGGTTAATGAGAGATGCACCCGGCATCTCTGTGGCGCTTATCCTCACCCGTACCACGGTTTCTCGTCGGGTTCGACTCGGAGGCCGTCCATCAGCTTGTTGAAGCCGCTGAACAGGTCGACGACCGCCATCAGCTCGAGTACACCGCTGTCATCCAGGCCCAGCTTCTGCACCGCAGAAGTATGGACCTCGAGTCAATAATCACAGCCATTCACGGCCGACACGGCAACGGCGATGACCTCTTTGGTGAGACGGTCGAGGTTTCCCTCTTCGATCATGACTGCCTTCACTTTGTTCCAGTTCGCCTCCAGGAACCCTGGGTTCGGGGCCATCACCTTATAGAGGTTGGGTACGAAATCGATCCCGAGGTGGGATCGGATCTCCTCGTAAATTTCCTCGACTCTACCGCTGGCTTCTCCCTCGGGCGTCATCTTGATCAGAGCCATTGACCTCTCTCCCTTCTCAGAGTGGCTGCCTCCTTCTGACATCGATCAAAAGAGCCGCCGCCTTGGGGTCATTGGCGGATTCTCTCGGCGATTCACCGTCTGCGGTCAGGCGACAAGGCGGGTTTTGGGGCCGTCGCCTCCATCGCGGATGTCGAGGGGCATGAGGCGAGCGTAGCACGAGGCGATGGCGTCATTGGAAGTATTGACCTTCAGCACCACGTTCAGCGACCCGGAGATATCGCCCCAAAACGAGGAATACCGGAAAAACATCGGTGCGAATTCGCCATTCGGAACTGGTTGCTGATAACTGATCACACGTTATTGGTGGAAAAAAAGGCCGGGGATTGCTCCCCGGCCCGATGTCGAAGAAATCCGCCCTCAAAGGACTCTAACCTTCGAGACCTCGTTCCCATCCGGATCGTGGGTGTGGATCGCGCAGGCCAGACAAGGATCGAAGGAGTGAACCGTCCGCAGTACCTCGAGCGGGCGCTCCGGATCGGCGATCGGGTTGCCGACCAGCGAGGCTTCGTACGGCCCCATCTGGCCTTCTCCATCACGCGGTCCGGCGTTCCAGGTCGAGGGCACCACGCACTGGTAGTTCTTGATCTTGCCGTTTTCGATGATGCACCAGTGCGACAGGGTGCCGCGGGGCGCCTCGTGGAAGCCGAAGCCCTGGATCTCGCCCGCGGGGAACTCGAAGGGGGTGAAGATCTCGGTGTCGCCGGAGGCGATGTTGTTGACCAGGGCCTCCCAGTACCCCAAGGCCTGGTGGGCGATGACCCGGCAACGGATCATCCGTGCCGCGTGGCGGCCCAGGGTCGAATGCAGGACTGCCGGGGTCAGATTGGCGCCGGCGATCTTGCCCGCCGTTTGCAGGGTCTCGGTGGCGAACTTGGTCGTCAGCTCGTCGCCGGAAGCCAGCGCCGCCAGGACCTGTGCGAGCGGACCGACCTGCATCGGTTTGCCGTCAAAGCGCGGCGCTTTGACCCAGGAGTAACGGCCGTTGTAGTCGTACTCCGAGTAGGCGGGGACGGTGTCCTCCTCCCACGGGTGCTTCTGCCAGTCGCCGTCGTACCAGGAGTGGGCGATCGATTCGGCGACGTTGTCGCGGAAGTACTCGTCGCTGAACGATGTGATCGGCCTGAAGGTGCCGAGGTCGGCGTTCATGATCGTTCCGCCCGGCATCGTGAACTCGGTGCCTTCCGGGTTCATCGGGAAGTCGGGCACCGACAGATAGTTGGTTACGCCCGCGCCGAAGCCGAGCCACGGGGCGTACATCGCGCCCACCGCACACACATCCGGGAAGTAGACCTGGTCGATAAAGGTCTTGACCTCTTCCAGATAGCCCTTGATCTGGTACAGCTGCGCCATGTTCAAGGTCGCTTCGTTGTCGAGGTTGATGGCGTTGGCGACGCCGCCGACCGCGAGGTTCTGGATGTTCGGTGTCTTCGATCCGAGCAGGCTGACCACCCGGTTGGCCGTCTTCTGGGCCTCGAGAGCCTGCAGGTAGTGGTTGACCGCCAGCAGGTTGACATCCGGCGGCAGATCCATCGCCGGGTGGCCCCAGTAGCCGTTGGTGAAGATGCCGAGTTGGCCCTTGGAGACGAAGTCGGCGACTTTGTCCTTGACGGCCTTCAGCGTCCGCTCGTCGTTTCCGGGCCACGGCGACAGCGATTGGGCAAGGCGCGCGGTCGTGCGCGGGTTGCCCTTGAGCGCCGCCACCACATCCACCCAATCGAGAGCCGACAGGTGGTAGAAGTGGACAATGTGATCGTGCAGCGCGTGCGCCGCCATGATGATGTTACGGATCAGCTGCGCGTTGAGCGGCGGGTTGATTCCGAGCGCGTTCTCCACCGACCGCACCGAGGTGATGGCGTGCACCGTCGTGCACACACCGCAGATGCGCTGGGTGAAGATCCACGCATCACGCGGATCGCGCCCCTCGAGGATCTTTTCGATACCGCGCCACATCTGACCCGAGGACCACGAATTCTGGACTTTGCCCCGGTCGACCTCGACGTCGATTCGCAGATGACCCTCGATACGGGTGATCGGGTCAACAGTGATCGTTTTGGCCATCAGGCCCCCCCTTCTAATGAGCCGCCTGAGGGGCACGCGTGCCGCTCAGGATCGGGTAGCGTTTGACGATGAAGATGTAAAGGAAGATCTCGAAGGCGATCACGCCGAGCGTGATCAGCAGCTCGAGGGTGGTCGGGAAGTACGACCAGCCTTCTCCCGGATTGAATGCGGTCAAATAGGTGTCGAAGCGATACAGACCGCCGGCGAGCATGATCAGGATCGAGGCCTTGAAGATGGTTGCGAAATTGGCACGATCCTTGGCCCGCATCAGCATCACCATCGGGATCGCGAAGAGCGCCATCTCGACCCAGAACATGACGCTCATCAGACCCGAGTTGAACATGAGCATCGTCTTGCCGCTGATGATGATGTCCGCGAAGCGCAGGAGAATGAACAGGCCAAGCACCACGACCATCGCACCCGAGAGCGAAATCAGCATGTCGTCCTCGCGCTCGCGTTTGAAGACCGAGCTCGAGACCGCCGACTCCCAGACCACGACGGCGTAGCCCATGCCGATACAGGAAATGAGGTAGAGGAGCGGGATCCACCCCGTGTACCACAGGCCGTGGAGCTTGTTGCCGGCGAGCAGCATCAGGGTGCCCAGCGACGACTGGTGCATGGTCGGCAGCAGCACGCCGAGGGCGATGATCCAGATCAACGCCTTGTCGTAGAACTTGAGGCCGAACTTGGCGAAGCCCACCACGGCCGAGCTCTTGGATGTCGACTCCCATTTCTCGAGGAAGGCAGGGCCGAGCTCGATCCAGAGAACGCCGACGTAGGCCATGACGCACAGGGCTACCTCGAGCAGCGCTGAGTTCCAGTTGTAGCTGCCCATGTCGGGGAAGCCGCCGAGCGGGATGCGCCAGATGCCCCACCAACGACCGACATCGATGACAATCGCCAGCGCGGCCATCGAGTAGCCGAGGGCACTGGTCAGCAGGGCCGGCCGCACCAGCGGGTGGTACTTGCCTTTGTTCAGGATGTACGCGAGGATCGCGATCGCATAACCGCCGCACGCCAGCGCCGTGCCGGTGACGACATCGAAGGCGATCCAGATGCCCCATGGGTAGCCGTCGGTGAGACCCGACACGGTACCGATTCCAGTCAGAAAACGGTAGAGCAGGATCAACACCCACAGGCCGAGAAAGATCACCAGGAATTTCATGAACCGGTTGAACACGAGGGGGCCGCCGACGGGTTCAGCGCGATGCTCACTCATCGGATCCTCCCTTCTTCGCGGCGCGGCGATTACGCCAGATCACGGCACCGAGGACGCCGTAGAGCGCCACGGGAGCGATAAAGCCTTTGTAGATGCCGTGCTGGATGCTTCGAGCGTGCAGCCCGACGCCTTCATCGCCGAGGTCCGGCAGACCGAGCTTTTCGAAGCTCAGGTCTGCCAGGTACAGCACCTGCGTGCCGCCGCCCTCGGTGTCACCGAAGATCTGCGGATCACCCGCCGGGTAGTAGCGCTCGGGATGGTCGGCGATGCGCTGTCTGGCGTCCGCCAGCAGATCCTCGTACTTGCCGAAGATCACCGCCTCCTTGGGGCAGGCCTGACAGCAGCCGGGGAGAACCCCTTCCTTCAGCCCGCCAGTCGCTGGATCGACGATCATATGGTTGCAGAGCTCACACTTGACGATGTTCGGCACCGGCGTGTCCCATTGGAACTTGGGAACGTTGTAGGGACAGGCGACCTGGCAGTAGCGGCAGCCGATGCAACGATCCTTGTCCCAGGTGATGATGCCGAACTCGCGCTTCTTGAACGCACCGATCATGCAGGCATTGGTGCATCCGGGATCGATGCAGTGCATGCACTGCTGTTTCATGTACGACTTCTCACCATTGCTCTCGTAGAGCTTGATGATGTTCTTGGTGTAGCCGTCCAAATCCCTGGGTGGATCGTTCCGATTACCCGGGAGGTTGTTGGCGGTCTTGCACGCCGTGACGCAGGCTTGACAGCCGATGCATTTGGTTGCGTCGTAGAGCATCCCAACCGCATCCGCTGGCGCGGTCGGAAGGGTCGAGGCCTCGGCCGATGTCGCGGCCGAGACCGCGGCTCCGGCACCCACCGCAGCCGCTCCTTTCAGCAGAGTTCGTCGATCCATGGTCATGACGACCCCTCCTCGCCTCCTCCTTCCGCCATCTTCTTGGAGGCCATCAGACCGGCGCCGACAACGGCTCCACCGACCAGACCGGCCACACCCGCGGCGGCCGCTCCGGCACCCTTGCGGTGATCGGGATGGATCGGCGGCACGTAGCCTTCCGGCAACGCCGCTTCCTCATGCAGCGGCTTGTGGAACGCAACACCTTGCTCGGTGCAGCCGAAGCAGGGGTGGCCGATGCCGATCGGCCACGCGCCCGGCACCTCGCCAAAATGCTGAACCGAGCAGTTGGCGTGGGTTTCGGGGCCCTTGCAGCCGAGCGCGAAGAGACAGTAACCCAGATTATGTCCCTCGTCGCCGTATTGGCGGGCAAAGCGTCCGGCGTCGAAATGCGCGCGACGCGGGCAGTGCTCGTGGATCGTGCGCCCATAGGCAAAGAGCGGACGACCCTTGTCGTCGAGCGCGGGCAGGGATCCCAGCGCGACGAACTGCAAAACGGTGCCGAGGAAATTGTAGGGGTTGGCCGGACACCCGGGGATCGTGACGACCGTCGTCCCCTCGAGAATCTGCGGAGCACCGACGGCATCGGTCGGGTTCGGATCGGCCGACGGGATGCCGCCCCACGACGCGCAGGACCCGATGGCCACGACGGCCGCGGCTTTCGAAGCGACATCCTCGAGGATGTCGATCGCGGTCCGACCGCCGATCTGGCAGTAGATGCCACCGTCCTTCCTCGGAATCGCACCTTCGACCACGCATACGTACTGGCCCGCGTGCTGCTCCATCGCCTGGTGCAAGGCCTCCTCGATCTGGTAGCCCGCAGCGGCGAACAGCGTCTCGTGGTAGTCCAGCGAGACGAGGTCGAGAATCAGCTCTGCGATGCCAGGTGCCGATGTGCGGAGCAGCGACTCGGTGCATCCAGTGCACTCCTGGAAATGGAGCCAGATCACTGATGGTTTCAGGCCCGCCTCGGCGGCCTCCGCCCATTTCAGCCCCGTGCTCGCGGGGAGCCCAACGGCGGCGGCTGCCATCATGCATGCCTTGACAAAGTCCCGTCGGCCGAGACCCTCTCCGTGAGGGGAACCGTCGGGCACACCTATCCTCTCATCCCTCCTACCCATCATGGCCTCCTTTGGATTTTTCCCATTAGACCGACAAAAAAATTGACCTGCATTTTTGACCGAAACACAGTACGGTGGTCGAAAGACCATTGTCAATATCGGCGCTTAAATTTCTTTTGATTCTCAAATTCGATTCTGATTGTGAATGGGTTTCAATTGCAATATTTCGACTGCATAGCCGATACCGGCTTGCGAGTTCACGGCCCGATCGAGCGCCATTGACCGAATACACACACAAGACGTGATCGGTGAATCGAGAGCGTTCAAGTTCCGGCGCCGATCGCACCTCGATCCTGAGATGCGATCAAAATCTCGGCCACACGCACCACACCTTCGAATGACCCGTCAGACGGTCAGAACGAGATTGAGTTGCCGGATGTTTTCTTAAGGAAAATTTTCTCTATATTCCTGCTTCGACGTCCATGGTGCCGCTCCTCGCATTGTCATCGACGCGCTCCCAGCGGAAAGGTGACAAAGACAATGCGAAGGGTGGCACCCGTGTCGTCGACACGACATCGCGTTTCTAACGGGCGTGTGTCCCCGATGCTGCATCTCGCTTCGAAGGGCTCAGCGCGTGGGAGGTTCGAGCTTGCCTTCGGCGACGTACTCTTTCGTCCAACCCTTGACAAGACCGGTCAGCAGAAGGATCGAGACCAGGTTCGGAATCGTCATCAACCCCAAGGCCATATCACCAAAGGCCCACACCAGCTCGAGCGAGTAGACCGCGCCGAGAAAGTGGGCGACGCAGAAGACCACGCGATACGGCACCACCCATCGAGGTCCGGCGAGGTAGAGGATGGACCTGTCACCGTAATACGACCAGCTGATGGCGGTCGAGAGCCCGAAAAAGAAGACTGCCATCGTCACCAACAGGTGGCCTTTTCCAAAGGCGACCTTGCCGAGCCCCTCTCGGAATGCCCATGCGGTGAGCGGTGAGCCGTTCTGCATCGCCTTGCCTCGCAAGACGAGGACCCCCTCGAACGCTTCCCCTTCAACAGTCGATGCGATAATACCCTCTTCGAGCCTGCCCTCGGCACCCACGTCAAGCGTGACCTTGCCTGTGAACGGCCTCAGGTTGCGAAGCAACACCGGGTCGTCGGCGATGAGCAACTCAACGTCATCGACCAGCGCGTGGTTTCTGATGAGGGCGAAGCTCACCGGTCGACCGTCGAGCACTTCGAGTGTCCCGGCTGCGAGGTCTCTCTCCACGATCTCACCGTCGATCTGGACGCCCGCATCTGCCGCCACAGCCACGATGGCCGATTGCTCGTTGACCAGCACCTGCTGTTCTTGCTTGTCGTGCCACACGCCGGAGATCAGGATCACCAGGCCGGTCATCGTGCAGATCACCAAGGTGTCGATGAACGGCCCGATCATCGCCACGACGCCCTCGCGGATCGGTTCGTCCGTCTTGGCAGCGGCGTGCGCGATCGGTGCGGAGCCCTGTCCGCTCTCGTTCGAAAACAGTCCCCTCTTCACTCCCCAGGTCAGCATGAAGATGAGTGTGCCGCCGGCAAAGCCACCGATCTGAGCCGCCGGCTTGAAGGCGGAAGCGAAGATCAGCGCGAGCGTGCCTGGAACCTCCTGGATATTGAGAACGAGGACGACGAAGGCTGACCCGACGTAGAGCGCCGCCATGAACGGCACCAGCTTCGAGGTGACCCTACCGATCCGGCGGATGCCACCGAGGATCACCGCAGCCACCAACGAGGCCAGGATCAAGCCGGTCACCCAGGTCGGCACGCCGAGGTCCTGACGGAACTGGTCCGCGACGGTGAACGACTGGACCGCGTTTCCAGAACCGAAAGACGAGATGACGGCGAAGCAGGCGAAGGCGACCGCCAGCGGTTTCCACCTTCGACCGAGGCCGTTCTCGATCGAGTACATCGGCCCACCGGCGGCCGATCCGCCGGGCAGAATGATCCGAGTCTTCATTGAAAGTGTGCACTCGGTGAACTTGAGCGCCATGCCGAACACCGCCGTCACCCACATCCAGAACAGAGCGCCCGGACCGCCGTAGTGAATCGCCGTCGCCACCCCGGCGATGTTGCCGATTCCCACCGTGGCCGAGAGTGCGGTTGTCAGCGCTTGGAAATGCGACAGATCACCCTCGTGCTCGGGATCGTCGTATTCGCCCCGAATGACACGCAGCCCGTGTCGGAAATATCGGATCTGGATCCAGCCGAGGCGAAAGGTTGTCACGAGACCGGTGCCGACCAGGAGCACAACCAGGAGCGGCATTGCCGCGGGCCACCCCCAGACGATGCCGCTGACGGTGTGAATTGCCTCGCTCACCCATTCGACGATGTTGCCCATGTATCTCCCCCGTTTTCGAGCCCGCCAATGCTAGCGACGCCATCTCAATGTCGCAACTGCCGAAGCTTTTTCTCGCGTCTCGCTTCGGTGTGCAAGGTGCCACCCTTCGCATTGTCGTAGTCGCCCTTCCGCCAAGAGCGCGCCGATGACAATGCGAAGAGTGGCACCAGTGTCGACGACGCCTCTCAGCGCTCCTCACGTGCGGAAAACCGAGCTATACTTCCCCGCCGAAGGAGATCGATGATGCGTGCCACCGTTGCTCTCACACTCGCCCTCATCGTCGCCGGCTGTGGCGCCGGCACCGATTCCACCGGACCCGAGGCCCAGCCCGTGCCGGACGGCGACGCCCATGGGATGTCCACGGGCTCGCCAATGGGCAGCATGATGAGCGATTTCAACACCGAGATCAAAATCGAAGCGGGAATCGCCGAGACCTGGATGGGTATCAAGGTGCAAGTGGTCGACTCCGAATCCGGGGAAGCACAGATCTTCGATGTGTCGCTCGGGGAGTCGGTGATCCTCGGCGACAGCGGCCTCACGCTTTCCGCCGACAGCTTTGTCCCCGACTTCGCGATGGACGAGTCAGGCATCACCAGCCGTTCAGCCGAGACCCACAACCCGGCCGCCCGGGTCGTCATCTCGGAGGCAGGAATGGCCGACTATCAGGGATGGCTCTTCGCGGCGATGCCGGAGATCCATCCGTTCCCGCACGACCGGTATCAAGTGTTGTTGGTGGAGGGGATACCCGCAGAGTAGGCTTCGAGCCAGTTGAGAGTTCCCCCCCCCCCCCACGGGAAGTCCGTGGGGGCCGGCGGGAACTCTCAACTCAAAACTCCCTAAAAAAGCTTGTGCAGATTTGCCACCAGGGTGGTCTTTCTCACCCGCTGCCAGAATCTCTTCGTACCGGCCAGCGAGAAGACGGTCGAAAACTTGCGCAGACCTTTGCCATACATCATCGGCATCGCCGCACCAAGGAAATGCCCGAAGTCTTCGTCATACGGGTAGTACCACGGCATCGCATCGTCGGTGCCAGGGTCACGAATCACGTATTTGATGTTGACCAGATTGTAGAGTCCGAATTCGCCGTGGGTCCGACCGATGCCGCTGTCGCGGACTCCCCCCCACGAACCGGTGGCCTCGCCTGCTGAGACGAGATGGTCATTGATGGTCACGGTTCCCGCGTCGAGCTCTCGCTGCAACATGGCCGCGGTCCTCTTCGACCGTGTCCACCCTGAGGCGGTGAGGCCGAAAGGCGAATTGTTGGCTCGCCGGATCCCCTCCTCGAGGGAATCCACCGGAATCACAGGCATGACCGGCCCGAAGGTCTCTTCCCGCATGAGCTCCATATCGTCGCTGACGTCCACAAGTACGGTCGGTGGATAGAAGAAACCGGGGCCATCAGGACGCTGGCCTCCGGTGAGTGCCCTCGCCCCTCCTTCCAGGGCCTCTGCCACCTGCCTCGCCACGATATCGAGCTGGCCCTTGGTGGTCAGCGGCCCCATGTCCGTATCCGGCAGGGACGGGTCCCCGACCTTGATTTCGTTGGTGAGGTTGACGATCCGCTTCAACAGACGATCAAAGACCGGCCGCTCGACATAGACCCGTTCCACGGAAGCGCAGGTCTGACCAGTATTGACGAACGCCGCCCATACCAACCCGCGCGCGGTTCGCTCGATCTCGGCATCTGCGGCCACGACCGCAGCGTCCTTCCCGCCGAGCTCGAGCTGAGCGGGGGCGATGCGTTGCGCGCATCGGAGCCCGACGTGGCGCCCGATCTCCACCGATCCCGTGAACAGAACCTTGACCACATCGGGGTGATCGAGAAGAGCATCCGTGGCGGAACCCGGCAGTGCGACGGTGTTGAGAACGCCCGGCGGCAAACCAGCCCGCCTCGCCATGTCGCCGAGCTTCAAGCCAATGAGTGTCGTCGCGGACGCAGGCTTGAACACGACCGTGTTTCCGGCGCCCACCGCTGGCACGATCTCGCCCATTGGAATCGTCACGGGGTAGTTCCAGGGCGTGATGATCCCGATGACACCCAAGGGATCGAATCGGTAACCCGCTCGCCAATGGCGAAACAGGATTTGATTCGGTTTCACTTCGCGAAACGCCAGCATCCGATCGATGTATTTCGAGTAGTAGAAGAGCGACTCGAGGCCCGGAAACACGTCGACCAATCTCGCTTCGTTGCGCGGTTTGCCGCCCTCCATCGAAACCAGTCGCGCAAGCTCGTCACGCTCGTCGAGCATGATCTCCAGCCAACGAGACAAGACCCTCTGGCGTTCTCTGACCGGTGTATGAGACCACTCCGGGAAGGCCTCCTTGGCTGCCGCAACGGCATCCGCCGCTCCCTCCCCATCGAGAGCAGAAATGCTCGCGATCTCTTCCTCGGTCGCCGGGTTGATGCTGGTGATGGATCGTGGACCCTCGACGTCCACGTTGCGAACGATCGAGCGCGTTTGAAGACTCATGGGCGGATTGTAGCAGCGGCAAGTTGCCGCACCCGTGAAGAGCGCTTCACGCTTCGACGTGCAAGGTGCCACCCTTCGCATTGTCGTTTTCGTATTTCCGCATGGAGCGCGCCCATGACAATGCGAAGAGTGGCACCGGTGTCGCCGATGTACCTGAGCCCTTCTAATGGGGGCGCAGATTGAAATCTGCAGAACCGACAAAAACCGGTTCGTCGGTGGAAGTCGCGAGGTCGATAGCGAATTGAATGTCACGTTTTCCAAGATCGATCGCCCGGCGGATCTTCGACCACTCCATCGTCCAACGACCGACCGGGAGCGGATAGCTCGGCGTCACGACCACGAGCCGTTCCCTTCGCCGCACCCGCGCGAGTTCGGACCTCAGCTCCCGCAACCCGTTCGGCGAACAGGCCGCGATCCACAGCTCGTCAAATCGATTCTCGGGGATGAGGTCGAGCGGCACCCGATGGACGAGGCCGCCGTCCATGTAGCGTTCGCCGTCGATGGTGACCGCTCCCCGAAATCCGTTGATGTACGGCACGAAGGCCGTCGCCCTCAGCATGCGTCCAAAGGTCTCGTCCTCCTCGGCGTCGCGGCTGCTGAGGTACACGGGCTCGAGCTCTGGCAGCGGGAAACCGGGGCCCACGACTCTGGCGGTCGCGACGACGACTTCGGACTCGGCGGTTCTCGCGGCGCGCACGTCCATCGTCTTGAGCGTGATCTCCTGGATCAGCTGGTCGACCGTTCGCAGCCTACCGACGGACAGCCACGGGTGGGGCGCGATCCGCCACGGGTCGGCCTGGCGCCACGAGTCGACCATCGCCTCGGCATCACCGGCGGCAAACCAGGCGGACGCGATGCCGCCGGCGGACACCCCGGTCATCAGCTCGAAAGAGATTCCGGCGTCCTGCAACGGCGCGATGAAGCCTGCGTAATAGGAGCCTCGATTGGCACCCGACGCCATGAGAAGTGCGCGTCGCACGCTTACTCCGACCGGTGTGAAAAGACCGCAGTCGCCTGGGCCGACGGCATGAGAATCATCTCCCTGACGTTTGCGTGCAGCGGGCGTGTCGCGCAAAAGACGACGGCGTCGGCCACATCCCCGCCGTGGAGCGGCTCGAAACCGTCATAGACCCCGTCTGCCCTCTCCGCATCACCGTGAAAACGCACCACCGAAAACTCGGTTTCGACCATCCCCGGATCAACCGACGACATCCTCACCCCGGTGCCTAGGGTGTCGATACTGAGCGCGCGGTTGAGGGCGGCAACAGCGTGTTTGGATGCGCAGTAGACGTTGCCGCCGGGATAGACCTCGTGACCGGCGATCGAGCCGATGTTGATAACGTGGCCGCGTTCGCGCTCGACCATCCCTGGCAGAACCGCACGGGTGACGTAGAGAAGCCCCTTGAGGTTGGTGTCGATCATTACCTCCCAGTCCTCGACCTCCCCCTCGTGGAGCGGCGCCAGACCCCGCGCGAGGCCGGCGTTGTTGACCAGGATGTCGATGTCTCGCCAGGCATCCCCCAGACCGCCGACCCAGGCTTCCACCGCCTCGCGATCTCGGACATCGAGCGCCCCGATGATGATCTCTGCGACGCGTGTTTCCCGCAGCGTGCTCGCCAGGGTTTCGAGGCGGTCGAGTCGTCTCGCCACCAGCATCAATCGACAACCGTGAGCGGCGAACGCCTCGGCGCAGGCGCGGCCGATACCACTCGACGCTCCGGTGACGAGCACGATCTTTCCTTCGAGGCTGAGCGCCATTCGCGACCTCCTCCCAATTCGTCGTGGAGAAGCATAGTAGACGCTCGATGCAGGATGCAGGATGCAGGATGCAGGATGCAGGATGCAGAAAATGCATCGATCGATGTTTCGTTCGTGTCAACGGGTAGGCGGGCGGCCCTGAACCCTGAATCCGGGTGGGTGGTTGGCCGGGTGAACCCTGCAGCCGGGTGGGTGGCTGCGCGGTCTACGCCGTCAGCTCTTCACTCTCGTCGTCGGTGATGGCCCACGCCGGTTTCCAGCGACCCTCGTACATCGCCCGGATGTACGGGTCAAAAAAGAACTGGTGCTCGCCGAAGGCCGGGTGCAGCTCGTCGAGCCAACTCGCCTGCGCATCGAAGCGGGCGAAGAACACCCTGTTCACCCACTCCGGGTCTCTGGCCTGGACCATTTTGAGGACGAAGAGCTTGTCCGCCCCGATCGTCGTGACGCCGTCGACAAGCACCTTGCCGGGGGTGGCCGACATCGCAGGGCCGCGCACCGTCCGCGCGAGCCCCGAGACCCCGGAACATGCGGCGGCGAAGATACGCAGGGCTTTCGCCAGCGGAATCTGGAAGTACTGCTTCGGACCGGTATCCCGCTCGACGAACATGTAGTAGGGCACGGCGCCCAATGCCACCTGGCGCCGCCACATCTCCGACCACACCTCGGGCCGGTCGTTGACGTGACGGATCACTGGCGACTGCGTGCGGATGACCGCACCGGTGCCGCGAATGCGCCGTATCGCTCTGACGGCGGCCTGGGTCCAGAGCTCGCGAGGGTGGCTGAAATGGGCCATGAACGCGAGCTGACGGCCCCTCGAGCGAACCCGCTCGAAGAGGCGAAGGACGTCGCCCGCATCGTGATCGGTGAGGTATCGGTAGGGCCAGTAAGCGAGTGACTTGGTGCCGATCCGGATCGACCGGACATGTTCGAGGGACGGATCGAGGAGCGGTTCGATCGTCTGTTGCAGCAGCGTGCTGCTCATCACCATCGGGTCACCGCCGGTGATCAGGACATCGGTGACCTCATCGTGCACCCGGAGATACGAGACCAGCTGATCGACGTTCCTCGCAGCAAAGCGCAGGTCCTTGTCGCCGACGAACTGGGGCCAGCGAAAGCAGTAGGTGCAGTAGGCGTGGCAGGTCTGACCCTGGACCGGGAAGAAGAGGACCGTCTCCCGGTACTTGTGCTGGCACCCGAGGACCTTTTCGCCGTCGACCTTGGGAACGTTGAGTATCTTCTGCCCGGCCGGGTTCGGGTTCATTCTCAGACGGACATCACCTATGAGGCGGCGCAGGCGATCACCCTCCTCGCCCCTGACGACCATGTCCTCCAGGCGGAGAAAATCGCCGTGATGGAGCATCCCCGCCTGTGGAAAGGTCAGCTGGTAGATCGGATCATGAGGGATGTCGTCCCAGTCGATGAGCTCCCGCACGACGTAGTCGTTGACGCGGAACGGGAGAACGGTCGAAGCGGCCTTGAGCGCTATTCGCTGGCCGTCGCTGAGGTTTTCGAGTTCGGGGATGCGATCGATATGACGGCGGCCGTACGCGCGGAACCGGGGTCGATCGACGAACGTCGGTCTCTCCATCGGTCACCTCCATCGCGCATGTTTTTCCGCCGTGAGTCCTGCTTCCTCCAGGGTGCTATCGCGTTGTCAAGTGCGGTGTACGCGACGCGATTCTAGCACCGACTTCGTCGACTTCCAAGAAAAAACCACCCCGGATCATTCCGGGGTGGCGTGGGATGAGGTTGCGGACAGAGCGACTATTCGGCCCCGTCCTCGGTGATGATCTCTTCGCGAATTTTGATGACGTGAACGCCGGCGTGCTCGACCTTCTTCATCAAGCAACCGGTGACCGGATCGATGTAGTCATCGAGGAGCTTTTCATCGGCCTTGACCGTGAGCATCGAGCCGGTCTCCTCGCAGCGATAGGTCACGTAATCGCCGGCACCATGGTGGCCCATCCTTTTGATGATGATCGGATGGCCGTCGCCCTCCTCGGACTCCCACTTCATGACGTGGGCGCCGTGCTCGGTGTGGAATTCCTCGAAATCCTCGCCGTACTTTTCCTTGAGCGCCTCGATGTCGATCTCGCCGTCCTCACCCTTGAAGACGAAGACGTCGTGCTCGCCGTGGATTCCCTCGCCGACGAACATCGCGGTCGCTTCGACGTTCACATCGACGACCTCACCGTCACCACTCTTCATGATCACCACTCGCCGACCGTGGATGTCACCTTCCTCACCCTCGGCCCCGACCCACACCATCTTGTGCCGGTCGCCGCAGGAATGGCCCAGCGCCTTGCCGTCGTGGACCAGCGTGAGGCGGTCGTCGATGCGCTTCACAGTGATCTCGTGGCCGCCGACGTCGTAGACGCGCTCTTCGCCGGCGGCGAGATCGTCAAGCGTGATCTTCTCGGTGACGCCGTTGACGACGATCGTCATCTCCTGGCCGTTTTCGCTCGTCACTTCAACCTTCATCTTTTCAGCTTCTCCGGCCAGCGCCCACACCGCACCCGCCAGGAGCACCAGGACTGCCGCCACCAGGTACTTCGTCCAGCTGTCTCGCTTCATTCTTTCCTCCGTAGTCTTCCGCGATCCGATCCCGCGGTTTCGTTGTCGTGCCACATGAGAGCAAACGCCGTGCCAAGGACCTGGTGCGGCCGGTGAAACGGACTCTCCCCTTTTCCGGAGATCAGCTCCCCATTTCAGGAGATTCTGTTACGGGCGGGCCATCGTCGCCGATCAGCCCGTATTTCTCGAGGCGATAGAGGAATGCCTTGTAGGTCAGACCGAGCAACCGGGCGGCCGCTGCGCGGTTACCCTTCGACCTATCGAGGGCCTGATGTATCATCCCCCGCTCCACCTCTTCCCAGACCAAACCGGCGGCCGGCAGGCTGAAGGGACAGCCCTCGCCGGCGCCAACCGATCCGCGCATCTCCGCCGGCAGATCTTCGATGCTCGGCTGACCGTCCTCGGCAAGCAGGACCAGGCGCTCGACGACATTCGCGAGCTCCCGCACATTCCCCGGCCAACCGTGCTCCATCAGCGCCCGGAGCACAGTTGGAGGCAGCGGCCTCATTTCGAGGCCGTGCCGCGCGGAGGCCTGTTCGAGAAAAGCGGCAGCCAGCAACGGCACGTCTTCCGCCCTTTCGCGCAGGGGCGGAAGCTCGATGGGGACCACATTGAGCCGGTAGAAGAGATCCTCCCGGAAGGCGCCCTCTTCGACCAGGGCCGGAAGATCGCGGTTCGACGCAGCGATGACTCGCACATCGCAAGCGATTTCCCCAGTCCCGCCGACACGCGTGAACCTGCGCTCCTGCAGCACCCTCAGAAGTGTTGCCTGCAGCGGCAAGGGCATCGAGGCGATCTCATCCAAGAAGAGCGTCCCGCCATCGGCCTCCTCGAAGCGCCCCTCTCGACGACGGTGGGCTCCGGTAAAGGCCCCTTTTTCGTGGCCGAAGAGCTCGCTCTCGATCAGCGTCTCGGGGATGGCGGCGCAATTGACGGCGACGAAAGGCCGATCCGCTCTTCTGCTCATACGGTGGAGGGTGCGCGCCACCAGCTCTTTGCCGGTCCCCGACTCCCCGCCGACCAGGACCGTGGCGTCCGTCGCTCCGACTTTCTCGATCGTTCGATACAAGCCCCGCATGATTTCGGAGCGACCGATGATCTCTCCGAAGCGATCACCTTCCTTGAGAACCTCGCGGAGCTCCCGGTTTTCTCGTTCCAGCTTTCGGGTCCGCAGGACACGCTGCACTGCGAGGAGCAGCGCGTCCCGCTCGAATGGCTTGCCGAGATAGTCGTCCGCCCCGCGGCGGACGGCGTCGACCGCGTGCGCGATCGAGCCATAGGCCGTCATGACGATAAACGCGCAGCCCAGGGCCCGCCCTCGGACCTCGTCGAGCAGCTCTCCCCCATCCCCACCCGGCATCCGCCAATCACAGAGGATGAGATCTGGAACTTCGTCCCCGATCGCTTCGAGCGCCTCGACAACGGTACCCGCCTCTCGGACGCGGTGATTTTCACGGCCGAGGATTTCGGCGATCAGCTGTCTCTGCGCTGCCTCGTCCTCGACCAACAGCACTGAAACGCCTTCACTCAACGGCCGGCTCCCCGGGTTCACTGGAGGCGTCGTCGAGAGGAAGACGAACGGTCGCGACGGTCCCACCCATTTCACCGTCCACCACCTCGAGCATTCCACCGTGCATTCCGACCACCAGTTGGCGGGCCAGGAACAGGCCCATCCCGGAGCCCCCGACCTTGGTGGTAATGTGGGGCGAAAAGAGGCGCTCACGGACTTCGTCGGGAAGCCCGGGACCGCCGTCGGCAACACTCACAACAGCCTCCGTGCCGTCGACGACGATCGTGACCTCGACCGCGTCGCCCTCGGGCGACACCTCCGTAGCGTTCTCGATCAGATTGGCGAGGGCGGCGCGGACGGCTCCCGGAACAACGCTGACCAGCACCTCCTCATCGCCGCCGATAACGCGGACCTCGGAGCCCTGCTGGACAGACTCCAGCGCGACCTCTCGGACGAGGGCACCGAGTTCGGTCTCTTCGGGCTCGGCCACCTCCTCGGCGCCGAGCGCCAGAAACGACCGAAGCCACCGATCGATGCGGCGGATCTGAGCGCGCGAGGTGGCCACGAGATCGACATTTTCCTGGTTGCCCGAAGCGAGCTCCTCGACCGCGAGACCCAGGGTGTGGAGGGGGTTCCTGAGAGTGTGCGCCAGGCCCCGTGACAGGTCACCGAGCTGGGCCAGTTGCTCCCGTTCCTGCCACATCTCGCGTTCGCCCTCGAGCTCCGCGAGCCGTGCCGACATGGTGTTGAAAGCCCGCTGAAGATCACCGACCTCGCCGGTCGCCGATACCGGCAGCTGGATCCCGAGATTGCCTCGGCCCAAGGCCTCGGCCCCGTCGGCCAGCGACCTCAGCGGTCGGGTGAGACGTCGCGACATCACCGCCGAGGCAACGAGTCCGAGCATCAACAGGACGCCGCCCATCGCGGCACCCTCCCGCATCGTCTCCTGGACCCGCCGAACAGCCGGCGAGACCGGGATCGGAATCCGATGGACCGCGTGGTCGTCTTCGCTGACCACAAGGAAACGGTCATGCCGCTCGTCCCCGCCCTCGACCTGGACGATCAGCTTCCTGATGTTCTCTGGCGCCATCTGGATCGATTTTTCATGAATGACCTTTTGGGTGACGCCTTCTTCCTCGGAGCGTTTGAACTCGCGGGTTTCGACCACCCACTCGACCTTTCGGGCTTCGCCTTCTGCAATCGGTCGCACGTACTCGCGGCGAATGACCTTCTTGCCTTCGTCTTCTTCGGAATCCGGGACGGCGGCTTCGGGGACCATCACCACTCGGACATCGGCCTCGCCAACAACCTCTTCCGCGATCTCAGCCACTTTTTCACCATCGATCGTGTCATGGACGTCGACCCAGACCTCGCTGGCGTCGGCGAAGTGCATGTTGCCGAAAAATGCACGCTCGGCTGACAGAACATGTGTTCCAACGGTCGTCGCGACGCGCGTCACCTCGTCTTCGATCGACCGCAGCTGGCGGGTGTAGATCCACCACTGGACGGCCATCAGGGTGAGTACGAGCGCCGCCGTTCCCAGGAAGAGACGTGTTTGAATTCGCATGTTCCGCTCCAACGTGGAGTATAAGCGCCTTTGCCAGCGCCCGTCGGAGTATCAAGCAACACCCATGCCAGTGACTCCGCAACCTGTTCCCCCACCCATCCGGTTTCACCACCACGACGCCAAGAGCACCAAGTATTTCCTTGGTTATCGAAAGAGCCAGCTCGAACCACTGTGGGGAACCCGCCTCATCGCGAGCATCACATCCCGATGACCGAGGAAAGAACTCAATGGAATTTCCTGGTGGTTTCTTGGTGAGCTTGGTGCCCTTGGTGGTGAGATCCTCAGATGTGGGGCCGCGCGGATCAGTCTTCTTGGTTGACGGTGGGTCGATCGATTCTGCCGCACTCCCAGCGACCCATGAACTCGACCCAGTTGAGAGGCGACCCGCCGTTCCACGTTTCGACAAATATCGGGGTGCCGAGATTCGCTGATCGGAGTGGGAGCTCCGCTCGCAGTGGCCGACGGGGGTTCCCGTTGCCATTGTGAGGATGCCCGTTTCTTCGAAAATACCTCATCTCACTCCATCTGACGGTCGTGACCGCCTTCGGCTGACCCGGCGTTGTTTCCGTCGATCGATCCCATCCGTCGATAGGTATACGGAGCCAACACCACAACCATCTGACCATCATCACCGAAATACGCGGTACGTGGATAACAATCCCGAGGTGCTAAACTGTCTGAAATGATCAGGGTCACACCCACCCCAGGTTCGGCGTGCCCGATCAGCGTCCGTTCCGGTGCCGGAGCCGGATTCCGAGATGACCGAAGCATTTCCTGAAGAACGTGCGAGGGGCCCGAGGGTCTGGGCCATCGGCGGCGGCAAGGGCGGCGTCGGGAAGTCGGTGATCGCGACGAACATCGCGGCCTCGATCGCCGGCCCCGGCAATCGCGTCGCGCTGGTCGACGCCGATCTCGGAGGCGCCAACCTCCACACCCTGCTCGGTGTTTCAAGCCCCAAGGCAAATCTCTCTGACTTCATCTCGAAAAAGGTCACCTCGCTGGGCGAGATCATGACGCCCACGTCCATTGACAACGTCTGGCTCGTCTCCGGCGCCAAGGCGCTGGTCGAGATGGCCAACCCGAACTTCGGACAGAAGAGCAAGATCCTCCGTCACGTCAACGCGCTCGACGTCGATCACGTGGTTCTCGACCTCGGCGCGGGCACGAGCTTCAACGTCCTCGACTTCTTCCTGGTGGCGCGGAAGGGCGTGCTGGTGGTCGTGCCGGAACCGACTTCGGTCGAAAACGCCTACCACTTCCTCAAGGCCGCATTCTTCCGCAAGCTCAAACGCGCCCAGCCACGCGCCCAGGTCAAGGAGGCGATCAAAGAAGTCATGAACAGCAGTCTGCGGGGCAAGGTCAAGACACCGCGTGATCTGATCACTCAGGTGTGGTCGGTGGATCCCGATGTGGGTGCGGCGTTGGTCGCCGAGGCGAGCGGCTTCCGCCCGGGACTCATCGTCAACCGGGTCGATCATCCCCGTCACGAGCGCCTCGGCGAGGACATGGTGACTGCGTGCCGCGATTACTTCGGCATCCGCCTCCAGTTCCTGGGATCACTGCCCAATGACAAGCTCGTCGTGAGGTCCGTGCTCGAGCAGAAACCCGCGAGCCGGTACTTCTCTCAGATTCCGTTCGTCAGCGCCATGAGGGGTGTCGTCAACAACATGACCTACGTTCGTCCGAGAGCCTCGTGACTGTCCGTCCGGAGGACTGGGAGATCCTCGGTCTCGAGCCGGGGGCCGACATCGGTCAGGTTCGGCGCGCCTATCGCCACCGGAGATCGTTGTACGAACCGACCGCGCTCGCCACCTACAACCTGCTCGACGATGAAGAGCGGGAGGACATGGTGATCAAGATCGACGAGGCCTACCGCCGGATCATGGGATCCGACCCGCCGGCGCCGGCGAAATCTCCGCCGCCGCCCGCTCCACCCACACCTGAGCAATCGGTCGCCCCGATCACTCCGGCCCCGGACCCCGAGACCGAGCCCGGGGCGTATCTCAGGCACCACCGCAAGTTTCGGGGTTTCACCCTTCACCAGATCGCCACCGAAACCAAGATCGGTGTCGCCATTCTCGAGCAGATCGAGAACGAGGACTTCCAGGCATTACCGGCGGTGGCATTCGTCCGCGGCCACGTGCAGCAATTCGCGCGGGAGCTCAAGCTGGACGACGCCTACGAGTTCACGAAGCTGTACATCGCCAAGATGACGGGCGGTGACGAGGAAGACGAATAGCGGGACGACTTCCCGATCGTTTCCGTACCTGTACCCGTCCCCGTTCGGCACTTTCTCGTTTCACTTTCGCCTTGGCATTCAAGAACGTGACAGCGATCTGCTGACGCATCGCCGGATGGAAACTCGACCCGAGTACGTGGGCGTGGACGGGAACGGGAACGAAAAAAGGGCGCCCACGCGGGCGCCCTTTGCCACGAACGCAGTGTCGACTACTTGATTCCGGCCGCTTCTTCGAGCATGTCCGTCGTGACCGACTTCGGACGCTCGATCGGGTAGCCGAGACCGCGGTCCCAGGTGATGTTGGTAAGCACACCCAGCGCACGGCCGATGCCGAAGAGAACGGTGTAGAAGTCCCACTCGGTGAGACCGTAGTACCACTGGATGACGCCGGACTGTGCGTCGACGTTGGGCCACGGGTTCTTGGCTTTGCCCTGCTCCTCGAGGACACCCGGCGCCACTTCGTAGATGAGGCTGATGAGCTTGAAGAGCGGGTAGTCGGGCAGGTGCTTGAGGCAGAACTCGCGCTGCGAGGTGTAGCGCGGATCGGTTTTGCGCAACACGGCGTGACCATAGCCCGGGATGACCTGGCCCGAGTTCAGCGTGTCCCACAGAGCCGCCTTGACGAGCTCCGCTGTCGGCTCCTGGCCACCGAGCTTCTCCTGGAACTTCATGGTCCAGCTCAGGACCTCCTGGTTGGCGAGCCCGTGGAGGGGGCCGGCCAGACCGTTGATGCCGGCCGACAACGCGTAGTAGGCGTCCGACAATGTGGACGCCACGAGATGGGTGGTGTGGGCCGAGACGTTGCCCGACTCGTGGTCGGAGTGAAGGATGAAGTACATCCGGGCGACGTCGTCATACGGCTTGTCGATCCCCATCTGGTGGGCGAAGTTGCCGCCCATATCGAGGTTGGGGTCCTCGTCGATCTGATCGTCATCCTTGAATTTCAGACGGTAGATGAAGGCCGCGAGCACCGGCAGCTTGGCCATCAGGTTGCAAGCGTCCTCGAACATCGGGTCCCAATAGTCCATCTTCGACATGCCCTCGTTGTAGCGCTTGACGAAGATCGACTCGCGTTGCATGGCGAGGATGCCGGCCGAGTACATGGTCATGGGATGGGTGTCGAGCGGCATGGCCCGGAGCACATCCTTGACGTAATCCGGCAGCTGGCGACGGGTCTTGAAATCCGCAACGACCTCTTCCGCCTGCTCCGCGGTGGGGATATCGCTGGTCATCAGGTAGTAGAAGAAGCCCTCGACGCTCGGGTACTCCTGACCCTCGACCGCCGGCAGCGCTTCGAAGGTCTCGGGGATCGTGCGCCCACGGAAACGGATGCCCTCGAAGGGATCGAGGTAGGACACGTCTGTGACGAGGCAGCGAACGCCGCGAGCGCCGCCGATCGCTTGTGCGATCGTGACATCAGAGATCTTGACGTCGCCGTGCTCCTTGAGCAGTCTCGTCGTGCGTGGCCGGTGCTCTTCGATCTTCTTGAAAAGGGTGTCTTTCAGAGTCGACATCGATGCCTCCCATCTTTTCCGCCGGCGGAGAGTGCGAACACTTCTGCGCCCGTCCCTCGTTCCGGTCGGTGTGTCCGTTTTTCGGTGGCCGTCACAGCCCCGATTGGGCTCGTCGCGCCGACGAGTATAGAGCTTGTGAATAAATGTGACAAGCTATTTCTCACTTGCTCAGTCACCCAAATCCGAGATATCACCCATGCACTGAATATAGGTTGAGTCGAGGTGAATCACCACATCTTTGCGCCTCCGCCCAGACCGCCAATGAAATGGCCGACGCCAGCGCGCTCCCCTTTCGCTCCCCTTCGCCTGTCCCGGTTTCGGTTACAATGCACGATAACGGGTTCACTGACCCCAGATCGAGACCACGCTCCCAGGCAGGATCGTCGTCTCCGCGACCGGGATGCAAAAGAGACCGGGTTCACATGGTGATCGGGAGGGCTTCCGCATTGGAGCGTACCTGGCATCTCAGAAGCACGGGGGCCGACAACGCCATCGATCTCCGATTCGGCAACGGAGTCCACACACTGGGATCCGCGCCCGACAGCGACCTCAGGGTCGGCGATCCAACGGTCTCCCGCAGCCACGCCCGCCTGACCTGCACCGACGACGGTGTCACGCTTGAAGACCTCGGATCGACCAACGGCACATCGGTCGACGGAACGCCCGTCGATGGCCCGATGTTCGTGAGGGACCGCGCCCGGGTCAAGATCGGCCGACTGGTCTTCGAGCTCGCACCGCTGGACGCCGAAGCCTCCGCCGACGAAGACCACGGCCCGGTCTCGAGCTCGGGTGCGTCGGTGCTGCTGGGCCCCGCCACGGTCGGCTTCTTGCGCGACGCGGGCGAAGAGATCGGATTCAGCGAGGGCGAGGTCATCGTCCGTCGCGGTGACAAACAGGAGTTCTTCTACGTCGTCATCGAGGGAGAGGTCGAGCTTTTGCTCTCCGAGGGCGAAGGACGCGGTCGGCCTCTGGCGCGAATCGGAGAGGGCGGCATCTTCGGCGCAGAATCGGTGCTGGGAAAAGAAGGCGCAGCGATCGACGCCGTGGCGGTGCGCGATGTCCGGCTACTTCGGTATCCCGCATCGGCGTTACCGACCGCCCTCCAGGAATCGGCGTCCTTGCGGCGCAAGCTCCTCGGAGGCATTGCCCGCCACCTTCACAAGACGACCTCCGACGCCCTCGATCTGATGCACGGCGCCGAGGTCATGGCGAGGTTGGTGCAGGGCGACACCGATCCAGACGAACTCGTTGCCGTCTCTCCACGGATGAAGGCCATCAAGAAGAGGGTCTCGACGATCGCCCAAAGCGACGAACCGGTGCTTTTGCTGGGCGAGGACGGCACCGGAAAGACGCTGATCGCGCGGTTGATTCACGACGGCTCCTCGCGTTCGCAAGGACCGCTCATCGCGGTCAACTGTCGCGACCTGGCGTCGGGCCACGCCGCGGAACTCATCCTGGGCGAAGACCTCGGCGGGCGGCTGCCGGCCGGGGATCGCGCGAGCGGCGGCATCCACCTCGCGCACGGCGGCACCATTGTCCTGCGAGGCGCAGACGCCCTCGAGCCGGCCGCACAGCACCTGATCTCCGCTCATCTGAAGGGCAATGATCAGAGGAAAGCTGGCTCCTACCCCGATACCAGGTTCATCGTCACCGCGCGCGAAGCGCCAACAGACGAGTCGAAGGCCGGCCTGACGCTGGACCTGGCCGATTGTTTCGAGGAAAGGATCGAAATCCCGCCCCTGGGCAAGAGGCTGAAGGACATTCTGCCACTGGCCGAGGAACATCTCAGAAAAATGGGGCCGAGTCCACCGGTGATCTCGGAAGGGGCCCGACATGCCCTCCTGTCGCTTCGTTACCAACGGCGCAACGTTGCCGAGCTTCGCGAGGTGCTCGACCTCGCGGTGCGCGTCGCCGAGGGCAACGAGATCCGGGCCGAGCATATTTTCGGAGGCGTCGGCGAGGACGCCGTCGTGCCCGGGATGGACATCACCGAGACACCGCTCGTGCGGCGGATTCTGCACAAGGTGAGCTTGCCGACCCTGCGGATCGTGACCCTGGTCGGGTTCTTCTCGGTCATCGCCCTCTGCCTCATCTCCGCCTCGTCGGTTCTGGGACGGGTCGCCAACACCGCCATCTGGTCACTGTGGGAGCCGGCGGTCTTCGCTCTCTTCTTCGTCGTCGGTCCGGTGTGGTGCACGGTGTGCCCACTCTCCACCGCGGCCCGCTGGTCGAAGAAGCTCCACCACTCGAAACGACCCCCGCCGGACTGGTTGATTCGCCACGGTCCCTGGCTCGCCATCATCGGCTTCGCCCTCATCATCTGGGTCGAGAGGGTCTTCGACTCGGGTGAGAATCCTATCGCCTCGGGCATGCTTCTACTGGGGTTGGTCGCCGCCGCGGTGGGGCTCTCCCTTCTCTTCCGGCGGGAGGTATGGTGCCGCCACCTCTGTCCTCTGGGCCGCCTCGCGACCACACTTGCCCCGATTTCTCCGGTCCAGATGGTGGCCAAGTCAAGGGTGTGTGCGTCGACCTGCACCACGCACGCCTGTTACAGGGGGACCCCGGAGGTCCCCGGGTGCACCGTTTTTCACCACCCCCTCGAGGGCAAACAGGCATACCGCTGCAAGCTGTGCCTCGACTGCCTCCGGTCGTGCCCCCACCACTCGGCGAATCTTCAGCTGCGGCCTCCACTTCTGGCAATGTGGCGCCTCGACTCGAGCGCCGCCGACCTCTCGCTCTTCGCGGTCAGCGTGAGCCTGCTGGCGCTCGGCCTGGTCGCGGCGCGGTCCTTCGAGGTCTTCGCCGGGCCCCTGCGGTTCACCCTCCTCTGCATCCTCGCCATCGTGGCCGGGATCGCCCTCCACTCTGCCGTGATGGCCCTGGCCGCGACCGAGCGCAGGATAGCGATCATGATCCGGCTCTTCATGACCCTCATGATCCTCGGCTGGGCGACGCTGATGACCAGTCAGCTGGCCAATGTCGAAGCCCTCAACGACGCCATGGTCAGGCTCCAACCCTCTCCACTCATCCCCGCGTGGATACCGTCCGAGTTCAGCCTTTTGACCGCGTCGCAGATCGGCATTGTCCTGTTCGCCCTCATCCTCGCCCTCATCTCGCTGCCCCACGTCAACTTCAAGGGGACCTCGTTCTGGACCCGTCTCGGCCGCCGCCTGGCCCCGATTGTCTTCGCCGGTTATGCAGTCGCCGTGATCGCCATTCTGATCGCGTGACGCGCGATCGACGCGCTGCCCCACCACTCACATCCGACTGTTGAGAAAATAAACATATAGGAACCTGTAATCTCAATCTCGATTTTTTTACATTCCGCTTGACATCGCTTCTCGGCCGCCGTAGAGTCCTGCGACAAAGCCAATGAAAAAGCCCAGAAGCGCACCTCATCGTAGGTGACACGATTCGAGGGGTTCACATGAAGAGACATATTTTCGTCGTCGCAGGAATCGTTCTCGCTCTGAACACACCGGTTGCGGCGCAGCAGGCGGGGCAGAACATCCCAGTTTTGCCGGTGGTGAGTCCGGCAGACGAACCTGATGACTGGTGGGTTCTTGGTGATGGTTTCCTGCAGCGTCAGGTGGAACCGACGATTGCCGCATCTCCCCTAAATCCCGATCATCTTCTCGCATTTTTCAACGACTACCGGGCAATCGATGCGGCAGAGGGTGACGTAGGTCTCGGAGAAGGTGAGTTGGCAACCACCCTCGGGGCCCTCACATTGGCTCGCCGATTCCTGCCCACATCCGTGACCTCGACTCTGCCGCACATCCCGTATTTCGAGATACCACCAAGAGCCGCGACCGAAGCATGGATCGGCGGGAGTCGATCGTACGACGGCGGCCTCACCTGGAGCGGCTTCTACGTGCCGGGCGCGAGTTGGGATCCGGACGGCAATGACCCCCTGATCTCGCAACAAACGCCTATCTACGGTCTGGAGGCAGCGACTGATCCGGTGCTGGCACCGGGTCGCTGTGGGACCTTCTACTTAGCGTTCGTAGCTTTCACACGCGGCGCCTTTTTCTGTTGTCATATCACTCTCGATCACCCCAAACTGCCCGTATTTCAGACAGTTGCCGTCTTTTCACAGCACAATCTGTTGCATTTTTTCACTCTCCAGGATAGTGTCATCAATTGAGATGTAAACGCAAGATCAAATTCCTTCAATTTGTGAACGCGGACTGGACCCGGAGGCCCTATGAAAAAACCAATTCTCGCGTGTGTCCTGATGCTCTTCGTTTTTGCGTTACCCGCCATCGCTCAGGTACCCGGAGACAACATCGCTGTCCTGCCCGTGGTGCCACCGGTCGACGCCGACGGCGACGGTCTTCCCGATAACCCCGACTGGTTCAAGGTCGGCGACGGCTATCTCCAGCGGCAGCTCGAGGCGACGATCGGCGCCTCGACCCTCAACCCCGATCACCTGCTGGCCTTCTTCAACGACTACCGGGCGGTCGACGTCGTTGAAGGCGACGTCGGGCTCGGCGAGGGAGACATCAACGTCACCGCCGCCACCCTCAAGCTGGCGCGGCTGCTCTTGCCGCCAACGATCGTCCCGAGTCTACCGACCCTCCGTCTGATGCCACCGACGAACGCGGCCGAGGCGTTTATCGGCGGCGCACGTTCCTACGACGGCGGCTTCACCTGGAGCGGCTTCTTCCTCCCGGGTGCGCCGTGGGACGACTCAGCGGTCAGCCAGGCCGCTCCAATCTACGGTCTCGAGGCCGCCACCGACCCGGTTCTCGCCTGCGGGCCGTGTGGCACGTTCTACGTCGTCGGTGTCGCGTTCACCCGCACCGAAAACAGCAAGATCTTTGTCGCCCGCTACCGTGACACCAACGATCTCGAGGGCGGCGACACCATCGTCTACGAAGGAATGACGGTGATCGAGAGCGGCAACAACGCCGAGCACGGCTACTTCCTCGACAAGCCAGACATCGAAGTCGATGCGTTTCGTGAGTCCGTTTTCTCCAAGGGCAAGCCGCAGGACCCGGAGCCGGTTGACCCGTGCGCCCACCGCGTCTACGTCACCTACTCCACCTTCAACGGTCTGACCAAGGACGGCAAGGTCCAGACAAAGATGAACTTCGCGGTCTCGGAGGACGGCGCTCAAACCTTCGAGACCTCCAAGATCAGCAGGAGATTCAACCAAAATCAGGCCTCGGCGATCGGCGTCGACCCGAGGCCGGGCGTGCCCGGCGATCCCGACGGCGGTGGCACCATCTACGTCGTCTGGCGTCACTTCTTCGATCCCAACGCCATCATCGCCACCAAAAGCACGGATTTTGGAGCCAGTTGGACCACCCCCGAGGTCATCACCGACCTGACGCCGCTGGTGCCTTTCGACCAGCCGACCATTCCGACAAACGCGCCCGGAATCACACCGCCTGACGAGGTGGCGTTGAACGACGGATTCCCCGAGCTCGCCTTCCGGTCGAACGGCTTTCCGTCTACTACGGTCACTGCCCATCCCAACGGCAGTGGTCTCGATGCGACGGTTTTTGTCGCCTGGCAGGAGCAGCTCGGGCCCGACGGCCGACCGGCGCTGGGAGGCCAACCCGGCATCGTCATGATGCGCTCCGACGACGAGGGTGGCTCGTGGACGGGGTTCGACCCGTTGACCGGTGTCGCCGGAGACCGTCAGGCGATCGACAAGGAACCGCGGAACGAACCCTTCGATCCGGCGATCCTGATGCCGGCCGGTTCGGAGCTCTATGCGTGGAAGAACGAACGCGATGCCGGTGGGCAGGTCCAGCCGAGGCTCAGTTTCGGCGGTGGCCGATTCATGCTGACGTACTACGAGTCGCGCGGACGGATCGGGAACTACGGTACAGAATATGAGTTCCTGGCCTCTGAACCGTACCACTCGGTGGATTACACGGGCGGCATCACCGGCTACGACCGTGTGGTCGATTTCCGCTCCACACTCTTGAACCCTGCTGATGGTGCCCGGTTGTCGTCGGCGCAGATCTCGCGCTACCCGATCAGGGTCGGGGCCGATCTCTCCGACGGTCAGGATCTGAGCGACGTGGCCCCGATCAATCCTCCGTGCTATCCCGATTCAGGAATCGGCAGCGACCCGATCTGCGTTCGCCAGGTCAACCGCATTAACGCTCCGACCTCCGCCGTCGGCACATCTCCCTTTGCCGGCGACTACCCCGACACTGTCCCATTCGTCCAGTTCGTCCCCGACGGGAGCGGCGGCTGGCGCTGGGCGATCGAGCCCGGCGACGTGCCGTCGCGTGGATTCCACGCGATCTGGACCGACAACCGCCATCTGACGCCGCCTTTCGAGGCGCCCGTCGGCGCGGGAGCGGCGGCCAAGAGCCTGCCGCTCGGCCTGAACGAGTGGGATGCCTACCAGTATTACGGCCCGCCCGGAATCGGCGGCCCATGCTTCAACCCCGGATCTCGCAACACGGACGTCCTGACTTCGCGGGTCGACACCACCGTCATCGTCAGCGCGCCCACCACCTTCAAACAGCTCGACACCGACCGCAGCTTTCCGTTCTCGGTCGCCAACAAGACCGGTGATTTCAGCTTCTTCAAGATCGACATCACCTCCGGTGGTGACTATGCGTCGCTGTCTCCCATCAGCCCCGACCAGGACACCTACCGGGTCGAGATCTTCCCCTACTCGAGCATCTCGCTGACGGCCTACGTAACGGCTCCTGCGCCCGAGGACATGCCACCGGACACGGATCCGACCGAATTTGTTGGGCCCATCCGGATCGACATTACCCAGCTGGACTGCCCGGTTGACGGGCCGCTCGCCGCCTGCACACCGTGTGTTGGGGAAAGCTGCGCGACTGGATCCGTGACCTTTAACGCGAGCTCCGACAATCCACCGGTCGTCAACATCGATGGTGTCGAAGAGCAGTTCGGGCCCGAGATCTCCAATGCCTTTGTCATCAACTGGGAATTCGAGAACGCATTCGTCATCAATTCGGAAACGGAAAACTTTCTGATCGACAACGCCTTCGTGATCAACGACGGCGAGGAGAATGCCTTCGTCATCAACAACGGCGAGGAGAACGCGTTCGTCATTAATGCCTTCGTCATCAACGCCTTCGTCATCAACTCCTCGCCAGAGGACAACATCGAGATCCACGACGTGATAGATGTCACCTGGACCATGACTCCGGGCACCTCGAACACTGCGGCCAGCTACCTGCCGCTGGTGAACATCGATTTCGCCGAGCAGTTCCTGGCCAACGGCAACTATGCATTCCAGCTCATCGTCGACAAACCGTCGGCCTACGGCTCGGCTCCAGAGTGCGAGGAGTACGCGGCCAACATCTATCAGCAGCACGTGCTGTCGAACGTGGTCCAGAATCCCGCCGATCCGAACGCGTTCGTCATCAACCAGTCGCCCGAAAACGCCTTCGTGATCAACAACCAGGTCGACAACGCCTTTGTCATCAACTCGACCTTCGCTTTGGCGCCGTCCGACAGCGTTGCCAAACGGGCGCGCTCGCTGAGTAAGAATGGCAGCATCATCGACGACAGCGCAACACGAGCTGCGCCACCGAGCAACAAGGCCCGAATCACGCTGCGGGCGTTCCAGCTCAAATCGGACGAGGAGATCCTGACCGCCGGCCAACCGCTCTACGAACCCGATCCCGGTCCCGGCGGCTGGCTCCCGAGCTCCGCGGTGGCCGAAATCTCGTGCGATCCCGAGGTCGAAGACTGTTTCACCATCAACGGCCCCAACCTCATACCGTCGTCGACGGTGGTGGCGACCGACGAGAATCCGCTCATCGTGGATCGCTGCGGCGAGCTGGTCTTCGATCCGCTGAGCTTCACCGTCACCAACGACGATTCCAAAGAGGGCACGAAGGATGCGGTGACACGAGGCGACAACCAGCTGCACGGCTTCTTCCTACAAAAAGTCGACGCCGAAACCGGCACAGTGATCTTCAACGAGTTCCTGGGGGACTTCCCCACCGACAAGACTCTGGCTGTCGGCGCCTCCGTATCGAATGATCAACCGATCGTGTTGAGCGTCCCTCCGGGGGTCGAAGACGGAACCTACACCCTCGTCTTCGTCGCCGACCATCCACTCCAGGTGTCGGAGTACGACGAAACCGACAACACCCTCGAGTTCCCGGTCGTCGTCGAGTCGAGCGGCTTCAACGGCTTGGCGCCGCCCCTCGACGGCACCTTGGTGTTCGCCAACAGCGGCAGTGCAGTGCCGTTGGTGTGGGAGTATCACGCTCCCGGTTCCGAAATCCCGATGGACAGCGGCTCCGCCGACCCGATCATCTTCCTCAGCGGTTGGACCACCGGCGGCGTCGACTGTTCGAACTACAACCCCGACGGGGAAACGGCTCCTGACGTCGTATTCCAAAGCGACGAAGATCCCGGGGCGAGCGGTCTCAGGTACGATGCCCTCCTCAAACAGTGGCAGTACAACTGGCAGACCAAGTGGCCGGACGGCTCTTTGAATGCAAAAGATCCGCTGCCCCCAGGTTGCTGGGAGATCGCGATCTCCAGCTCATTGACCTGCGAGGATGAACCGGACGGACCGTTCCTGGTGCAGCTGAATTAAGGAGCACAGGGGGCGCCTTCGGGCGCCCCCTTCTGTTTTGAATCCAGGCGCCGCACCCGCGGCGCCTTTTTAGATTGTGCGAGTGCTCAGAATCCGAGCCGAGCTTCGGCGTCCGCCGCCAGCGGATCCGGCGGTTCGGCCTCACCTCGCAGCGCGACAAACTCGGTGTAAAGCTCCCTCGCCGCGTCGCTGCTGCCGAGCTCCTCCTGGCTGCGGCCGAGCCAGTAGAGAGCGGGTGGGAAGTATCGCAGGGAGGCGCTGTCGACAAGGAAGACATCCGTGATCTCACCCTTGCGGCGGACACAGTGGTCGAACTCGTCGAGAGCCTCGGGGAAGTGACCCGCATCGAAGAACGCGCGGCCCATCAGGTAGTGTCCGAACCAGATGTCGAACTCCTCCCGGGCGAGACGCAGCTCGCGCATGGCGGTGCCGAGCTGGCCGTTGGCGAGGGCCTTTTCTCCGCGGATTAGCGCAGAGAGGGCCGTGGTCTGGCTCTGCAACCTGTTCTCCAGCTCCAGGGCGAGGCCGTCGGCCGCTTCCACACGCCCGGCGGCCAACAGGATGCGCGCGGCCAGGTACCGTATGCTCTCGTGTTGGCTGAGCTCGAGAGCGCCTTCGGCGCGTTCCGCCGCCAGACCGAGCTGTCCTCGAGCCAGATGGACCTCACCCAGCGCGACGAGCATGGTCGCCTTCTGGAATGGGTTCTCCGAGCTTTCGATCGCCGGTTCCAGGATGGCCGCCGCGTCCCCGACCCTGCCGAGGTACATCTCCAGGTCGGCCTCCCCCATCGGTGCCAGCGTCGAACCCATTCCCCCTGACTCGGTCAACCGGGCGTAAGCGTCTCTCGCCGCGTCCGGATCGCCTGCTGCGGCCGCCGCCCGGCCCAGGGTGAAGAGTGCGTAGCCGAAATCCGGGTTCTGGTCGAAGACTGTATTCGACTCGGTCATCGCGGTGCCGAAGTCGCCGGCGTAGGTCGCGTAGATGGCGTAGTTGATGCGTTTGATCAGATTCCCCGGATCGAGCTCCACCGAGCGCTTCCCCGCCTCGACGGCACGGTCGAACTGCCTCACCATGTGGTAGGCATAGCCGAGGTTCGAGTACGCGCCGCCGTCGGCCGGGTACTGATCCACCAGGCTCTGGTAGTTTTCGATCGCCTTTTCGTAGTTGTGTGAGACGAGGAGGTAATACCCGCCCAGGGTGCGATACCGCTCGCGCTCCGACATCCGGTCGAGGTTTGCGAAGGCCTTTTGATAGCTCTCCTCGGCCTCCGTCTCACGACGCAGATTGCCGTAGACCACACCCATCCCCGCGTAGGCACGGCCGAACTCGGGATCGCTGGCGATGGCCTCCTTGTAGGCCTCGAGCGCCTCCTCGAAATCGCCCTGTACCGCCAGATCCTGCCCCCGTGCATAGGCGCTCATGGCTTCGAGCGAAGCCGCTGTAAAGGTCTCTGCCGCCGCTTGACGGTCGCTCTTCGGCGTTGTGTCACCGAGGTCGCCGCGGAGCTCCGAGGCGATCTTGCCGACTGCGGCAAGAACACCACCCTTGTCATTGGCGGTGGCGCGGGCCGTCGCCAGCGGCTTGCCTTCGCCGGGCTCGAGCCCGGGGTCGAGCGCCCTGACGGAGAGTGCGTACCGGCTGCCATCCATCTCGATTTCCCCGGCAAGGATCACGCTGACCCCTTCCCTGCGGGACACGAGTCGGGCCAATGTCTCGTCGAGCCTGCTACCGGGTTGGATCTGTTCTGCGATCTTGTGAGCCGTGGCCGGTGGAACTGCGCTGATGAATCCCGCACCCTCCATGCCGATGACCAGCGCCTGCTCGAGGGCGCCGTCGAAGGAGGCATCGCCTGTCTGGTTGTTGAAGTCGGCAACCAGTACCGACATCGGATCCGGCTCGATAGCAGGGCCGCGGAGGCTCGCCAGCCACCAGGTCCCGGCCAACAGCGCCACTACCAGCGCCGCCACCGACACCATCATCCGCCGGGTGAGGCGGCGGGTGACCGGCAGCAGATTCCCGTCGTCGTCAAGCCGGTCGAGCGCCGCTCGGAGGTCGGCTGTCGTCTGGAATCTCTGGTCGGAGTCGGGCTCGAGACAACGCGAGACGATTCGATCCACTGGCTCGGGAATCTCGACGTTCAGGGAACGCGGGAGTGGCGGCGCCTGCTCGATCCTTTCTCGAAACTCGGCAAATGCGCTTTCGGCCTTTTCGATGCGGCGCCGACCGACGAGCATGTCGTAAAAGATGAGGCCCAGCGAGTAGATGTCCGCTCGCTGATCGATGTTTTTCCCCATGAACTGCTCGGGCGCCATGTACTGGAGAGTGCCGACGACCGCCCCAGCCTGGGTTTCTTCGGTCTTCCCGGCTTTCTTTCGGGCTTTGGCCTCCGCCAGGCCTTCGACGACTTCGACCCCAGTGGGCGCCGCAGATCGGGCGATGCCGAAGTCCATGATGTAGCTCTCACCGGTGGAGGGTTCGACCATGATGTTGGCCGGCTTGAGGTCACGGTGGACGACCCCCGCCTCGTGCGCAGCCACCAAGCCCGCCACCACCGGCCGCAGAATCTTGAGAGCCTCGGGCACGGAAACTCTGCCCTCTCGCTTGAGGATATCCAGGAGATCCTCGCCCTCGATGTAGGTCATGGTGATGTACTTCACGCCCTCGATCTCCCCGAGGTCGTGGATCCGAACCACATTTTTGTGCGTCACCTGGCGCGCCAGCAGAAGCTCTCGCTTGAAACGACGATCGAGCTGCTCGGCAATGGCCGGATCTTGTGCCATCTCGGGCCGGATCACCTTGAGCGCGACGGGAATGTCGAGTTCCTGATCCCAAGCCTTGTAGACCGCACCCATGCCTCCGAAGCCGAGCAGCTTGTCGATGCGGTAGCGATCACCAAAGGCATCGCCCACCTGAAGGGGGCTTCCGGCTGCGCCGGGCATCTGCTGGGACGGAACGCCCGGCGAGTGTTTCCCGGACTCGAGCACGGCAGAATCGACATCAACAGTCGCGTCGAACTCGGAGACCTCGTCTGAAAGCGCGACGGTGTGTTCGTCGTCGGAGTCGTCTTCCGAGAGCACCAGGGTGTGGTTTTCCTTCGCCTCGTCTCCGGGCAGCGCCACCGTGTGTTCGCGCTCTCGCGCATCCTCAGGAAGCACGATCGTGTGGTCAGCTTCGTTTTCCTCATCCGATAGGGTCACTGTGTACTCGTCCTCGGAGTCGGCAGACAGGACAACGGTGCCCTCGGTTTCTTCGGGAAAGGGCAGCCCACATTTCGGACAGCGCTCGTCGCCAGGAGAGCACTCCGTCGCGCACGAAGGACAAATGATCACATCGTGCTCCCCGTCGTGACGGGTAGCGAATCCACGCCGGCAGTCACACGAAGCCCAATTCCAGATCGCAAGTTGGGAAGAACCTCAGACAATCGCAGGTGTTTCATCGGCATTCAATTTCCCGTGCGGCTCATGATAACGCGCGAAGGCGACGAGGGCTACCGCTGATGCCCTCGTGAGCTGGATACCCGTCGGGTGAGCAGGTGATTTCCGTCACCCCTCGAGGCGTGAACCTGACATCAAGGTTGACAAGGCGTGCCATGCGTCCAAGAATCAGCCGATGCAAGAGATCGCGGACAACACGCGCCCGGCGCAGGTGCTGTTGGCGTTAGCAGACGCGGCAATCCTGGTTGCGGCAGGTTTTTGTGCAGCCTGGATCAGGTTCGCTGAATTTGATTTCTCTCGAGAGCTGGGGCGGATCCTCGAACACCCCGGGTTTATCGCCTACGCGATCCTCGCCCAGCTCGCTCTCGCGACGACTTTCGACCTCTATCGACCCGAGAGCTGGCGTGGCCGCGACTTCGTGCTCATGAGGATGGTGGCCCTCGGCGTCAGCCTCGCAGTCGCGCTCGCGCTCGGCACCTACCTCGTCCCGCCGTGGCGATTCGGGCGAGGTCTCCTCGCCCTGACCCTCGTCCTTTCGCTGCCCATTGAAACCCTGCTTCGACTCGTCTGGATTTCCATCACCACAAGGCCGGCATCCAAGCGAGCGTTGGCGATCGGGGAGGGCCCAATAGTCGGCGCGTTGGAAGAGGTGTTGAACGAGCGTCCGTCGGCGCCCTTCCGAATTGTCCGCCATCTGTCGGCTTCGGAAGACACCAACGGGAAAGGGCTGGCCCCAAGCGATCTCGATGACATCGACCTCGTAATCGTCGCCCAGGTTCAAGATGACAAGGCGGCCGAGCGGGTTGCGGCCCTCAACTTCCGCGGCGTCACCGTCATCGACTCCGCGGGCGCTTATGCAGCACTGACCGGCCGGATTCCCGTGCGCCAGGTCGACTCGCGGTGGTTCATCGCGACCGGTGATTTTTCATCGTTGGCGAAGACTCCATTCCATCGCGTCCAGCGCTTTCTCGACGTCATCACGGCGACCACTCTCTTGATTCTCTCTTCGCCGCTTCTCATTGTCAGTGCCATCGGCATTCTGGCCACGGACGGTTGGCCGGTCCTCTACCGGCAGCAGCGGCTGGGGCGATTCGGGCGTCCCTTCACTCTCTACAAGCTGCGCACGATGCGTCGCGAGGCTGAGAAGGAAGGGCCTCAGTTTTCAAGCGAAAACGACTCAAGGGTCTTCGCGATTGGGCGCATCCTGCGCAGGTGGCGAGTCGACGAGCTCCCGCAGCTGATCAACGTACTCCGTGGCGAGATGAGCCTGGTCGGCCCCAGGCCGGAGCGACCCGAGCTCGCGGAGCGCCTGGAGCAGGAGATCCCTTTCTACGCATTCCGTTACTCGGTGCGACCTGGGTTGACCGGGTGGGCCCAGGTTCACTTTCCCTATTGCGCCGAGTCCGAAGAGCACATGGTCAAGCTCGAGTTCGACCTCTACTCGTTGCGGCACCACGGCCCCGGGATGTATGTGATCGTGCTCCTTCGAACCCTCGGGGCTTTGATCTTCCCACCGGAGAAGAGGCGCGCCTGACACGGGATACGTCCGCCCGTCCACCCACCCTGATACAAGATGCAGGATCCAAGGCACTCACACCCCACCCAACGGACTCTGTGCCGACACGTAGGCGAGCGGTTGGCCATCCTGCATACGGGTAGCCGCGCTGGCGGGTGCATTTTGCGTCCGGGTGGAGGGGTGGGTGGGTGCATCTTGTATCGACTCCTCCGCGTTGCGCAGTTGACATCGCGTTCCCCGGCTCCCATACTCTGAGTAGTTCTTTGGCGTTTGAACGCAGATGCGTTTCCATTGGGGGTGCCCGTGAGCTGACGGGCTGAGAGCAGACCCCTCGAACCTGATCCGGATCATGCCGGCGGAGGAATTTGGAGACGCCCACTTCACCATGCCGCAGCATTCTGGAGCGGGCCCAATATTCGACCCCGGCCCGTATGACCCAGGAGCTGCGGCATGAGTTATTTCAAGACATCACTGATCGTCATGGTGGCCCTGGCTTCGACGGCGATAGCCGCCGCCCGCGAGCTGCCCGGAAGACTCCTGGATACAACCTCGAAGGAACCGATCGCCGGCGCGAGGGTCCGGGCGACAGCTCCCGACGTCGAGCTCGAGACCACGACCGGCGCAGACGGGTCCTTCATGTTCGACCTGCCCGAGCCTCCCCCACCCTCGATGCGTCTCACCGTGACTGCAGTCGGTTATCAAACCCTCGACCTCAATCTCACCGATCTCGTCCACACCACCTTCCTCTCGCTTCAGGCACACCCGATCTTCACCTCCGAGATCGAGGTCACCGGCCTCAGGGCCACGGCCGGCGAGACACCGGTGACGGTGACGAATGTCGAGCGCGAGGAGATCGAGCGGAACTACTGGGCGCAGGACGTGCCGATCTTCCTGTCGCCGACACCCGGCTTCTACGCCTACAACGACTCGGGCAACGGCATCGGCTACTCCTACTTCTTTCTCCGCTCCTTCGACATGCGGCGCACCGCGGTCAGCCTCAACGGCGTACCGCTCAACGACGCCCACTCGCACGGCCTCTTCTTCATTGACCTCGCCGACTTCCTGTCGACCACCGAGGACATCCAGGTCCAGCGAGGCGTCGGCACGACCCTCTACGGGGGCAGCGCGATTGGGGGCTCGATCGATCTCCGCACGCGCCAGCCCCTGAGCGAGCAAAGGCTCCGGGTCGAGGCACTTGGCGGATCATTCGACACCTCGCGCTTTACCCTCGAATACAACAGCGGTCTCTTCAGCGATCGTTGGGCCGCGACCTTCCGCTACTCGCGCGTCGAGAGCGACGGATACCGTGATCAATCGTGGGCGGAGCTGTGGAACTACTACCTCTCGGTCGTGCGCTACGGAGAAAAGACGACCACCCGCCTCAACCTCTTCGGCGGACCCGAAAAGACCCACCTCGCCTTCGAAGGCGTCCCCAAAGCCTACCTCGATGGTGAGATCACCGGCAACCAGCGGGTCGATCGCCGCCACAACCCGCTCGAGTATCCGGGTGAGATCGACGAGTTCTTCCAGCCCCACTTCCAGCTTGTCCACAGCTGGCAGATGAGCCCGAAGCTCGTTTGGCAGAACACCTTTTTCTATTTCATGGGCGACGGATATTTCCAACAGTTCAAGGAAGACCGGTGGTTTCCTGAGTACGGCCTCGAGCCCTTCCCCGGCCCCGGTGGCGAGATCATCGATACCACCGACCTGGTACGGCGTCGAGAGGTCGACGAGTGGGACGGCGGCTGGATCCCCAATCTCCAATGGTCCCATGGCGGCGGCCGCGGCAGCCTGCAGGCGGGTGCGGCGATTCGCTTCCACAGCGGTCGACACTTTGGCACGGTCCGGTGGGCGCAGTACTATCCACCGGATCTCCCGCCAGACCACAGCTATTACGACTACATGCTCGACAAACAGACCTTGCAGCCATTCATCCAAGAGAGCTGGGCATTCAACGAGCGATGGAATCTGCTCGCGGGCCTCACCTGGACCTCACACCGCTACGAGATGTACGACGACAAGAGAAAGGACGTCGAGTTCGACGAGTCCTTTTCGTATCTGCTTCCACGGCTCGGTGTCGCCTTTCACCCGAACGATCGTTGGAGCTTCTACGGCAATGTCTCGCGCGGCGGTCGTGAGCCCGCCTTCCGCGACATTTACGACCCGCAGGATTTCTGGGCGCCGCCGCCACAAGATCTCGATCCCGAAAAGCTGACCGACTACGAGCTCGGCGCCCGGTACACCTGGTCGAACGGCGGCGCCAACCTCAATCTTTACTTCCTCGACTTCGACAATGCCATCGTCTGGGCCGGCGGTCTCGACAACAACGGCGACCCGGTCACCGCCAACGGTGCAGTCACCGAGCACAAAGGGGTCGAGCTCGATCTGGAGTGGGCCCCTCATCCGCGATGGACCGGCCGGTTTTCGGTCGCCTGGGCCGACAACACGATCGTCGAGTTCGAAGAAAATATCTGGGGCGGAGGCTCAATGGACCACTCTGGCAACAAGCTCCCGGTCAGCCCGGAGTGGCTCGGGACCCTGGAAGTGCGAGGCGGAGCGGGCCCGATCGACGGATTCCTCCAGCTCCGATTCGTCGACGATTTCTACCTCGACAACACCGAAGACATGCGCAAGTTCCCGGAGATCAACGAGGACCCCGACTACATCCACCGCGTCAATCCGGCTTATACGGTCCTCGATCTCGGTCTCGAGGCCGATCTCGGCAGGGGCTTCGCCAATCTGCTGAGCGCGAGAAGGGTCGCGGTCACGCTTCGGGTCAACAATCTGACCGACCGGCTCTTCACGACCTTCGGCTATTTCGACGGATATGAGCCTGTGTGGATCGTGGGCGCAACTCGAAATGCCTACCTTGGAGTGACCTTCGATTGGTGATCACATCGGAGTGGTGCCGCCGCGCTCGGCAAAGGTAAACTGGCTCCCGTGATTCGGGACGCGTCATGATCAAGTCAGTCATTACCTTCGCGCTGCTCGTCGCCGTGCGAACGTCAGCCAAGGTCTTCTTCAAGCTCAAGAACGAGTGGATCACGCCGGAGCCCGAGAACTATGCCAAGGGCACCAAGATGATCGCGATCCTCAACCACACGAGCCTGTACGAGCCCTTGATCGCCGGCTACGCCCAGTACCGTCTGCTGTGGAAGTTCGCCCGCCATGGAGTGCTCCCAGTCGCGGAAAAGACCATGAAACGCCATATCGGACTCTTCTTTCGCCTTCTCGTCCGATATCCCATCGTCGTCACCCGGCAGCGCGACCAGACCTGGTACAACGTGCTCGCCAAGGCGGATTCGAAGGCGATCACGATCATCCTTCCCGAAGGCCGGATGAAGCGGGCCAACGGGCTCGACTCCGAGGGCCGCGAGATGACGGTTCGCGGTGGCATCGCGGACATCATCGAAGCACTCCCCGACGGTCGAATCCTGGTGGTGTACTCGGGCGGCCTCCACCACATCCAGGTCCCCGGTGAGCTCCTGCCGACACCGTTCAAGACCATCCGTTGCCGGATGGAGATGATCGACATCCCGACCTACAAGGAAGACCTGCAACGAGACTATCCCGACCTCAAATTCCGCAACGCGGTCGTCGCCGATCTCACCCGGCGCCGCGACGAATACTGTCCGACAGAGTAAACCGGCTGGTTGGTGTATGGGCGGCCTCAGATGAAGCCGCGGAGTTGGGCGAGACAGATCGTCGCGAGCGTCTTGCTGTCCCTGATCTCACCGGTGCGGCAGGCGTCGAGTGCTTCCTCCACCGTCATCGTAACGTTTTCGATCGCCTCGTCGGGGTCCTGCTCGACCTCGGGTGCCTCTTCGAGCGGGGTGGCGATGAAGGCGTACAGGAGCTCGTCGGTGAATCCTGGCGAGGTGAAAAACGAACCGATCTCGTGGATTTCGACTGGTTTCCAGCCGGTCTCCTCGGCCAGCTCGCGGCCAGCGCATACGATCGGCTCCTCACCCGGATCGAGTTTGCCAGCGGGCAGCTCGAGGAGCACCTCACCCATCGGGTAGCGGTACTGGCGGACAAACTCGATTCGCCGGTCTTCATGCAATGGCAGAACGACGACCGCACCTCTGTGGCGAACGACCTCCCGGACGGCCTCGTTGCCGCTCGGCATCCGCACCCGGTCGACCTCGAGATCGAGGATCTTGCCCTCGTACACCAGCTCACCACTGATGCGTTCCTCGCGCAGCTGGTCCCCTTCGATCATCGCGACCCCCTTGTCTTCGCGATGACAATACACGTCTCGTAGGCGATGAGCGTGCAAAAAAACGGCCCACGACACGTCGCGGGCCTGCTCTCTTTCGACCGGCGTTGGGGCGGGGTCGAAAGTTCGTCAGTTCCGTGGCTACAAATTTCCACCGCCGCCGGGGCCGCCAAACTCCCACTTCACGAAACGATCGTAGTTGGGATCGTCTTTTCCGCCCAAAGCAATCCGTGGCGGTTCCTGGTCCTCGCCGTAGACATAATTGGCGAGGTGTTTGTGGTCGTGTTGGCAGACGACGACGAACTGGATGTCCTTTTTCGTCCTGTTCTCCGACGACTTGCCGGGGTTCTGCTCGTCGATGTCGTCGAGGTCGTTGCCGTGTCCTGAGTTGGGGTCGCCGTCCACGAGGTAGAAGTAGGGACCCGGTTTGAAACCGTGGAAGTGTGTGCTCCAGAAGGTGCGAGGGTCGACCAGGCTGACGCCCGGGTCGCTGCTCTTCCAGATCGCCGTCTGGATGTTGTGGACCTCGACCAGGCACCTCGCGAGCCTCGCCTTTTCGATCGCGTCGAGGACGTTGTTGAGAGCGACCGCCGACAGCAGCCCGATGATGTAGACGACGATCGTCAGCTCGGCCACGGTGAAGCCGGCCTCGCCGCGGCGTTGCTTCGGCTCGGCCACAGCCTCTTCCGGTCGAAATTCTTTTTCGGCAGGCGCGGTGGTCAAATCAGTCATTTCGTGTATCCACTACTAATTAATACCCCAGAAGGCTTTCCGTCCGTGATAAATCTCACCTCAGTCGGGTGATGCATATCACAGATCTAACCAATTCAGATTTCGAAAATCAACTATCTTCATTATTTGTAACAATTTCCAATTCTGGAGAATCTCGCCTTTTCGGGGCGACTCGTCACCAGATTCAGGCCCCAAATCTCCGACGATTGCCCCGTTTCGGTACACCTGGCCCGAAGTGCCCGACGATTTCGAGAAGAAACAGATGCACAAAACGATGCGAATCGTGGCATTGATCCTGCACGAGGCAATCCCCGAGGAGCAGAACCATGAGCCAGACAGCAACCTGTGAGCTCGTCTATTCGTCGTCGCTGGATGATCTCTCGGACGCCGTCACCAACCGCATGGTCGACGGGTGGTGGCCCCTCGGCAGACCCTTCACCCGCGGCGAGCACTTTATCCAGGCGATGGTCTTCGAACCCAGAATCGACGACCGCAAGGGCGCGACCGAAGACAACTGATCAGCGCCCGTCGCGCCGATTCCTTTCGATGTCTGACGATGTCTCAGATGCAAGGAGAGGTTTCCCCATTTCGTCCCCTGCCCGCCGATGCCATTGATGAGATCGAACGGGCTTGCTCATCAACAGTGACCACGGTTCGAGCCTGAAATTCTTGGGACGGTACGGGTGCCCCAGATTGATCCGGATTCCATCTGCGATCCCGCTCAGTAATCGGAACTAATCCTGGCACCGATCGTGCTGC
>JBFFBV010000005.1:0-93673 GCA_041560205.1 Candidatus Sulfomarinibacter sp.
GACCCAGAGGTTCCAGTCGGTCACCGAGTCCGGGACCTCGAATGAGACCGTCACCGAGCCGTCCTCGGAGAGCTCGAGGTGCGGCTCCCAGAACGCCGTTTCCGAGAAGTCTGTTCGAAGCTCGACCGCCGGTTCTTCGGCTCCGCCAGCTGGCTCCGCTGCGGCCTGGTCGAGAATCGCCATCTCGTCGGCCTCTTCGAGGGTCTCGCCCTCGGCGGCCGGCATCGGCACCGCCGCGTCCGCCATCTCCATCCTCGACTCGGACACCGCGCCGGCCTTCATGGCGTAGAAACGACCCCGGCGGCCGGGACCGCCGACACCGTAGCCGTCGAGCGCGGACAGGCTGTCGCCGTGGAGGTGGGGATAGCCGGGGGGGTGGGGAAGACTCGAATGGCCCCAGGCCTGCCGGCCAGGCCCGAGATTGTCCCAGATATGGCCGACACTGTTGCGGTTCGGGTAGAGCGAGAGCGGGTTCGGCGGGTGGTGGGGGGCGAAGATGTCGAGGCTGCGGTCGTACATATAGGCCAGCAGTTCAGCCGCCGCGCCGTCGATCGCTTCGCCGCCGTAACCACGCACGGTCACCGAGAAGGTCTCCTTGGTGCCGGGGCGCATGGTGTCGCGGAACGACCTAAACGCCAGATCCAGACGGCGATCGTCCCATGGCACGAAGACCTGGGCCGTCCGCCGGATGAGCTGGTGGTCGCGGACAAGGGTCAGGGCGACGCCGAAGCCGCCGCGGTCCGAGGCCGTGATCGGGAACTCGAACACGCCGGAGCGGCCGGCCCCGACCTCCCGCCGCTCGACCCGTCGGCCGTCGCGGTAGATCTCGAGCACCATATCCTGCGCGCGGAGCCCGGTGAACACCAGAAGGCGTGCGGTCTCACCCACGTCCACCGAAGCGCTTTCGAAGCTCAGCAGCGCCGGCAGCGCGACCGGGGTGCGGCGCGCACCGACCACAACCAGGTCTTTGCTGGTCTCGAACTCCGCCCCGAACTCGTCGTCGGTGGCGTAGAACAGACGATAGGCCCCGGCCGCGAGCCCGGGCAGCTCAAGCTCGGCTGAACCGTCGTCGCCATGCGTGACCTTCCCCGAGGCAATCTCTCGTCCCTCCGGCCACGACGCCAGCACCGCCTCGGGGTCGTAACCGGGATCCCACCGGGGGCGGAGGCGATCACCCTCGGTTCGATAGCCCTCGTCATCGTCCGATGGCAGCGATCTCGGCTGGTCGGCCGGGGTCAGGGTTTCATCCGGCTGATCGAGGCGCACCAGACGCCAGCTTCCGTCACCGGCACGCGGAACGCCGTCGAGGTCGGTACGGATGAAACGAACGGGGGCGTTTGTCTTCTGGGTCAAAAAGCCGAGGTCGGAGACGATCCGGACTTCAACCGAGACGAATCCGAGGCGGAAGCTGCGCTCGGCCGAGCGGGTCTCGCCCCCCTCGTCCGTCACCTCGACGCCGACGCGGTAGCGATAGGTCACACCCCGTACGGCCAGCCGCTCGTCGGCGGCCGGCGTGAACTCGAAGCGAAAACGGCCCTCGTCGTCGAGGTCGGTCTCTCCGGCAGCCACGACCTGCGACCGCATGGAGGGCGACCTGTACCACCAGTACCACCAACGGGGGTAGACAGGCTCACGTGTGACGCGCCACCTCACGTCGCCCGTGACCACCGGCAGCCCGAAGTAGTAGCTGACGTCGCCCGACAGCTGTGCCTCGCGGTTGAGGCGGAGCGGGCTTTCGGGGTCAGCGATCTCGACCTCGAAGGTCGGTCGCTTGTACTCCTCGACCCGGAGCCAGCTTTGACCACCGGAGGAGGTGCGAAGCTGCCACTGTCCGAGCAGTCGCCCGGCGGGGATCTCGAAGGAGCCGGAGGCCGAGCCGAAGTCGTTGGTCTCGACCGTCGCCGAGGCCACCTCCTCGGAGTTGGCATCCATCAATGACACCTGGATCGAGGCCTTCGGCATCGTCTCGTAGCTGACGTCCTCACCACCGCCGCGGTAGGCAACGACCTTCCAGTGGATCGTCTGCTGCGGGCGGTAGACCGAGCGGTCGGTGTAGATGAGGGCCGAAGTGGCAACCCCGCGGCGCCCCTCGTCGTACTGGTACATCCGGTCGGCGTCGAGGGCGACCTGATCACCGTCGCGCGCCACGAGGAAGTACTGCTCACGCTTCCAGTGGGTTTGGGCGAAGTGGACGCGCCCGTCTTCACCACTGCGCTTGCGTTCGATCTCGCGATGGCCGCGGCGGTAGTCGAAGCGGTACAGCGAGACCTCGACGCCCTCGAGGGCGCGCCCGCTCTCGCCCGAGCGAAGGGTGACCTCGTAGCCGTTGTCCACGTGACGCCTGATCAGCACCAGATCGGAGAGGATGAAGTTCTGGGCGATGATCTGATTCCCCCGTTGGGCGAAGTCGGCCCTTATCGAGGCGGCCACCAAATAGGCGCCCGGTTCGTCGATCTGCGGCACGTCGTAGGTGACGTGGGACCTGTGGTCCGGGGTCGCGGGGAGATCGATCGACCACTCGGCAACCGGATCGCCGGCCATGATCTTCTCCGCCTCGCGATAATCCGGCAGGAGATTGTAGTCCTCGGAGCCTTCGATCTGGCGGTCGAGGTCGTAGCTCCAGGCCCGAAAGTAGAGCTTCGAGAAATTGCGGTGGTTGATCTGGATCGAGCGCCGACCGGAGCCGTCGATGGCCATCACGGCAAGGCTGTAGGAGGGCGCCTCGATGGAGGCCACGATGTGGTTGCAGCGCTGTCCGCCAGTGCTCCCGGGGTGGCGCTCACGGCCGTCGAGGGCGGCGGCGCGGGCGCGGACCAGAGCGTCCGGATCCGTCTCCGCGCGGAGGAACTCCGCCAGAACGGCCTGGCCCATCGACCACCAGGCAAGGCTGCGATCGAAGCCCGCTTGCAGGTCCTCGAGGTGCCGGCGGACGGCGAGCTTGTCCTGGTCGGTGTCGAAAGCCCTGTGCAAGCGCCGCAGGCGCTCGAGCCGCGCCTCCAGCGCGGCCTCGTGCCGCCGCGCGGCCGAGTGCCAGGCCTCGAGGTCGTCGAGCAGGGCACCGAGCTTCTCGAGGGGATGGACTCCAGCGTCCGAGAGGTCGATCTCGGCCGTACTCTTCGGATCGCCCTGGATCAGCGCGCTGGTGTCGAGCTCGAAGACGCCGTTGGACTCGACCGGGCTCCACAGCGACGAATCGGCCAGCAACTCGACCCACAGGTAGGTGACGGCATCGCGCAGGGTTCCGCGAATTCTCGGAGGGTAGTTGTTCTGGTGGATGTAGCGAGACAGCTCCCCGAGCGACTCGCTCCCCCACTCCCCCCGGGCCTCCCAGACCGAGAGCAAAGCGCGGTCGGCCTCCTCGACGATCTGCTCCATGTCCCACTTCTTGAGGTCGACCTCGCCAGAGGTTTCGACCCGTTCGCGCTGGCCGATCTCCCAGGAGTAGACTCGCGCGTAGGTGGCGAGGGCGTTGGCGTAGTAGAGCTCGAGAACGGCCTGCGACACGGCATCCTCGGGCCAGGGCTCGCTACGCAGGAAGCGGACCGCGGTCTCGTAGCCGTGCAGCGCCATCCGCAGCTTGGTCTCCTCGACCAACGCGCGCGTCCACTGGCTGGCATCGTTGTCGTCACGCGCCCCCTCGCGGATCTCCGCCACCGCCTCCGAGGCAGCCTCGAACTTCTGCTCCGAGATGAGCCGCTCGACGTCTTCCCAGGTCACTCCATCCCCCCCGGTGATAGTACCCGGCGTCGGATCGGGCTCCACCCCGGGCGAGGTCACGGCCTGCAGCGCGGCTGCCGAAACCACCACGACGACGAGGGCGGTGAGGAGGACGATCTGTCGCGAACTAAAACGAACCGGTGAATTTCGCATGGCACCAGTTTAGACACAGGAGCGCCCAGAAAGTTCCAAAACCTTCACCCGTGCCCGTATCCGTTTTCGTTTCCGTGTCCGATCTGGACCTACCGATGCGACGGATCATTCGGAGACGGAGCCGGGCCCGGAAACGGGCTTAAAGCTCGAAGTCCGCCGTGTGCGAGCTCAGCACCTTGTCCTTGCTCGTCAGCTGCCACGAGTAACGGATCTTCATGCCATCCTCGCTCACCAGAAAGCTCATGTGGAGCTCGGTCAGCTCTCCGCTCGGCATCCGCATGCCGGTTCGCACCTTCGCCTCGCTCCCGGCCATCGTGAACACCTGAGGGTTGGATATGACCCTCCCGGTATCGAGGTCCAGCACCTTGGCTCGAATGACGTACATTCCCGGTTTGTCGGGCACCGGCCGGCAGCTAACTTCGAAGGTGATGTGCTCGACGGCTCCGATTGATGCGAGGACCCTCTGCGGTCTCAAGCGAAGCCCATAGCCGACGATCGCTTCCTGTTTTCGACCGGCTTCGTCCAGCACGGTCCGAAGAACCCAGCTCTCGATAGCTGTTCGCAACATCCTGGAGTAGCCCGCTGAGGGCGAGGCGAGAATTTCGACATCCTCGAGCTCTCCAGTCGTGGTGGCCCTCGCGCGAATGACAGCGAGCTCACCACCAAGGTCATCGGGACGCTCATCAGGCGTGGACACCAGCACGACCTTCGTCGGCGTGACCAACCCGTCGCGTTCCGCTGCGAGCCCAGGCGGTCCATCGACGCTTTCGACGACCAGGACAACCGTCGGGTTCTCCGCGTCCCCCCGGCTGGCGATCGTCGCCGAACCCCATTCGTCGCGGGGGAGATTGACGGTGGCGTCGGTGCGAACCCGCTTGCGACGGCTCATCTCGTTCAGCGGCTCGACCTTCAGGGTATCGCCTTCCCGTGTCCAAGCGAGGCCGTTGACCCGGAGGATCAAATCAAGAGCCTGATCCCACGGCACGTCGTGGAGGTCGACCGTCACGACGCGGTCGATCGACGGATCGATCTCGACGGAGAAGGGCGTGATCTTCGAAAAGGTGCGGAGAACGTCCTGCAGGTCCGCATCCTTCAATTTGAGTGTGATCGGGTCGCCCACGAAATCCGGTTTGGCGTTCGGCCCCTCCGGCTCGAGGAACTGAACCTTGCATACCGCACGGCTTTCCGAAAACCGCTGCGGCGAGATGACGATGCCGAGGCGCGGGTTGAGATCGATGACGGGGAGGGTGGACGCCTTGCCGATCTCGAGAGCTAGATAGTACTGGCGCGCCAGCAAGGTGGCGAGCCGCATCGACGCCTCCACATCCCGCATCTGCTCGCCGAGAAACCGGATCCGGTCCGAGATCTCGCGGTCGATCGCGTCCAGACCGCGACCCTCGACCTCGGCCAGAGAGTAGATCCCGCCCGGCACCAAGGTCTGTCCCACCCGCACGGTCGCGTCAGGCCCCGGCTCGAGGAGGACCGTCACCCGGACCCACTGCACCTCCTCCGCAGCCCACACCAGTGGAGCCACCACGATCATCACGGCTGTGAACAGGATCTTCGTCGGGTGCTTCATCGTCACTCCCCTCCGCCACCGTTCGATCGCTCGGTCGCGATGTAGATCGGCTCCATGCCCTCCCTCACAACGAGGATCACGTTCGATCCGGTCTCGTGGACTACCGATTCATCCATGGCCACGGGTCCCGGCGGCCGCCGGACGCTTTCGATCCCGATCATCACCGCCAGCAGCGACGCCGCCGCGGCCACCAGTACCAGCCGAATTCTCGGACGCGGCATTCGATCGGGCAACCTCTGGCGGAGGTTTCGCCTGAGCTGGACCTCGTCGATCTGCGGCTCGCTCGACGCCCATTCCTTCCACCGCTTCTCGACTCCGGGCGACAGATCGTGATCGCGATCATTCGTCATGACTTCCTCCCCTAGCCAGCTCGGCCAGACGGCGCCTCGCGCGGAGACGGTGGACACGGACCGACGAGCTCGCGATCCCGAGGATCCCGGCGATCTCGCGGTCGGTGTAACCCTCGAAGGTGGTCAGGTGCAGCACGGCCCGCTGCTTCGGCGCCAACCTGGCGAGCAGGCTTCCGATGTCGATCCGGCTGTCGATGCCGGCCTCAGCCGCGGCGACGGCAACGCCGTCGATCGGCTCGAAGAACCGTCGTCTCCGGGCCCTTCCGATCGCGGCGTTGGCGACGATACGGGTCAGCCAGCTCTTGAACGCCTCCGGGTCACGCAGCGAACCGAGCTTCTGCCATGCCTTGATCAGCGCGTCCTGCACCACGTCCTCCGCCTCGAGGTCGGCAACGATCGACCGCGCCAGCGCCAGCAGACGCCTCCAGTGGGCGGCCGCAAGGTCTGAGAAGGCCTCGCGGTCGCCGTCGATCGCCCGCCGCACGAGACGCGATTCGTCTTCCACTCCTGACATGATGCACCGGCACGCGCGATTCGTTTACTCGAATCGCTCGACCCGTGCCCGTTTCCGTGCCCGGGCCGAAAAAACCGGGCGCATCAGCGCCCGGCAGAGGAGGTACGGATCGTTCCTCTCGTTATGCCTTCGTCTTCTCCGGCTCCAACACCCACTTTTTGAGCACATCGACACTCGTCGGGTTGTCGAGGCTCCACTGCGCTCCGTCCGCGACCTTCGGGTCAGCATCCCTGGCCAGCGTGTGAAGCGCCTCCAGAGCCCGGCCGCTCTCCTCCGGCGTGCCGAGGCTGCGGATGATGCTGAGGCCGAGGATGGCCTCCATCCGCATCCTCCGATCGGGTGCTTTCTCGGCCGTCTCGAGCACGATGTCGAGCTTGCCCGGTTGCAGCCGGAAGATGATCTCGCCATCGGCACTCCGGTCGAAGGAATCCAGCAGGTCGGTCGACGTCAGGTGCTTCTTGGTGCCGAGTCGCTGCGGAGCGACCTCGCCGATGATCACGGACGCCAGCAGCGCGAGCTCGAGATCACCGTCGGCGAGGGCGCGATTGTAGAGCGCCCGGGTCGCGATGTGAATACAGGCGAGCCCGACCAGGTCGGAGATGACGACAGTGTCCTCCTGCCGCAGCAGACGGCCCAGTCTGATGGCGCGACGGAAGTCCTCCATCGCCGCTTCGCTGTCCTCGGCGCCCTCGCCCCGGGCAACCCAGGACCGCACCAGCTTGATGGGAAAGAGCAGATTCGTGATCCTCGTCGAGTATCCGTTGAGCGGGAAGACGTCGGGGTAGAAGCTCATGGTGGCCTGGTCGCACCACGGCTCGGCCTCAAGCAACAGCGGGTCGTCCGGGGGGAGGACCGTTCCAAGCCACTCCGGCCCATCGATCCCGCGTTTCATGGCGGCGGTGGCCTCGGGATATCGCGGACCGACCTTCTTTTCGAAGAGCGCGAACCACTCCGCGGCATTGGCGCTGCCGGTCCCCAGGGGCGCCAGCAGATCGAGATCCGTCTGGAATTTCAGCGGCCAGTCCTTGCTGGCCGGGCAGGTCCAGCACGGCACCTCGAGCTCCGCTACGTTCAGGGCCGCCGGTTCAGGCACGGTGGCGGCGCCCGCCCGAGGCGTCGCACCGGTGCCGTCGCGTCCGATGAGGCGAGCCCCGAGAGAGCCAGCCAACACCACAATCGCAGCGGCCGCGAGGAATACCGGCCACATGTTCGAACTCCGGTTCATCGAGGTCATGATGGGTTCCCTTCTATTTCGAGATCCACTAGGCCGTTGGAGGCCGCGAAGAGCCCGACGATCGGTTGCACGTCGTCCGAGATCCGAATCGGTCGCAGCAATTCGCCGAGTTGTTCGTCGACCCTGTTTTCGGCCGTCACATTCAGATCGATCGGTTGGAATCCGGTACCGTTTCCAGCCTCGATCAGGACGTGGCCGGCGAGGAGCATGACCACCGCCGCCGCCCACGCGAAGCGCAGCCCGCGGTGATTCCAGATCCTCGACCACACGTCGGCGGTGTCGGTCTTCTCGGCTCGCGCCGCGCTCAGGACCCGCGCGCGAAGGTGCTGTGGCGGCGCCGGGGCTTCGAGGCCATCGAAGAGCCGATCGACCACTGGGTCTCTGTTATCGGGTGTCATGATCACCCTCCATCGTTTTTCTGAGTTTTTCGATGCCGGCACGGTACCGGCTCGCCGCGGTGAACTTTGGCACTCCCAGGATCTCGCCGATTTCGACGAAGGTGCAGCCCGCGAAATGCTTCAGGAAGATCACCTCGCGGTGAATCTCCGGTAGACCCGCCAGCAGGACCGACGCCTGGGCCGCGTCGAGCATCCGCTCGCTGTCGTCGTCGCAGGCCGTCAGAAAAGAGTACTCCTCGAGAGGTTCGGCGGATCGTCGACTTCGGTGGCGGGTGACGTCGATCGCAGCACGGTGGGTGACGGTCAGCAACCACGCCTTCGGGTTCCTGACCGTCGCGAGCCGGCGTCCCTGCTCGACCACCCTGACGAAGACGTCCTGCACGACATCGGCAGCATCCGCTTCTGACCCCGTTCGCCACAGGGCGAGGCCGTAGAGCTGCCGCGAAGCGAGATCGTAGAGCCGATCGAGGGCGGCCAATCGGCCCGTGGCCAGCTCCGCGAAGAGACCGCTCCATTCCTCGTCTGCGCGCCGGGACGAGGTCTCGAAGGTGGTCGAGAGCGTCGGCGGTTCTTTGATCACAGCTTCCACACTACTTCAGACGTACCAGCCCGTCATATTTGTCACGGCCCCTGCTCCCCTGCTCCCCTGCTACGATGCACCATGCTCACCACCGTCGTCCTCGCGTCGGTCATGGCCGGCGCCGTCATCAGCCTGCTGCACGCGATCAGGATCGAAGACCGGCCGAAGGAGGTGATCTCCAAGGCCGCCGCGTCGGGCGCCTTCGTCGTCCTCGGTTTCGCGCGTTGGTCACCCGGGAACTCGATCGACGTCTGCCTCATCGCGGCCCTCGCCCTGTGCGCAGCAGGAGACCTCTGCCTTCTCAAAGAACGCACCTTCGATCTCGGATTGATTTTCTTCCTTGTCGGCCACCTCCTTTACGTGGTGGGCTTCGCAGCCGCTCTTCCGCTCGTGGACTGGCCACCTTGGCTCCTGGTTCCGCTCGTGCCGATGGGAGCGCTTGTCGCGAGGTGGTTGTGGCCCCACCTCGGCCGGCGGCGTGCACTGGTGATCGCTTACACGATCACGATCTCGGTCATGGTGTGGGGCGGTCTCTCGGCATCCACCTGCGGCGCGCTCCCGTGGACGGCGGCAGCAGGGGCGGTGCTCTTTTATCTCTCCGACGTGGCGGTGGCCCGGCAACGTTTCGTCCGGCCCGATTGCATCAACCGCGCCCTCGGGCTTCCCACCTACTATCTCGGGCAGCTCCTCCTTGCCTTGACGGTCGGCGCGAGTTAGCCTCGCCATCGCCCTGGAGGAAACGGATGAAGCGTGGAACACCAGTCGCCCTCACACTCGCACTCCTTGTGGCCGTCTCCGCAGCCGCCCAAAGCAATTGGAGCACGCACACACGTGCCGGTGAGTACGCCTTTGCCCGCGGCGACATCGGGCGTGCCGAGACCGAGTTTCGGGCCGCGCTCGAGCTGGCCCAGGGGTTTCCTGAGGGCGACATACGGCTGGAAACGAGCCTCGAGAACCTCGCCAAGCTCTACGAAAACGAGTCGGACTTCGACCGGGCACAGCCCCTCTACCAGCTCTTGCTGGCGGCCAGGGAGCACCGCCTCGGGGGGGAGTCTCCTGCCCTCCTCGACCCCCTGTTCGCCGTCGCCCGGGTGAGCCAGCCAATGGGCGATCTGCCGACGGTGGAGGCAAGCCTGGCGAGGTACGACGCGATCGCCCGGGCGAGCGGCGAAGCGGATCCACGAAAGCACTGGCAGGCGTTGCAGATGCTGGCCCGGATGCAGGCGATCCAGGAAAGGCCGGATCAGGCGCTCATCTGGCAGCGACGGACGGTAGAGGTGATCGCCGATGACCCTCGCGCCGTCACCGAGGAGCGGGCAACGGCCTTCGAATCGTTGGCCGAGATGGAGCTCGTGGCCGGTAACGGCAAGGAAGCTGAACGCATCTACCTCGAGCTGGCCAGGCTTCGCGAGGATGAGGACGAGGCCGACCCCTTTTCGACGACAATGGCCAAGGGCTCCGAGGTGGCCCTCGCGGCCGGCGAGCTCGAGACCGCCGAGCGCCTTGCCATGCGGTCGGTCAATGCCTCTCCGGACGCTGCAGCCGAGCTCCGGGCACGCACGGTCCTCGCCGAGCTCGGCTGGATCAAGGTGAACCGGGGCACCGACGACATGGCGAATCTACTGGCCGCCGCCGGAGACAACGAGGACCTGGTCCGCGCCCGAGACCGACTCCGGTCCCTGCTCGCGCTCGAGGTCGGCAACGACGCCATGGCCCTGTATCGCCTGGCCCAGGTCGAGGCCCTCCGCGGCCAGCCGGCAACCGCGGCCGACTGGCAGCTCCAGCTGCTCGAGCGCCTGCCCCCAGACTCCGACGTCGCCGCCGACGCGCGCCGCAACCTCGTGACGCTGCTCGCCGCAGCCGGTCGGTGGGAGGAGGCCCTCGCAGAAAACGCGGCCACGCTCGCGGATGCCGAAGCGCAATTCGGACCGACGGACCGGAGCCTGATGCCGGTTCTCGGCCAGCGCCTCGCGCTGCTCGAGGGAGCTGGGATGAAGAAGGAAGCGAAGCAGGTCAGAAAGCGAATGAAGAAGATTTCTCGGCAATGAGGCATCAGGCACCAGAAACCCCCTCCCACCCGCCAAACGACGTACAGATCACGCAGATGGATCCATCCGTGTGCATCTGTGTGCATCGGTGTGAATCTATGGGCAGCGCCGGGTGAAGGGGCAAGGCCTCTCGATCGTGAAACGGTGCCGCGCTTGCTCCGACCCTCAGCCTCAGCGATGATGGCGCCATGAGGGATCGGTTGCCACCTGGGAAGGTGCCGTGGGCGCTCGTTGCGGAGCTGGTGTCAGGAGACCTGCCGCCCGAGGTCAGGCTTGGGCCGTCCGCCGGCGAGGACGCGGCCCTGGTGGAGATCGGTGGCGAGCTGTGGGCAATCGCGACCGATCCCATCTCCTTCACCGCCACGGATGCCGGACGGCTGGCGGTCATCGTCAACGCCAACGACGTCGCGGTCAGGGGCGCGATCCCGAAGTTCTTCCTCGCCGTCGGGCTCATCGCGTCGGAAGAAGCTTCCCCGGAGCGGGTCTCAGAGCTCCTCACGCAGGTTCGCGACACCTGCCGCGAGATCGGGTGCGTGCTGATCGGAGGCCACACCGAGGTTTCTCCGGGGCTCGCTCACAGCATGGTGGTCGGCACGATGCTCGGACGAGTCGAGGGGAGGCCACTGACGACCGGCGGACTCCGCGAGGGCGACCTCGTCGGGATGACCCGTCAAGCGGGTTTGGAGGGAACGTCGATCCTGCTTGCCGAACACGGGGAAAGGCTCCGCGCCCTCCATCGGCCCGATGAGCTGGCCGGAGCGGAGGAGATCCAGTCGGGAGACTGGCTCCTGGTGGCGCCCGACGCGCTCCGGGCGGCTGCCATCCCGGGCGTGACCGCGCTGCACGACGTGACTGAGGGCGGCGTCGGGGAGGCAGTTTACGAGACGGCCCTCGCTTCGGGTCTCATGATCGAGGCCCGACGTGAGTCCATTCCGGTGCTCCCCGCGACGGCCGCCATTTGCTCGGACCTTGCGCTCGACCCCTTGGGTTTGATCGGGTCGGGCGCTCTGTTGGTCGGGTGTGCCAAGGCGGCTCGGAGCGAGGTCGAGGCCGCATTCGAAGAAGCAGGGGTGCCCTTCGCCTGGATCGGTCGCGCGCTCGCCGCCGGCGAAGGGCCCGGGACGGGCCTCCCCCGTTTTCCTCGCGACGAGCTCCTCAAGACCAGCGTCATGAACGGCATCAGCGCCGTGGTCTTCGACATGGACGGCACGCTGATCGACTCGACCTATGACTGGCCAGAGATCCGAAAACGCCTCGAGGTCACCGGGTCCTCGATCATCGACGACCTCAACAGCCTGCCGGAACCGGACCGATCGGCGAGGTGGGCCGAGCTGGAGGAGATCGAAGGGAAGGCCACGGAAAACGCCAGCATTCACGACGGTGCGCGCGAGCTGCTCGATCTGCTGGCTACAAGGGATTTTCGTACCGCACTCGTCACCAACAACAACGACGTCAACACCTCGCAGCTCCTCGATCGATTCGGGCTTCGTTTCGACGTCGTGTTGACCCGCGATTCGGGTTTCTGGAAACCGTCGGGTGCACCCATCCGCGAGGCCGTTGCGCGGCTCGGCGTCGCGGCTGAAGACTGTCTCGGTGTTGGCGACTCACACTACGACGTCCTGGCCGCTCGCGAGGCGAATGTGTCGGCCGTCTGCCTCCTCCACGATGGAGCGCGCCGTCAGGACATCACTGCCGAGCTGAGCTTCAAGGACATCCCGTCTTTCATGAGATATCTGACAATCGTCCTGGCGTAACGCCGAGGGATTTCGTCGGATGATGGATCGACCCGTCGCCGAATTGCTTTGCTATCCCGCAGATGACACAGATGAACGCAGATGGCTGCCTTCTTCCTATCCGCGTCAATCTGCGTGATTCGCGGGGAAATCTGGGCGCGCGACTCTACTCTGCCGCCGGCTCGGCCAAAGCTGCTCTCAGCTCACCCAACTTGCCCTGAATCAGGCTCACGTTCTTCGGGCCCATGCGCAGGAAGTGCCTCTGGGCAGCAGACAATGCCTCCAGCGCGTCGTCGGCCCACGCGTAGGTCAGGACGAGCTGTTCGACCTGAGCGGGACCCTCCAACACCGGCACCGCCAAAAGCAGGTCGAAGGCCTTGCCAAGGCGGTCGTCGAAGTCCGCATCGGCAGGACCGATCTCCGCGTAGGCCTCATCGATCAGGGGCTCGAGCTCGCGGTAGAGCGCTGCCGTGCCCTCGGTGTCGAGCGAAGCGACGACCTGGGCCACGAGATCGTAGCGGGCGAAGCTCCCGGACTCGATGACGAGGGCGCCGTCCCGCCGCTCATCGACCTCGAAGCCCTCGCGGGGGCGGAGGAAGTCGAGGTGCGCCTGCGGGCTGACGCCCGACGCGATGTTGTCGACCGAGGCGACGAAGCGGCGGATCAGGTCTTCGTTGACGAGCCAGGCCGCGAGCTTGGGATTGGACGAGACCTCTGCGACCAGCTCTCGGACCACCGCGTCACTGGTGGCGAGCGTGGTCCCGCTGAGCCGGCTCGACAGTCGCTCCTCGAGTGTCGGCGTCGGCTCCGGCAGCGGTGTTGGCGTGGCCTCGACGACAGGTCCCACCGGCTCGTCGGCCTTGTCACGGCTCAGATACCACCACCCGAAGACTGCTGCGATGATCACGACCAGTGCGACAAAGATCCCGATGATCGTGCGGTTCTCTTCTCCCATGGAGACCTCCGGGTACCAGGATACACCCCTCACACCCACCCACCCAGATACAAGATGCAAGCTGCAAGGCCACCCACCCCGCCGTCAACGCGGACCAGAACTCCGCTCGGGAGGGAGGGCGGCCTTGTATCCTGCATCCGGGCGGGAGGGTGGACGGGTGGATCGAGTATCCGGTATCGAGCATCAATCTTCTGATTCGGTAACCTTTCACGTGCATGCGCCCTATCCGATGCGAACAAGAGAATTGGAGCTCTCGATGATCGACCCTCGACTGAAGCTCACGCCCGACGACGAGCACAACCGGGTGTTGGCCGAGAACGTACATCCGTCCGACTGGACCAACCCAAGGCCGGACGGGCGCTATAACCTCGTCGTTCTCGGCGCCGGCACCGCCGGGCTGGTCGCCGCCGCCGGCGCCGCGGCGATGGGAGCGAAGGTGGCGCTGATCGAGCGACATCTGATGGGCGGCGACTGCCTCAACGTCGGCTGCGTTCCATCCAAAGCCATCATTCGTTCGGGTCACGCGGCTCATGACCTGCGAACCGCGGACCGTTTCGGAGTCCACGTCTCGGGCGAGGTCGAGGTGGATTTTCCGGGCGTGATGGAGCGGATGCGGCGGATCCGGGCCGCGATCTCGCCCCACGACTCCGCCCGGAGATTCTCGGAGCACTACGGGGTCGAGGTCTTTTTCGGCTCCGCCCGATTCACCGGTCGAAACACGGTCGACGTCGACGGGACCAGCCTTCGTTTCGCCAAAGCAGTGATCGCCACCGGTGCGCGCGCGGATGTGCCGCCGATCCCGGGGCTCGCGGAGGCGGGCTTCCTCACCAACCACAACGTCTTCAACCTCACCGAGCAACCGAAGCGACTGGCGGTCGTCGGCTGCGGTCCGATCGGCTCGGAGCTGGCACAGACATTTGCCCGCCTCGGCACCGAGGTCACCACCATCGAATCTGGAGACCAATTCCTCCAACGGGAGGACCGAGACGCCGCCGAAATCTTGCGCTCCTCATTGGAGCGGGATGGCGTCACGGTCCGGCTGTCGACAACGGTGCAGCGGGTCGATATCTCCGGCGACGGAAAAGTGCTGTCACTCGACGCGCCCGAAGGGCCACGGACAGTCACCGTCGACGAGATCCTGGTCGGCACCGGCCGCAGGCCCAATGTCGAGGGCCTCGATCTCGAGGCTGCCGGCGTCGACTACGACCCCTCCGGGATCCGGATCAACGAGTACCTGCAGACGACGAACAGGAAAATCTTTGCCTCCGGGGACATCTGTCTACCCTCCAAGTTCACCCACACCGCCGATGCGGCCTCGAGGGCGGTCATCCAGAACGCACTCTTCCCCGGCCCGAAGAAGCGCATCAGCTCGTTCGTGATTCCCTGGTGCACCTATACCGACCCGGAGATCGCCCACGTGGGGCTCTACCCCCGCCAGGCCGAAAGGCGGGGAATCGCGATCGACACATGGGAGATCCGAATGCGCGATGTCGACCGCGCGATCGCCGAGGGCGACGAAGAGGGCTTCCTCAAGGTGCACTGTAGGAAGGGCACCGACACCATTCTCGGCGCCACGATCGTCGCCCGCCATGCGGGCGAGATGATCTCCGAAATCACGACCGCGATGGTCGCCGGCATGGGTCTGGGCAGCTTCTCCAACGTCATTCACCCCTACCCCACCCAGGCCGAGGTCATTCGCAAGGCGGCGGACGCGTACAACCGGACCAAGCTGACGCCGACGGTGACAGGACTCCTCAAGCGCTGGTTCGCCTGGACGAGGTAAAGGGTTAAGAGTAAAGGGTTAAGCCCACCCACACCCCCGGGGAACCGATTGCGTCTTGACTCTTCACTCTTGACCCTTGACTTGCCGCGACGGGATTTCCACCGGACCACAACAGGGGCAATCAAAACCCTTCGAGGACCGCGGTGACCAACGCGCTGGCGAAATCGGCTGACAGTTCGGTCATGGCGATGTTCTGGCGGTCGAAGTAGTTCACCGCAACCGGGTCGACGGCATACGAAGTGCGACGCGAGAAGGCCTTGTCCTCCCACAAGACCTCGGCCTCGTCCGCCCTCACGTCCTTGAGCTGCACCATCGCCTGCAGGCTCATCTGGTACTCGTTGGCCCGGCCCTGGCTGTCATAGGAGACCGGAATCACAATGAGCCGCTGAATGGTGCCGGAAAGCACCACATCGGCCTGTGCGGGCGTGTCGACCAGACGGAGCCTGCGCCGGCGCACCCACTCCAGCGTCACCGCCTCCATCAGGCGCTGGTCCATATCCACCCACTTGGTCTGGTTGACGAATTTCTCCACGTGGAGGTTCTCGATCTCCTCCGGGAGGAATGAGGTCGTTCCAACCAGGTGGTAGCCGCAGGCTGCCAGCTCGGCGACCACGAGCAACGCGACGAGGATGCGAGGCATCGTCTTCACCAGGGAAAGGTACCACAGGTGTCACCCGCCCTCCCGATGCTCGTTTCTCGATTCTCGATCCACCCACCCGCCCCATGAGAAACCGCAGATCACGCAGATTGACGCAGACGGAGACGCAATGAACCGGCGACCACCGAGAAACCAGGCGCCCGCTCAAATCAAAGACTTTGCGCCGTCGTTGCATCGTTGCGTGGTTGCGTTTTCAAACGGCGTGTCAATTGGTCCGATCATTTCTTCTTGGATCGGCGTCCCGCTCGTAGCTTGCGGATCTCCGCCATCCGCTCAGCGATGCGTGCTTCCCACCCGTACTCCGTGGGATGATAGAAGCGCGTACCGGCGAGCTCATCGGGCAGGCACTCGAGATCGGCAACCGCGCCCTCCTCGTCGTGCGCGTAGCGGTAGCCCTCGCCGTATCCCGCGTCCTTCATCAGCTCGGTCGGAGCATTGCGAATCGCCATTGGAATCGACAGACCGGGACGTCTCGCCACCTCCCGCTTGACCCTTCCATAGGCCGTGTAGAGCGCGTTCGACTTGGCCGCGAGACACAGATAGACGGCGGCCTGGGCCAGGGCCAGCTCACACTCGGGCATGCCGACGTGCTCGACCGCGTGCGCCGCCGCCGCCACCTGCTGCAGCGCCCTCGGATCTGCCATTCCGATGTCCTCCGATGCCATGCGCAGCATGCGCCTCACGACGTAGCGGGGATCGGCACCCCCCTCGAGCATGCGCCCGAGCCAGTACAAGGTGGCATCGACATCCGAGTTCCGAACCGCCTTGTGGAGGGCGGAGATGAGGTTGTAATGCTCCTCTCCGCCCTTGTCGTAGACGGCGACCACCTTCTGCGCCACCCGTTCGACCAGCTCGGAATCGATTTCCGACAGATCTTCGGACCTGGCCACCGCCACCGCAAGCTCGAGGTGGTTGAGGGCCTGGCGGGCGTCGCCGGCGGCGACGGTTGCGATCAGCTCGAGAGCCTCGAGCTCGATCTTCGGCGCCACGCCGCCGAGTCCGCGGTCCTCGTCGTCGAGGGCCTGGCGGAGAATGCCGAGGATCTGCTCCGGGGTCAGAGGATCGAGGATGTAGACCTTGACCCGGGACAGCAGCGCCCGGTTGAGCTCGAAGGAGGGGTTCTCGGTCGTGGCGCCGACGAGAACGATGTCTCCAGCCTCGACATAGGGCAGAAACGCATCCTGCTGGGCACGGTTGAAGCGGTGGATCTCGTCGACGAAAAGCACCGTCCGGCGGCCCTCGGAGCGACGGAGGCCGCGGGCGGCCGACATCACCGAGCGCGCCTCCTTGACGCCCGACAACACCGCCGAAAACGTCACCATCTCGGCGCCAGCCGCGTCGGCGAGGAGCCGGGCAATGGTCGTCTTGCCGCTTCCGGGCGGGCCCCAGAAAACCAGCGACGGCAGCTCACCGTCGGCCAACAGCGAACGAATGACACCGCCCTCGCCAACCAGCGCCTGCTGGCCGACGACGTCATCCAAGGTGTGGGGACGCATCCGCTCGGCCAGCGGTCCGATTGATGGGTCGTCCGGGAAGAGGGGGGTCTGACCCAACGCTCAGCCTCGTCCGCCAGTCAACGAGGCAGCGCGTTCGAGGTCGAGCATGCGGACAAAGGCGGCCATCAGCGTCGGACCCACGGTCACCGCTCCATGCCCGCGGAGAACACACGCCTTGGCGATCCTCAGAGCGGAGGCGGTCGCCTGGGCCAGAGCTTCGGTACCCTCGGCGTGATACTCGACTGCGACCACGGAACCGAGCTTCTTGCCCCTGTCCTCGAGCCGCCTCCACAGCGGAAACCTGCCCTCTGCATCGAGGCGCAACAGGCGCGGTGGGTGGGCGTGGACCACCGCGGCGAGGTCCGGACGGCTCCTGTAGAGCCCGAGATGGAGCCTGGCCTCTGACGTCGCCCGAGGTGGCATCGAGGCGCACTCGATCTCGACCTCGACGAGATCCGACGGCGAGAGACTGCCCAGGTTCGTGCCGGTCGCGGTCACGAGACAGCGCGAGCCGTCGAGACGGATCGAGAGATTTCCTTCGCTCTCACGTACCAGGCCAGCCTCCGCGAGGCGACGTCCAACCTCGATCAGCTGACCAGACAGATCAATCCCGCTCATGCTCCGACGCGGTCGCCACCTCGTGTCGGCAATCATCACTGCAGAAGACACGGCTTGCTCCGTCCGAGAGTGACCTTCCGACGGGGACGAAGGTGCCGCAGACGTCGCACTCGACCAGCTCCTCCAGCTTCTTCGCCTCGCCGTCCGACCACTGGCGGCGTCGCCGGCGCGCCTCGGGGGAAAACCGGCTGAAGCTGTCCGCTCCCGGCGCCCTCTCGGACAAACGGCGGCCAATCGAGGCGAGGATCCGCCACACCACGAGGAGCACGACAACGACGATCAGTATCCGCTGCATCGGCCGATTCCAGACGGCGAGTATACGCCAACGCACACATGAAAAACGATCAGTGTTCACCCGTTGCTCCTCATCCAGAGAGGCCCTGGGTGGGTGGCCGGGACTTTGAGTTTTTCACTTTCTGCTTTCCACTCGCAACGCGATCTCAGCCGCCGAGCACTTCCTTCTCCAGACCGGACAGATCTGGAATCTGCGAATTGCTCTGCTTGAGATCCTGCAGGGTCTTGAGGGCGGCGGCTGCCGCGTCGTGCTCGTGGAGGTCGAACTGATAGATCACGACCTTGTTGTACACCGCCTGCCAGTGGCCGGAGTTGATGGCGAGCGCTTGATCGAGGAGCTCGATCGATCGTTGGGGTTGACCCAGGTTTCGATAGACCACGGCAAGGTCGGTGATCACGTTTGGCACGCCCGGAGCGACCTGGAGGGATTTCTCGTACCACTCGCGCGCCTCCGGCCAGCGATTGGCGTCGAAGTAGACGTTGCCCATTGCGGCCATGAGACCGGCGTCGTTGGGGTTGGCCGCCAAAAGCCCCTCGATCTCCGCAACCTGCTGAAGGAGGCGCTGGGCTTGAGCGCCGTCGGCACCCTCGATCGGCGGGTGCCCGTCGGGCAATCCGTCGGCCTGTGCAGCGGCCTGCGGGTTGAGACCGAGTCTGATCGCCTTGGCGGGAGGGATCGGCTGCCGCTCAGCCAGGACATATCCGATGATCAGACCGATCATCAAACCCAGAATCAGAGTCAACCACGGGTTTCGGTACATGCTTGGGATCCTCCGTTGGGCCCGTTTCCAGGCGGGCCGGGGAAGGAAACGATACCACGATTCCGAGCTCAGTCCTCGTCGACGACCCTTCTCGCGGTCCAGGTGCCCGCAGACGGAAGGCCGCTGGCCAGCTGCGTCGCCTCCCAATTGCCCTGAAGCCGAGCATTTCGACCCTGCCCGACCAGCCGACCGTAGAAGATCGCGGCGAAACCGTACTGGGAATCGATCCTCTCGAGGCGCACCTTGCCGGCCACAAAGGTCCCACGGAAGGACCCGGTGAAGCCACCAGAGAGACTGTAGGTCCCCGTCACCAGCGTCCCCTGCTGCTGCAAGAAGGCAGCCCCCTGCTGACCCGGCTCGACGACGAACTGCCAGGGGCCCGAGAGCGGCGCCTCGGCACCACCGATCTCCGCCGCCAACCGTTGCACCTCGGCATCGAGCGCCGCGATCAGGGTCCGATTTTCTATCATCGAGCTCCTTTGCTGCTGCGCTTCGAAGAGGGCGGCCAGAAAGTCCGTCTCGGCCTTGCGGAGGTCGTCGTCGCGCAGCTCCAGGCTCTCCACCGTCTCGCCCTCGCGTTGCGCCTGCAACAGCCCGCCCGTCTGCTGTTCGAGCCGGGTCCAGATCTCGCGCAGCTCCTCGCGTATCTCGGCCAGCTCGCGGAGCTGTTTGGCCAACAGGCCTTCCCGGACCTTGATCTCTTCACGCAGGCTTTCGGCCACCTGGGCGGCAGCCAGCAAGGGCTGCAACAGCCCCAACACCACGAGGATGAGAACGGCTCGACGCATCAGTCGCTCCCTTCGAACCGATTGACGACTGCGGTTCCAACGAGGTCGCTCCACACATTGGTGGCGGTACGCATCATGTCGAGGACTCTGTCGACAGCAATGATAGTGCCGATTCCTTCGAGCGGCAGCCCCACGGCCTGCAAAACCACCACCAACATGACGAGTCCGGCCATCGGGATTCCGGCCGCACCCACCGAGGCGAGCAGGGCGGTCAGGAGGACCAGGGCCTGCTGCGGCAGCTCGAGACCGACCCCGTACATCTGGGCGATCGTCAGCGCTGCCACGGCTTCGTAGAGGGCGGTCCCATCCATGTTGATCGTGGCACCCAGTGGGAGCACGAAGCTCGAAACACCGCGGCGGTTGCCGGCTTTTTCGGAGCAGTCCATGCTCAGCGGAAGGGTCGCCGACGAGGACGCGGTGGAAAAAGCGGTGGCGACCGCCGGCGCCATTCGGCGCCCATATTCGTGCGGCTTCCGCCGACCGAGCACGAAGAGGATCAGCGGCAGGGTGAAGGTCGCGTGGATCAGCAGTCCGACACCCACAGTCACGAAATAGAAACGCAGATCCCAGATGATCCCGGGGCCGCTGCGTGCGACCTCGCGAGCCAACAGGGCGAAGATGCCGACCGGTGCGAACTTCACGATAGCAAGGGTCAGCGCCTGGATCACCTCGAGCACACCGTCCACCACCCGTTTTACGGCCTCGATATTGGCCCCGTTGAGGCGAGTCAAGAAGAGACCGAAGAGCAGGGCGAAGACGATGACCGGCAGGACCTCGCCCTCGGCCATCGCCGCCACGATGTTGTCGGGAACCATGCGCAGCAGGAACTCAGGTAGCGTCGACGTCGTCGTGGAAAAGCCCTCCGGAAGGCTCCCGGCGTCGGCGAGATCGAGGTGTGTTCCCGGCTTGATGATATTGACGAGCATCATTCCGACAAAGATGGCGAGGGTCGTGGACACCGTGTAATAGAGGATGGTGCGCACCCCGACGCGACCGACCGAGCGGGCGCTGCCGAGGCTGGCGACACCACTCACCAGCGAGGTGAAGATCAGTGGAATGATGATCATCTTCAGGAGCCTGAGGAAGAGATCGCCGACAAAGCCGAACTTCTCGGCGGTCTGGGGCGTGAGCCAGCCGAAGGCGACGCCGGCCACCAGGGCGAGGAGGACCTGCCAGTGGAGCTTGAAGTACCAGGGTTTCGAGTTCTGATCGCTGATATCAGTCATCGATCCTCCGCCGATTGTCGGCGCCGAGAATAACACCACAATCATCATCGTGCTGAAGGGGCGCCACATATGGCGCCCGGACCCCTGCCCGTGCCCGCTTCCGTGTCCGTGCCCGAAAAATGGCGAGAAAATTCGCAAACGAAGACGGAGATGGCAACGGACACGGGCGGGACATAACCCGCCCCTCCAGTGAAATGGGAATTGTCGCCAGTGTCACGGGCGCGCAGGATTTGCAGTCAAACTGCGTCTGGACCTATTCGTCGTCCTGCTTGACCACGTGTCCGAGGGCATCCTCGACCTGCTGCTCGATTTTATCGACATCGCGTCGCTCGACCTCGGCGACCTCGTTGACCAGCAACTGCCGCGCGTGGTCGTACATCTTGCGCTCACGGAAGCTGAGCGTCTTGCGTCCGGCCACCTCCGCCAGGCAGAGCAGGACATCCACGATTTCGTCGAGGTCCCCGGTCTTGATGCGGTCGAGGTTGGCTCGGTAGCGGTCCTTCCAATCTTCGGCGTTCTCGCCCTCCGCCGCCTTGAGGCGCCTCATGACCTTTTTGACCAGTTTCTTCTCCGACAGGGGCCGCAGACCAACCCGTTCCGAGTTGTCGACGGGGACCATCACCTTGGATTCGGAACCGATCAGGCGAAGGTGATAACACCTCATTTCCGTGTCGGCGAAGACCTCGTTAGAGATCTCCTCGACAACCGAGACGCCCTGACTGGGGTAGACAACCTTGTCGCCGACCTTGAAACGCACTCACACCCCTTTCGTGATCGCCTCAGGGTACCACGGCCCGGTTCAAATTCTTCAGATCAACTTCGCGCGGCAGTGCGGGCAGACCAGGGCTCCCGGACGGAGGTCCTCTCCGCAGTGCTCACAGGGCACCCTCCGGCCATCAACCGCCTTCAGGGTCACGGCTGACACGGCGACGAAACCGACCAGCATCAGCGCCGAAAGGGGTGGGGCGACCAGGGCCGTACCGGCGAGAGTCGCCGACGCACCCGCCTCGCCGACGGAGGCGAGCTTGCCGGCCGTTTCGTGAGCATCCTCGGCCAGATCGCGGAACGGACGCCGGATCTGGTTGCGCAGCCAATGCACACCGGCGGCGGTTCCCCCGCCCAGAACCCCCGACGCTCCGAGCTGAACCAGGCTCTCGTCGAGCGTTCCCGTGACCGCAGCGAATCCGAGGAAGCCGGCGACCACCTTGGGCAGATAGGCCGCGACATCGGAGTACCTGCCGAGGTCGGGATGGGCATCGACCACGATTTCCACGATCACGAGCACGCCGAGAATGGTCATGACCACGGGATCTGCGATCCACGCGAAGCGCTGCGAAAGCTCGAAATAGGGCGTGTAACTGAAGGTGCCGAGGGCGAACACCGGGATGAAGGCTTTGGCCCCTGCGCCGGCCGCCAGCCCGAAGGCCGCCATGTAGGTCATGAGCGATTCCATGTCGAACTCCTTCTCACTCGGTGTCGTTCACGGTGCCTGCATTCGCTCGACGAGGGCCACGATCGACCACCCGAAGATCGCCACCACTCCGATGGCCAGCAGGATCAGTCCAATACTGAGGACCGCGAGCACAAGCGGCACAAATTTCTCCCACGTCGCCAGCTCTTTGCCCGACCGTTCGCGTTCCAGGCTCACCGCCGTCGACACATGAACGATCGAGGTCAGTACGACAAAGGTCCCGACCCCGATGACCAGCCCGACAACCGGAATCGTCATCGCCCCATATCCCGGTAACCCGAGCCAGAGAAAGCTGAAGCGCGCCAGCCATCGGTTGAGGAGCCTTCTCACCGGGCCGAGCAACCGCTGCGCCTCCCGGACCAGCATCACACGGGCGACCACGAGGTGGACGGCGAGCATCAACGGGACCACTGCCAATGCGCCGATGTGCACGAATGGCATGGCGATAGCGATCACGGCAGTTGTCGGCATTCCCCAGGTGAGCAGCCTCCGGTAGGCGGCCGCCTGATCGGCCTCTACCCTGCCAAAACGCAGCTCCAGCGCTTGCGGTTCGGCCTCCTTGCCGAGCGTGCTTCCACAGTGCGGGCACTCGCTGAGTTTTTGCCGAACCGGGAGCGGTTCCAAACACCAGGGACACGATCGCGTCATCGCCTAAGTATACGCATCACGGGGGTTACGATTCCCTTCCCGTGCCCGTGCCCGTTTCCGTTTCCGTGCCCGATTGACGAGACGCCTTCAGCGGCGAATCGCAGCGAGAATCATCTCAGCCGCTTTTTCGATCTCCTCTTCAGTCGTGAAGCGCCCGAGAGTAAGGCGGATCGTGGCCCGGGCCAGTTCATTCTCGACGCCCATCGCCTGCAGGACGTAGGAGATCATCGTGCCGCCATGACATGCCGAACCCGCCGAGGCGGCCAGATCATCGGCAAGGTCTCCGAGCAGTCCACTCGCGTCCCGGCCCGGGAGCGCCACGCTCAAGGTGTTGGGAAGGCGATGCTGTGGATGCCCGTGCTCGATGAGATCTCTACGGCCAGTCTTCAGCTCGTTCGCCAACCGGTCGCGGAGACTCGCCAGCCGCGTGCCTTCCGCCTCGAGGCCGCGCTCGGCGAGCTGGCAGGCGGTGCCGAGGCCAACCGCCAACAGGACATTCTCCGTGCCCGCTCGGCGTCCGCGCTCGTGACCTGCGCCGCGGATCTGTGGCTCGACGGTTACTCCGTCACGGATGAAGAGGGCGCCAACACCCTTTGGCGCGTAAAGCTTGTGGCCCGCCACCGTCAGGAGATCGACCCCCAGCTCGGTCACGTCCACCGGGATCTTGCCCACCGCCTGCGCCGCGTCGGTATGCAGCACCACCCCACGTTCGCGGCAAAGCGAAGCCACCTCCGCCACCGGTTGCAGGGTGCCGACCTCATTGTTGGCCAGCATCAGCGAAACCAGCACCGTGTCGTCGCGCATCGCCTCCGCCACTTTCTGCGGGTCGACACGACCGAAACGGTCGACGCCAACGATGCTCAAATTGATCCGGCCCTCGATCTCGAGGGCGAGCACCACCTCGAGCACCGCCGGGTGCTCGACCGCGGAGGTGACGACGTGACCCCCGCCACGGCTCTCGACGAGGCCGCGAATGGCGAGGTTGTTCGACTCTGTACCACCGGAGGTGAACACTATTTCCAAGGGGTGGCAGCCGAGAGAGCTCGCGACCTGGGCACGCGCCTCCTCGAGCGCCGATTTCGCCATGCGGCCTTCGGCGTGGATCGACGACGGGTTGCCGTAACCACCCGTCAGAAACGGCCCCATCGCCTCCGCCACCCTTGGATCGATGGGTGTCGTCGCGTTGTAATCGAGATAGATGAGGCTCATCGTCGGAGTGTACCGTGTCGAAGCGCCGGCACGCCTGTTCGACCGATGGTAAAGAGTGGAGAGTTAAGGCTTAAGCCCACCCACACCCCAGCTGCTCTCTGAACTCTTGACCCTTGAGCCTTTACTTGCGCCGGCCGGCCGTTCCATGCATCACCCGTTGAGCCCGTTGCGATTACACACCAACACCGCTACCATGCCGTGGCGCATCGCTCTGCGGTCCGCACACCACACCAACCGCGTTTTCTGGAGGTCCGTCATGGCCAATGGCATCGTCTCCGTCCCACCGCCGGTCAACGATCCGATCAAGTCCTACGCGCCCGGTTCGCCGGAAAAGGCCTCGCTGAAGGCCAAGCTCCAGGAGATGCTGAGCGAGGAGATCGAGATCCCACTCGTTATCGGCGGCAAGGAGGTGCGCACCGGCAACACGGCCAAGGCCGTCTGCCCGCACGACCACAAGCACGTCCTCGGCACCTACCACAAGGCCGGTGAAGCAGAGGTCCAGATGGCGATCGACGCCGCCGCCAAAGCCTGGAAGGAATGGTCGGAGACGCCCTGGGAGCACCGCGCGGCGGTGATGCTCAAGGCCGCCGAGCTGTTGCAGGGCCCGTGGCGCGACCGCATGAACGCCGCCTGCATGCTCAACCAGTCGAAGAGCGTCTTTCAGGCGGAGATCGATGCGGCCTGCGAGCTGGTCGACTTCTGGCGCTTCAACCCCTACTACATGCAGTTCCTCTACGAGCAGCAACCTGAATCGATGCTCGGACATTGGGACCAGGTCGAGTATCGCGCCCTCGAGGGATTCGTGTTTGCCGTGACGCCCTTCAACTTCGCTTCGATCGCCGGCAATCTGCCGACTGCACCCGCACTGATGGGCAACACCGTGCTGTGGAAGCCGGCGTCATCGACGGTTTTCACCGGCTGGCATCTGATGAAGCTGATGGAGGCCGCCGGCTTCCCGCCCGGCGTTATCAACTTCATCCCCGGGTCCGGTGGACAGGTCGGCAACCCGGTGATGGCGAGCCCGCACCTCGCCGGCGTCCACTTCACCGGCTCGACCCCGGTCTTCCAGGGCATGTGGAAGGCGATCGGCGACACCATCGCCAACTACCGCACCTATCCGCGCATCGTCGGCGAAACCGGCGGCAAGGACTTCATCTTCGCCCACGCCTCGGCCGATCTCGAGGCGCTGGCCACCGCCATGGTCCGCGGCGCCTTCGAGTACCAGGGCCAGAAATGCTCGGCCGCCTCGCGCGCCTACATTCCGAAATCGATCTGGCCGGCGCTCAAGGAGCTCACTCTGGCGCAGATCTCCGAAATCACGATGGGGCCGCCGACCGACTTCAGGAACTTCTTCAACGCGGTCATCGACGCCGGCGCCTTCCGCGACATCACCGCCTACATCCAGCACGCCAAAGACGCCCCCGAGGCCGAGATCCTGTGCGGCGGGGAGTGGGACGACTCCGAGGGCTACTACATCCAGCCGACCATGCTCGAGACCACCGATCCGCACTTCAAGCTCATGGAGGAGGAAATCTTCGGTCCGGTGCTGACGGTCTACGTCTACGACGACAAGGACCTCGACGCGGCCCTCGAGCTCTGCGACACCACCTCGCCCTACGCCCTTACCGGCGCCATCTTCGCCCACGACCGGTCGACGATCGTCAAGATGGCCGACAGCCTGCGCCACGCCGCTGGCAACTTCTACATCAACGACAAGCCGACTGGCGCAGTGGTCGGACAGCAGCCCTTTGGCGGCTCCCGCGCCTCCGGCACCAACGACAAGGCGGGCTCCTACCTCAACCTCATCCGCTGGACTTCACAGCGCACGATCAAAGAGAACTTCGTGCCGCCGGCGCACTTCGCCTACCCGTTCATGGGCGAGGAGTGACATTGGGATCTTCGACGAGCCACAGCTGATCATTGATGATTGTCCGCGCCGCCCGTCAGGGCGGCGCGAAGTTCCTGAGGCTCGCGGGTCGGCACGTTCAAAGGGCGAGCTTCGACACTGAGCGCGATCGCCAGTTCTCGTGATGCGAAAAACCTTCGCCACGACGAGGCCGGCCGCTCGACCGCATCGATGACGCAAGCGACCGGCAGCGTCCTTCGAAATGGCCCCAGCCGGAGTTCGATCATCCGCTTGCCGACCGTTATCTCGTAGCGTCTGCAGCGGACGAGGAGAACCACCAGGGCACAGCCGACGACCACGAAAAGCGCGGACACTGCCTCGGTAGCCACCGACCCGGCTTTGACGAAGCCGGCGATACCGGCGACGATCGCGGTCAGACCGACCGGCCAGCCTCCAGCTGCAACGACTGGCAGGAGTGGCGACGCTTCGTAGTGAAGCGGCACATCGCGATCGCGTTCGATCTGAAGCATGATGCCTCGACGACGATCATAAACGACCGCCGCCGTGATTTCGCGGGTGCCGTTGAGCTACGGGGCTGCCAGAGCTTCCTCGGTCACTGCCTCCAGCACTCGTCCGAGGCGAAGGATCCCCTCGGTGATCCGCTCCTCGGGCATGGCCGAGAAGTTGAGACGCATCGTGTTGTCATGGCCGCCATTCGGGAAGAAGGGCTCGCCCGGGACGAAGGCCACGCGCTCCTCGAGGGCGTGCTGCAGGAGCCTGCGCGCATCCAGGCCCTCCGGAAGCTCGGCCCAGAGGAAGAGACCGCCGGCGGGCCGCGTGAAACGGACGTCTTCCGGAAAATGTCGCTCGAGGGCCGCGATCATGGCGTCACGACGGCCTCGGTACACGCCGCGGATGCGCTCGATGTGCGCATCGCAGTCGTGGTCGACCATGAATCGCGCCGCCAGGAGCTGGATGAGGCTCGAGGTGTGGAGATCGGTGCCCTGCTTGACGAGTACGTAGCGCCTGAGGAGCTCGCTATCAGCGACGACCCAGCCGAGACGCATGCCGGGTGACAGGATCTTCGAGCAGGTCCCCAGGTAGATCACGGTGCACGCGTCGCCCAATGCAGCAACCGGCGGCATCGGCTCACCCTCAAAGCAGAGCTCGGCGTAGGGCGCGTCCTCGATCACCGGCACCTCGAAGCGGCCGGCGAGCTCGGCAAGCTGGTGACGACGCTCGACGGACCAACGGCGCCCGCTCGGGTTCTGGAAGTCGGGCACGACGTAGATCAGCTTCACCCGATCGAGCGAGGAGAGGCGACTCTCGAGCTCGGTCGGCACCATGCCGTCGTCATCAGTCGGCACCTCGACGAAGGTCGGCCGATAAGCGCGAAAGGCGCCGATGGCTCCGAGATAGGTCGGGCTCTCGCAGAGGATCACGTCGCCCTCGTCGAGAAAGGCCTTGCCGGTGAGGTCGAGTGCCTGCTGGGAACCGCTGACGATGAGCACCTCGTCCGTCGAGCACTGGAAATCCCACAGCCGCCGCAGCCGGTCCGCGATCAGCTCCCGCAGAATATCCAGGCCCTCAGTCGGCGCGTACTGCAAGGCCCTCACGCCGTCCTCCAAGAGGACCTTGCGAGCCAGCTCCGCCATCTCGGCCGCCGGCAGAAGCTCCGACGCAGGCAGCCCGCCGGCAAAGGAGATGACGTCGGACTGCTGCGTGACCTTGAGGATCTCGCGGATGTCCGATGCACGCAGATCCTGCATACGAGAGGCGTATCGATGATGCGGTGTGTCCATTCGTCCCTCCTGGCTGTCACACGATCGGCGAGGTGGCGGCGCCGCCTGGCCGTTTCACCAAACCCCATACCCTCGTCTCTCGTATGGTTTCGACCAGCCTTTCGACGCCCACGTCGATGGCCTCCTCCGACGCGTGCGAGAAGTTGAGGCGGATACAGTTTTCGGTCGCTTCGGTCGGATAGCAGGCACGCCCGGGGAGAAAGACGACGCCCCGTGCCGCCGCGTTGGCCAGCAGCGCCGATTGCTCCACCTCGCCCGGGAGACGGCACCAGATGTAGAACCCGCCTCTCGGCACAGCGAACTCGAGGTCGATCGATGCATCCCTCAGGAGGGCCGCCATGCGGTCACGGCGCCGACGATAGGCCTCGACGGTCTTCTCGAGATGGTTGGCGAAATGGCCGTCTCGCACGAAGCGCTCCAGCAGGTACTGGGAAAAGCTGTTGGCGTGAAGGTCCGCCCCCTGTTTGGCCAGCGCGAGCTGGCGAAGCACCACCGGTGGAACGACCAGATAGCCGATCCGGAGGCCCGGGAACAACACCTTCGAAAACGTGCTCTGGTACATGACCAGGTCATCTTCGTCGAGCGCCTTGAGCGATGGGAGGGGCTCGCCCTCGTATCGCAGCTCCGAGTAGGGATCGTCCTCGAGAATCGGCACGTGCCACTTCGAGGCGAGCTCGAGGAGTTGGCGACGACGTTCGATGCCCATGACGGCACCGGACGGGTTCTGGAAGGTGGGCAGGGTGTAGATGAGCTTCGGTCGCTCGCGCTCGAGAATCGAGGCGAGGATGTCGGTCCGCATCCCGTCCTCGTCGACGGGAATGCCGATGATCTTCGCACCGGCAACCCGAAATGACTGCAGAGCGCCGATGTAGGTGGGCTCCTCGACGATCACGGCGTCGCCCGGATCGATGAAGATCCTGGCCACGAGATCGAGCCCCTGCTGCGATCCGGACACCACCAGGACCTCCGACGCACGCGCGCGGATGCCGCGGGCGGCGACCCACTGGGCAAGGGTCTCCCGCAACGGGGTGTGGCCTTCGGTCGGGCAGTGCAGAAGGAGCGGTGCGCCCACCTCGCGAATCAGATCGGAGGTGGAGTCACCGAGGATGTCGAGCGGCAGCAGCTCCGGCGCCGGCAGACCGATCGAAAACGAAATGACGTCCTCACGCTCGGTCAGCGCGAGCAGGTCGGCGATGATCGGATCGTGAGATCTCGCCACGCTGTCGCGAAAGAGCTGGCGCCAGGGGATGCCGATGGCACCGGGAATCGGCGCCGGCGCCCTCAGGACCGCCGTTCCGCGACCGACGTGGGCATCCACCAGACCGAGGGCCTTGAGCTCCCGATAGGCGCTGAGAATGGTGCTTCGATTGACCCCGAGCGCCTCCGCCAATCTTCTCTCGGGCGGCAATCGAAAGCCTTCTGGGAGGGCGCCCGAGCGGATGAGGCCCTGGATCTCGCTCACGACCTGTCGATAGATTGGCTCGCTGCTCTCTCGATCAATCGAGATTTCCACGCACGACCTCCGAAACTCCTCGCTCCATGACGCTGTCAGCCAGTCCGGGCTCTCATGCGCACTCCCAGCGGCCGAAGAATCTGAACTCCTTGTGCAGCCCTTCACCGGAATCGTCGTATCCGAGGCCCGTCCAGCAGTGGCCCTGGCCCCATCCTTCAAGACCCGGCATCACATCGACCCGGGAGCAGCCGTGAACCCTCGCGATGCCTTCTGCAAAGCGCACCAACCGCGAGCCGATGCCGCGCCCGACGTGCTCTGGATCGACCGCGAGGACACAGATGGTGGCGCTGTCTAAACGGCCGTTCGCGCCCCAGTCGAGGCGGAGACCGAGCACCGCCCTCGTCCGCCCGTCTTCCTTCGCGACAAGGATTCGGCTCGAGGAACGACCCGGCAGCATCCGAAGGCGGGCACAGGCCGCCATGAGCCACGGTTCCCGTGCTCCGAGGCCGGCCTCTTTGAGTCCGTGGAGATCTGTGTGTCGTATTCGCATCGTTCCGATCCCCAATCTCCCTCTCGATTGGAACCATCCATTTCTTAATATATACCCTCCATTCCACCCGTCAACCACCAATTTCAACAAATTGGTGCCCTCCAATATGCATCGTTACCGGCCATACCGAGGCATCGAAGCCATCTCGAGGACGCGCTAAGATCCCCTCATGGGGTGCGACGAGAGGAACGAGATCCACCGTGCGGCGGCAACAGTCTCGAAAGCCCACGCCTTGTTGATCACGGCGGGGGCGGGCATGGGGGTGGATTCAGGCCTTCCCGACTTCAGGGGCGACACGGGTTTCTGGAAGGCCTACCCGCCGTTCGAGCGGCTCGGCGTGTCATTCGTCGACATGGCCAATCCGGCCTGGTTCACGCGCGATCCGGAGCTGGCCTGGGGCTTTTACGGACATCGACTCCGGCTCTACCGCCGGACGCCGCCGCACGACGGGTTCGGGATTCTGAAACGCTGGGCGGGCACGCTCGAGCATGGGTGCTTCGTATTCACGTCGAACGTCGACGGCCATTTTCAAAGAGCGGGCTTTGACCCCGATCGGGTCATCGAGTGTCATGGATCGATCGGGCACCTCCAGTGCACCGAACCGTGTCGCAGCGAAATCTGGACCGCCGACGAGCTGGAGGTCGAGATCGACACGGAGACATTTCGCGCAGTCACGAAGCTCCCGGCGTGTCCGCACTGCGGTGCACTCGCGAGGCCCAACGTGCTCATGTTCGGTGACTGGCATTGGATCCCGGGCCGGACGGCGCATCAAGAGCGACGGTTCTCGGAGTGGCTCGCCACGGCGGCTGGACCAGACTTGGTGGTCATCGAGCTCGGCGCCGGCTCGGCCGTGCCGACCGTCCGCATGACCTCGGAACGGGTCGCTTCGCGCTGCGGGGCAACGCTGATCCGGATCAACCCCCGCGAGCCGCAGGTGAGCTCCGGTCACATCGGTCTGGCCATGAACGCGCTGGAAGCGTTGGAGGCGATTGACGAGCAGCTGTGAACAGATGTCGAGGTCTCCCCTGCTCGGCTGCTTCCTGCCTCCGCAGCCCCCTGTTTCGGGCACGGAAACGGGAGCGGGCACGGGAGTGGACAGGGTATGATGCGCGGTGCGGAGGAGACGATGGCAAAGATCTGGATTTTGCGTGGCGCGCACGAGGCGCCCGGCTGGAACCAGCTGCGAAAGGCGTACGAGGACGAGAAGGTGGACATCATCCACCTCGACGCCAAGGTGTGGGCGATCATCGATGCGGAGAAAGAACCCACCGGCTACGACGGACTCAAGGCCGCAGAGCCCGCCGACGGCATGTACATCGACCCGAACGGCTCACCCCTCTATCTGGCCGACGGTGAGATCATGACCTCCGCCGAGGCGGTGATCGACGCCTTGGGTGCCGAGGCCCAGGAGGTCCTTCGGAAAACAGGTAACGCCGAAACCGCGCTCGAGCGTCTCGGCAAGGTTTTCTGAGGGGCGATCCGTGCCTCGTCGCTGGCTCACCCTCCTCGTCGTCGTCTTGACTGCCGCCGGCACCGCATCCGCACAATCGTCGGAATGGCGCTACGGTGGCCGGGCGTCGTGGTCCAGCGCCGCCACCACCAGCGAGGAGCTGGGAGAGACCGGCAACACGCTCGAGCTTCAGTCGGGGCTCGGGGTCGAGTTCGACGCGACCCTGATGTTCTCCGACCGTTTCGGGGTCGAGCTGTCAGTGGGTGCCGCCGCACCGCGAGTCCGCCTCGACACCGGCGCGGAAACGATCGACGGGGGCAGGGTGTGGCTGGTTCCCTTGACCGCGATCGCGCAGTACCACCCTCCCATCTACGGTCCGTGGGACCCGTACATCGGCCTCGGCGTGACGTGGGTGCTGCCCTTCTACGATCTGTCGAAAGATCTGAAGGACAGCGGTGTCGAACGACTCGAGTTCGACGGAGGACCGGCCCCGGTGGCCCAGATCGGCACCAACTATCAGATGGACAACAGGTGGTATCTGAATATCGACCTCAGGTACTTCGGGACCTCGCTCGACGCGCAGTTGAGAACCGGCGAGGAAGACCTGCCGACGGTCACGCTGGACGCGAAACCGCTGGTCTTCAGCTTGGGGTTCGGCTACAAGTTCTGAAACGTTCAGCGAAGGTACCTGTAGGGGCGGCACATCTGCCGCCCTTGCACGATCCAGAAGGCCTCAACAGACAAGGGCGGGATATATCCCGCCCCTACACCTTCTGCCACCTGATGCTCGAACGCTATTGTGCGACCGGCTCGTCCGCGAAATCGCCGGCGTCGAAGCCGTCGCCCTCCGGGGCCTTCTTCATCTGGTCGCGCACCATCTGCATGTGCTCGACCTCTTCCTGGCGAAGCTCGATGAAGAGCTCCCGAACCTCGGGATCTTCGACCTCGGGCAGTGCGCCGTCGAAGAACTCGAAGGCCTTGGTTTCGGCCGCAAGAGCAACTGCAAGGGCCTCCTGGATCGTCATGAACGACTTCGCCGTTTCATATCCCGGAGCCTCGACGTCCCACAACATCGAGCGATCGACGTTGACCGGCTGATCACCGAACAACTCCTGCCTTTTGGCGCTCAATTCTTCTCCGTGCTTCGCCTCGCAGGTCACCATGAAGCGAAAAAAGCTCGCCGCATCGTTGGTGTTGTGGAACTCGAGGTTGTCGGCCAGCTCGCGGTAACGCTCCTCGGCCTCTTCCTCGACCAGGATCGCGAGATCGAGGGCGTCCTTGATGGAAAGATCCGAAAAATCGATATCAACGCTCATGTTCTACTCAACTCTCCCGATCACCAGCGCATTCCGCGCCGCCAGATGTCTTGTGTCAGCCGAGGATGACTCCACGCTCGGAGGCATCGATGAACTGCAGCACGACCTCGACCTCCTTCTGACCACCGAGCTCTTCGCGAATCTTTTCGAGGGCCTGGGAGGTATTGAGCTTGGGATCGCGAAGAAGGCGCCACAGCCTTTTCAGGGCCCTGCGGCTGTCAGGCGAAAAGCCCTTGCGCTCGAGCCCGATCGTGTTGGGACCGTAGCACTTCGGAGGCCGGTTGCCGACCGTGCTCATATAGGGCAGGCAGTCCTTGTTTGCCGCCGTGAAGGCACCGAGAAAGGCGTGCTGACCAACGCGGGTGAACTGGTGGATGGCCGAGAGGGCGCCGACGGTCGAAGAGTCCTCGACCACGACATGGCCGGCGAGGGTGGCATTGTTGGCAAATATCGTCCCCGACCCGACGCGGCAATCGTGCGCGATATGGATGTAGGCCATGAAGAGGTTCTTATCGCCGATGGCCGTCAGGCCTCCGCCGCTTGCGGTGCCCCGGTGGAGCGAAATGAACTCGCGGAAGAGGTTGTCGTCACCGATTTCCAATCGCGTCGCTTCGCCCGCGAATTTCAGGTCTTGCGGCGGTGCGCCCACAGAGCAGTGGCTCTCGAATCGATTGCGGGCGCCGACCGAGGTGCCGCTGCCGAGTCGGCAAAAGGGACCGATTTCACAGTCGTCGCCGATCTCGACGCCGGCCTCGATGACCGTGTACGGCCCGACGACGACCCCGTCTCCGATTTTCGCATCGGCATCGACGATCGCTGTGGGGTGGATTTTCGCGCCCATCAGCGCTCTGCCAGGGCGGACATCATCTCCGCCTCGCACACCACCTCGTCGTCGACCAGGGCCCGGCCTTTGATCTTGGCAAAGGTCCTCCGTTTGGCCACCAGCTCGACCTCGAAGACGATCTGGTCACCCGGTACAACAGGTTTACGGAAGCGACACTTGTCGATGCCCGTGAAATAGATGAGCTTGTCCTCGCGCTCGTCGACCTGGCTGAAGAGGAGGAAGCCGCCGGCCTGGGCCATCGCTTCGACAACCAGAACCCCCGGCATGACGGGCACCTCGGGAAAGTGGCCGAGGAAGTGGGGCTCGTTGACGGTCACATTCTTGACCGCACGGATCGTTGAATCGTCCATTTCCAAGACCCGATCGATGAGCAGAAACGGGTAGCGGTGCGGCATCACCGCGAGGATTTCTGAAATATCCTTCACGAACCCTCCTCAAGCTCGGCGAGTCGCGCTTCGAGCTCCTTCACCTTGCCTCGCAGACTGTCGAGACGTTGCAGATTGGCGTTTGCTTTGAGCCACTCGCGGTGGGGCCTGGCTGGAGCGCCCGCCACGGTCGCTCCGTCCGGAACGTCCTTGTACGCCGCCGCACGGGCAACCAACACGACACCGCTGCCGATCTTCAGATGGCCCGAGCATCCCGACTGTCCGGCAAAGACCGTGTGGTGGCCGATCTGGGTCGAGCCCGAGATGCCGACCTGGGCCACCAGCAGGCAGTGCGGTCCGACCTCGACGTTGTGGGCAATCTGAACCAGGTTGTCCACCTTCGTTCCTTGCCCGATCCTGGTTTCGCCGAGGGCCGCGCGGTCGACGCAAACGTTCGCTCCGAGCTCGACATCGTCTTCCAGGACCACAATGCCCACCTGGGGCACCTTGTGGTGGACGCCGTCGACGGTGGCGAATCCGAAGCCGTCCGAGCCGATCACGGTCCCCGAGTGGACAATGCAGCGGTCCCCGATGCGACAGCGCTCCTCGACCACCACGCGCGGGTGCAGGATGCAGCCCGCACCCACCTCGACGCCTCGACCGATGACACAGCCGGCACCGATCAGGGTGTCGCCGCCGATCGACGCTCCTTCAGCGACCGAAACCATGGGACCGATGCTCGCCCCCTCACCCAGATTGACATCATCAGCCACCACAGCTGAAGGATGAATTCCAGGCTCGGGGCGGTCGACAGGGTGAAATATCTCGAGGGCGTGCGCGAGTGCGAGGTAAGGCTCCGGGCACACGAGCACATTGCGACCGGGGAGCGTTTCCGCGTCGGCCACCAGGATCGCCCCGGCCTTGGACGCCATCGCGTCCTCGACGTACTTCGGGTTGTGGAGGAAGCTCAGGTGCTCCGCCGCCGCGCTGTCGAGAGTCCGAACGCCACAGACCTCGTGCTTCGGGTCACCGACAAGCTCTGCTCCCAGCGTGACGCCGAGATCCTCAAGCGAGATCTTCGAGCTCACTGGGCTGTGTTGAATCTCTGGATCACCTGATCGGTGATGTCGACAGATTCGTCAGCGTACACGAGACCCGACTGGAACTTGTTGAAAATGAGGATGTAGCCCTGCTCCTGGCCGATCTGGTTGATGATCGGCAGGATGCGTTCCTCGAGGCCTCCCAGCTCGCGCCGCTGGGCATCCTGGAGCTCGCGCTGAGCGTCATCCTGGAAACGTCTGATGGCGATCTGTTTGTCCTCGATCTCCTTGCTCATCTCCGCCTGGCGCACTTCGGAAACGGTGAAGCGCTGCTTGTTGAACTGGTCCTGAAGCGCAGCCAGCTCTTGCTGGAGGCTTTGACCTTCCTGGGCCTTGGCGTCGGAAAGGGTCCGCAGCTTGCCCATCACTTCCTTGCCGGGGTCAGACTCCGTGACCACCCGCTGCACGTCGATGACCGCAACCTTCGACTGCGCTGCCGCCGGCAACGCAACCGCCATCACGAGCGCAGCCAACACGACCGTCCGCACTGTCATACGAAGCATCTTCTTTCCTCCAATACCATTCTTTAGAACGTGGTCCCGATCGAGAACTGGAAGTCGCTGTCCTTCTCGTCCGGGTACGGGTCTAGATTGTATCCGTAAATGAAGCGAATGGGCGCCTGGAAGATCGGCAGGAAGATCCGCATTTCGAGACCCGTGGTCCTTCGCCACAGGCTGAAGTCCCAGCCCTGTTCCTCGACGTAGGTGTTCCCCATGTCGATGAAGTACACGAGCCTGATGGGGCCGCCGATCAGGAACTGATACTCGAGGTTGACCTGCCAGTAGCGGTCGCCGCCCTTCCGCGAGCCCCCCGGCGTCAGGAAGTACTGTCCTTCCTCCGTCCGGGGCAGGACCGAGTAGTAGGGCAGGCCGCGAAGTGATCGATCACCGCCCAGACGGTAACGCTCGAAGAGCGGGATCTCGGAGTCGTTGTAGGTCAGGAACTGCCCCGCCTCGACGTGGTAGGCGATGATGCTCTTCTTGGTCCACGGCAGGAACTGGGTGTAGCCGAACTCCGGGCGCACATAATCGAAATTTCCGCCCAGGGGGCCGCCGGCCAGACGCAGACGGGCGTTGAAGTTGCGGCCGCGGTTCGGGCTGAAGGGGTCGTCCCGCGTGTCCATGTTGTAAATCGGGGTGAAGGAGTGGGTCTTTCCTACGAACTCCTCGAAGGCGCGCTCGTAGTCCTGTCCATCGACCGGAGGGATATCGACCGGGGGCAAGTGGCCTCCCGTAGGTTGACCGACGACTCCAAAACGGGTGATGAGGTACCTCGAGTAGTCGTCCTGAAAGGCGAGGATGCCCGACACTGAAGAGAAGGGCCCGACCCCGAGTCCCATCGAAATGGTGAAGCCCTGGGTTTCCCGCTGGTAGCTCGAGCCCCCTGCGTCCGAGTAGTCAAGCGCGGTCTTGAAGATCGACCCGCCGAGCATGATCCGACGATCGAGGAAGTAGGGCTCGCTGTAGGAGAGGGTGTAGAGGTCGGTCCGCCGACCGATCTGCAGGGAGACACCGAGCGAGTTGCCGCGGCCGAGAAAGTTGCGGGTGTTGAACTGGCCCTGAACAAAGAAGCCGTCGAGCTCCGAGTAGCCGGCGCCGAACTGGACGTCGTTGCGCCCGACCTCGTTGCCACGGACCGTGACGTTGACCTTCTTGTTCTCGTCGTCGAAATCGAACTCGAGAGGCTCTTCCTCGAGCTTCCAGTAGCCGAGCGCGTTGACCTTGTAGACGGAAGCCTCGAACAGGCCCATGTTCATGTACTGGCCCTCGGCGATCCTGAACTCGCGCCGCAGCACCTTGTCTCGGGTGGTCGTGTTGCCCACGAACTCGAGTCGGCCGAGTCGAAAGCGATCCCCCTCGAAGACGTCGACCGTGACATCGACGATGTGCTCGTCGCCCTCCCGGCGGCTCCAGGTCTCGTTGGTATAGGCGTAGACATGACCGGAGTTGTGGTAGCCCTTGCGCACCCTCTCCATCCCGTCCTCGATGACCTTGCGATTGTAGGTCTGGCCGACATTGACATCGAAGGCCCTGGTCAGGGCCTCCTGATTGAAGACCTCGACCCCGGAGAGCTGGAAGCTGCCCAGCGTGTAGGGCGGGCCCTCCTCGATCGGGATGGTGATGTGCATCCGGTACTTCTTCTTCTTGAGGGTCTTGGCGTCGGGTTTCTTGGCCACCAGCTCGAGCACCGGTTCGCCGATCTTGACATCGATGTATCCGCGGTTGCCGTAGAAGGTGCGGAGGTTGTCCCGGTCCTCGTCCCAGGCCTCCTTGGTGTAGACGATCTTGTCGCCGAAGTAGTACCGAAGGCTCTTTTCCTTGGTCTTCTTGAGCACCCCACGGAGCTTCGAGTTCGAGAAGACCTCGTTGCCCAGGAATGTGATGTCCCGAATCTTCACCTTGCCGCCCTCGTCGATTCGATAGACCACCTTCTTTTTGTTCGGTGACACCGAGCTGACCTCATGCGAGACCCTGGCCGAGCGGAAGCCCTCGGCGTCATAGATCCCCTTGATCGCCGCCTCGATCCTGCCGAGCTGCGACGAACGCAGGGGCACGTTGCGCGGGACCTCGATGCCCTGTTCGTCGAGCTTGTCCTTGAGGTCCGAGGTCTTGATCTTCTTGTTGCCCTCGAAATCCACCGAGGTCACGAAGGGTCGCTCGGTGACGATGATGTAGAGGGTGACCTCGCCGTCGCCGTGGTTCTCGACCTCGATGCGGATGTCCTCAAACAGGCCCGAATCCCAGAGCCGCCGGTAGCCATCGATGACCGATTCCCGATCGAGGGGGTCTTCGGGCTCCAACCCGAGATAGTAGGAGACCGTGTCCACGGTCAGCGTGACCCCTCCCTCGACCACGATGTCGCGGATGTACAGGTCCTCCTGGGCGCCGGCCACCGTCGCGACCATCGCCAGAAGCAGCGCGATCATCCAGGCACGGAATGTCATCAAGCGTCTTCTCCCTGGGTGACCACCCCGGAGTCCGCGGTCGCCACGATCGGCCGGTCCCCTTCGACCCACATCCGCAGCTCACCCCCCTCGGCATCTCTGTTCTGGATGAGGAAGTCGGCGACCGCGTCCTCGACCCACAGCTTGACGAGACGCCGCAGCGGCCGCGCCCCGGCCTGAGGATCGTTCCCGCACTGATCGAAGAGCCACTCGGCCACCTCCGGAGAGAACTCGATCTTGACGTTCTTTTTCTCCAGCACGACCACCGTCTCCTCGAGCAGCAACCGAGCGACCTCGAGCATGCTCCGTTCGTCGAGCGCGTCGAAGACGATGACCTCGTCCAAGCGGTTGATGAACTCGGGCGGGAAGTGGCGCCGCAGCTCCCTATCGACGAGCTCGCGAACGTGTTTTGATTCGATGGACGGCCCGTCGCCGGTGAATCCCACTCCCTCCCCTTCGACCAGCTCGCGGCCGCCGAGGTTGGAGGTCATGATGATCAGGGAGTTCGTGAAATCGATGACGTTGCCGTAGTTGTCCGTCAACCGCCCGTCCTCGAGCACCTGGAGCATGAGATTGTAAACATCCGGGTGGGCCTTCTCGATCTCGTCGAGGAGCACGACTGAGTAGGGGTTCCGGCGCACCTGCTCGGACAACTGGCCGCCCTCTTCAAAGCCGACATAGCCCGGGGGGGACCCGATCAAGCGCGACACGGTGTGTTTCTCCATGTACTCCGACATGTCGAAGCGAACCAGCCGCCGAGCATCCTGGAAAAGGAAGCTCGCGAGCTGGCGCGCCACCTCGGTCTTGCCGACACCCGAGGGCCCGAGAAATATGAAGGAACCGATTGGCCGGTCGGGGCTCGCGACCCCGAGCCGGCTGCGGCGAATGGCCCTGGCCACCGCTGCGATCGCATCATCCTGACCGACGACCCGCTGGCGGAGGATCTCCTCCATCCGGCGCAAGCGGTCGGCCTCGTCCTCGCCGATGGACGCAACCGGGATACCTGTCCACGACGCGACCACCTCTTCGATGTCCGGGCGGCCCACTACCACCTTCTCGGGCGGCTCTTCGGCGTGCGTGGTTTCGAGCATCTCCAGCTCTTCCCGCAGGCGCAGCTCTTCCTCGCGGAGATCGACCGCGCGCTCGAACTCCTTGCGTGAGATCGCCTCCTTCATCTGCGCCACGACATTCCTGATCTCGTGCTGGACGCGTCTGAGAGACGACGTTGACGAGACCTGGCGCAGCTTGACGCGAGCCCCAGCCTCGTCGAGCACGTCGATCGCCTTGTCGGGAAATGCGCGGTCGGTGATGTAACGACCGGCGTGGCTGACCGCGGCCTTGATAGAGTCCTCGGTGTAACGGACGCCGTGGAACTCCTCGTAACGGCTCTGGACCCCCTCGAGGATGGTGATGGTCTCATCCTCGGTCGGTTGACGGATGGTCACGGCCTGGAAGCGTCGCGAGAGGGCCCGGTCCTTCTCGACGTACTTCCGGTACTCACGAACCGTGGTGGCACCGATACACGTGATTTCTCCGCGCGACAGCGCGGGCTTGATGATGTTGGCGGCGTCGAGCGAACCCTCCGCCGAGCCGGTGCCGATGAGCGAGTGAATCTCGTCGATGAAGATGATGATCTCCGGGTGCTCCTGAAGCTCCTTGAGCAGCCCCTTGAGTCGTTCCTCGAACTGACCGCGATACTTCGTGCCGGCGACCAGGAGCGACAGGTCGAGGGCGAGGATCCGGCGGTCCGCGAGCAGCATCGGCACCGATCCCTCGAAGATCCGGGCCGCCAGACCCTCGACGATGGCCGTCTTGCCGACGCCCGATTCGCCGAGGAGGAGTGGGTTGTTCTTGGTCCTGCGGCTCAGGATCTGGACCATCCGCTCGACCTCTTGCTCGCGCCCGATCAAGGGATCGAAGCCGCCCTCCGAGGCGATCATCGTCAGGTCCCGCGAGTACTCCGCCATGTGGGGCGTGGCCTGCGCCGTCGCCTCCGCTTCGAGCTCGCGACCCCTCCGCACCACCTCTTCCCGCAGCTGGAAGAGCTCGAGGCCTCGGGCACTCAAATACTCGGCGGCCGCCGAGCCCTCGACCCGCAGGAGGCCGAGCACCAAATGCTCCGAGCCGACACTCGCGTGCCCCATACTCTCCGCCTCGTGGACCGCGAAGGCGAGGGCCTTCTTGGTCTCCTCGGAGAGGGGCAGGTCCGGCGAGGTGCTCACCCGTTCGACGCTGACCCGGTCACCGAGAAGCTCTTCGCGCAGCTCTCGGGGCTCGATGCCCTTCCCCCTCAAGAGCTCGTTAAAGGCCGGATCGGCCTCTCTCAGCATCCCGAGCAGGACGTGCTGGGACGCGATCGAGCGACTGCTCGACCGGCTCGCCTCGTAGCGAGCGAAGAACAGGCTGCGCCTGACGTGTTCGTCGAATCGTTCAAACATGGTCGAAATTTTCGCCCGCAGGCGCGAGGCGGAAGATCCCGTCGCACTTGCGGGCCATCTCTTCGTCGTGGGTCACTATAATTGATGTCAATCCGGCCTTCAAATGCAGCTCGCGGACGAGATCGAAAACCGCTTCGGAATTGGCCCGGTCCAGGTTGCCCGTCGGCTCGTCCGCCAGCAGGAGATCCGGCTCCATCGCGAGCGCCCGCGCGACCGCGACGCGTTGCTGCTCGCCACCAGACAGCTGGTCGGGGAAATGATGGGCACGCTCGGAGAGCGAGACCGACTCCAGCAGCTCACGACCTCGAGCGCGGGCGGTCGCAGCGTTGCTTCCGGCGATGCGCAGCGGGAGGGCGACGTTGTCCAGAGCGTCCAGCTCGTCGAGCAGGTAATGATGCTGGAAGACGAAGCCGATCATCCGGTTCCTGAGGTGGGCCCGGGCCTCCCCCCCGAGGCCACCGACCTCGCGTCCATCGAGCTCGAGGCGCCCGTCGTCGGGCCGGTCGAGCAGGCCGATGATGTGCAGGAGGGTGCTCTTGCCGACGCCAGACGGTCCGACGACCGCCATCATCCGACCCTTTTCGACCTCGAAGTCCAGGTCCTTGAGGACCTCCACCCTGGTGTCATCGGCACCAAAGCCCTTGCTCAAACCCGCGAGCGACACCATCTGCGGGCCCTCACTCATAACGGAGACCCTCGGCCGGCTCGCGCCGCGCCACCATGCGTGACGGCAGCCAGGAAGCTGCCGCCGCCAGGAGCAGCGCGACCACCATCACCAACGCCACCATCTCCGGCTCGACCCGGAACGGCACCGACGAGAAACTGAACACGCCTCGCGGCAGGGGCAAGGCTCCGCTCTCGTCGAGCACTAAAGCGGTCGACACGCCCACGACAGCGCCGATCGTCGAGCCGACGAGCCCGATCCCGACGCCGAGCAGCAGAAAGAGCCTTCTCAAGGCCTTCGGCGGCAACCCAATGCCCGCAAGGACGGCGAGGTCGACTCTTTTCTCGGCTGCAACCATGGCGACATTGCACAAAAGGTTGAGGGCGGCTACGACGAGCATCAGCCCCACCGCGACGAAGATCATCACGCGCTCCATGGCGAGCGCGAGCAGGAGCGGCCGGTGGAGGTCTTCGAGGCTCTCGACTCGCAACGCATCGGCGTCCGGGCCGAGGGCGGCGCGGACCCTGGCGCCCAGCCGCCAGGGGTCAGACTCGTCACGCAGCTCGATCGCCTCGACCACCGCCTCGCCCCACAGGAGCCGCTGGGCCATCTCGAGCGGGAGGCGGACCGATCCCTCCTGGGATCCCGGCTCGGGCGACACCACCCGGCTGACCTGCGCCTGCGCCCTGACCGGAAGAGGACCCATCACGGTCAGCCGCTGCCGCGGTGAGATGACGGAGATGTCTTCCCCCGATCCGATCTGGAGCCGCGCGGCCAGAATCCGGTCCACCCCGACCTCGAGAGCGTCAGAGCGGCCGATCACGGATGCCGGAACGGCATCGATGAACGACGAAACCAGGCACGTACCGCGCACTACCTCGACCAATTCCACATCGCCGAGCTTCTCCTGCAAAACCGAGGCCAACTTCGCCGGATCGTGCAGCCGGCGGCCCTCCGACGGCGTCACCCGGGCGTGCGTCGCCCTGGCCACGATCTCCTCCCTGATACTTGCCTGAAAGCCCTCCAGAAGTGACAGGGTGACCACCAGAGCGAGCACTCCGAGCCCCAGACCGACCATCGAGATCAAGGTCACGGTCGCGACGTGGGTACGGCGTCTGAGACCCACCAGATAGCGTCGAGCGAGGTGGAGCTCAGCCGACACGGCGACAGTCCTTATCTCCGGAAAACCGGATCTCCGTCCGGACGGACGGAGCGCCCCGGCGAGGGATCGCGTCGGCGACCCGCCCCCGGGCATGTCGTGGAAGCCCCATCATCTCACTCCCGTGGACGCAGCTGGGGGAAGAGGATCGCGTCACGGATCGAGTGCTGGTTGGTCAGCAGCATGACGAGGCGGTCGATGCCGATGCCCTCGCCACCGGTCGGCGGCATGCCGTGCTCCATCGCGAGCACGAAATCCTCGTCGACCGTCCCATCCTGCTCGGCCGCCTGCGCCTCAAGGCGCTTCCTCTGCTCGTCGGGGTCGTTGAGCTCGGTAAAGGCGTTGGCCAGCTCCATGCCGCCGATGAACAGCTCGAAGCGCTCGACCGTGTTCGGATCATCCGGAGTCGATTTGGCGAAGGGCGAGATATCGCGCGGAAAGTCCATGATGAAGGTGGGGTCGATCATCAACGGCTCAGCCGTCATCTCGTAGAGCTCGGCGAGCAGGTTGCCGTCGGACCGCTCGTCGATGCGCTGTACGTCGAGATTTCGCGCCGCCTGCTCCATTCGCCCGCGGTCCGTGAGATCGTCAGGCTTCAGGTCCGAGTACTCCAGGATCGCGTCCCGCATCTTGAGCCGGCGCCAAGGGCGGCTGAAATCGATGGTGTGCTCGCCCCACTCGACCTTCAAACCGCCGGTGACCTCCTCGACGACCCCAGCGATGAGCTCCTCGGTGAAATCCATCAACAGCTCGTAGTCCGCGTAGGCCCAGTAGAACTCGAGCATCGTGAACTCGGGGTTGTGGCGGGTCGAGATGCCCTCGTTGCGGAAGTTGCGGTTGAGCTCGAAGACCCGCTCGAAGCCGCCCACGATGAGGCGCTTGAGATAGAGCTCGGGGGCGATACGGAGAAAGAGATCGAGGTCGAGAGTGTTGTGGTGGGTCACGAAGGGGCGCGCCGTCGCCCCGCCGGGGATGGGCTGCATCATCGGTGTCTCGACCTCGATGAAGCCCGCTCCTTCGAGCCTTCGGCGGATCGAGGACACGATCTTCGACCTCGCGACGAAGACCTCCCGAGACTCCGGGTTCGACAGCAGATCGAGATATCGCTGCCTCGCCCTCGCCTCGCGATCGGCAAGGCCGTGGTACTTCTCGGGCAGCGGCCGGAGGGCCTTGGCGAGGACCGTGAGCTCTTTGACCGCGACGCTCAGCTCTCCCGCTCGGGTGCGAAAGACCGTCCCATCGACACCCAGGAAGTCACCCAGATCGAGCTGCTTGAAGATCTGCCAGGAGCTCTCGTCGAGGTCGTTCTTTCGCAGGTAGAGCTGGATGTGGGCGTTGCCGTCGGAGAGATCCGCGAAGGAGACCTTGCCGTGCCCTCGGACGGCACGCAAACGTCCCCCGAGCCGCACCTGAGGCATTTGCTCCTCGAGTTCCTCCGCACTCTTGTCTTCGAATCCGGATCGCGCCTGGCTGACCGACTGCTCGACCCGGAAACGCCGGGGAAAGGGCTCGTGCCCGAGCTCGCGGAGTGCTTCGAGCTTGGCGCGACGATTCGCTATCAGCTGCTCGACCGGCTGTTGGGTGTCGTCCTTGGTCTCCAAAAATCCTCCAGATGCACGCTTCCGCAGCGCGTCATTTTAACCCAGCCGCGGGCTTTCCCCAGTGTTTTTGGCAATTAGCGCTGCTTTTTCCGGCGCCGGGCCGGAGGGTTCTTCGCCTTCGCTACGCGCGATCGACCGGGACCTCCGGATCGCGAGGCGGGCTTTCGCCTCGGCTTCGCCGTCTCCCTCCGCAAGGCCTCGATCTCGCGGTCGCTCAGGGTGCGGAAGTCTCCTGGATTGAGGGAGTCGTCGCGCAGCGGGCCGATCGCGGTCCGGCGCAACCGTTGAACCGGGTGGCCGGCCCGAAAGAACAGCTCCCGCACCTCGTGAGTCCGCCCCTCGGTGACCTCCATCCGCCACCAGGTCGTCGCGCCGCCGCGAGCCTTCGACTCGCGTCGCGCGCTCCGTGGTTTGACGTGGCGGCCGTCGACCGAGGTTCCGGCCATCAGATTTCGATAGTCGGCGTCGGAGAGGTCTCCTCTGATCTTGACCAGGTACTCGCGCACCACCCCGAATCGCGGATGGGCCACACGCGCCGCAAAGTCCCCGTCGTTGGTGAGGATCAGCAGCCCCTCCGAGTGAAAGTCGAGACGCCCGACCGGATACACACGTTCGCGAATCGTCGGCCGCACGAAATCGAGCACCGTCTTGCGCCCCTCCGGATCATCGCAGGTCGTCATCACCCCGCGCGGCTTGTACAACAGGAGATAGCGATGGATCTCGGGGGCTTTGAGAGTCCGCCCGTCAACCTTGATGTGGACCACGGCGGGGTCCGCTTTTTCACCGGGTTGTGCGACCCGGCCGTCGATCTTTACGCGCCCCTCTGCGACCATCCGGTCGGCGTCACGTCGTGAGCACAGGCCGGAGCGCGCGATGATCTTCTGGATTCGTTCTTCGGTCATCATTCCCTCTCTTTGGGACATACCACCTCTCGGCGGGGGCGTCAGTGTAACTCATCCGGCATCTGTCGGCATCAAGTTCGTCCATGCCCGTATCCGTCTCCGTCTCCGTTTCCGTTTCCGTTTCCGAAAGACGGCGTCGGAGATACATCCGGGCACGGGCACGGAGACGGAGACGGGCACGGGAAGAAACGCTATCCTTGGGCGGCAATGCCACGGATCACTAGAAAAGCCCTCGAGAACGACCTGCTCCTGCGAGGGGTGTGGGAAGGACTCGGAACACCCGAGTGCCACGCCACCGGAGGCTACGTCCGCGACCGCCTGTTGGGAAAGGAAAGCGTCGACCTGGATCTCGTGCTGCCCGGCAGTCTCGACGAGGCCGGCGGTCCCGCACGCAGGCTCGCTGCGAGACTCGACACCCGGGCCCACGTGCTCGGCAAAGAAGCGAACCGCGTGTGGAGGATCGAGACCCCCGAGATTCGAATCGAGCTCTGGCCCAGGGGGGAGCTCGCTCTCCAGGAGGACATCGAGCGTCGCGATTTCGGTTTCAACGCCCTCATCTGGCCGCTTCCGAACGGGCCGCTCGACGATCGCGTGGGCGGAGTCAGCGACCTCGAAAAAGGACGGATTCGCGCCCTCGCAAAAGAGAATCTGGAGGACGACCCGGTCCGCCTGGTGCGAGCGCCCCGCTTCCTCGCCCAGCTCGACGGCTTTCAGATCGAAGCACAGACAGAGCACTGGATCCGAGCACTGTCACCGGCCGTTTCTGCGGCCCCTCGCGAGCGAACCGGTCTGGAACTGCTCAAGCTTCTCGGCGCGCCCGGCGTCGCTCTGGGCCTCCGATCCATGCTCGATCTCGGGCTCTTCGAGCCCGCGGCGCCGCCAAATGTCTCGTGCGACGTCCCTTGGATCGAGAACCACGTCGAGGCCTCGTCTCGCCTGGCCGGGTCGGCGGACCACCCCCTTGGCGGAGCTGTTCGGGAAGCGGGCATCGCCGCGCAGCTGGCTTTTCTGCTTCGTGGTTGGGGCAGCCCGGAGGCCGACACCATCGCTGTGTACGCGTGGCCGCGCAAGGAACGGAGTCGTGCAGCGCGTGCCGCCCAGCTGCTCGAGCACACCATTGCATCCTCTGAGGCACCGGTAGCTGAGAGGAGAACGTTCATTCACGCCTCCGGAGAGGCCTTTCCAGCCGCCGTCGCGCTTGCCGCGTCCGTTGAACCCGATCGACCGTGGGCCCGCTGGTGGCGCCTGTGGCGCGAAAGCGGGGCGCATCTCGTGCGTCCCGTGACACTCCTCACTGGCAAAGAGGTCGCAGAGATCCTGGACATCGGTCACGGACCCGAGCTCGGCCGGGCCATCGACGCCCTCACGGAGGCCCAGGTGAGGGGTGAGGTGAAGACCGCCAACGGAGCCAAAGTGTGGTTGAAGACCTACATCAGTTCCTGAGCCTCCACGCCTCAATATCGAGATTCTTCGCATTTTGAATCATCGGTAGCGAAGGGGGCCGCGGTCAGGGCCTTTTGAACTCCAGAAGCTCGACCGGAATGCCGTTGTGGAGGATCATCGCGACCCGAACACCTTCCATCGGTGATGACGGATCACCGATCAAGGTCTTGCCCTCGAGCGCCCGTTCGAGATCGTCGACCTCGAAGGCGACATGGGGTTGGGTGCGGATTAGCTCCGAGATCGGGCTCCCCGGTTCGAAGCGCATCCACTCGACCCCGTAGGGGCTGGTGTCAAAGCCGGACACGTACATGCGGTACTTCTCGAGGTAGACCTCGCCTTCCCGAGGAGTGTCGGTAGGGATGCCGACATGGTGGTATCGCCAACCCCAGTCGGTGACGGCGGGGGGGGGATCGTGTTCTTTTCTGGTTTTCATCCATCGAGGCCCTTCTTCGAATCGAGGATCGAGCATAGCGTGCCTCGCAGGAATCGAGCCGAAAAAAGCGCCGCCGAGTGATGACGGTCAATACGTCGGGATCGGGAACGGGAGCGGGAGCGGGAGCGGGAGCGAATAGTGCGGGTAGAATACGCGCCATGGTTTCGATCCTTGCAGTCTTGGTCTGTTTCGGCCTCTACTTCGCGGGTTACATGTTCTACTCGCGGTTCCTGGCGACCCAGGTCTTCTCGTTGCGACCCGATGCGGTGACACCGGCACGCGCCCTCGAGGACGGGATCGACTACGTGCCGACGCGGCCGATCGTGCTCTTCGGACACCACTACGCCTCGATCACCGGGCTCTCGCCGATGCTTGGACCGGCCATCGCTGTCGTCTGGGGATGGCTGCCGGCGATGATCTGGGTGGTCCTCGGCGCGATCCTGGTCGGCTGCGTCCACGATTTCGGCGCGCTGGTGATCTCGGTTCGGGCCAAGGGTCTCTCGATCGGCTCCATCGCCGAGGGGCTGATGGGCCCCCGCGCGAAGTCGCTGATGCACGCGATCATCTTCTTCGCCATCGCCCTCGCGATGGGGGTCTTCGCCTACGTCGTCGGTCTCCTCTTCTCCGCCGACTACTATCCCGAATCGGTGGTTCCCTCCGGAGCGATCCTGATCGCGGCACTCCTCATCGGCTGGCTGGTGCGGCGTCGGGGACAGCGGCTGATGCCGCTGATCTCGATCGCCTTCGTGCTGATCCTGATCATTGTCGCCGCTTCCCCCGCTCTCCCGATCCGCTGGGCCTCCTCCGAGGGATGGACCTGGATCCTCCTCGCCTACGCCTGGCTGGCCTCGGTTCTCCCCGTGTGGTCGCTCCTGCAACCGCGCGACTTCCTCAACTCGCTCCTGCTCTACGTCGGGCTCGGTCTGACCTACATCGGCTTCTTCATTCTGCGGCCGGAGTTCGCCGCGCCGGTCATCGACACCCATCCGACCGGGGCGCCACCGATGTACCCCTTCGTCTTCATCGTGATCGCCTGCGGGGCGGCGTCCGGCTTCCACTCGCTGGTTTCCTCCGGCACCACCGCCAAACAGCTCGATCGCGAGATCCATGCGCGTCCGATCGGTTACGGAGCGATGATCGGCGAGTCTCTGCTCGGGCTGGCCGCAGTTCTCGCCTGTACGGCCGGCTTCGTCTCGCCGACGGCCTGGCGCCACCACTACGCCGACTGGGACTCGATCCAGGGCCTGGGCTCGAGCATGAGCGCCTTCATCGAGGGTGCCACCCGATTCGTGTCGACGGTCGGGCTGCCCGAGCAGACGGCGCGAACCCTGATCGCGGTGGTGGTCGTGAGCTTCGCTCTGACGACGCTCGACTCGGCGACCCGTCTCCTGCGCTACAACATCGAGGAGATCGGCACCTCGATCCGCTTCGCGCCCCTGGGCAACCGCTACCTGTCGTCGACCATCGCCGTGGCCGCGATCTCGTTCTTCGCCTTCTACCGCATCGAGGGGCGCTCGGCCGGCCTCGCCCTGTGGCAGCTCTTCGGCTCGACAAACCAACTTCTCGCCGGTCTCGCCCTCCTCACCGTCTCCCTCTACCTCCTCCAGCGCCGACGCTTCGCCCTCCCCTACCTGGTGCCGATGGTCTTCATGATGGCGACGACCCTGGTCGCGATGAGCACCAAACTCCTCTCCTTCTGGCGCACCGGCAACACCACCCTGCTCTTCGTCGGAGGAGCGATCACCTTCATCGGACTCTGGCTGGTGGTCGAGGCGGTGCTCGCGGTCAGCCGATATGCGCGCACCCCGCCCGAGGAGGATTGGGACATCAGCCTTCCGGATGCATAATCCGCTTCCGCCTCCACGGGTATAATCGGCGCGCCGAAAGGGAGGGAATACGATGGTCAGATTCGAAGATCTCGACCTCTACCACATCGATCATCTCCTCAGCGAGGAGGAGCGGATGGTTCGCGACTCGGTCCGCGCCTGGGTCAATGACCGTGTCCTGCCCGAGGTCGAGGAGTGGGCGTGGGAGGGCGTGTTCCCCCGTCACCTCGTCAGCGAGATGGCCGAGCTCGATCTTCTCGGCGCAGGCTTCGACGAGTACGATCTCCCCGGCCTCAACAGCGTCGCCTACGGCCTCATCAACCAGGAGCTCGAGCGGGGCGACTCGGGTTTACGATCGTTCGCATCGGTACAGTCAGCGCTCGTCATGTACCCCATCCTCTCGTGGGGCAGTCAAGAACAGAAGGACACGTGGATTCCGAAGCTCGGTCGAGGCGAGGCGATTGGCTGTTACGGTCTCACCGAGCCCGATTTCGGATCCAACCCGGGCGCCATGAGGACCCGCGCCAAGCGCGATGGTGACGGTTGGCTCCTCAACGGCGAGAAGGCATGGATCACCAACGGCAGTATCGCCGACGTGGCGGTCGTCTGGGCGCGCACCGACGACGGCATCCGCGGCTTCCTGGTCGAACGAGGCACTCCCGGTTTTTCCACGGTCGAGCACAAGGGCAAGTACTCTCTGCGCGCGTCGGTCACCTCACAACTGGTGTTCGAAGACTGCCAGCTGCCAGCCGAGGGACTCCTGCCCGGGACGACCGGGTTGAAAAACCCGCTGATGTGCCTCACCCAGGCCCGCTACGGCATCGCCTGGGGAGTCATCGGCTCGGCGATGGCCACCTTCACCGCGGCGCTCAACTATGCCAAGAACCGCATCCAATTCGGCGGCCGGCCGATCGCGGCCCAACAGATCATTCAACAGCGGTTGGTTTGGATGTACAACGAGATCGTCAAAGCTCAACTCCTCGCTCTCCAGCTCGGCCGTATGAAGGACGCCGGAACGATGACCCACGAGGCCGTCTCCCTGGCCAAGCGCAACAACGTCTGGGTTGCGCGCGAGTGCGCCAAGTTGGCCCGGGAAATCCACGGTGCCAACGGCATCGTCAACGAATACCCGATCATGCGCCACCTGATGAATATCGAGTCGGTCTATACCTACGAGGGGACTCACGACATGCACACCCTGGCGGTCGGGGCCTATCTGACCGGGATGCGCTCCTTCGAACCCCCGCCGGCGGAGTGACCGCCTCAGGGAGCCTTCCCCCAGGTGGTGCCCGCCTTTTCGACGGTGTAGTAGACCCGGATGTCTTCGATCTCCTCGAAGATCCTTGGCACCACCTGGACCGGCATGCCGATCTCGACCTCGCCGATGGTATCGCCGGTCCACGCCAGGAGCCGTCCGCCCTCCTCGAGATCGACCACTGCCACCGTGTACGGTGCGATGTCGTCGAAGCCGGTCGGCGCTGCCGCCACCGTCGAGTAGGTATAGATGGAACCCCGTCCGCTCACCTCCTTGAACTCGAAGCTGCCGCTCAGGCACTCGGAGCAGTCGGCGCGGGGCGGCAAGCTGAATGCTCCGCACTCGGAGCAGACCGAAGCCATCAACCGCCCATCCTTGAGATGGACGGCGAAGTCCGAAACCTTGGAGTAGGGCACGAAGTTGACTTTCCCGAACCAGCTCGGCATGGCTCAGTCCCTCCTGAAGAGATGGATGAAGGTGTACTGGCCGATGCCGCCGACGTTGTGGGTCAGGCCGACGGCGGCATCCGGCACCTGGCGATCGCCCGCATCACCGCGAAGCTGGCTGACGATCTCGTAGGCCATCGACACGCCGGTGGCGCCGATCGGATGGCCCTTGGCCTTGAGCCCGCCATCGACGTTCACCGCCACGTCGCCGCCGATGTACGAACGCTTCTCCTCGATGAAGGAGCCGCCCTCGCCCTTGGCGCAGAAGCCGAGGTCTTCATAGGCCATGATCTCGGCGATCGTGAAGCAGTCGTGCACCTCCGCGACATCCACGTCCTGCGCCTGGACGCCGGCCATCTCGTAGGCCTGGTGGGCCGCGTCCTGGGCCGAGGGCAGACCCACCAGATGCGGCCGCCGGAGCACCGACATGCTGGCCGTGGCGCAGCCGACCCCGTCGAGCCACACCACCCGGTCGCCGTGCTCGGCGGCCCGCTCCTCGTCGGCGAGGATGAGACAGGCCGCGCCGTCGGCGTTGGCGCAGCAGTCATAGACGCAGAGGGGCGACGCTACCGGGTCCGATGCGAGCGCCTTCTCCATCGTGATTTCTTTTCGGAACAGGGCGTTGGGGTTCATGGCGCCGTAATAATGGTTTTTGATTGCCACCGCGAGCAGCTGCTCCCGGGTGGTGCCGAACTCGTGCATGTGGCGATTGGCGAACATGGCGTAGTACGAGGGGAAGGTCGTACCGAAGATCGATTCCCACTGCACCTCGCCGACCCTGCCCATGAGGGCCAGTATTTCGGCGGTGCTGAGCTCGGTCATCTTCTGACAGCCGATCACCGCGACCACCCGGTGCAGCCCCGAGCGGATCGCCATCCACGCCGTACGGATGGCGGCACTTCCGGAGGCGCAGGCGACCTCGGTCAGCCAGGTCGGTTTGGGATCGAGACCGAGGTATTCCTGAACTACTCCGGCAACTGATCGCTGCTTGTGGTACTCGGGAACGGCGCCGATGACCGAGGCGTCGATGGCTTCGCGGTCAATCCGGGCGTCCGCGAGCGCGGACCGAAAGGCTTCAAAGGCAAGTTCCTGCACGGTGGCATCCGAGCGCCTTCCGAAGCGTCCGTGGCCGATGCCGATGACTCCGACTCGCGTCATCCCTGCCTCCCTTCCAGCCAGTCATCAGTCCCATCCACCCGGCAGCCGAGACGGCTGCCCCACACAAAACCCCGTGTGGGGTACGCGTCTCGTGTGCCCGATGGGCGGGCGGAAACTCCGAATTCCGAACACTGAAATCTGGCTGCTGATGGGCTCACAACTGATCCCTCTCAGATGTACTGTCCGCCATCGATCTTGATCACCTCACCGGTGATGTGCCTCGCCCTGTCGGAACAGAGGAAACACACCAGGTGGGCGACGTCCTCGGGGGTGGCAAAGCGGCCCACCACGGTCTCGGCGAGGGCCGCGTCCTTGAACTCGGGTGGGATCCTCTCCATCATCTCGGTCATGACCAAGCCGGGGGCGACGGCGTTGACGTTGACGTTGAACTTGCCCAGCTCTTTGGCCAGCGACTTCGTCATCGCGATCTCGCCGCCCTTCGACGCCGCATAGTTCGCCTGCGCGAACTTACCGCGAATCCCGTTGATCGAGGAGATGTTGACGATCTTGCCGTATTTCTGGTCCTTGAAGTGGAGGGCCGCGGTTTTGTTGTAGTTGAAATATCCCTTGAGATTGACGTTGATGACCGCGTCCCACTGCTCCTCGGTCATCTTCCAGATGACGCCATCCCAGGTGATGCCGGCGTTGCAGACCAGAATGTCGTAGCCGCCAAAGCTCTCGATCACTCGTGCCGCCATGGCTTCGGCGTCGGCGTAGCTCGACACATCGGCCTTGACCGCCAGACCCTTGCGACCCATCCCCTCGATCTCCGCCACGACGGCCTCGGCTTCGGCATCGTGGCGTCGGTAATTGACGGCCACGTCGGCGCCCTCCCGCGCCAACTCGAGCGCGACCGCCCGCCCGATGCCGAGACTGCCGCCGGTGACGATCGCTGACTTTTCTTCAAGCCCTAACTTCACCTCAGGCCTCCTCATCCTTGATTGACTCGAGAAATTCGACGACCACCCGCGCCAGCTCACGGGGACGCTCCATCGGCACGAAATGCGAGCTATCGGAGATCACCATGGTGCGGGAACCCGGCACCTCCCTCTCCACTCGCAGCCGCGCGGCATCGAGAAAGGTGTCGCTATGCTCACCCTGCACGAAGAGGGTGGGCACCGACACCTTTCGGAGCTCTGGCCACAGATTGTGCGGTGCCGCGGCAAAGATCTTCGCCTCCCACTTCTTCGGGTAGCGGAGACGGACACTCCCATCGGCGAGGTCGACCATTCCCGAGTCCAGATAGTCTTCGAGCACCTCGGGGTCCCAGCCCGCGAAGATCTTCTTGTTCGAGTACGAGGATCGGACCGCTCCCCGGTCCGACCACAGCTCGCGGCGACGACGGGCGCCTCGTACAATGCCGATCCTCCCACCCAGGCCGACCGCCTTCACCGTTCCCCAGAAACGCGAATGGGCACCGGTGAGGATGAGGGGGTCCACCGCGACCACGGCCGAGAACAAACCCGGGTCGGATGCCGCGGCGAGTAGCGAGGTGACCGCCCCGAGGCTGTGGCCCACACCCACGATGTCGCGCACACCGCGACGGTCGAATTCGGCCCGCAGATCCTCGGCCAACAGCGACCAGCCGCGCAGCTTCCGGGGTCGCGAATCCGGCCACAGCGGTCTCGCTGACATCGAGACGACGTGGTGGCTTCTGGTGAGCTCATCGATCAGCTTGCGGTAGGTCCCGGGGGGGAAACCGTTGGCGTGGGCAAAGTGGAGCGCGGCTCCGGAGCCTCCCCAGTCCCGCCAAATCTCACCTCCACCAACCTCTGCTCGACTCAAAATTGCCGCCACGTTACGAGCGATCTCCACCTACTTCCCGTCTCCGCGCTGCTCCTCAAGCGCCTTGAGAATTTTCTGCGGCGTGATCGGCAGGTCGGTCATGCGAACGCTGAGGGATAGGAAATTCCTTTCATTCGACTCCAGGCTAACACGGCGTTGAAGGGTGTTTTCGAGCCCCGGCGCGAGCTTGCACCAGTCGATCGGCCTCTCGAATCGGTAGGCGCCGCTGAATTCTGAGCTTTGGCCCGGCAGAGGGCTCTCGATCCCCAATTCCGGACCCCGCAGCCGCAGCCACGAGCTCACCCCGCACAGGCGGCTGCTGCCGGCATGAGACTCAAGAAGCGACGGAGAGAGGTCGCGCGCCCGGTGGGCCGCGGGAGGACTTCGCCTCGGCCGCGAAGCGGACGATGATCGCACCGACGATCAGGCCGCCGACCGCGGGTGCGACGACCTTCCACCAGCTCGGCAGATTCCTGAGGTAATCGAGTGTGACGAGGTCGGTGTGCCACGCCATCAGTTGAAAGAGGCGGATGCACTCCCGGAAGCCGACCGCGCCGAGGCCACCGAGCAGGCCGATCGCGATCGCGACCAGCACCATGTAGGAGTGTTCGGTGTACTTCAGAAAGAGGTGTACGCGCTCGACCAGTCCGAGTGCGCCCCGAACAACCGAGAATCGACTGTTCGATTTCACGGACTCAGTGTACGCCCGCCAGCCACGAACGGTCCGAATCCTCGCGTGAGAGAGTGCTTCGATGACCCCTGAAAGAGATTTCCCGGACGGGTCCATCAACACTCGCGACAGGGTGATGGCGGCGGCTCACCTCTATCGGGCCGAGATGCATCGCATGTCGGTGTGGCGGCAGCGCCTCGACGTCACCACCAACCGGGCTGTCATTCTCGCGACCGCGCTGACGACATTCACGCTTGGCGCGCCCGAGGTTCCCCACTACACGTTGCTCCTGGGTCTGGCGCTGGTCATCATCTCGATTCTGCTCGAAGGCCGGCGCTACCGCCACCTGCACCACGCCAAATGGTGCCTGTATCTCCTCGAGTCGGTTTCTTCGCCACTTTGTCTGTCCCCTGTCTCCAACCCGAAACAGCTAGCCTACTGTCTCCAGATGCGGGTCGGGTCTAGGGGGTCAGGTCAGTCACCACCATGGGAACGACACCCCCCGTTAGCACGGGCCAACCATTGATTTTCCGGCTTCCCCACGGCGTCGTTGCGGGCATCACCACCAAGCGGGACCTGACGCCCGAGGGGGAGGATTTCGTCGGCGTCGGGCTGGTCCGGATGTGGAGGTTTTCGATGAGGCCGCGGCGATCGCCGAGGGCCGGGATCGGCCGCTCGAGCGATCCGTTGAGCAGCTGGAGCACCCGCTGAACACAGGGCGGCCCGGGCACTAGGGGGTCCTGGCCGGCTGCTTACGAATGTTGTACCACGGTGCGGGAACCCAAATGCCCTCCGCTCCGTACATAGGTTGGTACGCTACCTGTCCCCGAAGGAGTTCGATGATGCACTTTAAGGCGACAATTGCCGCTCTCAGCCTGGCGGCGTTCATCTCGCTTCCCGCGGTCTCGCAGCAAATGCCCGCTGAGCAGGGGGCCGTGCGCGACCGTGCCGAAGAGCAGGCCACGCAAAACCGTGCCGAGGTGCTGGTGGTCGGCACCTACCACATGAGCAACCCGGGCCGCGACATCTTCAACACCGAGGCCGACGATGTGCTCTTGCCCACGCGCCAGGCCGAGATCGCCGAGTTAATCGCGGTCCTCCGTGAATTCCGTCCCACGAAGATAATGTTGGAGGCCGACGTGAACGACGAGCGCATCGCGGAGCGCTACGCCAACTACCTGGCCGGCGAGCACGAGCTGACGCGCAACGAGAGACAGCAACTCGGCTTCCGGCTCGCCAAGGAGCTCGGCCACGAGGCGGTTTACGCGGTGGACGCCGACGGCGAGTTCCCGTTCCCGCGCCTCGTCAAGTTCGCTCAGGCGACCGGTCGCGAAGCCGAGATCGACGCGTTGCTGGAGGATGGCGGCAAAAGGTCGGAGGCGTTCAGTGAGTATCTCGCCTCCCACACCATCCTGGAGACCCTGCTCTACATGAACTCCGACGCGCAGGTCGCCGCGGGCGTGGGCGCCTACTTTCGCATGGCGGAGCTCGGCGAGCCGTACGATTGGGCCGGTGCCGATCTGGTTTCCGACTGGTTTCGGCGCAACATGCGCATCTACACCAACATCGTGCAACTCGTCGATTCTCCGGACGAGCGCGTGCTGGTCATCTACGGTGCCGGGCACCTCGGCTGGCTGCAGTACGCCTTCGAGAACAACCCCAGCTTCCGCCTGCGTAAGCTGGCCGAGCTCGCCGAGTAGCCTGGCTGACGTATCGGTGCCAGGCTTTAGGAACTTAGGAAGTTGAATCCATTCGCTCGGACGCTGTCAACTTGCGCGCTTTCCGAGCAAGCTTCTGGTCCACACGATCCATCTCAGCCGCAAATCCAGGATTCTTCATTCGCCGCATAGCTCCCTCACCTGCCCACCAGCTGATGACATCCGGGTTCTTTTCGAGGACCTTTGCTAACTCCTTCCGGTTTTGCCGCCAGCGCTCCACTCCGAGCGTGACAATGAGCCTGCGGACAGTTGCGGTCGGTCGATCTCGACGTCTCGAACAAATGTGGCCCACGTCAACATCCAATATGTCGCACAACATTTCCACGAACAAACGCGTCCGAAGAGTTGGCCGCTCAAGATCTGTGCTTTGACCTTGGAAATCGATGGTCGGCTTGGCATTCGCAACGTCCAGAATTTCATCGCCTTCCCCCTCGAAAGGGTGCCAAGCCAACCGACTCCTCCCTTCGTCAGGTTCGTATCCAGCGCGTACTGCGCTCAGATACGATCGCCTAGCTTCTTTGCGTGTTGATCCAAAGCACGAGAGTGTCTCGTCAATGTCGACGAGCGCACTCCGCGTTTGCCTTTTGATCTCTCGATGACCACCGAACACATATTCAGCCGGATCGTCGACGACCCCGGCAACTACAGGATTCAAATGCACGTACAATACCAACCGCCCCAGGTACGATTCATCCTCGACATACTTCGCCTTGTAGCGACTCTGCCACAGACCTCCCGTTCGATCATGACGCTTGTTGAATCGCCGGCTGAAAAGATTCTGAATCCGGTGCATCCCTCGCCAAAGAGGAACTGTGGCTGTTCGAATCACCAGATGATAGTGATTCGACATCACGCACCAGGCGAACACCGTCCACCCGTCCCGCTTCTTTGTCTCGTGAATTGTCTCGATGAACTCAGCAGTTTCGTTGGGGTCCGAAAAGACGTCTTCGCCGCTCGCCACTCGGTTGTAGACGTGGAACACGCCGCCTTCAATTTCGACTCTCGGCCTTCGAACCATTCCGGCTTCCCGTTTCCGGGAAGGTAACACAACTTCCTAAGTTCCTAAAGCCTGGCACCGATACGAGCGGCGCGGTTGCCACCTACGCCCCGCCTTCGCGCTTTTTCTCGAGCGCCTTGAGAATCTTCTGCGGCGTGATCGGAAGCTCGGTCATGCGCACGCCGACCGCGTCGTAGATGGCGTTGGCGATCGAGCCGAGCACCGGCACCATCGAGCCCTCCCCCACCTCTTTGGCGCCGTAGGGGCCACGAGGCTCGTAGCTCGGCACCGCGATCGACTCGATCTCGGGGGTGTCGCCGATCGAGGGAATCAGATAGTCGTGGAGATTCGGGTTGAGGATGCGCCCATCCTCGTCAAAGACCATGTCCTCGCTCAGGACCTCGCCCGATCCCATCACGATCGAACCCTCGACCTGGCCGTGGAAGGCGAGCGGGTTGATGACCGTGCCCGAGTCGTGGGCGTCGGTGAACTTGAGGATCCGCACGACCCCGGTCTCGGGGTCGACCTCGAGCTCGCACACCGAGGATCCGAAGCTGAAGGCGGGCGAGGTGCCGACGGTCGCTCCCTTGAAGTCGCCACCGAGTCCCGACGGCGGTTCGTAGCAGCCGGTTCCCACCAGAGGGCCGTCGGCCGAGAAGCAGAGGCGGGCGGCTTCAGCGAAGTCCATACCTACGTGGGGCGCCGTTTCGATGAAAATGCGGCGGTTGGCGGAGGCCAGCGCCTCCGGCTCACAACCGAGCTCGCGCGCCGCGACGCGGTAGAGCCTGGAGTTGATGTCCTCGGCCGCCGCCTTGATCGCGTTGCCCGCCATCAGGGTGACCCGGCTCGAGTAGGAGCCGAGGTCGATGGGCGCGATCTCTGAATCGCAGTCGGCCATCGTCACATCGCCGTACGCGAGGCCGAGGGCCTCGGTCGCCACCTGCAAGAGCACCGTCTCCGACCCCTGGCCGATCTCGGCCGCCGCGATCATCAGGGTCGCGCCCTCGCCGTCCTCGAGGACACGGATGATCGCGTTCGAGTGCGGGAAAGAGCTGCGGTAGATCGGATAGCCGGCGCCCGACACGAAGCCGCCGCTGCCGATCCCGACCCCGCGGCCGAAAGGCAGCTTGCCGTGCTTGGCGTCCCACCCCGAACGCTCGCGAACCGTCTCGAGCGTCGCCTTGAACTCGCACGACAGCACGTCGAGGTCGTTGACGGTGCGGGTGTTGGGATCCATGGCGTTGACCATGCGGATGTCGATCGGGTCCACGCCGATCTCCTCGGCGAGCATGTCGAGCAGGCTCTCGAAGGCGAATCTCGGCTGGGGCACGCCGTGCCCGCGCATCGCCCCGCAGGGCGGCTTGTTGGTGTACATCCTCCGCCCGAAATAGCGGTAGTTGGGAATGTGGTAGAGCGTCGGGATCATGAAGCCCGCGTAGTAGGCGGTGATCACGCCGAAGCTGGTGTAGGCGCCGCCGTCGAGCACGTTTTGGAAGTCGACCGCGGTGATCTTGCCCTCTTTGGTGACGCCGATCTTGAGGTCCATGAACTGTTTGTGACGCCCGCGATGGTGCTCGAACATCTCGGGCCGGGTGTAGGTCATCTTCACCGGCCGACCGGTGGCCCGGGACAGGTAGGCCGAACAGAAGTCGAGCGCCATGGCTTCTGCCTTGCCGCCGAAGCCACCGCCGACGTAGGGCTTGATGATCCGGAACTTGGCGAGCGGCATCTCGAAGACCCGCGCCAGCTGCTTCTGGAGGTAGTGCGGAACCTGGGTCGAGGACCACAGGGTGAGCGTGCCACGGTCGTGGTTCCACTCCGCCACCGCACTGTGGGGCTCGAGGGGCGCCTGCTGGACGAAGTTCCCGACAAATCGTCGCTCGAGCACGGCGTCGGCCTCGGCGAAGCCCCGCTCGACATCGCCGAAGTGGTGGTCGACCAAGGTGTTGACGTTGTTCTTGCCGCGCGCGGCCTCGTGGATGACCGGGGCACCGTCGGCGAGGGCCTCGAAGGGGTCGAGCACCGCAGGCAAGATCTCGTACTCCACCTCGATGAGCCTTATCGCCTCGTCGGCCGTGGTCTCGTCGACGGCCGCCACCGCCGCCACTTCGTCGCCGACGAAGCGGACCTTGTTCTTGGCCAGCACGTACTCGTCGTAGCGGGCGGGGCTGACTCCATATTGCACATCGGAGACGTCGGCGCCGGTGATCACCGCCTTGACGCCGGGCAAGGCCTCGGCCTTCGAGGTGTCGATGTTTTTGACCAGGGCGTGGGCGTGCGGGCTGGTGAGGATCCGCCCGTAGAGCATGTTGGGCAGCCGGATGTCCTCAGTGAAGATGGCGCGGCCGGTGGCCTTGGCCGGCGCGTCCCTGCGCGGCACGCTGCGCCCGACTACGGTGTGGGTCTCCAGATCGTGGCCGGAGTCCGGTTCCGCGGCGGCATCGCCTTCAAACTCGCGCCAACTCCTGACCGCGTCGATGATCCTGGTGTAACCCGTACAGCGGCAGAGGTTGCCGCCGAGCGCGGTTTTGACGTCCTCATCGGTCGGATCCGAGTTGCGGTCGACGAGCGCCTTGGCCGCCATCACCATGCCCGGCGTGCAGTAGCCGCACTGGATGGCGCCTTTCGCGATGAACGCCTTTTGCAGCGGATGCATCGCACCGTCCGCCGCGAGCCCCTCGATGGTGGTCACCTCGTGGCCATCGGCAACGACCGCCAGCACCAGACACGACTTCACCGCTTCGCCGTCGAGCAGCACCGTGCAGGTGCCGCAATCGCCGAAATCACAGCCCCTCTTGGTGCCGGTGAGCCCGAGCTCGTCCCGCAGCAGCTCGAGGAGGGTGACATTCGGTTTCACCGCCACGCTGTGCGCGTCGCCGTTGACGCTGAGATGGACTACGCGTTCCACGGACACCCTCTGCTTGCCTTCGAGTTGTATCCAATTTTGAATTTCGAATTTTGAATTTCGAATTTTCCGCCCACCCACCCTCGACAACCTGGGGCGGCTGGGTGGGAATTGAGAATCAAGAATTGAGAATTCAAAATTGCTCCTACACTCTCTCCGCGGCCATCTTCAACACGCGCCGAGTCAGCACCTTGACGAGCTCCAGTCGATAGTCCTTTGTGGCTCTGAGGTCGTCGATCGGCCGCGCCGCACCGGCCGCCAACTCCCCGGCCTCGCGCAGAAGGTCCTGGCTCAGCTCCTTGCCGGCGACGGCCTCGCCCGCGGCGGAGGCCACGATCGGGGTCGGCGCCACCGCGCCCAGGGCCACAGTCGCCTGACGGCAGAGGGTCCCTTCCATGACCACGACCGCCGCCACCGCGGCCATCGGCAACGACAGCGAGACCCGGCCGCCCAGGCGAATGCTGGCGTCGCCGGTGTTGGGTGCGGGCGCCGGCACGTCAATCGCGATCACCACATCAGCCGGATCGAGCACCGTTTCGCGGGGCGCGATGAAGAACTCTCGCAGCGGTATGGAACGCTCCCCCGCCGGTGACACCACCCGCATCGCCGCGTCGTGCGCGAGAAGGATCGGTGCCATATCGGCCGATGGCACGGCCATGCACAGATTCCCGGCAACCGTCGCCTGGTTGCGCACCTGCTCGGCGGCGAGCGACATCGCGGCGTCGTTGATGCCGGGAAATCGCTCCGCGACGTCCTGATGACGGGCAATCTGGCTGATGGTCACCGTGGCACCGATCCGAAGCGCGCCATCGTCCGCCCGCGTGACGTTGCGCAGCTCCTCGATCCGGCCAAGCGACACCAGCCGCCGGTGGTTCTTCAGCCCCGCCTTGAGGTCGACCAGGATGTCGGTGCCGCCGGCGAAGACCGCGCTGCCCTCGGGGTCTTCCGAAAGGAGGGCGCAGGCCTCACCGACGGTCGTCGGCTCGACGAAATCGAAGTCGCGCATCGACACTTCGCCTATTCCTCCGCCTTCGGTGGCGCCAGAACCTGTTCGAAGAGGGCCTCGTCCAGGGTCTCCCCGGCGGCGATGAGCCGGCGGTACGTGACGAAGTCGATGACGTCGACCCCGGTCAGCTTGCGGTTGTTGAAGGCTGTGAAGCCGAGGAAGGCCTCACCCGACATGTTCGCCGCCAGCCAGTGGCGGTTGGCGAGCTTGGTCTGGTCCCAGAAAAACTTCTTTTTGCCGCGGATGCCGTCGATCGATTTCTGCAGGCAGCCCGGAAACAGATTGGTGAAGCGCCACACCAGATCATCGACGGCCGCGTCCAGCTGCTCGAAGTCGACCGGCAGCTCCTTGATCTGGGCTCGCGCGGCCTTGGCGTCGGCGCCGGCCTTCATCTCGCCGTACACCACCTCGCCGTCGTCGATGTAACGATCGGTGATGACCGACGGATTGCGCAGCCAGTCATCACCCTGGCGAAGAACCGGCACAACCTTGGTGACCAGGCCCTTGAGCTTCATCTTGTAGGCCGACCACATCTCGCAGGAGATGCAGTTGTACATGGCGTCCTCCATCGACAGGAACCACGGAAGAAAATCGGTCGAACCGCCGTCCGGGGCCGAACCGTGCTTCGGCCCCGCCTGGCCGAAGACCGCCAGGTCCGAGGTGATCGCGAGGTCGCAGGCCATGCCGATCTCCTGGCCGCCCGCCACCCGCATCCCGTTGACCCTGCAGATCGTCGGCTTCTTGCAGTTGAGGATGGCGTCGACCATGGCGTTGAAGAGATCCATGTACTCGCCGTACTCGTGCGGCCGGCGGGCGTAGTACTCCGCGTACTCCTTGGTGTTGCCGCCGGTACAGAAGGCGCGATCACCAGCGCCGGTGAAGACCACCGCCACCACGCTGCGGTCGAGGGAGGCGTTGGTGAAGGCGGCGATCACTCCCTTCACCATCTCGGTGGTGTAGGAGTTGTACTGGTGCGGATTGTTGAGGGTGATCCAGGCCGTGGAGAGGCCATCGATGGGCTCTCCGTCCTGATCACGCAGCGGCTTCTTCTCGTAGACGGTACACGGCGGTTTGTCGTGGGTTCCCCAGTACTGCTCCCCTCCCACACCGTGGTCCTTCAGCTCGTCGTCCCTCGGCATCCACTCAAGACCCATGATCATCCTCCTCGGAATCACCGACATTCGCTTCGCTTCCACGATCCATTGCGATCACACCAACACGGTCTTTTTCCACGCGGTACCGATGACACCGTTTCGGCAGGCTTCACCGGTCATGAAACCTCCCGAATGCCGGGCCTGGGTCGCCAGCGCCTCCTCCAGTGGAGTTGCGGTGGCGGCGCGAATCGTGTCGAGAATCGCCGTGCGGCCCGCCTCCATTTCCGGGCCCGCGGCCGGGGTGAGATCCGGCACCGCCCCGGCCACATTCTCGAGAGCAGCCTTATCGAGGCCGCGCGGCGCGAGGCTGTGCTCGCCGCCTGAGGCGACCGTGTAGGCGATCTGTAACGTGTCATCGAGCTCGCCCACGAAGTCAGAGAGCCAGCCGACGGTTTCGGCCGCCTTCTCGGATCGACCCTCGAGCAACATGGCGAGAAACCGCGGCCAGTGCTCGCGCGCCATCCGCCGGAAGGGCCAGTGGCACCCCTCCATGCCCGGCACCACCGGGAGCGTCACCTCGGGCATTCCGAGCTCGGCGCCGTCGACAGCGACCAAATAGTGGCAGTGCATCAGCAGCTCGAGCATACCGCCGAGGCAGCGTTTGCCGTTGACCAGACCGACCGATACCGCGAACTCGTCGTGGAGCCGGCGCGCGGTGCGCGACCAGCCCGCCGCGACCGCCTCGCCGGCCGCCGCGTCGGTCATCGCGGGGTAGAAGTCCGCTGTGTCGGCGCCCACCATCTGGGTGGCGAGGTGGAAATCGCCGGTCACGATAACCCGCTCGATATTTTCGCTCCGAAGCCAGTCGATGGCACGGTTGAGCTCGGCGTCCACGTCCCAGCTGTAGCTCTCGCGCGACAGGCTGATCACACCGACCGTGCCGTCGTGCTCGGCGTTGACGTAGAGCTGCTGCCACTCCGGCGTTTCGATGCGCTCGAAGACATCCGGGAACCACGCCTGCGCCGCGGCCTCCGGGTGCACCTTGTGGTAGGCCTCGACGGTCGCGATTGCCGCGTCGGCGCCACGGGCTCGGATCGCCGCCAGCACGCCCCGGGAAAACTGTGCGCAGAGCTCGCCGATGGCGTTGATCTGTGCGAGGTGCGAGCGCTCTTCAGAAACCATCAGGCTGGCCATCTGGAAGAGCGGACCGTGTACCCAGGTCTCGAGCTCGGTCTCGTCGCCCAGGCTCCAGTTCACCAGGGGTCGGAAGTGGTTCGGGGGATACCAGTTGGCGCCGCTCTCCTTGTGCTCCACGAGGACCGCCGACGGCTCGAAGAGGGCACCGTAGTGCTGCGCCAGGTGGTGGAGGCACGACCAGGTCAGGAAGTTCGCGCCGCGGGCGCCGATGGCGTCGTGGGCCCGGAAGGGGTTCGGCCCGAGCGATCGGCGGACGAACTTGTCGACCTTCCAGAAGGGCATGTTGGTGGTTTCATGGAATCGGCTCGCGGCAAGGGTGAGGCCGCAAAACAGCACGTCGAGCACGAAGGACCAGTGGTCGCCGACCGAGACTGGGATCAGGCCGAGGGCCCACAACAGCTGGGTGATGTCGGAGGGCTTCTGCTCGACAATCTCGAAGACCTTGTTGATTTCATGCGGGAACGCAGGGTGCGCGACACCAACGCCCAGAGCTGACTGAGGGAAACCAGAGGTCACCGAGCGGATCTCGATCTCGGGAAATACCGTCCGAAAGACCTCGTAATGCGCCCGCTTGATCTCGAGGTTCTCGGGCACCGCCTCGAGCAGGAAACGCGGCGAGAGCCCGTCGAGCTGTGACGGCAGATGACTGCCGTCGTAGGCGAGACGGATCACGTTGCCCATGATCGCGGCGGCACGATCGGTTCCGAAGGCGCGCACCAGACCGGGGTACTGGGCGCCGATACCATCCGGCACGCCGGGGAAGTCGAGAGCCACGATCGGCACACCGAAGGGCTCGAGCCGCGAGCCGAGCTGCATCGTCTTGCCCGCTCCGACAATGCCGTTGGCGCCTGAGACGACGAAGGCTCCGCGTTCAGGCTCCTCGCCGAAGACGCGGTCGACGAGTTCGCCGGCCGAAACCGGCGGGCCGCCCTTGCGAAGCAGGTCGAGGACCGAGCCGAGTCCGAGGCTTTCGAGGGTGGACGATCGCATCGAGGAAGTCATGACTGCCCACCCCCTTGCTGATCCGAGACCTCGAAGACGGCGGCGATGCCGACGTCGCCGGCGGCGCAGCCGAAGAGTAGGACGTAGCCGCCCCCCAGGTCGACCGCCTCCTCCAGGCCCTCGATCAGGGACCTGGTCAGCGTCGGCCCCTGCGGGTGTCCCCACACCAGTGAGCAGCCGGTGGTGTTCATCATCCGCCAGTCGTGATCGACGACCTTGCTGAAAATCGCGTCGTTGACGGCGAATGGATTGTGGTTCTTGACGACCGCGATGTCGTCCATCGCGAGGCCGATTTGCTGCAGCAGCTTGGCGACGGCAAGGGCCGGCGCTTCCGGCATCAGGCTTGGAGAAGTCCGCACTTCGGCCTTGGCCACCAACGAGATCTCGATCTCCGGTCGCGGGCTGAGCTCGCGCGCCTTCTCGGGTGTGGTCACGAGAAGGCAGGCCATGCCGTCCGAGGCGTGGGTCTGGCTTCCGGCGGTGACGCATGTGTCGAGCTCACGCATGGCGCGCAAACTGCCCGCAGACACCTTGCGCACGCCGAGGTCGTCGTCGACGATCCCCATCGACCGCCCCTGCAGATTGAGCACCTCGAGCGGCACCAAGACTCGATCGAGGAAACCGGACTCCCTGGCCTCGAAGTACTGCTCGTAACGGCACAGGGTGATGTCATCGACCTCGTGACGATCGATGCGGTACTTGCGGGCGGCGAGGCCGGCGGTCTTGATCATCGCGTTGCCGGTGGCGGGGTCGAAGCCGAAGTTGTCCCACACATCGCCCAGGGCCTGGGTCCGCTCGTACGACCTGCGTTCCGGAAACACCCCCACGGGCGAGTCGCTCGTGCGGTCGAAGGTCAGCACCCCGACAACCTCGTTGGCGCCACCGGAGGCCTCCGCCGCCGCCACCACTACCGCCTGCAGCCCGGTGGCGCAGGCCTGCTCGACGTGGAAACCGGGTATCCTCACGCCCATGCAGCTCGCCACCAGCGGTGCGGTCCAGAACTTCCAGTGCCAGGGGATTGTCGAGCCGATCACCAGGTACTCGAGGCGGCGCTGGGGCACCCCGCGCAGACCGAGGATATGACTCATCGCCTCGCCGGAAAACTGGCCGATGTTGACCTCGGCCAGCGGCGAGGTCTGCCACGCCGGGAAGAAGCTGCTCCCCCAGGTGCCGTACGGGATTCGCGCCCCTGGATACATCGAGACGTCGGCGGCCATAGGCACCTCCGGTCCGGGTTCGATACCGACTACACTTCGAGCAAGAAGTCGGACGAGGTGATCACGACATCAGAAAAATCACGCCCTGCGACCGGCTTGAAGCCATCCCACTCGTAGAAACCCTTGCCCGTCTTGACCCCGTGCTCGCCGTTCTTGAACATCCGGCCGAGGATCGCGGGCGGATAGAGCCGGGGGTCCTGGGTCTGCAGGTACATCGCCAACGACACCCGGTACATGGTGTCAGCACCGATGAAGTCGGAGAGCTTGAACACTCCCTGCGGGTGCCCGAGGCTGCCCTTGAGACCGACGTCGCCGTCCTCGACCGTGATTTCCCCCCGCTCCAAGGCGCGCATCGCCTCGAGCATGAAGGGCACCAGGTGCTTGTTGACCCAGAAGCCGGAAACGTCCGAGGCCACGAAGGGGCTCTTGCCGATGCCCTCGAGGATTTCAAGAGTCAGGGCGAGGGTCTCATCTGAAAGATCCCGGTGTCGCACAACCTCCACCGCCGGCATCTGGTAGACGGGGTTCATGCCGTGGGTGCCGACAAAGCGGTCAGCGCGACCCGAGGCCACGCCCATCGTGTGGACGCTGAGCGACGAGGTGTTGGTCCACACCATGCCGCCTTCCGGGAGCCGCGGTGCGATCCGCGCCAGGACCTCGCACTTGAGGTCGAGGTCCTCGAATATGACCTCGAGCAGGACCTGGCAGCTCTCAAGCTCGGCTGCAAAGGCGTCCTCCGAGTCGACGATGGTGAACCGCGCCGTCGCGTTGTCGACGAAGTCCTCCTCCTCTGGATGGCGTTTCTTGGCGATCCAGCCGAGACCCTTGGCCAACGCGCCCGGCGCACGCTCCCTCGCCGCCGGAAGGGCATCGAAGCCGACCACCTCGTACCCGCCCTCGAGAAGATTCGCCACCCAGTCCACACCCATCTTACCGAGCCCCATGACGGCGATGCGATTCACATCGGAACGTCCCATTTCGTCCCTCCCCAGATTTCTCACGCGAAAAACGCCTGGACCGAATCGGCCACCGCGGACCCAGTCTGCGGCTCGCCTCGACGCGCATCGATTCCTCGGATCGGGCTCGCGAGACCGTCTCGTTGCCCACGGAGCACCTGAGAATCAGTCCGCCTCACAACAGAAATCCGTTCATTGATGCGGCCTTTTGACGGACACGAAGCAGGTTACAACGAACCTCGCTAGCCCCGCAAGAGCGGGTGTTTTTCAAAATCGTCGGATCGCTGGCGTCCAACAATGAAGACCCGGTGAACAATGTGGGTTAGACTTCTCGTCGAGAGGGAACCATGAACACTGAATTCGATGCGATCACCGACATCCTGAAAAAAGCCTTCCGGGTCGAGGTGGACGGCTTCACCTTCTACTCGATGGCCATGGAGGCCGCAACGAAGCCGGCCGCTCGCAAGCTCTTCGAAAGGCTGGCTCGGGACGAGACCGAGCACAAGGCGTACATCATGGCGGTCATGAAGCGATATGAGGAGCATGGTGCGAGCAGCTTCCAATTCGATCCCCGCGACCCCGACTTGGCGGAGTTTTCCTCCCAAATCTTCACTGACAGCTTCAAGGAACAGGCACTCGAAGAGGTCTCCGAGCTCGGGGTTCTGTCGATCGGTATGCAGCTCGAGTCGAACGCCGTCGCGTTCTTCGACAATGCGGCACGGGACGCGGAAGATCCCAAGATTGCCGGCTTCTACCGGTTCCTCGCCGATTGGGAAGGGATGCACCTCCGCACCCTCGAGCACCTTTACGACAGCATCCGCGTCGAATCCAGGATCGAGGAGGACTGAGTCGTCGGTGGGGGGTGCAACCGCTGCCACGGAATACGCCCCGCTGGCCACGTGCTACCCTTTTTCGAACGGAACCCACAATGAGCGGTGCCGCCGAATGAAGAACACCACGATCATGGAACGATGAGCGTTCGCAGCGACATTGTCGACTGGGCGCTCGAGTGTTACCACGATCTCGATTTCGGGGTCGCGAGAGAATGGATCGAGGCGGAGAGGGGGCGCACGGCGGCGGGATATCTGCCGGTGTACGCGCCGCGCGAGATCATTCACGCCTGCGGCATGCTGCCAGTCGGGATCTATGGCGGCGGTGACCAGATCGAGATCATTCGCGGCGACGCCTGCTACCAGAGCTATATCTGTCATCTGCCACGGTCGGTGGTGGAGCTGGCGCAGGCGGGCCGCCTGAGCTTCCTTTCGGCGGCCCTCTTTCCTTCAACCTGCGATGTCATCCGCAACCTCTCCGGGATGTGGCAGCTCCTGTATCCGGAAATGTACGTCCGCTACCTCGACCTCCCGCACCAGCGCAACGTCGAGCTCGGGGGAGCTTTCTGGGAGCGCGAGCTGCGCACCCTGCTCGACGATCTCGGCAAGACCTCCGGCCGGCGTGCGAGCGACGAGGACCTTCACAGATCGATCGAGACCTACCGCGAGCTGCGGCACCTGATCCTCGACATGTACAGAGTGAGGCGGGATGAGCCATGGCTCATCCCCACCGAGGAGCTCTACCTGCTGATGCGCGCAGCCGAGGTGGTGCCGCCGGAGGTCTTTCTCGAGCGCGGTCGAGCATACCTCGAAGCGGTGCACACCGAGCCCGGCCGACGGCGCGACAACAGCCGGGTTGTGATCGTCGGCGCCTTTTGCGAGCAGCCGCCGCTCGGGCTGATCAAGACCATCGAGCGCGCCGGGTGCTACATTGTCGACGACGACTTCCTGGTCGGTAACCGGCTTCTCGAGCAGGACGTGCCGACCGACTCAGACCCGGTGCACGCTCTCTCGACGACCTTCATCAATCACGCACGCAAGACCTCCGTTTTGTACGAGCCGGACCCCGAGGGCAAGGGTCGGCTAATGAAGGAGCGCGTCGCTGCAGCGAGGGCCGACGGCGTGATCTTTGCCGCACCGAGCTTCTGCGATCCCGCCCTCCTCGACCGGCCGATGCTGCGCGCCGGCGCCGAGGCCGAGGGCATCCCGTGCATCGCCTTCAAGTACGCCGAGAACAGCGGCCAGTTCCAGCAGTTCCGCGAGCAGGCCGGCACCTTTTCGGACGCAATCAAGCTGTGGGGGGGCATCTGATGGTGTCAGGTGGGGAGACGCGGGTTCAGAAGGACCGCTCGATGGAGCTGCAGAAGGCGATGATCGCCAAGCATTTCGAGCGCCTGGAGCAGGCGCCAAAGAGCGGTGAACCGGTGGTCTACACCTTCGTTCCTGGCAACCTCACCGAGCTCATCAGATCCTTCGACGCGTTGCCCGTGTTGCCCGAAATCAACGCGCTGCAGTCGGGCATGCGCGGCAAGAGCAAAGACTATATCGCCGCAGCCGAGCGCGCCGGCCACTCCGAAGATGTCTGCACCTATGTCAAGTGCGACATCGGCATGCTCATGTCGGGCAATATCGGCCCCACCGGCACCAAGCTTCCCGACCCTGATCTGCTGTTGCTCTCCTACACCGGTTGCTACACCTTCATGAAGTGGTTCGAGCTGCTGCGAGAGGAGTACGACTGCCCGACGGTGTTCCTGCAGATCCCCTACCAGGGGGACGGTCGGCTGTCGCCGGAGCACCGCGACTACATCGCGAACCAGATCCGATCCGACCTGATCCCGGCGATGGAGAAGGTGACCGGTCGATCCTACGACGAGGAGCGGTTGCGCCACCACTTCGGGCTCGCCGCCGAGGCCGAGGATCACCTTGTGGCGGTGCTCGAATCGGCCAAGAACAGGCCGAGCCCGATCGACGCTTACTTTGGCGCCGTCTACTACGTCGGCCCGATCTTCTCGTCCTTTCGGGGCACCGAGGAGGGCGTCGAGTACTACACGGAGCTGCGCTCCGAGGTCGAGGCGCGGGTTGCAGCCGGGCTGGGCCCGATCACCCCGGACGGTCCCCTCGACGACCAACGCTTCCGCCTGGTGGTGGAAGGCCCACCCAACTGGACGAGCTTCCGCGAGTTCTGGCGGATGTTCTCCGAGGAGCACGCGGTGGTGGTGGCTTCTACCTACACGAAGGTCGGCGGGACCTACGACTTCGGCTTCCGCCACGACCCCGACGACCCACTCGGCACAATGGCGGATTACTGTGGCGGATGCTATACCAATCTCAATCTCCCGAGCCGCATTGACATGCTGGTGACCTACATCCGTGAGTATGAAGCGGACGGTTTTCTCATCAACTCGGTCAAGTCGTGCAACTCATTTTCGGCCGGCCAGCTGATGATGCTACGCGAGGTTGAAAAGCGGACCGGAATCCCCGGTGCATTCATCGAGTCGGACCTCGTCGACCCGCGTTATTTCTCGGCCGCCAACATCAAAAACCGCATTGAGAGCTATCTGCAGATGCTCGCGGCGCGGGCGGGCACGGTGTGAGATGAGGTGTTTCGTCGGCATCGACCTCGGGTCCACCACCACCAAAGCGGTGGTTCTCGATGAGGGCGGCGCCATCCTCGGTCGCGGCATCACCAACTCACGCTCCAACTACGATCTGGCAGCCAGGGTGGCGCGCGAGGAGGCGTTCATCACCGCCCGCTTCGGACTGCTCCGCCAGAAGGTCGAGAAGGCGGCCGGACAGCAGCTCCTCGACCGCCTGCTCAAGGCGTTCCGCCTGAGCCAGATGCTGGCCCAGCTCGATCGCCTGCGGGCAGAGGTCGCCGACGAGATCGATCGCACGGTCGCCGATCATCTCGCTGAGCGGGCGCACGAGGCCGTGGCCGGGATCTTCGACGCCACCAGGGCCGAGGAGGAGGCGTGGTTCGCCGACGACGATCCGCCGCCGCGGTCCGACTTCTTCCGCGACGCCGCAGGCTCGGCCTATATGCGGCACGCGGAGGAGGCCGCGGACCCCGACGGCGTCAGCTTCGACCTCCTCGTCGGTCTCTATGACAAGTGCATTATCCGGGTCGAGAACGAGCCCCTCGAACTCGGTTTCCGCCATCATATTGCCGGCGCGCTCGAACGCATCGGCAACCCTGCGGAGGTCCACTCGGCGGTGTCGGCGGCGCGCGACGCCGAGCTCGAGGAGGCGGCGACCGTCGGCACCGGTTACGGCCGCGCGCGGCTGCCGTTTCCCAAGGAGCAGATCCGGTCCGAGATCCTCTGCCATGGGCTCGGCGCCCACACCCTCTTCCCGGGTACGCGGACAGTCCTCGACATCGGCGGACAGGACACGAAGGCAATCCAGGTGGACTCCGACGGAATCGTCACCAGCTTTCAGATGAACGACCGCTGCGCCGCCGGCTGCGGTCGATACCTGGGCTACATCGCCGACGAGATGAACATCGGACTGCACGAGCTCGGACCGCTGGCCGAGGCGAGCACGCGCCACGTCAAGATCAACTCGACCTGCACGGTCTTCGCCGGCGCCGAGCTGCGCGAGCGTCTATCTTTGGGCGAGAGCCGCGCGGACATACTCGCTGGCCTCCACCGCGCGATTGTCCTCCGCGCGATGTCGCTCCTCGCTCGCTCTGGCGGAGTCGACGAGGAATTCACGTTTACGGGCGGTGTTGCGCGCAATCCAGCGGCGGTCAAGGCTCTGCGGCGGCTGTGCACGGAGACGTATGGAGAACGCACGCTCAACATATCGCCCGACAGCATCTTCACCGGTGCACTCGGGGCGGCTCTTTACGCCCACCGGGAGGCGCGGGTATGACAATCTCGGCCGGCATCGATGTTGGGTCGGGGTCGATCAAGGCCGTGGTCATGGAATGCGACGGCGACTCCGACCGGATCCTGTCCTCGACCGTGAGCAGGATCCGGCGCCGAGACGTTCGCGCGGTTGTGGACGAGGTCTTTTCTTCGGCCGCACGGGGCGCCGATGTCGACACAATCGACTACGTGGCCACCACCGGCGAGGGCGAGGAGGTCCCCTTCGCGACCGGCCACTTCTACGGGATGACCACCCACGCCCGCGGTGGGCTTTTTTTGGAGCCGGAGGCACGGGCCGTGCTCGACGTCGGTGCCCTTCACAGCCGGGCGGTCCTCATGAACGGGCGCGGAAAGGTCCTCAGCTACAAGATGACCAGCCAGTGCGCTTCGGGCTCGGGACAGTTCCTGGAGAACATCGCCCGCTACCTCGGGGTGTCACAGGCCGAGATCGGCGAGCTGTCCCTGGCTGCCGACGATCCCGAGAAGGTCTCGTCGATCTGCGCGGTGCTTGCCGAGACAGACGTCATCAACATGGTCTCGCGCGGCATCTCGACCCCGAACATCCTGCGCGGCATCCACGACAGTATGGCGCTCCGTTTTGCGCGCCTCCTTCGTTCGATCGGCGCCTCCGGTGTGGTCCTCGTCACCGGCGGGCTGGCGAGCGACGCCGGTCTGCTCGCCGCCATCCAAGATGCGCTCGACGAGGACAGCCGATTCGGTGCACCTCTGCGGGTGGCCGGCCACCCGCTCAGTATCTTCGCCGGGGCGATCGGTGCCGCCATCTGGGGCGCCTTCCGCCACCAAAAGCTCGACCTTGGAGGAGCAGCATGGAAGGCGACTACAGCGACGACTCCGGCGTCGTCATCCGCAACCTGAGGCCCGAGGACTGCGCGCGGCTGGTGGCGATCGACGAGCAGATCACAGGCCGCAGCCGGCGAGTCTGGTACGAGGGCAAGCTCAAGCGGGCGCTCGAGGAAAGCGACGTCCGGGTGTCGCTCGGAGCCGAGAGCGAGGGTATGCTCGTGGGTGCGATGCTTGCCGCAGTTCACTTCGGCGAGTTCGGGCTCACCGAGCCGGTGGCCGTCCTGGACACGGTCCTGGTTGATCCCGCTGTCGGACGCCGGGGCGTCGCCAGGGCGATGTTCAGACAGCTCATGCTCAATCTCAGGGGCCTGCGAATCGAACGGCTGCGCACCGAGGTGGCGTGGGACGATCACGAACTGGTCTCGTTTTTCGCCAAGATGGGATTTCTCCCCGTTTCGCGCCTGGTACTCGAGACCGATGTACAGGGAGAGGGGCCATGAATCAGGACACGCGACCCTCCGCCATCAAGAAGATCCGCGCCACGGGAGCCATGCGCGAGGCCATGGCGGAGTACTTCGGCGAGCTCGACCAGGCCTCGAGGACAGGTTCTGAAAAAATCGCGTGGTGCACCAGCGTCGGCCCGGCCGAGCTGCTGCGATCGTTCGGTTTTCTGGTTTACTTTCCTGAGAACCACGGTGCGCTGCTGGGCTCATCCAGGATGGCGGCCGATCTGATCCCGGCGGCCACCGCGGCCGGCTACTCGCCGGAGATCTGCTCCTACCTGACGAGCGACGTGGGCTCCTACCTGAGCAAGACCACGCCGTTGACCAAGGCCTTCGGCATGGAGTCGGTGCCGAAGCCCGACGTTCTGGTCTACAACACCAACCAGTGCCGCGACGTCCAGGATTGGTTCGCCTTCTACCAGCGCGAGTGGGAGGTGCCGATGCTCGGGATCCAGACCCCGCGCTCGGTCGATGAGCTCGACGCGGCGATCGTCGAAGGTCTCGTCCAGCAGCACAAGGACCTGATCCCACACCTTGAGGAGATCTCGGGCCGCACATTCGACATCGACCGCCTGCGCGAGGTCGTGGCCTCGTCCTACCGCTGCACCTTGCTGTGGCGCAAGGTTCTCCGTCTGGCCGAGCACCAACCGTCGCCGATCACCTTTTTTGACGGCACGATCCAAATGGGCCCGGCGGTGGTGCTGCGCGGCGACGAGCGAGCGGAGCGCTACTACGAAGCACTGGTGGCCGAGCTCGAGGAGCGAGTCGCCGACGGCGTCGGGGCGGTCGACGACGAGACCTTCCGCTTCTACTGGGAGGGCATGCCGGTGTGGGGCAAGCTCCGCAACCACGCGGAGCAGTTCGCCGGCCATGGGGCGTGCGTGGTGGCCTCCACCTACTGCAACAGCTGGATCTTCGAGGACCTCGCGGCCGAAGACCCCTTCGAGGGGATGGCCCGCGCCTACACCGAGCTCTTCATCGTCCGTTCGGAGGACTTCAAGCAGCGCTACATGGAAGGCATGGTGCGCGACTACGCCATCGACGGCATCATCTTCCACGACGCCAAGACCTGCCCCAACAACTCGAACAACCGCTACGGTCTGCCGCAGCGCTTGCGCAAGAAGATCGGCACCCCCTTCGTGGTCATCGACGGCGACCTCAACGACCTCCGCCTCTACTCGGAGGAACAGGCGCGAACCCAATTCGAGGCGTTGGTCGAGCAGCTCCAGGAGCAACCCGCATAGCATGACCGAAAAAGCGCCGGACCGCTCCGCCGAGCCGCTGTACTGCGGTGTCGACGTGGGCGCGTCCTCCACCAAGCTGGTCCTCCTGGGCGAGGACCGCGAGCTTCGAGGTCGTTCCATCCGGAAGTCAGGAGTCGACTACGCCGCAACCGCCCGCGCCTGCCTCGAGGATGCCTTCGATGAGGCGGGCGTCAAGCAGGACCGGCTCCGCCGCACGGTGTCGACCGGCTATGGTCGCCGCAACGTGGACTTCGCCGACGACTCGCGCACCGAGCTCTCCTGTCACGGCGTCGGGTGCTACCACCACTATCCCCGCAACATCACCATCGTCGACATCGGCTGCCAGGACAACAAGATCATCCGCCTCGACGAGGGCGGGCGCCGAGTCGACTTCAAGATGAACCGCAAGTGCGCGGCCGGCACCGGCGCCTTTCTCGAGGAGATCGCGCTCCGCCTCGATATCGCCCTGGATGAGCTCGAAGAGCTGGCCAGCAGCACCGACGAGGCGGTGCGGCTGAACAGCTTCTGCACCGTCTTCGCCTCGACCGAGATCCTCTCCCACCTGCGGCGCGGCGAGCCCCTCGCCGGCCTTGTCCGCGGCGCCTTCGCCTCGGTCGTCAGCCGGGTGGCTGAGATGGATCAGCTCCACGGCGAGGTGGTGCTCACCGGCGGCGTCGTCGCCCACAATCCGACCACCGCCGAACTCTTGGCGGCAAAACTCGGTGGGGAGGTGAGCGTGCCCCCCCACCCGCAGTTCACGGGCGCTCTCGGTGCGGCCCTGACCGCGCTGGCACAGGAGGAGAAAGATGCTTGACGGTCTCTTCAAACCGCGGGGAGTCGCGGTCGTCGGTGCGTCGGCCAACCCCTACTCCATCGGCCACATCGTCATCAAGAATCTGTCGACCTACGGCTACAAGGGTCCGATCTTCCCGATCAACCCGAAGGGCGGTCACATCCGCTCGTTCAAGGCTTTCAAGTCGGTGCTCGACGTGCCGGACGTGATCGACCTGGTCAACATCTCGGTCAGGTACGACCTGGTGCCGGCTGTCATCGAGGAGTGCGGCAAGAAAGGCGTCAAGTTCGCCATCGTCCACACCGCCGGTTTCAAGGAGGTCGGCGAGGAGGGCATCAAACGCGAGCGCGAGATGGTCGAGCTGGCCCACAGCTACGGCATGCGCCTCTTCGGTCCGAACTCGCAGGGCATCCAGAACGCCGATCCCGAGATCTCCGTCTACGCCAACTTCACCTTCGTGCCGATGAAGCCGGGCAACATCTCGATCATCGCCCAGGGCGGCGGCATGGGCGAGATGCTCAAGCTGCACCTCCACAACGTCGGCCTCGGCCACCGCATGTACTGCTCTTACGGCAACGAGTGCGACCTCACGATGCCCGAGATCCTCGACTATTACGGAACCGACGAGGGCACGCGCGTGATCATGATGCAGACCGAGAGTTTCAAGGACCCGGCCGCCTTCCTCGAGGTGGCGTCGAAAATCACACCGAAGATCCCGATTCTCGCGATCAAGGCCGGGCGCACCCGCGAGGGATCGGTTGCGGTCTCCTCGCACACCGGTACCCTCGTCGACCAGGCACGCATGGCGTCGGCGATGTACGAGAAGGCGGGTGTGGTCGAGTTCCACGACACGGACGAAATGGTCAAGGCGGCGATCGCCTTCTCGACCCAGGAGCCGCCGCGCGGCAAGCGCATCGGCATGATCACCAACACCGGCGGACCCGGCATCCAGGCGGTCGACGAGGCGGTCGACCACGGCCTCGAGCTCGCAACCTGGTCGGAGGAGGGGCGGGCGAAGCTCGCCGACAGCCTCTACGCCGAAGCCAGCCTCGGCAACCCGGTCGACGTGGTCGCAACCGCCAACGCGGATCATTTCCACGCAGCGGTCGAGACCCTCCTCGCCGAGGAGGGCACCGACATGGTGCTGGTCTTTTTCGTCACCGCACCCTTCACCGACACCGAGGCCATCGCCCGCCGCATCAAGGAAGCCGCCGACACCTCCGACAAGCCGGTGGTGGTGGTGGTCGAGACCTACTCGGAGCTCTACGGCCTGATCGACAAGCTCAGGCGATCGGATCTGCCGGTCTACGAGTTTGCCGAGGACGGGTCGCGCGCTCTCGCCGCGATGGCCCGCTACGCCGAGCTCAGGGACCGCGAGGTCGAGAAGCCGCCCGAGCTGAAGGTCGATCGCAAGACCGCCGAGAAGATCGTCAGCGGGCACGAGGGGGGCGACGCCTACATCCCGCAGGCCGACGCCTTCGCGATCCTGTCGGCCTACGGGATCCCGGCTCCGAAGCTGCGCGCGCTGACGGGGCCGGAGGACCTCGAGGCCGCCGCCGCCGAGGTCGGCTTCCCATGCGTGCTCAAGGTCGACTCGGCGGACGTGATCCACAAGTCGGACGAGGGCGGCGTGGTGCTCGGCATCGGCAGCGCCGAGGCCCTTACCGCCACCCATGCCGAGATGGCGGACCGCTTCTCCGGCGCCGACCCCACCTTCATCCTCCAGGAGCAGATCATCACGGGCCGCGAGATCATCATCGGCGCTACCGAGTCGCCGGGCCTCGGCCACCTGGTGATGTTCGGCCTCGGCGGAGTCTTTGTCGAGGTCATGCGGGATGTCGCTTTCGCGCTCGCTCCCTTGAGCCGGCCGGAAGTGCAGACATTGATGCGTTCGATCAAGGGCTTCCCGATTCTCGAGGGTGTTCGTCGAGAACCGGGCGCCGATCTCGAGGCGGTCGAGGACCTGCTGCTGCGGGTGTCACGGATGGTCGCCGATCACCCCTCGATCACCGAGCTCGACCTCAACCCGATCCTGGCCTGGCCGGACGGAGCCTGCGCCGTCGACGTCCGCCTCAAAGTCCGCTGAAGCAATATTGTGACCAGCTGGATCCCGGTCACCATCGTCGCGCTGTACGTGGTTGTGCTCTTCGCCGTCACCGGCTGGGCGCGCCGGCTGACGGCGAAGGGCGGTGGCGGCATCATCGGCTATCTACTGGCCGGACGAGGTCTCCCCTACTGGGTGGCAGCGGCGCTGCTCGCCGGTCTCGCCGTCGGCGGAGTGTCGACCATCGGCACCGCCGAGTGGGCCTACACGCGCGGCATTTCCGCCGGCTGGTACAACGCCGCCTGGGCGGCCGGCGCCTTCGTCCTCGCTTTCGGCGCGGCACGGCGCTACCGCCGCTACGAGATCACGACCCTGCCCGAGCTCTTCGAGCGCCACTACAGTGTCACCGCCCGGGTGCTGGGGGTGATCGGTCAGCTCGTGATCCAGATCGTCATTACCTCCCTCCAGTACGTGGCCGGCGGGGCGATCCTGCGGGCGCTCCTGCCCGGGGTCTTCACCCTCCAGTCGGGGATGCTGGTCACCGCCCTGGTGTTCGTCGGCATCACGCTGATCGGTGGTTTCTGGGCCGCCGGACTGACCAACGTCATCAACGTCATCGTGATCTATACCGGGATCGTCCTCGCCGCGGTCATGAGCGTGGCCATGGTCGGTGGTCTCGGTGCGCTCGAGGCGGGCCTTCCTGAGTTGCATCCCGGATTTGACCTTTGGGCGATGGGCCCCGCGCTGATCGCAGCCTGGTTCCTGGTGATGATCACGACGACCCACTCGACCCAGGCCGTCATCCAGGTCGGTTTTGCGGCCAGGGACGAGAGCCACGCTGCCCGCGCCTACCTGCTCGGTGGCCTGATCATCCTGCCGGTCGGCTTCGTCAGCGCGATCGTCGGTATGGCGGCGGCGGCAAGCCACCCGGGCATCGTGGCGGCCGAGGCCCTGCCGAGGATGGTGATGGACCTGCCTCCGCTCGCAGCGGGAATCATCCTCGCCGGGCTGTGGGCGGCCGACGTCAGCACCGCATCGGCCTTGCTGCTCGGCAGCGCGGCCCTGGTCTCGAGCGACATCGTCAAGCGCTTCTTCGCGCCCGATCTGAGCCCCGCCAAAGACCAGCTCCTGTGCCGTATCACCGTGGCGGTCCTGAGTGTGATCACCTTCGGCCTCGCGCTCACCGTCCGGGGCATCCTGCAGGCTCTGCTGGTGGGCCTCACCCTGACCACCGCCTACACACTGGTGGTGTTGATGACCATGTTCTGTCCGCGCCTCTGCCGCCGCTCGTCGGCCACCTGGACCCTGTCAACCACGATGCTCGCCCTTGTGCTGTGGCTCATCGCGCCCGCCGACTGGCGGGTGCTGCCTCACCCGATCTACCTGACGTGGATCGTGAGCATCGCAACTTTCCTCCTGGTGGCGGTCTTCGATTCCAGGCGGATCGAGATCACCGATGCTTCCACTCGGGAGGGCGACGCTCCTCGAAGCTCGTGATGCCTTCGGAAACGTCCTCAAGTCGGTAAAGCTCCGACATGAAGAGGGCCTTGAAGTGGTTGAGTCTTTCTGCAGAGCCCTCCGCCAGGCTCTTCGCGAGCGCCTGCTTGGTGATCCGGAGCACCGGCGTCGACAGACCGTTGAAGAGATCGTCGATCTCTCCCCACTGATCTTTGGCCAGGATCTTCTGCACGAGACCCATCGAAAGCGCTCGGTCGGCGGGAATATTCTCACCCGAAAAAATCGCGTAGGCCGCGTTCTGGTACCCGGTCAGCCGGGGCAGCTGATGCAGCGCGACGGGCGGAAAGAACGCGAGCTTGATCTCGGGCTGGCCGAAGACAGCTTCCGGGTCGGCGACCACGAAGTCACAGAACGAAATCAGCTCCATCGCGCCCCCGAGGCAGGGGCCGTGGACGGCCGCCACCACCGGTGCCGGAAAGGCCGCTAAGGCGAGGCAGGCCTCGGCGAGCCCCGTCACCATGTGGTCGGCCTGCTCCTGCTTGTGCTCCGCCACCGACGCGCCGGCCGAGAAACAGCGTCCCTCACCCGACAGTACGACCGCCGCCACCGATTCGTCGTCCGCGAGCGCGCCCAGGCGCTCGACCAGAGCTCCCAGAATCGCAGCATCGAGCACGTTGACTGGCGGCGCATCGATCACCAGATGAACCACCCGTTCACGTAGCTCCACGTTGATCATGCAAGCCTCCCTCGGCATCACGAGTCGATCAGGTACTCCGGTATGTCGTCCTCGTCACGCGTGCCGTTCCTGATCTCCTGGGTCACGATCGCACTGGTGAAGTAGGTATTGTGACCCACGTCGACTCCCTGAAACATGCGGCCGATTTTGACGACCTTGCCGTTGATGAACTCGATCTCGGTCGGCCGGCGATCCTTGAGGTCGAACCACATGGACGGGTAGTGGTCGCCTCCCGCCTCGAGAAAATCCATGCATCGGTCGAGGGCGTCCTCACCGTAGTTGTAGCCGACAAGGCCCGCCACGGTAAGACCTTCTCGAAGCAGAACCCGAGCGGTGCTTCTCGTGTGCCTGAGACGCATCGCGCGCTCCATGGTGAGTCCGTGAGCTGCACACAGGGCGTTGAGGGCGGAGTTGAGGATGGTCTTCAAGAAGGCGGCCTTTTTCATTTCGTAGTGCGATACGCTCAGGGTGGTCAGCCCCGCACCGCTCAACATTCCGGCGACCTCGTCCATCCGTTTCGGCGCCCTCTCGGAGGCTGGACCGAGAAGGTTGGGCGGGTGAAACCAGTTCATCGTTGTCCGGCCCTCGGCGTCCTGGTTACCCGCGTAGTTGATGACGCCCCTGCACACGCGATCCTTGGCGACGTACTCGCCGATGAGATCTTCGGGACCGATGCCGTTCATGGCCGCCACGACGCGCATATTGTCTGGCCACTTGAGATCGGCGAAGACAGGCAACAGATCGGGCAAGGCCCAGGTCTTGGTGCAGATGAACACCACTGCCAGATCCTTGATCTCCGACAGCTCGGCGAGACTCGAAAAACAGCTTTCAGGTTTTGCCTGCAATTCGGCAAAGCCGAGAATCACCAACCCATCTTTGTTGACCTGTTGGACACGCGACTCGTCCAGCTCGACCCCGTACACCTTCATTCCGCTTCGTACGAGGTACGCTGCGAGTATCGAGCCCACAGGACCGAGACCGACGATGCCGACCTCGTGTTGCCTCAAGGTCCCTTCCTCCCGGTCCGGGCTTTTTTCGTCTGTTTCGCCGGGACCCCCGTTGCCTACGCGTTCATTCGATTCAAACGGATCGGCGGAGTGAGCTCCTGCTGAGGTGTAGCTGCCAACACCGATGACAGCCGCGATTTTACCATTCGCCTTCGAGGCAACTGCGCCACGATCTCAATATAGGCGACCCATTCCATGCTCTTGATCTCGATGTCCAGCCCGTCTTCGTGGCCACTGTTTGGGACCAACACGTCGATCGCCACAGCGACCTCGGGCAACGGCATCACCACGATCGACAGCCGAGATCAAGCTCCTGGCAAGCTCAGCTTTCCCCGCCCGCCGCGCTGGCGGGATCCCTCTGCCAACGTTCCCAGAACGCGCGCCGCTCTTCACCGCTATTGCCCGGCGGAATCAGGTCGTGGATTTCATCAAAGGTCGCGGCCCACGGGCCCGGTGGGAGATCATCACCGATCACCAGAACCGATGCCTGGTTGGGATTGACTGGCTCACCGACCAGGACGATCGCCTCATCGACCGTGCCGAGGTTCTGGCCCCACAGGACGTGGGGCAGAAAGGCCAGCTTCTGAAAGGTCCACAGGTAGTCGTCCAGGATCTGTCGTCGACCCTCGTCGGCTACCCACACGACCACACGCCGGCGAGCCTCATAAAGACGCGACAGCAGAGCCGTCAGCTCTCCGGCTCGTTTTTCCGTTCTGAGCTCGTGGAGCTCCAATAGGGCCATGATCGGGGATTTTACAGGATCTATGGTGGTTGCTGCGAGGGGCTCTCAGCTGCAGCGAGGCCTCGCCTTCAGATTGCCTCGATCGATGCACTTCACCGCCACTGGACGATGCTATGTTCAGACCATGAGCATTCTCGACGACGGACAGTTCGCCTACGTGATCCGTGGTGGCCGCCCGATCCACGGCACGCTGGTGCCCGGCGGCAACAAGAACGCCGCCCTGCCGATGCTTGCCGCCACGCTCCTTTCGGAGGGCACCGTGGAGCTCAGCAACGTGCCGGAGATCCGCGATGCGGCAGTGATGCTGGAATTGCTCTCGACGCTCGGCGCCGGTGTCGAGCGACGCGGACCATCCGCATGGGGCATCGATGGATCGACCCTTGAGTCCAGGCCGGTGCCCGAACGATTGGCGTGCGAGATCCGAGCCTCGTTCCTCCTTGCCGGCCCGTTGCTCGCCAGATTCGGGAACGCCGTGCTGCCGAGACCGGGTGGAGACCGCATCGGACGCCGGCCGCTCGACCCCCACATTCACGCGTTTCGCGCGCTCGGTGCGGAGGTCGAGGTGGGTTCGGAGAGTTACCGGCTCAGCGCGCCCGATGGCTTGAAAGCGACCGACATTTTCCTGCACGAGATGAGTGTGATGGCGACCGAGAACGCCGTGATGGCAGCCTCCCTCGCCCACGGCGTTACCACCATTCGCAACGCCGCCTCCGAACCGCACGTGCAGGAGCTTTGCGAGCTCATCAACTCGATGGGAGGATCAGTCGGGGGCATCGGTACCAACACGCTCGAAGTGGAGGGCGTTGCGAGGCTCGCAGGCGCCTCGGCACGGATCGGACCCGACCCGCTTGAGGTGGGCAGCTTCATCGGTCTCGCAGCAGTCACCGGCGGCGAACTTCGGATCGTCGGCGCCGAGCCCCAGAGACACCACCGCATGACCGAGCTCTGCTTCGGCCGACTCGGTATCACCTGGCGGGTCGAGGGCAACGATATCGTCGTCCCGGCCGACCAGGAGCTGGTGATTCGGGAAGACATCCACGGCGCGATTCCGAAGATCGATGACGGTCCGTGGCCGGCCTTCCCTGCCGATCTCACCTCGATCTCGGTCGTCCTCGCCACCCAGGCGCGCGGCACCATCCTGATCCACGAGAAGATGTTCGAGAGCCGTCTGTTCTGGGTCGACCGTCTGATCGCGATGGGAGCCCGAATCGTTCTCTGCGACCCCCACCGCGCGGTCGTCGTCGGGCCCTCGCAGCTGCGCGGCCAGAATCTGGCCAGCCCGGACATCCGCGCCGGGATGGCCCTCGTCATCGCCGCCCTCGTCGCCGAGGGTGAGAGCGTCATCCACAACATCCGACAGGTCGAGCGCGGTTACCAGAATCTTCACACGCGGCTCACCGAGCTCGGTGCCGACGTCGAGCGTATCGAGGAGTAGGCGCGATCCCGAAAGCTCCGCAGCGGCGCGGAGACGCAGAGCCGCAGAGAAGGATTGAAACCAGGCAACGCCGTTGCTCTTCGCTTCTCGCCCCGAGTGACCCGAAGGTCACAAAGGTCGTTCATTGTTCGCCTCCAGTGGTTGATTGACGATGACGAGATTGGTCGATTTCCGGCGGAGTTTGAGCACGCAAAGGTCCCTCGCTGCGGCTCTACATCTCTGCGTCTCTGCGAATTATTCGGTGATCGTTGACAGCGTTTGGAGGGCTCAGACCACTCCCAACCAGGCCGGGAGGTCGGCTATCGAATCGAGGACAGCGTCTGGCGGCCGCTCGAGGCCGGCGAGGTGCTCCTCGCGAAAGGTACCGGTCCGCACCGCCACACCGAGGCAGCCCGCACGCTGTCCGCCAACGACGTCGTTGGTCACGCTGTCGCCGACAACGGCCACCCGGTCGAGTGGAATACCCAGGTATTCCGCGGCGGTGACGAAGAAGGGTGTGCTGGGTTTTCCCACCAGCACGGCCTCGCATTCGGCCGCGTACTCGAGGGCGGCAACGAAGGGGCCGGCGTCGAGGCACAGGCCGCCGCCGGGGTCCCAGTAACGGTTCTTCTGGATGGCCACCAGCCTGGCGCCACGCTCGAGGGCACGAAAGGCGAGGTTCAGACGGTCGTAGGTCCACGCTTCCCCGAGATCGCCGACGACCACGTACTCGGGTTTTTCGTCATCGAGGATGAAGGCCTCAAACTCGCTGAAGGTCGCTTCGGCCAGGAGGAGGGAAAGCCTCTTCGCCCCGGTTCCCGCCAACCAGCGAGCGGCCGCCACAGGGGCCGTGAAGAGCTCATCCGCCGCGATTTCGATCCCCATCGCCGCCAACCTGGACACGAGATTCGAGCGGGGTCGGCGCGTGGTGTTGGTGGCAAAGCACAGCCGCAGTTCGGCGTCACGCATGGCCCGGACCGCGGCGACGGCTCCCGCAATCGGCTCTCCGCCGGAGTAGAGCGTTCCATCGAGATCGATGATGCATCCGCTGGCGGGTGGCATCACGCTTCCGATATGGCTTCGAGGAAGTCAGTGCCGAGGACCTCGAGCCGCCAGCCGTCCACGCCCCCGTCGGCCAGGTCTTCCATCGTGGTGCACGGCGGATTCCGTTGCGAGACCGCCTCGACGATGCCCCGTGAACAGAGCAGCCCAGCCTGGATCTCGAGCGCCGCAGCCCGGGCGTCGCGCGCGGCGAGCAGGCGCTTGAGCCGTCGACGCTCTACCGCGGTGGGCGTGGGCGGCCGTGGTGGCCTCTCCCTCTCCGGAGCGCAATCGGGTCTTTGCAGCCGACGCAAGAGGTCCCGTCCCCACCGACGAAGGGCTCGGGGACCGATGCCGTCAATCTGACCGAGCGCCTCAAGGTCGACCGGGCACTCCTCCGCCATCGCCAGCAGTGCTTTGTTGCCGAGGACCTTGAAGGGAGGGATATCGTGCGATCGAGCGTGCCTCTCTCGCCATTCGTAGAGCGAATAGAGGCGGTCACGGGCTACACCTCGCAGGCGTCGCGCACCCTTGATGCGCTCGAAGGCGAGGGGCTCGGCTTCAGCCGGCGCGTGCCGCACCCTCTCGAGCTTGCGAAACTCCTGCTGCGCCCACTGCCAACGGCCAAGCTCCTCGAGTCGCGCCTGAAGCTTGTCGACGAGTTCACCGAGGTGGGCGGTGTCGGCCGAGGCGTAAGCGAGCTGGGCTGCATTGAGAGGGCGCCTGCCCCAATCCGCTCGCTGGTACTTCTTGTCGAGGACGACGCCGAGTTCTTTCGAGAGCAACGCCGCGAGACCCGTTTTCTCCTCCCCTACGAGCTGAGCCATGATCTGGGTGTCGATGAGTCCCGCCACCCGGGCACCGAAGTCGCGATCCAGAATGCGGATGTCGTAGTCGGCGCCGTGCATGAGAATCGGCACCGCAGGATCCGCAACCACATCCCAGAGTGGCTGCAGGTCTTCGGCGTCGACCGCCAAGGGATCGATGACCATGTGATGGCCGTTGGCGCTCACCTGGATCAGGCACACCTTGTGGAAGTATGAGTGCATCGAGTCGGCCTCGGTGTCGAGGGCGATCCGGCTCGCGCCACGACACCGATCCGCGGCCTTTCGAAGGCCGCCGGCAGTGTCAATCCACTGGGGTCGGAGCTCGGACATGGGTGGGGATGGTAACAGAGTCCCGTATCCGTCTCCGTTTCCGTGCCCGTGCCCGATCGGATACGGAGACGGGCAGGGAGACGGGGCTCAGTTATCCTGACGCCATGGGTAAAGCGCAGTGGGGAGTCGATCCCGATTTCTTCGGGCCGCGTCATGCACACCGCGAAAGCCGCATCAATGGGCGTTTGGCACGGCTCGTTCCATCGCCGGGGCTTCATCTCGAATGCGCAGCGGGGATCGGTTCCCTGTCGCTCACCTTGGCTCGGCAGGGGCACACGGTCGTGTCAGCCGACCTCTCGCTGCGATCGTTACGAGTGCTCGCCGAGCGAGCGTCCGAGGCGGCGGTCTCGGAACGCGTCCTCCCGATCGTTGCAGACATCACCAGCCTCCCCTTTGCCGATGGTGCCTTCCAGAGCGTCACCAGCGCTGAAACTCTGGAACATGTCGAGGACCACGAGGCCGCCGTCGCCGAGTTCGCGAGGGTCCTCCCGCCCGGCGGATACCTCGTCGGCACCGTACCGGCGGGGCCGCAGCAGTGGTCCACCTGGGATACCTGGGCCGGCCATGTGCGGAGGTACTCGTCGCGGGATCTGGAGCGGGTTTTCGAAGACACCGGATTGGACGCCGAGGTCGAGGTGTGGGGTTGGCCGTTGATGAGACTTTACGACGAGCTCTTCCTGGCACGCGTCAACCGCCGTCGACTCGATCACGAGGGAACGGTCGAGAGCGATCGGATGCTGAGCGCGGTTTCCGCCTTTGGACGGAGGCGCTGGTTGGTTTCGGCGATGCGCAGCGTATTCAACTTCGACCGGATCTTCGACGGCGCCCCGTGGGGGGTCGGGCTCCTGTTCTCCGCGCGCAAAAGGTGACTGGTCTTGCGCTTACGGTGATCGGCGCCCTCCACCACGCTGCGTTCGCGTCCCGTCGCCGGGAACGTGCACCCAGCCCACCAGCCTTCGCCCCAGCGAATCGGTGAGAACCGTGCGGAGCAGGTGGTCGACCCCGGAGTCGGCGCTGGACCACACGGCGATGACGTCCTCTTCGATGTTGGCGTCGCCGGTCCCGATCGGCAGAGAGCGGCCCGCACGGCGTGGCACCGCTTCGAGCCTCCACTCGTGGAGTTCGGGCCCCCCCTCGAGAGAGAAGAGACCGATCGAACCCCAGATCTCGAAGCTCGCGGTCGGCGGGTGTTCCGGGGCGAAGAGATAGGTGATCGCGATGAGTCCGTCGCCGCCCGCGGTCGGGATGGATCTCACGTCGGTCTGATCGGCAAAGAGACGGCCCCGATCGTAGGCGCCGAAACGGGTGAAGAGACCTTCGGGGTCCTGTGGGTATGGATTCGCCTCGCTCCGATGGAGCTCGACGCTTCCGTCGTGGGTTGCCTCGATCGTGCAGGTGACCGTCGAGTCCCACACCACGATCTGCGAATGATCGCGAGCGCCCAGAAAACCGCCGCTGCCGTCGATGGTCGTCCTCTCGACATCTACCCTCGAGTCACCAAAGCTCAAGATCTCGCCGATGAGCGAGTCGCGCACCCGGACCCTCGCGTTCAGCTGCGGGTAGAGGTTCCAGGTGTCGATGGAAGCGTTCACGAGATTGATCTCCTGATTGAAGAGGAGCTCGGTCATCTCGTGGTGTTGGTCATTGATCAGGCCGTCAATGGTGACCGATTCCGGCAGATAGAGCCCGACCACGATCCAGTTCGCCTCCGGGATGTCGCGCAGGGTCAGACGGGCGTTCTCACGCACCAGCATCGGCCACAGCATGGCCTCACAGCGATCGACGGTGACGCGTTGCTCGATGCCCACCGAACCGGCAGGTGGAAAGGTCCAGCTGGAGATGAAGCCCGGCATCGGCGGTGTGTACTCGGCCACCGAGCCGCTCGGAAACTCGACCCACACCCAGATCCGCCCCGACCCAGATGTTCTGGGAATGTCGGAGAGCTCCATCGTCGAGTCGTCCTGGACCAGAACCTCGAAGTTGCCGTTGACCCGGCTCGCGGAGAGGCGGGCGTTTCCTGCCGAAATGAGCTGCACATCGCCAAAGTCGGTGTCCTCGACGACCATTTCTCCGTCCCCGAAAATGATCAGAGCATGCTGGACCTGGTTCGGAATGCGGTAGTCACAGCCCACCACCTCGATCGTGGAGCTCTCGATACCGGCGAGAGCGTACTGCCCGTGGTAGGTGTTCATGAACTGAATGACCGAGTTGGAGAACCTGATCGAGGCGTTATTCACCGCGAAAATACTCCCGGTTACCCGCAGCCCGGGTTCCGGCAGATCCCTGACCGTCAACGAGCCGCCGAGGGCGACGACGATGTCCTCGACCTCCATCGGCTCGGTGATGACGACGTCCTCGACGATGACCCAGGGCTCGGCCGCGCGGACGACAAGCGACCACGCAGCAAGGGCCGCAGCCAGAGGAACGATCATGATGGCGCTTCGCATCGGGGACCTCTTTTCATCCTATCAGCGACGGCCCCGACGCAAGCTTTCGCGCTGTTCCTCCGACAGGTACTTGGACGCTTCTCGGAAGGTCAAACCAGAGACTTCGTTGATGTGCCGTGAGAGGAATTGAGAGGTCAGATCCGGACGCACCTTGCTGACATCGCGAAGCACCCAGCCGATCGCCTTGCGAATGAAGAACTCCTTCTCCCCCACCATGCGCGACGCGAAGGAGGCGAAGAGCTCGAAGTCGCCGCCGCCCGCGCGGAGTGAGGGAAGCTGGGCGAGCATCGAGGCCCGGCGAAGCCAGAAGTCATCGTCGAGAGACCATCGCTCGAGCACCACCGCCGCCGCCACGGGATCGCGGTCGACCAGGGGAGATACCACCTTTGTGCAGAGCCAATCGACCAACGCCCAGGTATTCGAACGACGCAACAGATCTTCGACGAGCTCGAGGTCATCCGTGACAAGATCGTCGGTTCTCCGTTCGAGCAGCGCGACCGCGACTGCCCTGAGCTCGAAGACGGGCCGATCCCAGAGCGTCTCTGCGAGAGCGATCAGCGTCGCGCGGTCGAGTCCCGGGTGATTGGCCAGAAAGGAACGGGCCACCGCGCGGAGTGGTTTGGCGGGCACGCCGATGAACTCGAGATCGCTTTTGAGATAGGCCCTGGCGCCGCATGCCCGTTTTGCATCACCCAGAGCACGAAGTTCACATTCCAGCTCCTCTGCGAGTTGGATTGATTTCAACCAGACTCCTGACGCTCAAAATTCAGATCACGTCCAGCTTTCGGCCCACGGCCTCGAAGGCCGCCACAGCGCGATCGAGGTGCCCGTGCTCATGCGCAGCGGATATCTGGACCCGGATCCGGGCCTGGTCCTTTGGCACCACCGGATAGGAGAAACCGATGACGTAGATGCCCTCGTCGAGCATCGCGTTGGCGAATTCGGTCGCGAGCTTGGCGTCATACAGCATCACCGGAACGATCGCGGTTTCGCCCTGGAGAAGGTCGAAGCCGACTTTGGCGAGCCTGTCCCGGAAGTACTGCGTGTTGTCCATCAGCTTCTCTCGCAACGAGGTGGTCTCAGACAGCATGCGGAAGACCTCGATGCCGGCTGCGGCCAGGGCTGGGGTCAAGGTGTTGGAAAAGAGGTAGGGCCGCGAGCGCTGGCGCAGCATCTCGATAATCTCTCGGCGCCCGGTCGTGTAGCCGCCGGAAGCCCCTCCGAGCGCCTTGCCGAGCGTCGAGGTGATGACATCGACTCGCCCCTGCACGCCACAGTGCTCGGGTGTGCCACGACCGGTCGTGCCGATGTAACCCGTAGCGTGCGAGTCGTCCACCATCACCATCGCGTTGTAGCGGTCTGCGAGATCGCAGATCTGGTCGAGCTTGACCAGATAGCCGTCCATCGAGAAGACACCGTCGGTCGCGATGAGCCGGCGGCGGTGGTCCTGCGTCTTTTCGAGGATCCCCTCGAGCTCGACCATGTCCGAGTTCGCATATCGGAACCGCTCCGCCTTGCACAGCCGAACTCCGTCGATGATCGAGGCATGGTTGAGCTGGTCCGAGATAATGGCGTCCTCGGCGCCGAGAATGGTCTCGAAGAGGCCGGCGTTGGCATCGAAGCAGGAGGAGTAGAGAATCGTGTCATCGGTGCCGTTGAACTCGCTGATGGTGGCCTCGAGCTCTTTGTGCAGGTCCTGGGTCCCGCAGATGAACCGCACCGAGGCCATGCCGAATCCTCGCTCGTCCAGGGCTGCCTTGGCACGGGCGATGATCTCGGGGTTGTCGGCGAGACCGAGATAGTTGTTGGCGCAAAAATTGATGACCTCACCCTGCGGCACCCGAATGGCCGCGCTCTGGGGCGACGAGATCACACGCTCCTCTTTGTAGGTTCCGGCCTCACGGATGCCGTCGAGCTCTTCTCGAAAACCCTCGCGAAAGCTGTCGAACATGGACCTTCCCTCCGTTGCGTTGAAACGCTGCGTCTCTCGATTTCCGGCCGAGGCCTCGGTGCGGGAGCGGAGCACGGCTGACGGTCTGTCTCACTCGGCGGATTGGAAGCTCGCCACCGCTTCGCCCTCTTCATCAAAGACCTCGAGCAGCGGCAGGAGCTGGGCGAGACGAAGGGTCCGCTGGATCTGTGGAGCCGGACGCAGCAGCTTGACCGAGGCGCCGAAGCGACGCCCGAGCTTCCAGCTCGACACGACCTCGCCAATGCCGGAGCTGTCGATGATCGTGACCTTGCGAAGGTTGAGCAGAATCTTCTTCCAATCCTCCGCAATGAGCTCGTTCATGACATCGCGCAGGAGTTCGTCACCGACCCCCATGACCAGGCGTCCCTCGAGATCGACGATGATGACGTCATCCACATGTCGAACGTCGACTTTCATAGCGCGTATCTTACCCTACCCTCCACTCACCCGGATGCAAGATGTACGATCCAAGATGCAGGACGGCCGGAAGACCGAGAGCCCGAGAGGCGGGTGGGCGGCCTTATATCGTGAAGCTTGGATCCTGGGCCCGGGTGGGAGGGCGGGAGCGTCAGCGCGTCTCGATCGGATTGAGGCCGGATTCCTCGGCCCGCATGACCTGGTTGCGGCCGTTCTGCTTCGCCCGGTAGAGCGCATTGTCCGCGGCCTGCATCAGGTCCACCTGCTCGGGAGCGTCATCCGGAAAGACCGCGACGCCTCCGGAGATGGTCACCTTCCCGAGCGGCTGGGTGGCCCCGCCCTCGAAGGGGTACTCCTCGATCCGTTTCTTGATCATCCCGGCGGCGGTCATCGCCTGCGCGCCCGTACGGTTGGGCATCACGAGGAGGAACTCCTCGCCACCGAACCTTCCGAACACATCATCGGTTCGCACCGTGTCCTTCACGAGGGCCGCGAGCTTCGACAACAGGCGGTCCCCAGCAAGGTGGCCGTTGGTGTCGTTGTAGATCTTGAAGTTGTCGAGGTCGAAGATGAAGACCGCCACCTTGGCGCCGCTGGTTCGGGCCTCGTGGAGGGCCAGACCGAGGCGGCGAAGCAGCGCACCCTTGTTGAAGATCTTGGTCAGCTTGTCGACCTCGGCTTCGACCTCTTTCGACCGATAGGCCTGGACGTTCTTCCAGGTCAGGGCGCCGATGCGGGCGATCATCTCGAGGACATCGCGTTCGCTGTCGTGGTGGCGGTCCGGGCGCGAGATCGCCAACACGCCGAGCGTTTCACCGCCCGCGATCATGGGAGCCATGATGTCGTACTTCGGTTCGACGGTGATCCTCGAGCGTTCGTAGGCCGCCAGCTGATCTTCCTCGAAGTCCTTGCGGACCATCACGTGGCCCCTTTCAGCGACGATCCCCGCTTGTCCCTCCCCGAACTTGAACTCCATGCCTTCTTTGAGCGATCCCCGCATCGAGTGCAGGGCCGCCACCGACAGGCGCTGCCCGCTCGCGACCTCGCCACCGCGCTGTTCACGCGTCACGAGGACGGCCGCGACCTCCGGCCGGTAGATCCGAACCATCGCGCTGAGCAGAGCCTTCGGGATCATCCGCACCTGCCGCTCGGCGTGCATCTCGCCGACCAGCTTCGAAAAGACCCGAAAGAAATCGACCAGGAAGTTGAGGTCGTGCTCGAGCCTCCGGAACTTCCTCGCGGCCTCCTCGGAGATTTCCTTGACCTTTCTCTCAGCAACCTGGCGATCGGCGGAGGCACGGCGCAGCGCAACCAGCAGCGCAACCAGAACGAGAATCAGCGCTGGCACGAGAATCACCGCGATGAACGCGATCGGCGGCCATTGAGTCAGGTCGGTCAATTAACCTCCGGTAGAGCATCCGGCGCAGCCGCTGAAGCACGAATCGTTCACCGGCTCGCACTCTATCCCCATTCGATTGTACATCGAACCTCCGGCGGGAAATCCTCTCGGTCCTCGACTGAATTGGCCACCAATCACCCCAGATGCGGCCGCGCAACAATCCTCTCCACAGGTCTTTCGGCCACGCTCGCGGTCACCACCAACTCCCGGGATTTCAATCGCGCCCGGTCGCCTGAGCTCGGATCCGCGTTGGCTTGCAGCTTCGAATCCGACCGACACCGAGACCGGCCGTCATCACCTCACGGCTGCCGCCGGCAGACGCAAAAGAAGGGTCCGAGCCTCGCCCGGTGGCGGGAGCGGGTCGTCGATCACACCCGTTACGGCATTGTCGGCCACGAGCCACAAGGACCCATCGTCGCCGACGGCGATGCCTTCCACGTTGTTCGACCAGCCCTGCCGTGCGAGCGATCTGAGCAGATCGGTCAGATCGATCACGACCTCGGTGACGCCGCTCGAGAGGTCGACCGTGACGATCTCGTAGCGTTCCCCTGGAAACTGGGTCTTGAGGGCGATGAGCCGCCCGCCCCACCACGCCAGACCGGTCAATCGCCAGGCGCAATCCTCGAGAGCCACCTCGATCGGACCGTCCGTCGAGCGAAGGAGGGCATCGGTTCTGTGGAGCCCCCAGATTCTGGAGACACAGCCCGTCGTATCGTTTCCGCTCCTTTCGAGAAGCAGGTACACCGTGCGGCCGTCGGGACTGATCTCGATCCCCTCGAAGCCAATCTTGCCGCCTCGCACGTCGACGCCGTCGAGTGCGATGTGGGTCACCGCCAGCGCCTCTTTCGCCCTGCCCCCGGAGAACAGGAGATCGACCGCCCCGGAGACCTCGTATACGGCAGCGTGAGCCTCGTCGCAGAAAAGCAGGCCGTCGGCGGTCACCGCCACCCCTTCGAGCTCTGCATGGCGTGGCACTGCCAACGGGACCGTCCTGACACGGGCGCCGGCGGAGGGATCGACGAGGAGCAGGCGGCCGTACTTCTCGGACGGCACGAAGAGAACACCACGGGCGGTGGCCAGCCCGGAGGCCTCGAGCGCGTACTCCTGCGCAAAGGACGGCTGGTCCGCACGCCATTCGATCACCTGCGCCCGATTGACATCCCACGGTTCTGAGGTCGCGGTGTCCGGCGGGGAGGCGGATCGACAGCCGGCTGCGACCGCCACAACTCCGAGAACACCGACAACGAGAGCGATACCTACCGGTCTCATGCTTGCTCCGGAAAAAGGGTGGACAGGCCCGCTGCCGAGGCCTCGCAGATTCCGCGCTCGGTGACGAGGCCAGTCACCAGTCGTGCCGGAGTCACATCGAAGGCCCAGTTTCTCGCCGGACAACCCGGCGGTGCGATTTCGACCGCGGTCATTTCGCCACCGGGACCTCGCCCGGGTACCACTGTGATTTCCTCGGGCGCGCGCTCCTCGATGGGAATGTCGGCGATGCCGTCATTCACGGTCCAGTCGATCGTGGTGGAGGGAAGGGCGACGTAGAAGGGGACCGAGTTGTCGGAGGCCGCGAGCGCCTTGAGGTAGGTTCCAATTTTGTTGGCCACATCCCCGGATGCCGTGGTTCGATCAGTGCCCACGATACAGACGTCGACCAACCCTCGCTGCATGAGGTGTCCTCCGGTATTGTCCGCGATCAAGGTATGGGGCACACCGTGCGCGCCCAACTCATAGGCGGTCAGCGCCGCCCCCTGGTTGCGCGGCCGGGTTTCGTCGACCCACACGTGAAGCGGCATCCCCGAATCATGTGCCATGTAGATCGGTGCCAGGGCGGTGCCCCAGTCGACCGTGGCAAGCCAGCCAGCGTTGCAATGAGTGAGGACATTGATGCAGCCCCCGCCCTTGGTTTCGGCAAGCTCGCTCAGCATGGCCAGACCGTGATCGCCGATCCCGCGGCAGATCTCGACATCTTCCTCGCAGATGCGCGCCGCAGCGGCCCAGGCAGCTTCGCCGCGGTTCGCTCCACTCAGTGGCTTCACAGCACGGGCGATCGTGTCGAGGGCCCACCTCAGGTTGACCGCGGTCGGCCGGGTTGCCGCGAGCGCGTCAGAAGCTTCTTCTAGAGTCTGGTCGGAACCGTCGTCGCGAAGCGCCAAAGCCAGCCCGTAGGCGGCGGTGGCGCCGATCAACGGCGCGCCACGAACGCGCATCGTCCGAATCGCCTCCGCCGCGTCATCTACGGACTGCAGTCGCCGAATCTCGAGGGCGTGCGGCAGCAGGGTCTGGTCGATGATCTCCACCGCCGCCCCGTCGTCGGTCGGCCAGATCGTCCGGTACCAGGTATCGCCGATTCGCATAGTGGGAACTATAGCGTTTCTTCACGTTTCCGTTGCGCGCTGCTTTCCAGGACCGATTGTCGAGCAATTGATTTCCAGCTCAACATCGGGCACGGGGACGGAGACGGAAACTGAATGAACGCGTATACTGCTCCGGCGCGCGAAGGAGAATTCATACGCGCGCGACCGGAAGGGAGGGTTCATGTCACGTCGATCGACAATTCTGGCTCTCGCTGTGCTCGTCGGTCTCGCCGGCGCGTGCGCGAAGCAGGAAACGGTGCCCCCGTCGGAGGTGGCCTTCGATGAGCTGCGCGAGGCTTGGAACGGCCTCGAGACGGCCGAGGACAAGGCGAATCTCGCCGAGCACTATCTTGAGGAATTTCCCGACACGGCTCACAGCACCTCGATGGCCAGCGTCATCGTCTACTACCGAGGCCACGAGATGAAGGACCCGCAGGGCGCCTACGAGGCCGTTTCGGCGGCCCTCGATCACATCACGGATCCTGAGCAGCGCTTTGGCGTGAGCATGGAGCTGCTCGGTCTCGCGGACTCCATCGAGGTGCCCATCGACCTGGCGCAGGTCGTCTCGGAGCTCGCTGCGCAGCGGGAGCTCAGCTACACCGAACACCAGCAGGTCTTCGAGGTCGCCGTGGATCTCGAGGAATGGGAGATCGTCGCTGAACATACCGCCGCCGCAGCCAAGCTGGCGACGCCCGAGGATTTCCGAGCCGATTATCCCGATCGCGAGTTCACCGATGAAGACGTCGCTGAGCGTGTCCAAAGGCGTACGGCCACCGCCCTCGCCTACGAGGCTTGGGCGGTTTACAACCTGGGTGACACCGAGCTGGCCTTCGCCCGCTTTGCCGAGGCCGACGAAGCCGGCAGCGTCAACTACCTCGGTGTCCCCAACACACCGCTCTTCAGCTTCTGGGGACGGGCCGCACTGGCCGAGGGAGATTACGAGTCCGCGATCGAGCTGCTCGGCGCCGAGGTGGCCTTCGGCGACGAAGGATCGAGCGCCGAAACCTTTCTCCGGCAGGCCTACGCCGGCAAACACGGTGACGAGTCGGGCTTCGACGAGTTCTTGTGGACGACCCGCAGGGAGCTCGCGACCTCGGTCGACGACTTCACGCTGCTCGACTACGAAGGGAACGAGGTCAGCTTGTCGGACCTCCGAAGTGACAAGGTGACCTTGCTCGCCTTCTGGTTCCCCACGTGAGGCGGTTGCCGCGTGGAGTTGCCACGCCTGCAGCCGTTGTATGAGAAGTACAAGGACCAGGGCTTCGAGGTGATCGCCGTCGAGTCCAAGCGCGACACCGAGCGCGCCACCAAGTTCATCGAGGAGAAGGGGCTCGGCTACACGCTGGTCGAGAACGGCGAAGAAGACAATGAGGTCGTCGCGTCGATCTTCAAGGTCCGCTCCTTCCCGACGTCTTTCGTGATCGACCGCGAAGGCAAGGTGATGTTTTACCACCTCGGTTTCGAGCCCGGCGACGAGGAGCACATCGAGGAGGAGATCCTCAAGCTTCTCTGAGCCCTGTCAGAGATCTCCACCAATCCCCCGCCCACCGGCGGGGTTTTTTTTGGTGAGGTCAGCGGCAGATTCCGGGACAGAGACAGCAATCAGGGGCAGATTTCAGGTACAGCGACAGAGGTCAGTTTGATTGAGGGCGTTGCGGTCACCTCCAGGTCGTTCAAGAGGGAA
>JBFFBV010000006.1:0-84343 GCA_041560205.1 Candidatus Sulfomarinibacter sp.
CTTCGAGGACCTCAGCGGCCCCAACCAGTTCCTGTGGCTGCAGTGGTGGCACTCGCAACATCAGCTTCAGGATTACCTGCGTTCGGTTGGCTTCCGAACGCTGCTGGGTGCGATCAAGGTGCTGGGAACCCTCGAGTCGGCACGAACAGTCGAGCTCCAGGACTCGACCTCGGTTCTGGGCGCCTTCCTCAGTGACCGCATCGAGGTCGCAGATCGCCCGTCCGAGACCTGAGGGGATTCACAAGATGGCTATCAGAAGAATTTCCGAGTTTCACGAATCGGAGCGGCATGCTTCGAACGGTAAAGGGAGAGAGAACATGAGACATGATCGATCGCATCGCGAGAGGCTTCGCCGCTGGTCGGGAAGGGCTGTCCTCGCCCTCTTGACCACAGCGCTGGTTGCGGTGCCCGGCCCGGTCCTCGCCCAAGAGGAGGAGGGGGCCGCGGCCGCCGGCCAGGACGACGTCGCCAAGGCGATGGATTCCACCGCGACCCAGTGGTCCTTCCAGTTCGCTTACCAGTCGATGACCTGGAAGGAGGACACGCTGGACAACGGCCAGACGAGGCAGCCGGGTCTCGACAACTACGTCCAGCTGCGGGTCGTCATGCCGATCGCGCTCGAAAGCTTCACCATTCTGCCGCGCATCACCCTGCGCCACTACGAGAACCTGCGTACTGGTGAGAACGGGCTCGGCAACACCGAGATCTTCGCGCTCATGATTCCCAAGAGCTGGGACTGGGGCAGCGGCCGCTTTGGCATCGGCCCGCTCGTGACCCTTCCCGGGGACGAGCAGGTGGCCCGCGACGAGTGGGGCTACGGTTTCGCAACCGCAGCGGTCAACAGCTCGGGCAAGTGGTTTTACGGTGTCCTGTTGACCCAGTCGTGGAGGGCCATCGATCCACAAACGTTGCCGGCAGGAACCAGCGACACCAACCCGCTCGGTATCGCTCCTATTCTCAACTACCAGCTCGGCGGAGGCTGGTACGTGGGCAACGGCGACATGGTCGCGAACTACGACTGGAACTCGAAGAAGTTCTACCTGCCCATCGGCGTGCGTCTCGGCAAGGTCTTCGTTAAAGAAAGAGGCACCTGGAACTTCTACGCCGAGTACCAGACGAGCCTGATTTACGACAGCTGGCCCGGCTCGGCGGTGGATAGCTCGATTCGCGTCAACGCGACTTTCACCATCCCGGTCGGATGACACCGACAGCGGATACCCAGGAGTGTGACCTCTCACCGTTGATGGGTCACCAGACAACAGGGAAAGGGAAGAAGAAAATGAAAAAAACACTTGGAATCATCTTCGCAGTGATGTTGGTGGCGGCGCCCGGCCTGGCACAGAAGGTCCACATCGACTACGCCCGCGATTTCGACTTCGACAGCGTCCAAACCTTCCAGTACGTCGACACCGAGGACACCGCCATCAAGGACAACGCGATCATGGCCGACCGCGTGGTCAGCATGGTCACGAAGGAGCTGCGCGAGGGAGGGCTTCGCGAGGTGCAGGAGAATCCGGACCTCTTCGTGACCTACCATTTCTCAAGCCAGGAGCAGAAGAGCTACAGCACCACCTCGATGGGTTACGGAGGCTACTGGGGCGGCTGGGGCGGCTACGACCCCTTCGGCGGTCCCATGATGGGGACCTCCACCACGCGCGAGTACTCCTACGAGGAAGGCACCCTGGTCATCGACGCCTATGACTCCGAGGAGAAGAAGCTGGTCTGGCGCGGCTCGGGCACAGTGACTGTCAAGGGCAAGCCCGACAAGCAGATCAAGCAGGTCGAGAACATTCTCAAAAAGCTCGGTAGCCGGTGGGACAAGATCCTCGCCGGCAAGGGCAAGTGAATCGAAAGGAGAGAGATATGAGATCGAATGGAATGCGAATCGCAGTCATCGCCCTGATGGCAATCGTGCTTGCCGGTACCGCGGCAGCGCAGGACAGGCCGAACATCCTCGTCATCTGGGGGGACGATATCGGCCAGTTCAACATTTCCGCCTACAACATGGGGATGATGGGCTACAAGACGCCGCATATCGACCGGATTGCAGCGGAAGGCGCAATCTTCACCGATTGGTACGGCCAGCAGAGCTGCACCGCCGGCCGCGCCGCCTTTATCACTGGCCAGTCGCCCATGCGCACCGGTCTGACCAAAGTCGGTCTGCCCGGCGCGCCCGAGGGCATGAAGAAGGAAGACCCGACCATCGCTGGTTTGCTCAAGGAGCACGGCTATATGACGGGCCAGTTCGGGAAGAACCACCTCGGCGACCGCGACGAGATGCTGCCGAGCAATCACGGTTTCGACGAGTTCTTCGGCAACCTCTACCACCTCAACGCCGAGGAGGAGCCGGAACATCCGGATTATCCGGGGGATTTCGTGTTTCCCGATGGCAATACCCTGCGCGAGAAGTTCGGCCCGCGGGGCGTGATCAAGTCCTCTGCGGACGGCCGTATCGAGGACACCGGCCCGCTGACTAGGAAGCGCATGGAAACCGTTGATGAGGAGGTCACCGCCGCGGCGCTCGATTTCATCGACAGGGCACACGCGGCCGACAAGCCGTTCTTCGTCTGGTGGAACTCGACCCGCATGCATATCTGGACGCACCTCAAGGCCGAGTCCGAGGGTAGAACGGGCCTCGGCGTCTATGCCGACGGCATGGTCGAGCACGACGGCCACGTCGGCCAACTGCTCGCCAAGCTCGACGAGCTCGGTCTCGCAGACAACACCATCGTCATGTACTCCACCGACAACGGTGCGGAGTTCTTTTCCTGGCCCGATGGCGGCACCACCATGTTCCGTAACGAAAAGGCTACACAGTGGGAGGGCGGCTTCAGGGTGCCGACCGCCATCCGCTGGCCAGGTGTCATCGAGCCCGGAACGGTCATTAATGAAATCGGGGCGCACGAGGACATGTTGACGACGTTGCTCGCGGCAGCCGGCGATACCACCGTCAAGGAAGATCTCCTGAAGGGCAAGACGGTCGGCAACATGACATACAAGGTCCACCTCGATGGCTACAATCTGATCCCAGCGCTCAAAGGCGAAGCCGAGTGGCCGCGCCACGAGTTTCTCTATTGGACCGATGACGGCAACGTCGCGGCGCTGCGATACAACAACTGGAAGATCACCTTCCTGAAGCAGGAGGCCGAGGGAATCGACGTCTGGCGAAACCCCTACACAGCGCTCCGTGCGCCGATGCTGGCCAACCTGCGCATGGATCCATTCGAGCGCGCCGAGCACGAAGCTATCGGCTACGAAAAGTGGTGGGTGGATCACATGTTCGTGATCGCGCCCGCCGCCGCCTACGTCGGCCAGTGGCTGCAGAGCTTCCGCGAGTTTCCGCCGCGCCAGAAGCCCGGCAGCTTCAGCCTCGATCGCGTGATGGAAGCGGTCACTGCCTCCGGCAGCAAGTAACGGTAGAACGCACCGGGGGTCGTGAGGCCCCCGGGTTTTGTGATCGATTTCGTTCGGAATTCGGCATGCAGAGACTCTCCTACATTGCCGCGCTCATCGTCCTGACGGCTGCCGTTGTGGCGTGCGGGCCTTCGGAAGACCATCAGGCTGAGAGGACGGCCGAGGCGGAGCATGACGTGCACGGTGAGGTGCATTGGGGCTATTCAGGCGGGGAAGGCCCCGAACACTGGGCCGATCTGAGCGCGGAATTCGCGCTCTGTCGCGAGGGGGTCGAGCAGTCGCCGATCGATCTCACGGGTGCGGTGCCGGTCGAGGACGCCGGGATCGAGCGGCGGCTCGGCACCGAGGTGTTGACCTTCGAGCAGCGGGCGCGGGTGATGGATCTGGTCGACAACGGCCACACCATCCAAATCACCAACGACGTGCCGATGGCGCTCGATATGGACGGTGTGCATTACGAGCTCGTGCAGTTTCATTTCCATGCACCGTCAGAGCACACCATCGACGGCGAGCATGCGCCGCTCGAGGTGCATCTCGTTCACGAGTCCGCGGAAGGCAGCTTTGCGGCGATCGGAGTTCTGGTTGAAGAGGGCGTGCACGACGTGCTCTGGGACCCGATTATCAACGCGCTTCCCGATGGTCCGGGCGACGACCGCCACCTCGAGGGCCTCGACCTCGACATGAATGAGCTACAGCCACTGCCGAAGCGCTATTACCGCTACCAGGGCTCGCTGACGACACCACCGTGCTCCGAGGGAGTGCAGTGGATCGTGATGGCCGAGAAACGCCGGATCTCGGCCGAGCAGATGTCGGCCATCGTCTCGCGCCTGCACGACAACAACCGCCCTCTACAGCCGCTCGGCGCCCGTGAGCTGCTGCTCGTGTCGGCGGAGTAAAGGAGGATCTGATGCCCGAGCAAGCCTATCGAGCGACCGCCAAGAGCCAGCTCGAACGGCTGGCGGTCCTCACCGATGTAGTTTATGCGGTGGCGCTGGTTCTGATCATCTCCTGGCTGCCGTTGCCCGAGGAGAGCCACATGGAGGGCACGGTGTGGCTCCTCGACCTCTGGGCCGAGTACTCGGACAACATCGTCGCGGTGGTGATCGGCCTCGTCTTCTCGATCATGTACTGGATCCGCTCGAACACCCTGATGACCGCCCTCGACCGCACCGATGGCGTCCACACCGGGCTGTCTATCGCTTCGGTATTCTTTCTGTTGTTGCTTTTGTATACGGTGAGGGTCAGTGCCGAGGTGGCGGCGCCGAGCCGTCGGGCCGGCGAAAGTGTTGCCGTGGCCTTGATCGGCGTCGCGGCGGGCTTGGCGTGGTGGTGGGCGCGCCGCAAGGGACTGGTCCGCGAGGGTATCTCGAAAGAGGAAATGCTTTCCATCCAACTCGAAGCCTTCACCGAACCTCTGACTGCCCTGGTCACGCTCCCGTTCGCCTACGTCGGCGAGCTCACCTGGAACCTGGCGTGGTTCGCCTACATTCCTGTCGCTGCATTCCTCCGTCGGCGCGGTGTGAAAGAGCAAGAACAGGTATGATTCACGGACGAGATTCGCACAGTGAAGGAGGACCCATGTCCATCAAAGAGAACCGGTCTGCATGTGTCATCGGTGTGGTGGCTGTTGTGTTGGTGTTATCGGTGGCAATGCCGGCCGAAGCGCAGCGCGAGTTCGAGCCGCTGTTCGACAAGTTCAACTTCAAGCTCGAAGGCAGCTGGGTGGGCCTCAAGACCGAGATCCGTCTCGACTCGGAAGTGCTCGGCGAAGGCACCACGCTCAACTTCGAGGACGATCTCAACCTGGACAGTGGCAAGACGATCCCGACACTGTCCTTCGAGTGGCAGATCGCCCGCAAGCACAAGCTCGGCGTTCGCTGGCAGGACATCAGCCGTGATTCGACGGCGCAGGCGCTGACCGAAATCCAGTGGGGCGACGAGATTATTCCGATCGATGCAGACATCACCCTCGGCTTCGACATCACCCAGGCCTTTATCGACTATGCCTACTACCCGTGGGTCAAGGACCGCTGGGCGGCCGGCTTCGGCATCGGCCTCAGGTGGATGGACCTGCAGGCAACGCTGGCCTATCAAGATGAAGAGAACGAGGTCGAGGGCAGCACCGATGTCAAGGGCTCCGCTCCCCTGCCGTACCTCTACCTCGAATACCGGCGTCTCTTCTCCGACCACTGGCGATTCATCACCGGCATTGGCTGGCTTTACGTCAAAATCGACGACGTTGAGGGCGGCCAGTTGATCGGCCGGGTCGGCATCGAGTACCTGACGGGCAAGCGGTGGGGATTCGGCGCCGCCATCAATATCGCGCAAGCCGGTGTCGACTGGACGGCGATCGCCGTCGAGGACGGTGATGTGCTGAGCGCTGACATCGAGTTGGACATCAACGATTTCTCGCTCTTCGTGCGGGTGAGGTTCTAGCGGCCGCCCCTGCCCACCCGATGCTCGATGCTAGATGCTGGATATCGAACCAGACCGAATTTCACGAGCTGGTCCACCAAGGTTCAAACTCCAGTATCCAGCATCGCGCGGCGCCACAAATCAGTCGTTTCTATCCCCTGAGACGGGTCGGGGTCGCTTTGACGCTGGTTGCGGCGATCCCGGTTGTTGGCGCCGTGCAGGAGATCGAGCCTCGGACCTACGCCAACACTCCGGTAGGTATGAACTTCACCGCGCTGGCATACAGCTACTCCAGCGGTAATGTCTCCATGGACCCATCGCTGCCGATCGAAAATCTCGACGCGAGGCTCGACCACGTCGTCGCCCACCAATTCACCTGGAATTGAACAAAGGAGATTGTTTTGAACAGAATAATTCTCAACACGTGTTTTTTCGTGGCGGTGGGACTAGTGCTCTGCGCCTGCTCGCAGGAGGCGCCAATAGCGGACAGCCCTGAAGCGCGGATCGACCAGGCGCGTGCCCTCACCGCCATCGAAGTGGAATCGGGTGCGCTCGATTCGATGCTCGATGAGGGTGCTGCGCTGGCCAGGGAGGCCACCGCCGACATGCTCCTGCTGGAGCTCAAGCGCGAGCCCACCGAGGAGGATCTTGCGCAGCTCGAGGCGGTGATGCGCGCCGGCCTGGCGGAGTTCCTCACCGCTGAGCTGTGGCAGGAAACGGTCGCCCAGGTCTATGCCGAAAACTTCACCGCAGCCGAGCTCAAGGAGACAGTGGACTTCTACACGTCGCCCACCGGCCGCAAGATCCTCGGTCTCCAGCGATCACTCGACACGGCGGTCGGAGATGCGGTGGAAGCCGCGCTCGAGAAGCACCAGGACGAGTTCGCTGCTCGGGTGGATGGGGCATTGGCCGAACGATTTCCGGAGCTGGCTGAAGGATGGTCGTGATGAACGGCCGGAGTCCCCTGTATTCGAAGATTGGCTGGCTGGCGTTAGGTGTGGTGGTCGTGGTGGCCTCCGCCTGGTTGCCGGCCCCTGCGGCTGACGCCCAATCCCAGACCATGCAGAGGATTCTCTACGGGGAGGTGGTCTCGGCCGAAAGGATCACCATCAGAGATCGACCCACCGGCCGGGGCGCACAGACCGGGTCCACCGTTGGCGCCGTTGCGGGTTACGCCCTTGCCGATGGGCGCGATCGCTGGCTCGGAGCGCTCGTCGGCGGGGTTCTCGGCGGCGCTGCCGGCAATGCGGCCGAAAAGGCGAAGAAGAAAAAGCCCGGCTGGGAGCTCATCATCCTCCTCGACAATGGCGAGGAGGTGGGTGTCCAGGTGCCGATGAACAAGAAGAACCGGGGGATCTTCACGCCTGGAAACCGCGTTCGGTTGATGTCCGGACCGAACGGTGAGACCCGGGTCACCAAGGTCTGAGGCGGTTATAATTCCCGGCCGCGGAGGGGTTCCCTGAAATGCGCGATCTGGTCAAAAAACCCGCGGTCCACGTTGTTCTACTCGGCCTGATCATCGCTGTCGCGATCCTCCTGGCGAAGGGTCCGCCGGTGATGGACGTCTCGAAGCGTGTGGTCATCACTGGCGCCGATCTCTTGCAGCAACGCGCCGCGTTCATGCGCACCTGGCAGCGCGAACCGACCGCCGAGGAGCTGCGCGGCGTCCTCGAGCAGCACATCCGGCAGGAGGTGCTCTACCGCGAGGCGCTGGCTCGCGGCTACGACCGGGACGACCTCGTGGTGCGCCGCGCCATGCAGCAGAAGATGGAGTTCCTCGCCGCCTCCCAGGCCCTGCAGGAGCCGCCGTCCGAGGAGGAGATCGAGGCCTTCTTCGCCTTGCGGAAGGAGCGCTACCGCCTGCCGGCGGTGCTGAGCTTCAACCAGGTCTACCTGAGCGCTGACCAGCGGGGCGCGGGCGTCGAAGAGGCGGCGATCGATCTGCTCGCGCGCTTGCGCTCGGAGGACCCGGAACCGGAGGAGCTCACCTCATGGGGCGACGCCATCATGCTCGACACGTCGTACTTCAACCAGAGTGAGCGACAGGTTGCCGCGAGCTTCGGCGAGGTCTTCGCCGAGGCGCTGGTGCGGCTGCCCGTCGGAGAATGGCAGGGTCCTGTCAGCTCGGGATACGGTCTGCACCTGGTCCAGGTGGTGGAGCGTGAGGCGTCGCGTATCCCCGAGTGGCGAGAGGTCGTGGGACGCGTCATCAGCGACATGGAGTTCGAGGCCAAAGCGGCGGCGCGGGACCAGCTCTATCAGGAGATCGCACAGAACTACGAGGTCTTTCTGGACAACGAAGTCAGGGAGTTCCTGGAGTCGGCGGGGTGAAGGGTTGGCGGCTTGCCGCCGTCCTCACAGCCTTCCTGCTGACCATGGCGGGAGCGGCCTCCGCCGACGTGGCGTTTCCGGCGCGCCTCGATGTTGTCGAACAGGAAGTAGGCGTCTTCGAGATTACCTTCACCCTGCCCATCGTCGAGGGGCGCAAGCTGCGCGCCGAGCCCCGCATGCCGCCCTCGTGCACTGAAATCTCGGAACGCGAAACCGGGGCGAGCGCGGGCGGATTCACCTCGACATGGACGGTGGAGTGCGACCCGCCCTCGCTGGCGGGGGAGGCGATCCTGATCGAGGGCTTGCTCGGGACCCAGACCGACCTCGCTTTCAGCCTGACCATGCTCGACGGACGCGGATACTCGAGCATCCTTCGGCCCTCGCGGCCCGGCTTCCTGGTGCCGCAGCAGCCCTCGAAAGTGGCTCTCGCCGCTGAAGCCGTCGTCTCCGGCCTGCGCCGAACCGTGCGACACCTCAGCCTCTGGCTGCTGATCGCCGTTGCGGCATTGCTCGGCCAAGGTCCACGAGCCCTCGCACGATCGGCGGGAGCATTTGCCCTCGGTCACCTCGCCGCCCAGTGGCTTGGCGGTCACGGCTGGCTCGAAGTGACGCCGACTGTCCGGGATCTCCTGCTGTGGTCGACGGTCGCCGTGCCGGCAATTCGCCTCGCGGGAGGCGGTGAGGGCCGGAAGCACTGGCTGCAGCCCTTGTGGCCGACGGTGCTCCTGCTCGGGATGCTCTTCGGTGGTGCGCAGCCCGTGGCGCTGCCGACCGAAGGTCTGTCGAACGCAGAACAGATGCTGGCCTTGGTCCTCTTCTCGGTTGGCTCCGGAGCCGCCGTGTTGCTGATGACTGCGGCGGCGCATGAGTTAACGGTTCTCTCCGCCGTGGTGGCCGACGGTCGATGGGGCGATTCCTGGAAGCGGATTGCAGGCTATCTGATCGGTAGCCTCGCTGTCGCCATGGTCGTGGCCTTGCTGGCCGGGATGTGGATCGGTGGCGGAAGCGACCTCCGTGCACCACTCGAGTTCGCGCTGCTGGCAGCGACTCTCGGCTCCACCTTGGCGTTGATTGGACGTAAGGGTGTCTCTCATTCCGCAGGATTCCTGATCTTGGCTGCGATCGGTGCGGCCTCGGGTCTCGCGCGGGTATCGCTGCCCGCGGCCAGCCTGCTGACCCTCGGTTCGCTCCTCGTGCTCGGCGGTGGGTTGGCGGTGGCCAGGCCGTTGGGATCACGCTGGACCCTCGCCGTTGCGGTCGTGGCGGTGCCGGCCAACAGCTGGGCGACCGCCGAAGTGTTGGTGGAGAACGTCTCGCGGTCGACGGCGGCGACCTCTGGTGCGGTGCTCGTCGCCGTCTGTGTTTTTCACGCCAGTCTGTTGGCGTCACGGGATCTCCGTGGCGAGGCCTCGATCCCGGTTCGCCTGCTCGGCGCCTTCGTCGCCGTCCTCGCGGTCAGCTGGCGTCTGGCCGAGTACAGGACGTGGTTCGAGCGGGAGGTTGCCACCGAAGCGGCGCTCGGGCTCGCGCGGCTGCCGGTGCTGTCGATTGTTCTGTTGATCGCGGCGGTCGTCTGGTGGGCGCGATCCAGGCGAACCGCGTTCCCACCGGATTCAGAACAACGACCCCGTGCGCGGTATCGCCTCGCTTTTGTCGGCGCCTTCCTGCTGCTCCCTTACGGCACCCTGGCCGTGCCGAACCCGTTCTTTGCGGCCTACGCACCACGAGGTGACGGCGCCCGCCTGATCATGACGAAGATCCTGTCGGACACCTACCAGGCCCTCAATATCGAGAATGAGGAAGAGCTCTACGACGCGCTCGCCGAGAGCGTCACCGGGGACCTCATCAGCGATCTCTATATCGACAACCGCCGCCGGCTGACCGCTGGAACACGGTAGGGTACCGAGGTGACGATCCGGGGGGTCAACGTTCTCGAGATCGGTGAGCCGACCGAGGTCGCAGCGGCCGGCGGAGGCTACTCCTATGACTGTCAATGGGCGGTGGTGGCTCGGGTCCAGCACCTCCAGCACGTGCACCACCGGCGGCAGATCTATGGCGGGGTCTTGACCCTTCGCGCCGAGGAGGGTCGTTGGAAGATCGCCGGAGTCGAGCTCCACAGTGAAGACAGGATCGTGCTGCCGTGGGACCCGACCTGAACCCACACCGCATCGCGCAGTCGGCTCTCGCCTCCATCTTGCTGTTGGCCGGGATGGGTTGGGCAGAAGAACCGCAGTCAGAGGTGCCGGCGGCCGATGTCCCTGAGGAGACTGCCGAGGCAAAGGAGTTCAAGGTCTTCGAGTATGGCTCGAAGGGCCTCGATATCCGAAGCCGTGACGGCAACTACCACGTTCACATCGAGTGGCGTGCCCAGCTGCGGTTCACGAGCCGCAACTTCGACGATCCGATCGCACCCGCCCCCGACGTCAGGAAGGGTGATTTCGTCGTCAATCGAGCACGGTACAAGATGGGTGGCCACGCCTATCGCCCATGGCTGACCTATTATTTCGAGTACGACTTCCCGCGCTCCGCGCTGCTCGATCTGCGGTTCACCCTGCAGGCGTCCGACGAGCTGCGACTGCGGGTCGGCCAGTGGAAGATTCCCTACAACCGCGAGCGGGTCGACTCGTCGGGCAAGCAGCAGTTCGCCGAGCGTTCGATCGTTACGCCGTGGTTCACGCTCGACCGTCAGCAGGGCGCTGCGCTCTTCGGCAGGTTGTGGAACGGCAGGAGAGCCGACTCTTGGTACAACGTCGGCGTATTCTCAGCGACGGGACGTGGCGGTACCGGCAGCGTCGAACAACCGATGGTGCTCGGACGCTGGCAGTGGAACTTCCTCAAGCGCGACCTGCCCTTCAGCCAGTGCGACATCGGCTATCGTGACAAGCCCGCTGGGACATTTTCAGTCGCAGGCGGGAGCTGGCAGGGCCCGTACACGTCGTTCTCGACCAAAGGGGGCGGTTATCTGCCGGGCTTCGATATCGGCGATTCCGACCGATACAAGGTACGGCAGGCGATGTTCGAGACTGCCTACCAGTATCGAGGTTTTTCGTGGCAGCAGGAGTACCACTGGAAGACAATCGACGACACCGAAACCGGAACGGTCACCGATCTTTACGGCTGGTATGCACAGGCAGGCTACTTCTTTCACGCCCTGATTCCGAAGTTCCCGAAACCTCTCGAGATTGCATTCCGCTTGGCCGAGGTCGATCCCGACACCGCGGCCGACGATGACGCGGAGAACGAGTGGACGCTGGCCTTCAACTGGTTCTTGGCCGGCCACCGCAACAAGCTGACCTTCGACTTCAGCCGCCTCCACGACCGCAACGAGGAGGTCGGTCGCCGCTGGGAAAACCGCATCCGCCTGCAGTGGGATGTTTCGTTCTAAGCCCGTGCCCGTCTCCGTTTCCGTTCCCGTGCCCGAAAATCCCAGCAGGTTTTCCCGTTCCATCCGGGCAGGGAGACGGAGACCGCCACGGAGACAGCTGAAGGCGAGCCCCGGAGGGGCGCCAGATGGATAGCCCGGGGCGTGAGCCCCGAGATGAGGGCAAGAAACAAGAAATGGAAGCCGCGGAGCGACGACAGATATTTGGCCGATGCGGCACAGGCTCACGTCGAGTTACCGGCCTGTCACCCCTGCGGGGCTCTCTCAATTTTGGGGCCTTTCGCACCCCGGGGCTCACGCCCCGGGCTAATCGTCTACCGCCACTCCGCGGCTCTCACCACCCAATGAGGTGATCGTAGGGGTGTTCGACAACTCAGGGCAACAGCTCGAGCTCGTCGATGACTCCCACCACTACCGCTCGTACCGGACCATCCGGCGCCTCGAGGACCTGCCGGGCGCCGTTGCCCTCGTCGAGCACCAGCACCATTTCTCCAGCGCCCGCACCGACGACGTCGACCGCGATGACATCAGTACCGGTTTCCTTGCCGTCGAGGTCGAGAAGGTCGACAAATAGAAGCTTCCGATTCTCGAAGACCGGGACACAGATGGTCGAGACGACAGTGCCGGCGACGCGGCCGATCTTCATCGCGTCCAGTCCTCGACCGCGTCGACGATACCGACGATGGCGTGGTCGACCGGCCCGAAAGGTGGGGGGAGGGCGAGCGAAGCCTCGCGACTGGCAACCACGGCGACCAGATCGTCTGGGGCGGCCATGGCAACGCCGTCTGCGGCGACCACTGGTCGTCCACGCGGCTGGAGCTTGCGGTCGAGCGGCTGGACGATCAGCAGGCGGACACCTTCGAGACCCTCGTAGATCGTGGTCGCAACCACGGTTCCGGTGACCCTTCCGAGCTCCATCATTCAGCCCCGGCCGCCGGTGATACGAACAGAGAACTCGGTCGCCGCTTCGAGGTTGGCGAGCATCTCGTCGTGGAAGTCCGGGATGACGACCTGGGCGACGAGGGTAGAGGGATCTTCGAGGCTGTTGACCGCGGCTTCGACAGCCGCCTGAGCGTCGGCGACAGTGCCCGAAAAGACACAATAGGCCTTGCCGCCGAGACGGTCGGCGAGCTTGAGCTCGACGAGATCGACGTCGGCTTCCTTGAGGCCGCGATCGGCTGCGCCGAGGGTGGCGGCGACGGTGGTGGTCTCGACGATTCCGATGGCCTCGCCGGTGACCCGGCCCCGCATTCCGCGGAGGTAGCGGACGACCTCCGGGTGGGCCGAAGGGAGGAGGATACGGTCGATGAGTACATCCTTGCCGACCGCAAGACCAGCCGCAAAGGACTCCTCGACCGAGGCGGTGTCGCCGCCGACCAGCACGAGGTACTTCCCCGGGTGAACAGTGCCGGCGTAGGTGACCTCGACCGGGGCGCGTTTGACCATGGCGTCACCTGCGCGAAGACCGATGGCGATGGAATCGAACTCGAGGAGGGCAAGCGCCGGCTGCATCAGACGATCCTCAGACCGCCGGCGACGGTTATCCGCCGGTCGCGGGAGAAGCTCCGCGGTCGGGTCAGCCCTTCGCCGGTGGGGCTGGCGATCGAGAACGAGGTATAGCCCTCGCCGCCGTCGGCGAGGCCCGCGAGGTTGGCGGCGTTGGCGACGAAGATCGAAACGTCGATCTCGCGCGCCATGCGGGTGATGGCGTTGACGTCGCGCGAGTAGATCGAGGCAGTGTGGCCGCAGCCGTGCTCGGCGCGGACTGCGAGATCGATCGCGTCGTCGACCGTGCGCACCCGCACCACCGGCATCACCGGCATCATCTGCTCGGTCCACACCAGAGAATGCTCGGCCGGCACGTCCGCGAGGATCAGGCGAAGGTCGCTTCCAGCCTGGATTCCGATCTCGGCGAGGATCACACCGGCGTTCCTGCCGATCCATCGCGCGTTGATGCGGCCGGGTTTTCCGGACTCGCCCATCTCGGTGAAGATCACGCGCTCGAGCTTCCTGAGCTCGTACTCCTTGAGCAGGTAAGAGTTGTTGGCCTGCATGTGCCGCAGCAGCTCGTCGGCCGCCGAGTCGACGACGATGACGAGCTTCTCGTCGGTACAGATGACGTTGTTGTCGAAGGAGGCGCCTCGAATGATCTCGCGCCCGGCGAGCTCGAGGTCCGCATTGGCGTCGACCACCACCGGGGGGTTGCCAGGCCCGGCGCAGATCGCGCGTTTGCGGGTCTTCTGCGCTTCCCGCACCACACCAGGCCCGCCGGTGATCATCAGGATGCGGACCTGCGGGTGGTTCATGAGCTGTTGTGCGCTCTCGATGGTCGGCTCCGGGGTTGCGGTGACGAGGTCGGGCGGGCCGCCGGCCGAGACGATGGCCTGGTTGATCCAGCGCACGTTGTGTACCGACACCCGCTTGGCGTTGGGATGGGCGTTGAAGACCACCGCGTTGCCTGCCGAGACGATAGCGATCGCGTTGTTGATGATCGTCGCGGTCGGGTTGGTGGTCGGGGTGATGGCGCCGATCACGCCGAATGGCGCGTACTCGGTGACGGTCAGGCCCTGGTCGCCGGACCACACGCGGGGCTCGAGATCTTCGGGGCCGGGCGTCTTTTCGGTCACCAGACGGTTTTTGAGGATCTTGTCCTCGGCGCGCCCGATACCGGTCTCCTCGTGTGCCATACGGGCCAGCTCGGCGCCGTGTTCGCGCATTGCCGCCCGTACCGCGTCGATGATGCGGTGCCGTTTCTTCAGCCCCATCGAGTGGTAGGTCTCGAAGGCCGTGCGTGCCGCCGCCACGGCGGCATCGACATCCGGGTAGATGCCGTCGCCGGGTGCCAATTCTGCGGGGCTTTGCGGAGGCGGTTCGGCCTCGGCGTGGCCTCGCATCCTCAATCGCACCCGCTCGATGACGTCCGCGATCTCTCGTTGGTCAAATGCTGCTTCCACCTGGTGCGCCTCCACTCACCAACGGGTCACGGCCGGCTGATGGATTCGGCCGCGCCCGCCGCAATCGATCGTCGTCAGCTCGCCCACTCACCGCCGGCCGGGGTTTTGCGGTAGATCTCCTCGCCGCCGACCTCCCAGCTGTCGACGATGGCCATGATGACCGCGTCACACGGCCGGTCGCGGGTGTACTCGGTCTGGCGCGCCGACGAGCCCGAGGCCCACAGCACCACCTCGCCGACCCCGGCACCGACCGAATCCGCAGCCACCACGTGGCCGCCGGTCTCCTTGCCGTCCACCCCGAGCTCGCGCACGACGAGGAACTTCTGGCCCTGCAGGCCTTCGTCCTTGCGGCTCGCGACCAGGGTGCCGGCCACTCGCCCGAGCAGCATCAGCGCTTGCCCTTGGCCTTGGTCTCGCCGGCGGCCTCGTCGGCGCGGCCGAGGGGCAGCACGACGTCGATGTTGGTGTGGGGGCGCGCGATGACGTGGGTGGAGATCACCTCGCCGACGGTCTCGGCGCCGCGGATACCGGCCTCGACAGCGGCCTTCACCGCCGCGACGTCGCCGCGCACGATGGCGGTCACGTAGCCGCCGCCCGTCTTTTCGTAGGACACCAACTCCACCTTGGCCGCCTTGACCATGGCGTCGGAGGCTTCCACCACCGCCGCGAAGCCGCGGCACTCGATCATTCCCAACGCTTCAGCCATTTCTGACTCCTTTCCAAAAGCCTCTTGTTTCGCTGTTCATTCGGTCAAACCGCAGATAGCGCAGATTTGCGCAGATGGTCGCAGATGGACTTTTTGGATCTGCGTCTATCTGCGTGATCTGCGGTTTCTCCGGATTCATTTCTCTTCTCTTCCTTCGACGCCTTCGATGGCGTCCACCGCGGCGCGCCAGCCGACGTCGATGTCCCGTTCCTCACCGCCGAGGTAGACCCGGCCCATCGAGCCGAAGGCCCGCACCTCGAGAATGTTGATCTCAGCCGCTTTCTCCGCCTCGTTGGCGGCCAGCGCCGCATACGCCGCCGGCTCACACTCGAGCACGTAGAGGGTCTGCTTGGGGATGATCATGTGTCCGTGCCGCATGCGGTTGATGAGCTGCACCTGGTGGTCGTCGAGGTGGCGGATCACCTGGCTGGAGAGAATCTTGGGCTTACGCCGGTCCTTCTCCTCGATGCCGAGCTCGCTCAGGATCGCAGCTCCGGCCGCCCGCGTGTCCGCCTGCGAGTCGGAGTGCACCTCGAGCAGGCCGTAGTAGCGCTCGACGATCTGCATCCCCGGCCGCACGTGGGTCGCCTTGAGCGCGACATCCGTCAGGCGGTTGATCTCGATGCCGGGCGAGATCTCCACCCACAGGGAAGCGTCGTTGGCCAAGGGCAGGAATCCCTGGGCGACCGTGCCGAGAAACGCCGCGTACTGGGGTTGCAGCGAATCCAGGAAAACGTACGAACGAAGGTCAATATGATCCACCGGACTCTCCTTCCTCTCCGGAAACGATCCTCACGCCGGCTGACGCGCCAATGCGGGTCGCGCCGGCGGTGATCATCTCGCGGACCTCGTCGGCGGTGTGGATCCCGCCGGCCGCCTTGACGCCGACCGTGGCGCCGACGACCTCGCGCATCAGCGCGACATCGAAGATGGTTGCCCCGCCGGGGCCGAAGCCGGTCGAGGTCTTGACGTAGTGGGCGCGGCCGGCGACGGCGAGTCGGCAACCGATCACCTTCTCTTCGTCGCTGAGGTAGGCGGCCTCGATGATCACCTTGTTGAGTGCGCCCACCTCACGGCAGGCGTCTGAAACACCGGCGATGTCGCGCCGCACGAGATCGTGCTCGCCGCCCTTCAAGGCGCCGATGTTGATCACCATGTCGATCTCACGCGCGCCATCCCGAAGGGCACGTCGGGCCTCCATCGCCTTGATCTCGGGCGTGTTGGCGCCGAGTGGGAAACCCACCACCGACGCCACCGTGATGCCGGAGCTCCGCAGACGTTTCTTGGCCCGCGCCACCCAGGACGGGTTGATGCAGACCGCCGCAAAGCCGTACTCGACAGCTTCGTCGCACAGCCGGTCGATGTCTTCCGGAGAGGCGTCCGGGCGGAGCAGGGTGTGGTCGATGTATTGCGCCAGATCTTTCGGCACGTCGGCACCGGCGCCGCAATAGCCGAGACGTGCGGCCCCGTTGGCCACCACCTGGGGTGCATTTTCGAGACCCTGATCGGCGGGTTGGCCGGCGAGGGTGGCCAAGACCTGGCGGGTGACGACTTCGATGAGCTCGTTGCGGTCGATCATGCTTCGGCTCCCGATCGCAGATAGCGTTGCTCGATGTCGGTGATTTTGGCGACTCTCCGGGCGTGACGGTCCGGGCCCCACGGCGTCGCCAGCCATTCGTCGACGATCTGGCGGGCGAGTCCTGAGCCGATGAGGCCGGCGCCGAGGGTGAGCACATTGGCGTGGTTGTGCTCGCGGCTGTTGCGCGCCGAGGAGAGGTCGTAGCAGAGGGCCGCGCGGACTCCCGGGACCTTGTTCGCCGCCATGCACGAGCCGATGCCGGCACCGTCGACGATGATTCCCCACCGGCAGACACCGGTGCCGACGAGGTTGGCCACGGCGTGGGCAAAGTCCGGATAGTCGACCGCGTGGGTGCTCGTGCACCCGCAGTCGTGGACGGCAAGGCCCTGCCCGCGAAGGTGCTCGAGGATGGTCTCCTTGAGTGCATAGCCGCCGTGATCGGCGCCGACGGCGATGGTCGCGGCATCCTGCGGGACCTCCGTGCCCTTGGCGGCCATCGCCTCGTCGATTACGAAGCTTACCAGGCGCCGGATCTCCTCCTCGGTGATCGGCGAAGGGCCGCGTAGATCGTCAGTGCTCACCAGCTTCTCCAATCGGCCACCTGAGCGGCCCCCCGCTGAGCATGCGTTGGTCGGGAAACTGCAGCGGCCAGCTCCGCGCGGTCGTCAAGCATCGAAATGTAGCTTCGGAGCTGCCCGATCACTGCATCGAAAGGCGCAAGGCTGTGGTTGAGACGCGTGCCGAGGACGGCGCCTTCGGTTGAGCACACGATCAGCTGCGCGAGCGCGGTGCAGTCGGTGGTGCCCGGAATTCGATCGCCGGCCCGCTCGAGAAGGTCCTCGATGCGATCGGACCACGAGGCGAAGATCTCGGCCAGTCGGTCCCGCACCTGAGGGTGGCTCTCCGACACCTCGGCCGACAGACCGGCCACCGGCGAGCTGAACGAGAAACCGCGATCGTTGATCTGCTGCCGGTAGAGATCGAGGATCGTGACGATTTCGTCCACGGGATCCTTGGACCGTTGGCTGGCGGCCTCGAAAATCTCCATTTCGAAGATTTCTGCCAGATGATCGACCACCGCCAGCAGCAGGTCCTCCTTGGCTGCAAAGAAGTGGTAGAAGCTGCCGCTCGTCGCGTTGGCCTCCTGGATGATTTGGTTGACGCCGGTCTGAGCGTATCCGTGGCGCCGGAAGAGCTCCGCGGCGGTGGTGATCAGCCGTTCACGGGTTGTTGTCTTGCGCGGTCCCAAAAGATCTCCAGCCGAAAATCGCAAAATAACTAGAACGTTCTATCTAGAACAAAAATAATTCGTCGGAAAAGGACTGTCAACCCATCGGCGAGTTCTCCGTCAGAACGCCGTGATGCGGAGTGATCACTCGAAAAAGCCGAAATCGAAGGAAAGGAGAGAGAGATGAAAAAGATCATGTTCGTTTTGTTGGCGATGGCCGTCGCGAGCCCGATGCTGGCCCAGGAGCCGCAGGAGGGGCCGCCGCCGATCGTCGAGGCCTCGCACAACGCGGTCGTGAGATTCCTCGATCTGACGCCCGAGCAGGTTGAGGACTGGGACACGATCTACCTGATCCACCGCGAGCTCGAGAAACCCCTTCAGGAAGACATCGCAGCAGTTCAGGAACAGATCGATGCTCTTTTCGAAGGCGGAAACCCCGATCCTGCCGAGGTCGGCGCGCTGTTCATCGAGAGGCGTGCACTGACGGAGGAGCTCGTGCAGGTGCACGTGAACTATCACCAGGATTTCGTTCTGCTCCTCGATGACGTTCAGGTCGGCAAGCTGTACTTCATCGCTCGTGCGGACGAAGTACAGAAGATCATCCCGGCCTTCAAGCTCTTCGAGCTCATTCGCCGGCGCTGAGTCGCTCCCCCTCCGGAAAGCGGAAAGCGGGGCGCCAGCCCCGCTTTTTCCGTTCCCGTTCCCGTTCCCGTCCCCGTCCCCGACTTTTCAACATCCACCACCACGCCACCAAGGGCACCAAGGGATCACGAAGGCGTTCTCTCCAGTGAGTGACTCGCTTTCCGGGTTTCTTGCCAGCGGAGAATCAGAATATCGAGGAAAAACCGCGGGCCGTCTTCCGGAAACCAAGGTATTTCTTGGTGTTTCTGGTGTCTTGGTGGTGAGACTGGCTCAAGCCGACGCCTTGCCCCGAACAGTCGAAAGCCCGCCGTCGACACCAATGACCTGACCGGTCACCCAACCGCTCTCCTTGGAAAGCAGCCACGAGATGACCGATGCGATCTCCTCGGGCTTCCCGATCCGGCCGAGCGGATGCATCGCAATCGACGCCTTGAGCATGAGCTCGTTGCCGGTGATGCCGGCCGACATCGGGGTGTCGACCAGACCGGGCGCGACGGCGTTGACCCGGATCCCCTTGCCCGCGTAGGTCGCGGCCGCGGACCGGGCGAGACCGATCACGCCGGCCTTGGCAGCGGCGATGGCCTCGTGGCTCGGCAGCCCGACCCGGGCTGCGGACGACGACATCAGCACGATCGAACCGCCGCTGCGGCCCATCACTTTGGCCCCGGCGCGGACAGTCGCGAAGGCCGAGTCCAGGTTGGCGGCGATCGTGTGCCGCCACTCTTCTTCTGTTGTCTGATGGGCGGCCTTGAGCAGGATCGAGCCGACGCAGTTGACGATGCCGTCGACACCGCCGTTGGCGTCGGCAATTGATCGCACGAAGCTCTCGACCGCGCTCATGTCGGTGGCATCGATCACCCCGGTTGCGGCGTTGCCGAGCTCCGCCGCCAGCGACTGGAGACGTTCCGCACCCCGCGCGGCAAGAGCCACCTTTGCGCCGTCCCCCACCAGATTCCGGGCGACGGCGGAGCCGATGCCGCCGCTGCCGCCGAGGATCACATACACTGGCTGTCGCTCCATGTCTGACTCCTTTGAGGCTCCTGATGATCGTATCGAAGACCATGCGGATAAGCGCTGGTCGAGAGTCGAGAATTCCAACAAGAGACCTCGCCGCGCGGACGCCGCCTTCACCTTCGCCCGAGAGATATCGACATGAGCCGTTTTTCGAACGGGCTTGCCAGATTCGAGACCGATCCCAACGGTCGGCGGTGGATCTTCGTGCCCTACGATCAGCTGTCCGACCGCATCGGCCCGCTATCCCGCGAGGATCCTTCCGAGCTCGGCATCGTGGTGGTCGAGAATCCCTGGAAGGCCGCACGACGTCCCTACCATCGGCAGAAGCTCGCGCTGGTGCTCGCGAATATGCGCCATTTCGCCGTCGAGCAGGCAGCGCGCGGCGTTGCGGTGCGGCACGTCGTGGCCCAAGGCCCATATCGGAGCGCTCTCGCACCGCTGGTCGAGGAGCTCGGCCCGATGCGAGTGATGCGGCCGGTAGAGTATGAGCTGCGTGCCGACCTCGCGCCATTGATCACGCGCGGAGGTCTCCTGGAGCTGGAGCACGAGGGCTGGTTGTCGACGGGCGAGGACTTCACCGCGAGCCAGAAGAAGGGGCGCCCGTGGCGGATGGACGCCTTTTACCGCCAGCTTCGCCGCCGGACCGGGTTGATGATGGAGAACGGCAAGGCGATCGGCGGCACATACAGCTTTGATGCGGAGAACCGCAAGGCCTGGCCCGGCGAACCGCCGGCGCCCGATCCGCCCGTTTTCGAACCCGACGCGCTGACGATCGAGGTCGTGGAGATGATCGAGACCCACCTCGCGATCCACCCGGGCGAAATCGATATGGCAGCGCTGCCCGCGTCGCTCGACGATGCCGAGGTGTTGTGGCGATGGGCGCTCGAGTACTGCATGCCGTGCTTCGGACCCTACGAAGACGCGATGTCGCGCGTCAGCTCGGGCCTGTTTCACACCAGGATCTCGGGGCTGCTCAATCTCCATCGCCTGCTCCCCTCCCGGGTGGTCGACGATGTCGCCGCCCTCGACATTCCGCTCGCAAGCAAGGAGGGTTTTGTCCGCCAGGTGCTGGGATGGCGTGAGTTCGTGCGACACGTGCACGAGGCGACCGCCGGCTTCCGCAAACTCCCGGACGGTGAGCCGCGGCGGGCCGGGGGGCCGGGCGACGGCGGCTGGGGTCGATGGTCGCGCTCGACCTGGGCGGTTGGGTCCGACGACGAGGGCTTCGACGGCGGCGCGTGCCCGTCGGCGCTCGGTGCCGAGCGGCCGCTGCCCCTCGCTTACTGGCCGGGCCACCCGAGCGGCCTCGGCTGCCTCGATCGAGTCGTCGAGGATGTTTGGCGCGAAGCGTGGAGCCACCACATCACCCGTCTGATGGTGCTGTCGAACATCGCCGCCCTGCTCGATGTGTCGCCGCGCGAGCTCACCGACTGGTTCTGGATCGCCTTTGTCGACGCCTACGATTGGGTGGTCGAGCCGAACGTGCTGGCGATGGGCACCTATGGTGTCGGTCCCCTGATGACGACCAAGCCCTACGTGTCGGGTGCCGCCTATATCAACCGCATGAGCGACTACTGCTCGGCCTGCGCCTTCAATCCGAAAAAGAACTGCCCGATCACCAACCTGTATTGGGCCTACCTCGACCGCCACCGTCAGGCTCTTGCCGACAATCCGCGCCTGCGCCTCGTCCTCAACTCCCTCACTCGCCGCAGCGGCTCGCAGCTGCGGACCGACAGCGCTGTTTTCGAATGGGTGAGCGCGGTGCTCGGCGAGGGCGGGACCGTGCGGCCCGAGCAACGACCGGAAGTGCAAGATGCGTGACGGAAGCCTTTTGCTTGGTCAGAGGTTCGACGAAGCATGAAACAGGTTGTCGAGCTCGAGCGTGTGAGCCGCAGCTTTCGCCGCGGTGACGAGGTGGTGCTGGCGCTGGCCGATCTTTCCCTCTCTCTCGGTGCGGGCGAGATGGTGGCGCTCGTCGGGCCGTCGGGCTGTGGCAAGTCGACTGCGCTCAACATCGTCGCCGCGGTCGATCAACCGGACGGCGGCTCGGTCCGGGTGTGTGGCGTCGACGTGGCTGCCGCGACCGAAGAGGAGCTCGTCACCCTGAGGCGGCGCCGTATCGGCATGGTCTTCCAGGCATTTCACCTGGTGCCGCACCTGACGGTCGAAGAGAACATCGCACTGCCGCTCGCGCTCGACCATCATCGCGATGTGGCTCGAGTCGCCGAGCTGATCGAACGGGTCGGGCTCGGTCACCGGCGCCGGCACTATCCGTCGGAGCTGTCGGGCGGCGAGCAACAGCGCACCGCGGCCGCCCGCGCCCTGGTCCATCGGCCGCGGGTGCTGGTAGCTGACGAACCGACCGGGAACCTCGACAGCCGGACCGGCGCCGGGGTCGTCGCCCTGCTCGACGAACTGCGTCGCGACGAGCAGGCGGCGCTGCTGCTGGCGACCCACGATGCCAAGGTGGCGGCGGTTGCCGACCGTGTGCTCGAGCTCGCCGACGGCCGCGTCGTTGGCTGAGGCGGGAGATCGCGGCAGATGATCCTCCGTGCGCTCTTCTTCCGCCCGATCGTGCGTCGCCCGTGGCGCATGGTCATCACGGTGATCGGGGTCGCGGCCGGAGTCGCCGCCGTGGTGTCGACGATCGCCGCCAGCCGAGCCGCGATCGCGTCCTTTGCCGAGGGGGTGGAGGAGGTGGCGGGCGCCGCCCGGCTGGAGGTGACGCGGCCGGGCGGACTGCCCGAGCAGGTACTTGGCGCGTTGCGGCCATTGGCCGGCGACGCGCTGATCGTGCCTGTTGTCGAAGAGAACGTGCTGCTGCTCGAGCTCGAAGACGGTGTTCGACTGCTTGGAGTGGACCTGCTGCTCGACGCCCAGGTCCGACCGGTGCTCGACGCCGACGACGGGCCAGCGGATCTCGAAAAGACCCTGCTCGGATTCGGTGCGCTGATTTCACGACCACTTGCCGAGCGCCTCGGGGTGGCGTCGGGTGATCGACTGACGGTGTCGGCCGACGGTAGGCCGCGGTCGATCGAGATCGTGGCGCTGTTCGAGGCCGAAGAGCTGTCGGCGGTGTGGGAACGGGTGGTGGTGATGGATGTCGCCGCGGCGCAGGAGCTGCTCGGTCGCATCGGCCGGCTCGATCGCCTCGAGCTGGTGCCGCGAGCGGGGGTCGACATCGACCGCCTGCGCGACCGCGCCCTGAGTCTCGTGCCCGCCGGCGCCACCGTCGAGGAGCCGTCCCAACGACGCCGTTTCGCCGCCCAGATGCTGGCCTCGCTGCGGTTCAACCTGGTCGCGCTGTCGGCGATCTCGCTCCTGGTCGGCGGTGTGCTGGTGGCGACCACCCTCGCCACTTCGGTGGTCCAGCGTCGGTACGTGGTCGCGCTGCTGCGTTCGCTCGGCGCCTCGCGTCGCCAGGTCGCGGCGGCGGTTCTTTTGGAGGCGCTGGTGATCGGTGTGCTGGGCGGTGGGCTCGGAGTCGCGGCCGGCTTCGGTGGTGCCCGCCTTGCGCTGGCCAGCGTTCGCTTTACCTTCGCGTCGGTGGTGCGCGGCATACCCGCCTCCGACATCCGACTCGATCCGCAGCTGGCGCTGCTCGGGGTCCTGGTCGCGCTTGCGACCTCGTTGGCGGCGGCCGTGCTGCCGCTGCTCGAGGTCACCGCGATCCCGCCGCTGCAGGGTCTGCGTCCGGCCGCGCCTCGACGCCTGGCCGCAAGAACCCGACTCGTCGCTGCGGCGACGCTGGGCGTGATTCTGGTGACGGTCGCGGTTCTGATGCGAGCGCCCCCGCTGTGGGACCTGCCAGTCGCGGCACTGCTGGCGGCGCTGCTGGTGATGTCGGCCGTGCTGGTCGGCTCGGGCGTGCTGCTCGATACGCTCGCGCGCCTCGGCCATCTGCCATTCGCACGACTGCGTGCGGTGGCGCTGCAGCTCGCGTCAGCGGCGCTGTCGGCTGGTCGACGGCGGGCTGCGTGGGCGGCCGGCTCGGTCGGGGTCGCGGTGGCGCTGGCGGTGGCGATCGCAACCATGGTGAGCTCGTTCCGCAGCACGGTCGAGAGCTGGACCGAGGCGGGTCTGCGGGCCGACGTCTGGGTGCGGCCGCTGGCCGCCGCGACCGGCGTCTGGGTCGGCCGTCTGGATCCCGAGATCGTGGCCATCGCCGAGGAGCTCTTCGGCCCGGAGACGGTCGACCCCTTCTACTCGCAGACCATCGCCTACCGCGGCCGGCCGGTGAGCTTCGCCGGCGCCGCCTTCGACGTCGTCCAGCACTTCGGCAGCGTCCCGTTTCCGGGGCGCGAGTCGGCCGCCGTTTTCGCCGAGGCGCTCGAGCGCGGCGGCGCGGTCGTCAACGAGCCCTTCGCCACGCGTTTCGGGATTGGCGAGGGTGATCGACTGCGCTTGGAGCTGCCGGACGGTGTGCTCGAACCGGAGGTGGTGGGTGTCTTTCGCGATTATTCGCGCTCCCATGGACTGGTGGTCGTCGACCGTCGGGACTTCCTGCGCTTTTTTCCCGACCACGGTCCCGATGACATGGCGCTGTTCCTGCCGCCGGACGTCGATGCCGCCGTGGCGCGCCGGCGCATGCTCGACGAGGTGCAGGGCCGATTCCTCATCGAGGCGCTACTCAATCGCCAGCTCAAGCGGGCGGTACTCGACGCCTTCGAGCGGACCTTTGCAATCACCACGGCGATGTACCTGGTGGCGGCGGTGGTCGCGGTGGTGTCGGTGGCGGCGGTGCTCTTCACCCTGGTCGGCGAGCGACGTCGCGAGCTGGCAACGGTGCGGGCGGTCGGCGGATCGCGCCTGCAGCTGATGTCGATGGTGGTGGCGGAGGCGGGACTGCTCGGGGTGGCGGCGGCAGCCGCCGGCACCGTGGCCGGCCTGGTGGTGGGAGTGATCCTGGTCAAGGTCGTCAACCTGCAATCCTTCGGCTGGTCGCTGGAGCTGGTCCTGCCATGGGCCTCGCTGTCAAAGCTGGCGCTGTGGGTGGTCTCGGCCTGCCTGATCGCCGGGCTGCCGCCGGCCTTCATCGCGTCGAGGCTGCAGCCGGCGACGGTGCTGCGCGAGGAGGAGTGAATGGAGCACGTAGCCCGGACGCTGATAATGGCGATCACCTTGCTGGCAGCTCCGGCCGCGGGGGCGGGCGAGGAGCCGGAGTGGCGACAGGTGACCGGACCACCAGAGCTTTCCTTGCCCCGAGATCACGGCGCTCACTTCGAGTACCGGACCGAATGGTGGTACGTGACCGGCTTGGTGGCCGATGCGCAGCAGCGGCGCTACGGCTTTCAGATCACCTTCTTCCGCCAGGGCATCGAGCCCGGCGACCCGGGACCCGGTGAGTCAGGCCTGCGGGCACGCCAGATCGTCGCCGCCCACCTCGCCATTGCCGACATCTCGAAGCAGGGCTTCCACCACGCCGAACGGCTGCGCCGTGCCGCCGGCGGCCTCGCCGGGGCGTCCCAGGCCGATCTCGAAGTCTGGCTCGACGACTGGAGGATGGTGCGCGGCGACGACGGAGTCATCGCCATCACAGCGCGCGACCCCGATCAGGGCATCGGCCTCGACCTCGAGCTTCGGCCTCAGCGCGAGCTGGTGCGGCACGGTGACCGTGGCTACTCACGGAAAGGCGAGGCGATCGGCAACGCCTCGGCCTATCTGAGCTGGACCCGGCTGGCGGTGGAGGGCGAGCTGTCACTGGCGGACGGTCGGGGAGCAGTCAGCGGTGCGGCGTGGTTCGACCACGAGTGGGGCACCTCCCAGCTCGGCGGCGGCGTCGTCGGTTGGGACTGGTTCAGTCTGCGGCTCGACGACGGCCGCGACGTGATGCTTTACCGCCTGCGTCGTGAGGACGGAGGCGCCGACCCCCGCTCCTCTGGCACCGTGGTCGAAGTCGATGGCGCCGTCTCGACCCTCGCCAGGGACGACGCCGCGATCGAGGTCCTCGAAGGTTGGACCAGCCCCGCGACCGGCGCCAGCTACCCGATCAGGTGGCGGCTGCGGGTCCCAGCCCACGACATCGACCTCCAGATCGAAGCCCTGCTCGCGGCCGCTGAGCTCGACGGCTCCACCACCACCGGCGTCGTTTACTGGGAGGGACCGGTCGAGGCCGCGGGCACGCAGCATGGCGAGGGCTACGTCGAGATGACCGGCTACGCCGGCACGCTCGATGGGCTTTTCTAGCCCAACCATCCGGACTGCCCACAGATCACGCAGATGGACGCGGATGGTCCAGCGCCAGGGACAGAGGCGGCGCCAGCTGACTGGGGCAGCGGCAGTCGCCAGCTCCAGCGGCAGGTTGATCCGCCGTGCATGCCATGAAACGGTTCTATCGGTGGAGCAACCGCTAGGCCATGGCACGGACTTCATCGCAAGCGTTGAGTGTTCTTGTGGCCTTGGCACGATTGACTGCACCGGCCCTTTCGAGCAACCTCAAGTAACTGTCGACCTCTTTCGCCGACGCGTAGGCAATACGCCAGACGCGCAACCGGTCTCGTCCGGATCATCCGTGACCCTCGGCGAGATTGGCCGGCACCGAGTTCGCCGAACGGATCACCTGATCGGCAATCGATATCAGTGGCGTCGGGATTCTCATCACGAGGGCGATGGCTTCTCCCGCTGCGTCAAGGGTATTTTCATGGGCGATGAGGTTGGTGTTTGAGAGGGCGTTGCACATGGTCACCTCGTGGTTGTTCATAGGCCACCGGCTACCTTCGCCTTTTGAACGGTCCGGAGGTGACTCCAATGCCCTCAAACACCTTGTCATCTACCCCGACACCTGCTCCTGACGTCTGTCGCGGATCCTGACGCTGACACCTGTCACTGCCGCTGACGCCGTCCACTGAATGTGTCTGTCGCCGCTCCGCGGCTTTCCCTGGGCACCATCTCACGTCAGCTCGGATGAGCCGAACGTCTGAACGTTGTGCTCGGGGTCGTGGTGCTTGACTAGACGCGATTGCGCAGCATCAGCTCCCGCGGGTGCGGCTCGAGATAGAGCTGGCCCTGCATGTAGCCGATGTCGTGCTTGGCGATGTGGTGGCGCAGCAGGGTGATCGGCACGATCAGCGGCACGAGCTCGTTGCGATAGTCTTCGATCAGCGCCACTGCCTCCTGTTTCTCGAAGGGGTCGAGGACCTTTTTCAGATAGCCGAGCACGTGGTAGAGCACGTTGGCGTGGCGCTTCCGCGTCGCCCGGTTCTTGAGCACCTTGTGGAATTCATCCTCGTAGGAGCCGAACAGTTCGGCGTCGGGAATCTTCCCGGCGGAGGCGACGATCTTGCCGAGCCGACGATAACCGGCCTCGTTGTGCGCCCTCAGCAGGAGCTTGTGAGCGGTATGAAACTCGATCAGGCTACGACGGGTCAGGCCGCGCCGCACCAGCATGCGCCAGCGGTGGCGGCAGAAGACGTGTTCGATGAAACGTGCGCGGAGCATCGGGTCGTTGAGCCGGCCTTCCTCCTCGACCGGCAGGTGGGGCCATTTCTCCATCAAGACACGGGCGAAGACTCCGGCGCCGCTTTTCAGCGGCATGCCGGCCTCGGTGTAGACCTTGACCCGCTCCATGCCGCAGCTCGGGGAGGCGCGCTTGAGGATGTAGCCGTCGAGGTCGTTGGCCATCAGCTCGTCGACCTTCTGATGCGAGTAGGTCTCCATCCGTTCGGTCAGGTCCTCGCCCGATTTCGGCTCGACCAGACGCGGGTTGTCACCCCCCTCGACCAGGCGGATGGTCGGCCGCGGCACGCCGAGACCGATGTCGAGCTCGGGACAGACCGGCACCCACTGGAACCACTCGCCGAGCACGTCGGTCAGGTATCGATCCCGCTTGTGGCCGCCATCGAAGCGGACCTTGGCGCCGAGCAGGCAGGAGGAGATGCCGAGCCGGATCGCTTCGTCATCGTGCCATGATTTCCAGGACGCTTCAGTTAAGGTGGATTGATTCATGACGCCATGATCGCATGGCGCATCGGGAGACGGACCATGAGAGAGAGCCGACGTTCGTTCTTGACCAGTGCATTGACCGCTTGCAGTGGCGCCGCACTGCTGGCCTCGTCAGATCTCGAGGCGCTCAAAGATGGCATGGAGCAGCTCGCTTGGGCGCCGGACCCCGGCGTCCCTGGAGACGCCTACTGGCGCCTGGTGCAGCGTCAGTTCCGGCTCGAGCCGGGCCTGGTGTACCTCAACAATGCTTCGCTCGGGCCGTCGCCAGTCCCGGTCGCCGACGCCACCGAAGCCTTCCGCCGCCGGCTCGATGCGTTTCCGTCACGGTATATGTGGGGAGGCTGGTCGGAGGAATACGAGGCGGTCCGCTCGAAGGCCGCCGGTCTGCTCGGCGCTTCGGCAGAAGAGATCGCCCTCACTCACAACACCACCGAAGGCATGAACCTCGTCGCTTCATCGCTCGAACTTGGGGCAGGGGACGAGGTCGTCCTCGCCGACCACGAACACACCTCGGGCACGATCCCATGGTTGTACTGGCAGGAGCCGAAGGGTGTCACACTCGTTCGTCCGACGTTGCCCCTTCTGCCTCGTGATCCCGAGGAGATCGTCGACGTCTACCGCAGAGCCATCACAGCACGCACCAAGGTCATCTCGATGTGCCACATCGTCAATACCAATGGCATGATCTTGCCGGTCAAAGAGGTTGCGGCGATGGCGCGCGAACGGGGCATTCTGGTCGCGGTCGATGGCGCCCAGGCGCCCGGGATGATCAACGTCGATCTGCACGACCTCGGCTGCGATTTCTACGCCGCATCGGCTCACAAATGGCTCCTGTCGCCCAAAGGAGTCGGCATCTTCTACGCCCGGAGCGAATCGCAGAAACATCTCAAACCGCTCATCGTCTGCCGCGGCTGGGAGGACGAAACGATTCGCCGCTTCGAGAACTACAACACCCGCAATCTGCCCGAGGTGCTCGGCCTCGGGGTGGCGGTGGACTTCCAGAATCTTCTAGGGCCGGATCGTCGACGGGCGAGGATCTATGAGCTCAAGCGCTACCTGCGGGAGAAGATCGCCGCCGACCCGATCTTTGCCGTCAAGACCCCGACTGAGAACAGCCTGTCGGCGGGCGTCACGACGGTGGAGCTGGTCGGCCACGACGTCGTCGAGGCGGCACGGATCCTGCGCGAGCGCCATCGCATCGATTGTCGACCGATGACCACCCACGGTCTCAACGGTCTCCGCATCTCGCTGTCGATCTTCAACAGCAAAGATGAGATCGACCTGCTCGCCGAGGCGTTGCGTGAGGCGGCAGCTAGCTGATGAGGGGTCGGACTGAGCTCGGCTCGGCGTGGCGCTTGCAGATGACGACCGTGATGTCGTCCGCCTGTTTTGCGTCGCCCGCGAACTCCCGTACCTCGCCGTAAACTCGTTCTATGATTTCTCGGGCGGGGCGCCGCCGATGTTCTCGCAGGACCTCGAGTAAGCGGTCGTTGCCGAACTCGCCTCGGTGCGGTGCCCCGCTCTCGATCACGCCGTCGGTCACCAGCACCATGGCCTCGCCTGCACCGAGGCAGAATTCCTGTTCGGTGCACTGCCACCTGTCTGGGAAGAGTCCGAGAGGTAAACAAACCGATTCCAGTTCCGTGGTGATCGTGCCCGATTGGTCGATGACGTACCCGCTTGGATGTCCAGAATTGACATATCTGCATCGTCCGTTCGCGGGTTCGAGCTTGGCGAGCAGCATGGTAACGAAGAGGTTGTCGTCGAGATCGGCGGCGAGGAAGCGATTGATGGTGCTCATGATGGAAACCAGGTCGTCGGTGGTGTGAAAGAGCGAGCGCAGGTGTGCGCGCACCTCGGCCATGACCAGGGCGGGACCGACGCCGTGGCCGGTGACGTCGGCGACGACGAGTGCCAGGGCGTTATCTGAAATACGGATGAAATCGAAGTAATCACCGGAGGTAGCCTCGGCGGGGAACACCGAGCCCGCGATATCGTAGCCGGGCATCTGCGGTGGCTCGGCCGGGAAGAGCCGTCGCTGTACCTGCGCCGCAAGCTCCATCTCGATCTCCTGCTCCTGGAGCTTGCGCCGTTCGGTCATGTCCTTCAGCACTGACACGAAATGGGTAATTTCCCCGTTGCGATCCGTGATGCCGGTGATGGTCTGCTCGGCGTAATAGAGGTCGCCGTTCTTTTTGCGGTTGACGGTTGTCCCCCTGAAAGGCTCACCGCGGAGTATGGTGTTCCAAAGATTCCGGTAGTATTCCGGACCTTGCACACCGGACTTGAGGATATTCGGGTTACGGCCGAGGACTTCCGAGCTCGAGTAACCGGTGGTGGCCTCGAAAGCCGGATTGACATACTCGATGGTCCCATGGTGGTCGGTGATGAGCACCGAATCCGCCGTCTGCTCGACTGCGCTCGACAGACGCTGCAAACGCTCCTCGGTCCGTTTACGGTCGCTGATGTCGCGAAATACCACGACCCCGCCGCGAATCGATCCCCTTTGATCGCGCATCGGTGCTCCGCTGACACTCACGTAGGTTCCGTCGGGGACGTACTGGTTGCGCACGAGGACCTCAACGCTGTCGGTGGCCTCACCGCGAATGGCCCGAACGAGTGGCAACTCGTCGGGAGGAAAGAGTTCCTCAGTCCCCGGCACGAAAAGACCGTATGCCTCGGACCACTCGGACGGCGGGATGTTCGCCGCACCGTTGCCCGCAATTGCGGTGGTCGCCATATTGGCGGTCAGGATTCTGCCGGTGGTGTCGGCGACGATAATGCCGTCGCTGAGACTTTCGAGGATGATCGTCATCAGACGAGCGTGCCGTTGCTCGAGGCGATCGCGCGTGCGTTTGCCGAGGATCGCGACGAAACCTACCAGCAGCTCCCATGCAAGGGCGGCGATAATGCCGAGCAACAACGGTTGCCTGGTCTGTAGCGCGTTCAGGTACTCCGCCGTCGGCAGGGCGACCAGGTGCCAGCGCTGGCCGCCGATCTCGATCGGCTGGTTGGCCGACATCCCGGACGGCGTTGACCGACCTGTGCCGTCGGCCGATTCTCGAACCGCCAGAAAGCCGCCCTCGCCATCGATAAGCTCGAAGGCAATGCTGGCCAGAGCAGAACCGCCAGGCCCGAGATTCGTCTGCTGCAACAATCGGTCGAGGCGAAAGACCGCGAGTACGAAGCCTTTGAGTTGTGCCTCGCCAGCCCCTGCAATTTCGGGGGCTCTTTTGAAAACGGCGAGGAGCGCCAGCACTCCGTTCGCCCGAGCGGACCCCTGGACCAGCGTAATGGGTTCACTGAGCGCGATCTTCCCGGTCGCGGCGGCACGGTCGATGGCGTCCCTGCGAGCCGCGTCCGAGCCAACGTCGAAACCAATCGCCCGTTCATTGCCCGCGACAGGTACCACGTAGGCCACCGGGTAGTACCACTCGCGATCGCCCGCCACCACCAACTCTCCGGCGGAGGTCAGCTCGGTGATCGTGTAACCGTCAAAGCCGCCCTCGCGAGTGCTCTGTTCGTGTTCGTGGCGGGATCCGCGGTCGATCCGAGGGAGCCACTCGAGCGCTTGGAGGCACTCATGACGGGCGAGGACGGACTCCGCCACCGCCGAGAAACGCACCCGTGGTACCGGCCCACCGGCTTCGAAGAGGAATTTCAAAATATACAGCGCCTCGAGGTCGGCGGCGAGCTCGCGTTCAATAGCGAGGGCCGCTGAAGCGACCCGGCGGTCGAGATGCGCCTGCGCACGATCCCGCTCGACTGCTGTTGCGAGCCGATTGGCAACCAATCCGATGACCGGCCCGGCCAGCATCGCGACGATCAGCAGGCCGCGGGGAATGCTCGGGAAACGGACCCTCATCTGTGTCAGTCCGACTTCGTTTGATGAGAAACTGTCGTGTTCATACAGCTTGAAATCCGTCGATATAAGATAACAGAAAATCTACACATATACGGAAATATCGAAAAGCTGTAGGCATCGTCATCGTCAAAAAATCCTAGGTGGCATAGGGAGTGCAGACTGCAGCCGTGAGCGGTATGTCCGCGCACGGCGCGACGGGTCATGCGTTATCGATGGCGCAGTCGGGAGCTGTTTACTCCGCGATCGCTTTGTCAGCGGCAAGCACGGCGGCTGATCGTTCAGCCGTCTCTTCGTAATAGCGGATGAAGCGCTCGATCTCCTCTGCCTCGTGGTCGCCGAGGTTGTGGGCCCAGCGGTAGCCGATAGGCTGGTAGACGAGCTCGGCATCGACGATGAAGGGGCCCTCGGCCTCAGACACGTCGACCGCGTAATCGACGCGGTCACGCCCACCGACAAAATCGTCGTCGGCGAAGGCGCCGCCGTGGACCTCGATGTCCTCGCTCGCGCTTGCCTTGTCAAAGCCGTCCGGCAGCAGGCGGTTGTCCTTGAGGTACGTGATGGCCGACAGCAGCACTGTCGTGACCGAGCCATCGGGCTCGCCCATGACGGCCTCGTAGATCTGGACCTGTCCCGGGTGGTCGATGGTCAGGTGGTGGGGCTCGTAGCGGGCCGCGTCGACATCATTGGCATTGCCGCGAATCGAGCCGTCGGGATTCAGACCTCCGGATTCGAAGACGATCTTCCCCGCGGCATCCCAGACCGTGAAGTGGATCCATGCCCGGCGCGAGGGGTAGGCCGACGGGAGCTTGTGCCCGGCGAGATTGGTGATGACCACCTCGGCGTGGAGGGTCCCGTCTGTGATCCCGATGTTGACGAGCGAGACAGAGGCGGCGGCGCTCTGGAGGTTCTTGGTGCTCTGCTGGACGGTCGTCGCCAGGTCCTGGGGCAAAGCCGCCACGGCGAGCTCCTGTCGGTGTGTGTTGAGGATGAGAGGCATCAGGATGTTGCCACCCCGAAAGACGTGCCGCGACACCGCCTCGCGCGGAACACCGAGGACGCTCGAGATCGCTGTCTCGTCGTCGACTGCCGTCATGTGACAGCTTTGGCAGCTGCGGACGCCCGAAAAGACGCTGTGCCTCCACTCGAGGTAGGGCACCTGCTCGGGGAACTCGCCGATGACATTTCCGTCGTCGTCCAGGGTGTGGGTGATGAGCGTGTGGCAGGTGGCGCACAGCTCCGCGCTCTGGACGTGCTCACCCTGGGCCGGCAGAAAGCGCGAGGCCGAGCGCATCAAGCTGGTTCGTCCCGGGTCGATCTCGAAGGGTCCAAAGACCTGCCGTTCACCCTCCGGGGTCGTGCTGTCGAGATTGAAGCCGGCCGTGAAGCTCGAGCGTTCGCCGAGCCCCTCCTTCCCGATCTGGTGACAGACCGAACACGACACGCCATCGGCGGCGAAGACCGAGCCGTGACTGAGGGGAAGGTGGACGAAGACCTCAGCCTCTTCACCCTCGGCGTTGGCCTGGAAACGCGCCATCGGCATGTGGCAGGCCGAGCACTCGTTCTGGATTGCCGCGGATGCCGTGGGATGGACCAGCGTCTCGCGCCGCACGGCCGCCTGCCAGTAGGGATCGCGCGCCGAGTTGGCCATCATCGATCCGCGCCAGCCGACACCGATCGAAATGTCCTCGCCGCCCGGCGTGACCAGGCCGTTGTGACAGGCCATGCAGCTGTCGGCGGTGACGAAGAGCTGCGGTACTTGAGCAGCGGTGACGGCAGAAAATATCAGAGCAAGCAGCGTCAACGGAGGAAGGATGCATCTCATGGCCTACCACCCCTCGAAGAGCGTGCCGTCGAACCAATCCCACAGGATGTAGAAGACGAGCTGGGTCTTGCGCACATCGCGTTCGTTGAGCGGCGCGCGGAAGCCGATGTTGGCCATGATGTGCTGGCGCTTGTTGAGGGTGATCTGGATCTGGGGGATGACGCTGTAGCGGACGTTGGCGTCGCCGGCGAACTCGCGGCCGGCGGTCAGCTCGACCATCGGCGACCAGGCGCGTCCAAAGTCGCCGGTGGTCGTCGTCCAGCCCAGGGCGGCGCGCAGGAAAGCGGCATTCTCCGCCTTGTCCTTGTCGGCGGTGAGCTCGAGTCCGAGCTGCGCTTGAAGAAAGAAATCGGCCGGCAGGATCTGGCCCCACGCGACGAAGGGCTCGAAGACCGTCGTGCCGTTGCCGAAGCCGCGCTCGTCGGCACCCGTTGGGAGGATGAGCTCGCCGGCCACCGAGAGGATCGATCCCTTCTCGTAGCTGTGATAGAAGGCGTGCTTGACCGCGACCGCGATGTCACCGACCGCCGAGGTCCAGCTCGTCGCTTCTCCGACGTCGGGGTCATTCGGCCATTCGATCCAGCCGAAGGGAACCACGAGCTCCCATTGGCTGCGCGGACCGAAGCGCTGTTCGTAAACGATCTTGTTGGCGATTGCGCCCTCGCCCTCGAGGTCGATCAAGGTGGTCATCACCGCCTCGTCCTCCGGATAGGCCTTGCCGGTGACCAGCGCCCGCGGCAGGTTGAGCTCGCCCCGCGGCCACCGGTCGTCGGTGCAGAAGGTGCGGATGTGGTCGACCGCGAGCTGGACCTGGTCGATGGTCAACGCGCCTTTGAAGGCCGGCATCTTCTCCGAGAAGCCGCGCGATGGACCGCCTTCGTAGGTCACGCCGACCCAGTCCGAGTCGGGCTCGCGGTTGGCAAAGTCGCAGTTGGTGAAATCCGGCAGCGGGTCGGCAAAGCCCACCAGGCTCGGCGGTGCGCCACGCCCGTCGGCGCCGTGACAGGGCGAGCAGGCCGCGCGGTAGAGCGCCTGACCCGTCGTCGGGAGTGATTCGACGGCTGAGGCCGTGGTGGCCAGGACGAGAACAGCTGCCAGGACCAGCAACGGCATGACGTCGCGGCATCGAATGAACGCCAAGAAGTAGGACACCAGCACCTCCCGCGGCCGCAATACGTACAGTCCGGTGCGAGCATAACACCCCGCAACGGTCAATTCTATTCTGTGATAAATAGTTGATTGCAATTAATATTTGTGAGAAATGCTCAAGTGTCGGAATGGCTCGAGTCGGGTCGACTCAGGGCTGGGGGTCGCCGATTCAGAACCCTTTTCGGCGAGTGATACTCTTGATCTGTGAAGTCTCCTGAACGTGGTCACCGCGAGGTCGAGCATACCGCCGACTGGGGGCTCGAGGTGTGGGCTTCCGATCTGCCAGGGCTGATGGAAGAGGCGGCGCGCGGCATGTTCGAGCTGATGGGTGCCGAGGTGTCCGAGGAGTCGCGGTGCCATCGGCAACTCGAGATCGGAGCCGACGACCGCGAGCAGCTTCTGGTGTCCTTCCTCGAGGAACTGCTCTTCATCGCGGACTCCGAGGAGCTGGCCTTCGACGGGTACATGCTGAGACTGGTGGACACGAATCTGCAGGCGCGGCTCGAGGGCGGGCTCATCATCTCGCGCAGCAAAGAGATCAAGGCGGTGACCTACCACTACCTCGAGATCAAGGAAAGCAAGCGCGGGCTGAAGACCAGCATTATCTTTGACGTGTGAGGACATTGCATGGTCCAGCTCCGCGACCTCCAACGCCTCGGTCCCTACGAGTGGAAGATCCCGACTTCGGTGAGATCCGATATGCGGGTGCCGGTGCGGCTCTTCGCGAGCGGGGAGATGCTCGAAGCTATCGGTCGTGATGCCTCGCTCGAGCAGGCGGTCAACGCCGCCACCCTGCCTGGCGTCGTGGGCGAGGTGCTGGTCATGCCCGACGTCCACCAGGGCTACGGCTTCCCGATCGGCGGCGTGGCCGCGACCGAGTACCCGAAGGGCGTCATCTCGCCGGGTGCCATCGGGTACGACATCAATTGCGGGGTGCGACTGCTGGCATCGAGGGTGGAGCTGGAGGAGGTCAAAGGCCTCATGGACGAACTCGCCTCGGCCCTCGACGCGGCCTGCCCCAGCGGTGTCGGCAAGGGCGGTCGGCTTCGCCTCGACGAGCACGAGCTCGAGCGGGCGTGCCGCGAGGGCGGGGAATGGGCGCGGCGGGAGGGCTTCGGCACCCAGTCCGACGTCGCGCGCACCGAAGAGGGCGGCTTTCTGGATGGCTCGGATTTTTCGAAGGTCAGCCCCCGGGCGCGTGAACGCGGCCGGCCCCAGATGGGGACCCTCGGCGCTGGCAACCACTTCATCGAGGTGGAGGTGGTCGACGAGGTCTTCGACGAGGAGGCGGCGCGGGTCATGGGTCTGAGCGAGGGCTGTCTGACGGTGATGATCCACTGCGGCTCGCGCGGCTTTGGCCACCAGGTCTGCACCGACTACGTCAGGCGATTCCAGAAGGCGGTGCAGAAGTACGGCATCCGCCTGCCCGATCGTGAGCTCGTCTGCGCCCCCCTCGATTCACCCGAAGGACAGGCTTACGAGGGTGCCATGCGAGCCGCCGCCAACTACGCCTTCGCCAACCGCCAGGTGCTGGCCCACCTCGCGCGCGAGGCCTTTGCCGAAGCCCTCCGCGGTCGAGCGAAGAATGTCCACCTGCACCAGGTCTACGACATCGCCCACAACATGGGCAAGACCGAGGAGCACGACATCGGCGGCGCACGGCGGAAGGTCTGCGTCCACCGCAAGGGCGCGACTCGCGCCTTCGGCCCCGGTTTCGAGGGCCTGCCTCCCGAATACCGCCCGATCGGTCAGCCGGTCCTGGTGCCGGGTTCGATGGGCACCGCCTCATGGGTGCTCGTCGGAACGGAGAAAAGCATGGCTCGTTCCTTCGGCTCCTGCTGCCACGGCGCCGGCCGCACCATGAGCCGCCGCCAGGCCAAGCGCTCGATCCACGGCGGCGAGCTGCGGCGGGAGCTCGAGGAGCGAGGCATCAAGGTGCGGGCGGGCTCGATGCCGGGCCTCGCCGAAGAGGCGCCGCAGGCCTACAAGGACGTCGACGCCGTCGTCGAGGCCGTTGCTGGAGCCGGCATCGCGAAGAAGGTTGTGCGCCTTCGTCCCGTCGCCGTCGTCAAAGGCTGACCGCCCACCCACCCAGATTCGAGGTTCACCCACCCAGTCGTCCGCCCGGACCCAGGATGCAAGGCCACCCACCCGTCCCGACCAGGATTGCGATCCAGGTGCATCCAGCATCCAGGATCAGCGTCTCGCTGCGTGATCTGAGGTTTCTCAGAGACCCATCATCAAACCGAGGGACACCATTCCCGCCGTTGACGCGGAACCGCCCGCGCCCTCCTGGCGGGCTTCCCACTCCTCGAGGGTGAGGCGGGTGAGCGGCTCGAGGTCGCGTTTGGCGAGAATCCGGTTGAGCGAATCGATCTTCCCGGCCTCGGCCTCGAACTCGGCCTGCTTGGCTTCGAGCTCATCCTGCAGCCTTTCCAGCCTCTCGATCTGGGATCCGCTGGGACGGCCGTCATAGCCGCTGACATCGCCGTAAAGCGTGCCGATCCGCTCGCGCAGCTCCTCCTTGCCCGCGATCCAGCCGCCCTCCTCGGCCACTACAAGGGTCTTGTGGAGCGTGTCGAGACTCTCAGCGAAGCTCTCGAGCGAGGCCTTGTCCTTCTTGGCAAGCGACCCGGCGCGCTCGTCTGCCTGATCGCGAAGGTCGGTGACGCTGTCGGTCAGGAAGGTCAGCTCCGCGAGCATGTCGTAGATCGCGAGCGCCGTCTTCTGCTGCAGGAGGCGGTCCTCCTTGGGGTGCGGGTTGCGCGGGTCGGCCACCAGCTCGACGGAGCCTTCGAGGGTCTCCTTGCCCTTGATCAGCTTGAAGGTGTAGGTGCCCTCGGGGACCCTGGGCCCGACGAAGGCCGGCACCAGCGCGGTGGCCGGCGGGACCTTCGGCGGCTTGAGGCGCATCGGCCAGCCGACCCGGTTGAGGCCGCGGCGCTTCTTTCCGGGAAGGGTGGTGATGAGCTCGCCGTTGGCGTCGTAGATCTCGATCTTGAGGTCACCGAAGAGGTGACGCTTCTTGAGCCAGTAGTCGATGGTCGCAGCTTCATTGGGGTTGCGTCCGACGAACTCGTCGTCGGAGCCGAACCAGTCCTGAATGCCGGCGAGGACCATTGGCGAGGGCCGCGACGGCAGAACCGCCACCTTCGATTCCATGATCTCGGCCGTCAGACCGCGCAGCGCGGTGAGGTCGTCGATGATGAAGATGCCGCGGCCGTGGGTGCCGATGATGAGGTCGTGCTCGGTCGGGTGGATGGCGAGGTCGTGGACCGCGACTTTCGGCAGGTTCTCCTTGAATCTCGCCCACTGCTGCCCGCCGTTCAACGAAATATACAGGCCGAACTCTGTCCCGACATAGAGAAGCTCGGGATTCACCGGGTCCTGCTTGACGACCCATGCGTAGCCTTCGATATCCTCGGTCGCCAGCGTTGACCAGGTCTCGCCCAGATCATCGGTCCGGAAAACATAGGTCGTCATATCACCGCTGCGGTGGCCGTCGACGGTGACGAAAGCAGATGCGGCGTCATGTGGGCTCGCGTTGACCGACGAGAACCAAAGGCCCTCGGGGAGCTCCGGGATGCTGTCGGAGACCCGGACCCAGTTCGCGCCGCCGTCTCGAGTCACATGGAGATACCCGTCGTCGGAGCCAGCCCAGACGATCTGGGAGTCCTGTGGTGATTCACTGATGGCGTAGATGGTGGCGTTGTTCTCGGCCGTCGAGTTGTCGATCGTGAGACCACCCGTCTCGAGCTGCCGCTGGCGCTGGGGATCGTCGGTGGTCAGGTCGGGGGAGATCGTCTCCCACGACTCGCCGCGGTCGGCCGAGCGGTGCAGATACTGCGAGCCGTAGTACACCGTGCCGTCCACGGTCGGACTCAGATGGATGGGGGTGTTCCAGTTGAAGCGCAGCTTCTCCTCGTCTTCGCGGGCGTAGGGCTTGATGCTCTTGGATTCTCCGGTCGCCACGTTGACCCTCGAGAGGTTGCCGCCCTGGTACTCGACGTAGAGGGTGTTGGCGTCCTTCGGGTCGGTGAAGGCCCAGAATCCATCACCGCTGCCGACGACCTGCCAGTCGCTGCCCGAAATGCCTCCCGGGCTGCGCGAGGGACCCTTCCACGAACCGTTGTCCTGGAGACCGCCGTAGACGTTATAGGGCCACTCCATGTCGTGGCTCACGTGGTAGAACTGCGACACCGGCAGCGACCGTAGGTGGCGCCAGGTCTGGGCCCGATCGTGAGACACATAGGCGCCGCCATCGGTGCCGAGGATCAGGTAATGCGGATCGCGCGGGTTGATCCACAGCGCGTGGTGGTCGGGGTGGACCGCGCCGAAGGTGAAGCCGGCGCCGAAGAGGCCCGAGAAGGACTCTCCGCCATCCGTGGACACAGTGAGCGTGAAGCCGGGCTTGTAGACGCGGTTGTGATCGGTCGGGTCGACCACCAGCTCGGAGAAGTAGAAGGGTCGCATCTGGATGTTGGTCGAGTCGTCGACCTCCTTCCAGCTCGCGCCGAGATCGTCCGAGCGGTAGAGGGCCGTGTCCTCGGCCTCGACCGTGGCATAGACCACCGCCGGTCGCGAGGGCGCGACGGCGATCGCGATACGCCCCTTCTCGCCCGGGGGAAGGCCGTTGCTCAGCTCGGTCCAGCTCTCGCCGCCGTCGTTGGAGCGATAGAGGCCGCTGCCCGGGCCGCCGGAGGTGAAGAAATCGGGATAGCGGCGGAACTGCCACATGGCGGCGTAGAGGATCCCCGGCTCCTGCGGGTCCATGTCGAGATCCGCGCAGCCGGTGTCCTCGTCGATGAAGAGGACCTTTTCCCAGCTCGCGCCCCCGTCGGTGGTCTTGAAGACGCCGCGCTCTTCGTTGGCATTCCATAGGTGACCGGTGGCGCAGACGAAGACCGTGTCCGGGTTGGTCGGGTCAACCGCGATCTTGGCGATGCGCTCGGTGGCCTCGAGGCCGAGGTGCTCCCAGGTGTCGCCGCCGTCTTTCGTGCGGTAGACACCTGTGCCGACCGAGACGCTGTTGCGGGTCCACGTTTCGCCGGTGCCGATCCAGACCGTCTCGGGGTCGGTCGGGTCGACCCGCACCGCGCCGATCGACTGGGTGTGATCGTCGAAGACTGGCTTGAAGGTGGTGCCTGAGTTCTCGGACCTCCAGACGCCCCCGCTGGCCGAGCCGATCCACACGGTGACGGGGTCGTTGGCGTCGGCGTCGATCGCCGCGATGCGACCACTCATCACTGCCGGGCCAATGGCCCGCGCGCGAAGACCGCCAAATGTCGCCGAGTCGATCGTGATGGATGACTCGTCGGCACCGAGTGAAAAGATCGAAGGAACGAGAATTCCGAACAACACCACGTGCACTCGTCGCACCATGTGATCCCCCTGGTGACCCGTGGTTGCCGGCGCGAACCCCTCCCGCGCGCCGGCAACCATGGGTGCTCTGGTTCTCGGCTGGTTTTACTCGCCAGCCTCAGCTGGTTTCGGCTTCGGCATCGCGAAACGATCGTCTTCGATCTCCGCGTCGAGCTCGATCGTGTCGATCGTAATCACCTGTCCAGCTGGGTTGCCGGCGAAGCTCATCTCCATCGAGTGGGCGAAGAGCAACCCCTCGACCTCTTTGTAGTCGCCGAAGATCGTCGACACCTCGACTTCCGCGCCCTGAACCTCCCGAGTGGCCTCCGCCTTGAACTCGACATAGTACTCCTGGTCGAGGTAGAGGTTGATGATGTCACCGTTGGCCTTGGTCACCTTGAGCTTGTAGGCGGGAGTTCCGTCAATCTCCTCCTTACCGAGAAGTTCGACCGTATGGCCCTTCTCCTCGTAGTTGACGAGCACACCGTCGAAGTCCGCCTGTTCCTTGATGTCCTTGAGCTGGTCCTCCGCCATCTCCTCGGGCTCCGTCTTGCCGAGGAAGGGCATGATGGCCCAGCCAACCTCGCCATCGTAGGCCTGGACCGCAGTCATGCCCTGCATCGTGAATTCGATGCGGACCTTATTGGGTCGCTTGAACTCGGCCGTAAACGGCACCTCGAGTGCGCCGGCGGCCGAACCGCCCATGCGCATGGTACCGGTCGACCGTGTGGATTGCACGGCCATGATCGCATCCTTCCCGCCCCGAACCTCATAGTTCTTCGCCAGGATCTCTTCGAGGGTCTCCGCCGCCCCTTGCCCGGCAGCAGCGAGCACTCCACACAGCACACACAGAACAAGCTTGCGTTGCATTTTCCCCCCGCTTTCAGCTATTTGGGATTTGTCGCACCCTCGTGATCCCGCATACATCGCCGCGCATCTTAGCAGGAAAAGCTAGGAATATGCTGACCAGGGGATGGCAGGATCGACAAGCCGAGCCACGGCGACGGCGAGAAGGCCGGTTGCCAGACCGGCCACGATGTCGGTCATCCAGTGGATGCCGAGGACCGAGGTCGAGAGGATGATGAGCATGCCGATCCACAGTGCGCTCCAACGAAAACGAAGGCGGTAGCGAAAGGCGAGCACCACCATGACAACGGTCAACGAGACGTGAAAGCTCGGAAAGCAGTTGTCGAGCCCCGAAATCGGTCTGAAGACCTCGATCAGTCTCGGAGCCCAGAGATCCGAGAGCAGAATGGCTCCCGAATCGGGATAGGCCCACCGCTCGGGGACGGGGAAGAAGAGAAAGAACGGGAGGCTGATGGCGTAGTCGACGGTCACGGCGATGGCAAAGACCCGGAAGGGCTCACGGCCGGCGCGGGCCAGCGCCCAGCCGGTGACGACGACCAGCGCCAGCATGGCGAAGAAATACGCGGTGGAGTAGCCGTAGACGACGACAGGCGACGCGGCGTCGTAGGCTTCAACGGTGGTCCCGCCCTCGAACCAGTGTGCCGCCCGCGCGAGCTGGTAGCCGAGCTCACGACCAATCCCATAGCGGTCCCTGACAACTGTTTCAACTGCTGTTTCGACGAAGTTGACGACGAAAACCGCGGTCAGGAGGAGAAGCGGCACCTGATGTCGTTTGATTTGTGACGTCGCGCGATCGAGACTTCGCAGTACAAGCGACGGTGGGCGCGATGTGGGCCGGAGCGTGGCGACGTCGGCGGCTCCGGATGGGGACGAGATCTCGCGGCGGGCGATCCGAAGCTGTTCGTGCAAGGCCGAGGCCTGCTGCATTCGGTCGGCGGGGTCCTTTTCGAGGCAGAGCTCGATGGCGAGCTCGATCGAACGCGGGATCTCACGACGCCTGCGCCCGACCGGCTCGGCGGGCTTGCGGAGAATGGACGACATCACCGACGACGAGTTCGAGCCGCGAAACGGTCGCTCGCCGGTCAGCATCTCGTAGAGGATGATTCCCAGCGAGAAGATGTCCGATCGGTGGTCGATGCCGCGGCCGGTCACGTGCTCGGGCGACATGTAGGGAACGGTCCCGAGCAGGGCGCCGTCTTCGGTCAGGTGCAGTGAAGGCGCCCGGTCCGAGTCGACGATGGTGGTTCCGTCGAAGGCCGATCCGCCGGCCTCATCGACCAGCTTGGCGAGGCCGAAGTCGAGGACCTTGACGTGGCCCGAGGCGGTCACCATGACGTTGTCGGGTTTGAGGTCCCGGTGCGTGATGCCGCTCTGGTGCGCGACGGACACCGCCGCCGTCAGCTGCTCGGCGATGCGGAAGAACTCGGGCAGCGGCAACCCGCCCTCGGGGATCAGCTTGCGTAGGGTCTGGCCCTCGACCAGCTCCATGGCGATGAAGTGGATGCCGCCAGAAGTCTCGACGCCGTGGATGGTGACGATGTTGGGGTGGTTCATCGCCGCCACGGCTCGTGCCTCCGCCTGGAAGCGTTGCAGGCGCTCTGCGTCCGCGACCGCCTCGGGTGGTAGGACCTTGAGCGCCACCCTCCGTCCGAGCCGCGTGTCCTCGGCGACGTAGATCTCACCCATCCCGCCGCTGGCCAGGCGTTCGAGAACCTTGTAGTGGGCGAGCATGTCGCCGGCAATGGGATAGGCGTGGTCGTCCGAGGTCACGTGACGATGGTCTCCTGGTCGGTGATGTCCTCCCGGCTGCGTCGCCGGAGAGCGAGGAGTGCAGCGACGGAGGCGAGAATCAGGAGGGCGACGAGGGCGCCGGTGGCGACCCGAAACCAACGATTCGAGGGAGTGAATCGGAGCTGGTAGACGCGGTAGGAGACATTCGACATCGGGTCGAGGTCGGCTGCGATGCCGCCCGAGCGGCGGAAGTCCTCCGCCGCGAGCTCGTGCACGAAGAGGCTCGAGGACCTGACGGTGACGTCGAAGATCGGCCCGGCGCGAAAGCTGTTGCGCGCTGGGTCGAGCCAGGTGATGCGCTGCACCGGCGCAGTTCCGCCTGGCGACATCGTGAGCGTCGTATCGCGGATCACGATCGGTTGGCCGCCGCTGTAGGGCCACACATAGCGGATGCGGTGGAGCCGCTGCTGGGCGACGCCGACGATCCGCCGGGTGAGGTCCTGAGCGTCCCGAAAGCTGATCGGGAACACCTGATCACCGATGCCCGTGCCCGGCATCGCGCTTGTCAGCCGCGCTGCGCCGTCGTGAATCTCGTCGAGCGTCCATACCACGTCGATGTGCTCGTGGAAGTCCTCGTCGAAAAGCACGTGCTCGGTTCCCGACAGGCGCACGGCATGCCGCGCCGCCTCCGCCATGGATTCTGTACCACTCTGCGAACCGCTTCCCTGCCGGACATCCACCGTGACGGGGGCCACCTGCTCGCGCGCCAGCCACCGGAGGTGGGCAAGCGCGGCCCTCGCCTCCGAGGCGTCGCCGATGTCGAGCCAGCGGGCGAAGTCACCGATCGCGATCTCGTCGGCCGACATGGAGCGAATCGCCGAGCGGATGCTCTCCTTGAGCTCGGCGGGGGCAGATCGCGAGCACACCAGCAGGTCGTTAGGAATCGCGGATGGCAACCGCACGAAGGCCACGGCTCGACCGACGGCGGCATCGTCCGAGGCTGCCGATCCGTCGACGAATCGCGCGCGCGTGCCGTCCCACACCGCGGCCAGGTCCGCATTGCCGCGCGCCACCTCCCGCACCAGGTGACTGCTGCTGTTGACCTCGGCGCGGCTGACCCGGATGGCGGCCAGCGACTCGGTCGGCTCCGCCATCTGGAAGACGCCGTTCGCCCGGAAGTGAAGCGACGGAAGGAAGAAGCTCGAAGTCGAGAAGAGGCTGTGATAGGTGAATCGCACGAGCTCGGGCGCGGCGCCGATCATCGAGATGACATCGGCAGGTCTCGGGTTCGGAGGCAGGTCCTCCTTCCGTGCGACGTAGTACGAGTGGTACGTGGTCTTGCCGGTGGTGTCACTGACGTAGGTCGCCAGGATCTCGAGCTCGGCGCCGAGCATCTCGGACACCACCTGCACGTAGGGTGTCGTGCGGGCGATCACCGCCCCGCCGGCCGGGTCCCAACCCGCGAGACGCTCGATGACCTGTCCATACTCGAGCTCCTCGGGAGCGAAGCGGAGGTCGGCCGTGCGCTCGAGGTAGTCCTGCAGGCGCCGGTCGGCTTCGCGCGTCTCCTGGTCGAGGGCAACGCCGACAAAGGTCACCCGCTCGTTCGCCGAAGCGAACGAGGCCACGAGGCAAAGGACGGCGCCCATCGCCGCAGCACCACCTCGGCGGAGTTGTGCTCCTTTCGTGATCACCCGAACGAAGGATAACAAGGTCACTCGGACTCGCGGAGCAGATGTTCGAGCCCCGAAATCACGGTGATCGGGGTGCGCGCTTGGGCGGTGCGGTTGACGACCACCAATCGGTCGGTACCGGGGATGGTGTCGAACGAGTCGTACGAGCCGGAGGCGGTGGTTCGGGCTATGGTTCGGGTTTCGCCGATTCGGATTTCCTCGCCAGTACCGTCGATTTCGGTCGCCATCAGCCTTCCGTCGAAGGAAAGATACACCAGTGTTCTCCCTTCCGCGCTCCACCGCGGCACTGAAGCGACAGTGTCCGAAATCTCCCAGCGACCGGTGCGTTGTGACGGGATCGTGCTGGACAAGAATGGTTCGACGAAAATTCTGAAGAGACCAGATTCGTTCGACGAGTACGCGATCCAGCGCCCATCCGGCGATACGCTTGACTGGTTTTGGGCCCGTGGTTCCTCCGTGATCCTCACAGGTGGGCCGTCGCCGGTGAGATCCATCCGCCACAAATCTCCCTCCGCCTCAGCCAGCAAGGCGTCGAGGAGGAGGTACCGGCCGTCGGGCGTGACCTCGGACGGCTCCAGCAGGAGCTCGGGATCCTCGAAGATCACGCGAGGATCTCCTGCCCCGGAGGATGGCACGACCATGATGCGCGCCGGGTTGTCCGCGGTCCACGCGCGGTAGAAGATTGTCTTGCCGTCCGCCGACCAGGCCGGCGACGCCTCGGCTCCGGGTGCGAAGGTGAGGCGTCTTCGCAGGCCGCTGTCAAGCTCCATGATCCAGAGATCGGAGGGGGCGCCAATGCTGACCGCGAGATGCTGGCGGTCGGGCGATACCGCGACATCGTTGTACTCCTCAATGTCGCCGATCTGACCGATCTCGCGCCCGGAGAGGTCGAGAAGGTCGATCTGGGTTCCGCTGTCAGCGGGCACGGTGTGGTAGACCAACAGGTCGGTGGCCGCCGAGAAGGCCGCTCGCCAGGTGTCGCCGTCGAAAAAGACGTTGTTGGCGACGATCTGCGCTTCTCCAGTCAACCTGCCGGAGGCGGCGTCGAACGGCCGCGCCATCAGGGTCGACTCCCTCAGGTAGAGGAGGCGATCACCCAATGCGGCGCCGTTGGCAACCGACGGCAGCAGCGGAACGTCGCCGGTGCCGTCGAGTGCCACGATCCGCAGCTCGTTTTCGGGCGACGCCGGGGTGTTGTGGTTGATGGCGAGGTAGACCAGGTGTCGCTGGTCGGGGACGAGTACCGGCCAACGATGGCTGGTGTGTCGACCCTCGATCAGGGTCGTCAGCTCGGTTGGATCGCCGCCTGCGGCCGAGATCTTGTGCAGCGATGTGTTGAAGCGGGGCGCGAAGATGATGTGATCGTCCTCGGTCCACACACCGCCGCGCGCCAGGCTGCCGGCGGGACAGAGGTTCAAGGGCGAGCCGCCGTCGAGGTCCAACCGCTTCAGGTGCGAGTAATCGAAGAAGGCGATCGACTGTGCGTCCGGTGACCAGATGGGCGCGAAGCCACCTTCGGTGCCCGCGAGCTGGCGCGCCTCGCCGGTTCGCAGTGAGCGCACCCAGAGCGTGACGGGTTCTCCGGGGGCGGCGGCCCCAAAAATGATTGCCGAACCGTCCGGGGCGACCACCGGCGGGCTACCCACGTCGCCCTGGAAACGAAACTCAGCGGTCCCCGGTTGTGCGATCTCGGTGCGGATGACGACCTCGTGTCGATCCGTACCGATGTACAGCCACCCGAAGGCCAACGCTGCCGAGCAAGCTACGGCCGCCACCACCCAGGCCATTCGGCTTGCGAGGGGGCGGCGGGCCCCGGTCGAAGGAGCTGGCACCAGCTCCTCATCCTCGTCCTCGAGCTCGAGAAGGACGTCTCCGAAATCGTGCAGTCGATGGGAGGTCTCTCGCTGAAGACAGCGTTTGAGGAGACGCCGCATGGCTGGTGAGGTCTCGGTGGGGAGGGTTTCGAGATCGATCTCCGAACGAAGCACACCTGCCAATACGTCCGACGCGGTGTCGCCGTCGAAAAGCCGCCGTCCAGTAACCATCTCGTGGAGCATGCAGCCGAAGGCCCAGATGTCCGCCTGCCTGCCGACCGCCCGGCCGCGCGCCTGCTCGGGGCTCATGTAACCCACCGTGCCTAAGATCGCTCCACCGGTCGTGGCGCGTCCGGTCAGCGTTGGCGAGCGGGTGAGGTCAACGCCGCTTTCGGACCCCTCGCGAATCTTGGCGAGACCGAAATCGAGGACCTTGGCGGTACCATCCGGTCGCAGCCTGACGTTGGCGGGTTTCAGGTCACGGTGGATGATCCCGTGCTCGTGGGCGGTGGCCAGGGCTTGGGCAATCTGAACGGCGACATCTCTGGCCTCTGACCACGGCATGGGGCCTCGAGCGAGGCATTCAGCCAGGTCTTCACCCTTGATGAACTCCATCACCAACAGGTGCCGACCGTCGATCTCTTCGAGCCCATACAGGGTCGCGATGTTCGGGTGGTTGAGGGAGGCGAGCAGCTTTGCCTCGCGTTCGAATCGAGCCCGTCGTTCGCCATCCTCGGTGAAGGCCGTCGGCAACACTTTGAGCGCCACCTCGCGGTCGAGGCTGGTGTCGATCGCTCGCCACACCTCGCCCATGCCGCCTTTGCCGATCGGCGACACGATCTCGTAGCGACCGACCCTCGATCCGATTTCCATGTGGGCCTTATTGAGTGAATTGTACGCGGTTTCGAGGCGATCTTAAAGCTGCATGAGGTCTTCGAGATGCTCCTCCGGGACCAGCCACTCCGTCGGCACGTCGCCATCCAATCCGTCGATCGCGTGATTCAGAGTGTCGCGGATATAGCGGCCCCAGATCTTGATCGGGATGTGGTCGATGTGGATGGTGGGCGAGGCGGCGAGCCGCAGCATGTACTCGATGATCATCGACGCGTTGCGGGCGATGCGCCCGAGGTCGTCGGCGTGGTCCCTCTGCTCGAGGATGCGTTGCTCGTGGATGCTCACCCCGAACTCCGACTCAACCAGATCATCGAATGTGGTCAGAATGAGTTCGATCCTGAATGTGCGGCGACAACTCTCAATGTAGGCGTTGAATCGTTCCTCGAGGCTTTGGATGTCAAGGCCGCGACCGGCGGCAAAAGACCAGTCGATGTCGGCCATGCTGGCCAGGATCACCTGGTTGGGCGGCAACTCGAGATCGACGAGGTAGTGGATGCCCTCATAGCTCCCGGCGTGAACTTCCCGTTGCGAGGCAAAGGTGTATTCGAGGCCGTCGAGTGAGGCCTCGATCGTTTCGAGCTCGCTCGGTGTGCCGATAATCTTGATGCCGATGACATCGTCGACCCGGTTGCGCTCCGGGTCGAGTTTGATGCGGCCCGAGCGGATCCGGTCTGCGACCAGGCGCTCGGCGGCGCCGCCGACCGCGGCTGGGGTGCTCGGTGGGGCGATCTCGCGGTCGACACCCGCGATTTCGTGTCGCGGGCGGCTGGCGGCCAGAGAACGAGCAACCGCAACGATCTCGCCGGTGAGCTGCTCGGCGATCCGGCGCGAGACCTTGTCGGCGATGCGACGGATGCGCTTGCGCCGGATGATGGCTGTCAGCTTGCCGTTGCGAAGGGTCACCAGGCTCATTCGGACAGGGGTGTGCGGGAAAAACTCCTCCGGCAGCTGGCGGTACCAGTCGATGAGCTCGGCGACCCGGGTCGAGGGGTGGGAGGCGGCGGCGACGATGGCGGCGCGGACCTCGTCCTTGCTCGAGATCCGCTCCATGAAGAGATCACTGCGGTGGCAGGTGCGGCAGAGGTCGGCGACGAAACGCCGCACCGTGGGAGCGGTGATGGCCCGCTCAAAGGCGAAGATCTCGGTCACGATACGGCCGTCGTCCGGCTCGAGCCGGTCGGCCAGCCACCTGGTCGCGACGTCGAAGAGCCGTTCGCGGTGGGTCAAACCGGAGAGGTACATTCAATCTGATCTCGAAATCGTCGGGTCACAGTGTTTTGAGGCACACCCACCATGGTAGCCCGTCTTGGGTGGCCTTGCCCACCGGGCGGATTGCCGATGTCCGGAGATACAGAAAGCACACCGTTCGATGGCGGACGGTGCTAGGCTCGCGGGGCAGAGTTGGGATCACCGCGTTGAGGGGGTGTCCGTGAAAGGTCGAAGGGGATTCGCTCTACTCGCAATGCTCGTTGTGGGGGTCTCATCAACCGTAGCCGCGCACGAGGAGGAGCCACCGCAGGTCAACAGGGTTCTCGGGGACAAGATCTCGATCCGGATCCTCGGCGGGCTGGTCGACCTCAACACTGATGTCGCCGCCGGTTCGAGCCTCGGCGCGCTCATCGACCTCGAGGACATCCTCGGTTTCGACGAGGAGATCTCGACCGCCGGCCTCGAAGGGTTCTGGCGCTTTTCGAAGAACCGCAAGCACGCCCTACGCCTCAGATACGGCAATTTCGACCGCGATGCCGAAACGGCCGTCGAAGGCACGGTTCCGATATTCGACGTGGAATTCTTCGGCGAGGTCAAGAGCTCGTTCGTCAACCAGGTCGCGACCCTCGAGTACCAATACAGCTTTATCAACCACCACAAGACCGAGGCGGGCATCAAAGCGGGATTGGCTTTCTACAAGTACGATCTGACTCTCGAGGGTCAGGTCATCATCAACGACAACCCCGACGAGGCTGAGTTTCGAAGCGAAAATGTCGGTGTGGTGGCGCCGGTCCCGTCCTTTGGTTTCTTCATCAACCAGGCGCTGAAACAGAACCTGATCTTCGAGCTCCACACCTCGTTCATCGATCTCGAAGTAGGGGAGCACAACGGACGCATCTTCTCCTCGTGGGGGAGCTTGACCTGGTACTTCACTCGGCATTTCGGTGTTGGCCTGGGTCTCACGGGCTCCGATGTCGTTTACGACCAGAAGACCGACACCAGGCGGATCAAGGTCGAACTCCGGCAGAGTGCGGTGTCCTTCAACGTGACCGCTGTTTTTTAGAGTACTCGCGTACCTCTCGAGCTGCGCTCGGTGCTCGAAATTGATGGCCGGACGGAGATTGAGGTAGGGTACCCAGTTGGAGAGGGCCATGACCGAGGACCCCCAGACTGCTGATGAGATCCTCACGGACCGCGAGCGCGCCCCGGAGGAGATGGTGTCGGTGGATCCTCTCGAGGAGAGTCTGAGCGACCCGGTCCACGATCTCGAGGAGCTGGTCGAAAGCGGCGACCTCGAGGCTCTCGATCGCTTCATCTCGGTTCTGCACCCGGCAGATCTCGCTGCGCTCTTCGGCTTCCTCTCCAAAAACCTTTGGCCGCCGGTGGTTTCGCGCCTCAGTATCGCTCGCGTTTCGGACCTCATGGAGGAGCTTCCGGACCACCTTCGGGACGACCTCGCCGAGCTCCTCAAGCCCGACCAGCTCACCGAGGCGATCGAGGAGATGGCGTCGGACGATGCGGCGGATGTCCTCGCGGATCTTCCCGAACCCCTCGCCAGAGACCTCATCGAGGCCCTTCCGATGGAGGATCGCTACGAGGTTGAGACCCTCCTCAAGTACCCGGAAGACACGGCCGGCGGTCTCATGCAGGTGGAGCTGGTGTCGGTCCCCGAGACCGCGACCGTCGACCAGACCATCGAGGCCGTGCGAGCGAATGCGGACGAGGTCAGCTCATTCCATTTCGTCTACGTGGTCGACGACGAGCGGCGCCTGGTCGGTGTGCTGAACCTCGGCGCCCTTCTGCTTGCGCCACCCGATCGCGTCATTGGCGATCTGATGAAGCGCAGCGTTCACACGGTCCACCCGGAGGTTGACCAGGAGAACGTGGCGCAGATGTTCCAGCGCTACGACCTGGTGGCATTGCCGGTGGTCGATGAGCGCGGACGGCTCCTCGGTCGCATACTCCACGACGACGCCGCCGACGTCCTCGAGGAAGAGGCGGAAGAGGACATCATGCACATGGCGGGTGCCACCACCCAGGAGCCCGAGCTCGTCTACACCGACCAGGTCTTCAGGATCGCCTCGGTGCGCCTGCCCTGGCTGCTCGCGACCCTCGCCGGTCTGACCGTGCCTGCCCTCCTGGTGTGGGCATTTCAGGTCTCCTTCCCGGAGATGCTGGCATTGGTGCCCTTCATCCCGGTCATCGGCGCCATGGGCGGTAACGTTGGCGCCCAGTCCTCGACGATCGTCGTCCGCGGCTTCGCGACCGGCCGTGTCGATTTTCACAACCTCGGCCGCTTCCTCTTCAAGGAGCTGATCATCAGCACGCTGATGGGCCTGGCCTGCGGCGTGCTCTCGGGAGTCGTCGCCATCGTTTGGCACGGTGACCCGATGCTGTCGGTCACCGTTGCGGTGTCGATGGTCGCCGCGATCGTCGCTTCTGCATTGATGGGTGTGCTCGTGCCCTACCTCTTCCGGCTGATCAACATCGACCCCGCCATTGCCGCCGGGCCTTTGGTGACGACCATTGACGACATCATCGCCATCGGCATCTACTACGTGGTGGCCCTCGCCCTGATCACCTGAGCGCCCGAACGCCCTCCGTTTCCTCCGTCGAGAACCGTTCCGAGGTACGATAGCCACGATTCGAGGATGGAAGATGGAGTTTGACTCTCGTCAAGGCAGGATTCAGGAAGGGGTTCCAAGATAATGGTCAGGACCCCTTCGCCTTCCGCCGTGACGAATGGGGCGGGCTCATAATAGGGTGCGGCGCGGTTCGAGCCCAAATGTGGGAGGTCTGAATGGCCGGCGATTTTGACGAGCAGCCTCAAAACGCGCGTGACAGTCGCGACCTGCTGCCAGGCTCCTCCTCGCTGGCGGTCCTCCTCATCGTCTTCATTTCGCTGTCGCTCTTGACCCTGTTCTCGATCGTGCATGGCGGTGCCGGGCACGTGGCATCGGACGCCGGCGGAACCCGAGCCTTTGGACCGGCGGACTTTCCTGAAATCGAATTCGACCGCACGCTCCTTCCCGAGGTAGAAGCCGGCGGCAGCGCCGATCCCGAGGGCGTTTACCGTGTTCGTCGACCGCTGGCCTACGAGGACTACTATCCCTGCAGCGACTGCCACGCTGATCTCGAGGTCAACCTGGAGCGCCGCGAGCTCGTGGAGATGCACGACGACATCGTCCTCAATCATGGTTCAAAGGAGCGCTGGTGCTTCGACTGCCACAATCCCGAAGACCGCGACCGTCTGCGCCTCGCCAACGGAGAGCTGATCGGCTTCGACGAGTCCTACCGCCTCTGCGGGCAGTGCCACGGCACCATCTTTCGCGATTGGCGGGAGGGCATTCACGGGCGCCGCGAGGGTTACTGGAACGGGGCCAAGAGCTACCAGCTCTGCGCTCACTGCCACAACCCCCACGCCCCCCGCTTTCAGGCGATCGAGCCCCTGCCGCCGCCGGTCCGGCCGCAGTTCCTGAGGGCCGAGGCCCAGGAGGAGGTGGATGATGATGAGTGATCCGGATCGCCGACACGGGCCCGACGAGGGAAAGGTCGAGACCTCGGTTGACCGCCGGTCGTTGCTGATCAATGCTGGTTTGACGACGATGGCGGCAGTGTCCGCTTCAGTCGCTGGGGCGTCATCAGGCTTCGTCGAGCGGCTGCTGCGCACCCGCTTCGTGGAGCTCAGCGCGGAGCGCAAGGCCGAGATTCTCGACGCTTTGGAGCGAGAGCTCAGCGAGCGCTACGGGCGGGAGGTGACGGTCGCCGACACGCCTCCGATGGACGGGGTCGAGTTCGGCTACGGTCTCGATATCGCCCGCTGTGTGGGATGCCGGCGTTGCGTCTACGCCTGTGTGCACGAAAACAACCAGTCGCGTGACCCCCAGATTCACTGGATCCGGGTGCTGCGGATGGAAAAGCAGCGCGGGATCGAGCTCGCGGAGTCGACCGCTTACTACGAACCGGAGAAGGTCCCGGAGCCGGACGCCTTTTACCTGCCGGTGGCCTGCCAACAGTGCCGGAAGCCCGCATGCGTCAAGGTGTGTCCCGTCAAGGCGACCTGGCAGGAGCCTGACGGCATTGTCGTCATCGACTCCGACTGGTGCATCGGCTGCCGGTGCTGTATGTCGGCCTGCCCCTACGGTGCTCGTCACTTCAACTGGACGGAACCTGGAATCCCGTCCGAGGAGATCAAACCCGACACGCACTATTTCGGAAACCGGCCGCGGCCGAACGGCGTGGTGGAGAAGTGCACATTCTGTATTCACCGCACGCGCAAAGGCAGGTATCCGGCTTGCGTGGAGATCTGTCCCGTGGGCGCCCGCAAGTTCGGCAATCTGCTCGACGAGCAGTCGGAGATGCAGTACCTGATGCGCGAGAAACGGGTCTTCGTCCTCAAAGAAGACCTCAACACGCAACCGCGCTTCTACTACTTCTATGCGACCTAAGGCCATGATCAAGGACATCCTCTCCTTCGTGATCGGATCCGCCCGCATGGCGTTGAAGGGTAGCCCCTGGTACTTCGCCTGGCTCGGCCTGCTCGGCATTCTGGTGGTGTGGGGTGGCATTGCCTGGTGGCAGCAGATCACCCAGGGGCTGATCCTGAGCAACATGCGCGACCAGGTGTCGTGGGCCTACTACATCGGCAACTTCACATTCATGGTCGGTGTCGCCGCCGCGGCGGTCCTCCTCGTCATCCCGGCCTATGTCTACAACTGGAAACCGATCAAAGAGATCGCCATCTTCGGTGAGCTCCTCGCCATCAGCGCCATCATCATGTGCATGCTCTTCGTGCTGGTCGACGTCGGCCGGCCAGACCGTGTATGGCACATGATGCCTTTCGTCGGCAGCCTCAACCTGCCGTCGTCCATCCTCGGTTGGGACGTGCTCGTTCTCAACCTTTACCTGGTGCTCAACTTGGTGATCGTCGCCCACCTGCTCTTCACGGCCTATCACAAGCGTCCCTATCAGTCCCGGTTCGTGGTACCGCTGCTCCTGGTGTCGATCCCGGCCGCGGTCGGGATCCACACCGTCACCGCGTTCGTCTACGCGGGCGTGGCGGCGCGGCCGTTTTGGAACTCGGCCATCCTCGCGCCGCGTTTCCTCGCCTCGGCCTTCTGCTCGGGTCCTGCGATCATGTTGATCCTCTTTCAGATCCTGCGTCGCACCACGAAGATCGACATCAAGGACGAGGCGATCTGGAAGATCGCCGAGCTCATGGCCTACGCGATGTTTCTCAACCTCTTTCTCTTCGGCGCCGAGATCTTCCGCGAGTACTACTCGGACACCCACCACCTGATCCACAGCCAGTACCTCTTCAGCGGTGTCCACGGCCACAGCGCGCTGGTGCCCTTTGCCTGGGCTTCGCTCATCGCGAGCGTGATCGCCTTCCTGCTCTTCTTGATCCCGGCCACGCGCAAGAACTTCGTGACCCTCAACATCGGGTGCCTGCTGATCTACACGGGCGTTTACATCGAAAAGGGGATGGCGCTGGTCATCCCCGGAATGACCCCCGATACCCTGGGCGAGTTCTACGAGTACGTTCCGACGCTGACCGAGGTCAGGATCGGTGCCGCGATCGGGTCCATCGGCTTCATCATCTTCACCGTGCTCTGCAAGATCGCGATCCCGATTCTCCAGGAGAACGACGAGGACCGCGACATCGAGCCTGAGCCGGCCGAGGCCGCCGTGACATGAACCCCACCGTTCTGGGCGGCGTGCTGGTTGGTGGAAGCAGCCGGCGAATGGGCCGCCCGAAACAGCTCCTCGAAATCGGTGGCGCGACCATGGTCGAGCGCGTCGTGAGTGCGCTGGCGGCCGAGGTCGACGAAGTCTTTCTGATTGGCGCGGGTCCGGTTCCGGCCGACATCGATAGGCTTTCACGAGTCAGCGACGACGATGGCTGCGAGGGGCCGATGGCGGGAATTCTCGGTGGATTGCACGCGCGCGATGATGCCTGTTGGATCGTGTCCCCCTGCGATCTCCCGTTGTTGCGGGCGGCCGCGGTGAGGTGGTTACTCGGCCAGAGACGGCACGGCGCATGCGCTGTGCTGCCCGCCCTCAATGGCTTCGTCGAACCACTCTTCGCCCTTTACGAACCGGGGGCGAGAACTCTGCTGGAGCGTGCCGCCGCGGCTGGAGAGCTCGCGCTGCATCGCATGGCCGCGAACGAGCGGGTCGTCACCGTCGAAGTGCCGGCAGATCTTCAAGAGTGCTGGTTCAACGCCAACACACCGCACGACCTGGCCGCGCTCCTCGCCGTCTGATGGAGATATCGACCGTAAGGAGCGGATTTTTTGCAGAGTCGAGTTAGAATCGTCCGAAAGAAATGCGTGTACATCGAATCCGTGTCATCGCATCTCACGACGATGGTGAGGCATTGTGCCGGTTGATCCCTAAAGACAGAAGGAGCGTTCCATGAGCAACGAACGGCGTGACGACCGTGCCCCGGATTTTCGCAACGTCGAGCTGGTCACGATCAACAGCGGCGGCAACGAAAAAAGCTACCCCGTGACCCTGCGCGACTCCAGCGATAGAGGCCTTGGCGGCATGTACGTCGGCCAAGACACGCTGAATCCTGCCGCATCCTTTGTCTTGCGAGACGCTAACGGCGAAGGCCAGAGGGTCCGCATCGTCTGGACCAAGCGCGTCGCCGATTATGTTCAGATGTTGGGCCTCGAAATCTCGGAAAACTGATCCCGGCCCGGGGCGGGCCGAACCCGCCGAGGATGGGTCGACAGGGAGGTGCTCCATGACGTCCCATCGCAGTTCGATCGATCGCAGAGACTTCCTGAAGCTCGGTGCGGCGGCCTCGGGCGTGGTGGTCGGCGGCTGTGCACGCTCCGACGGAGCCGCCGAGCCGTCCACGACCCTCGAGCTGGGTCGCCGACCGCTCGGCGCAACGGGCCTCGAGGTGTCGGAGGTCGCCTTCGGCGCCCACGGCATCGATCGCCCGGATCTGATGCGGGCCGCCGTCGATGCCGGGATCACCACCTTCTGCGTATCGGGCAATTATCTCGATGGGATGGAGGAAGTGGCGCTCGGCGAGGCCATGAGCGCGCTCGGCGGCCGCCGAGATGACATGGTCATCATCACCGGCAACCCGGTCCGGGAAGGTGCCTCAACCCGGCGGGTGCTGGATGACATCGACGCCAGCCTCGAGCGTCTCGGCACCGATCACATTCACGTCTATCTGAATGGCGACGTGTCCTCGCTCTCGGATCTCGGGGCCGAGGGCCTTTTCGAGGCCTTCGAACGAGCCAGGGAGGCGGGCAAGGTCGGCCACCTCGGGTTTTCGAGCCATGTCGGTGGCATGCAAGAGATGATGAACGCCGCCATCGACGACGGTCGCTTCGAAGTCTTCTTCATCAAGTACGACTTCGTCTCCTACCCTGAACAAGAAAAGATCCTGCGTCGTGCAGCCAAGCGCGGAATCGGGATCATGGTCTTCAAAACCAACGCCGGCGCGCGCCAGCACGAGATCGCAGATCTCGAGGCGGGAGGGCTGTCGTTTCAGCAGGCGTCCGTCAAATGGGCGCTCAGCAACCCGGATGTGGCCTCCGTCTCGGTGACCATGTCCAACTTCGACACCGTCCGCCAGTACGCTGCGGCGGCGGCCACGAATCTGAGCGCGACCGAAGTCGCGATGTTGCGCCGCTACGCGGGAGAGATGTACGACCGGTACTGTCGGTTTTGCGCCGAGTGCGAGATTCGGTGCCCGCACGGCGTGGCGGTGGCCGACATCAATCGTTTCGAAATGTACTTCTCGGGCTACGGTCGCGAGAAGGAGGCCATGCGTCGCTACCACGAGCTGCCCGGACAGCGCTCGGCGGCGGCGTGTCTCAGCTGCGATGGGCCGTGCGATGGCGCCTGCCCCTTCGGACGAGCGGTGCGAGGCGGTCTTGTAGAGGCACATCGGAAGCTGAGCTTTCGGGAGGCGTAGATGGTCGTGCGCCGCCTCGCAGCGCTGGTCGTCCTTGTCGCCCTGGCGGGTTGCGCTTCAAAGGAGCCGGATTCTGAGACCGGACCCAATCTCGAGAGGGCTCTCACCGCGCCCCCGTCCTCGGGGAATTGGAGCATGGTCGAGGGGCCGATTGAGTACTCGCCAGACTCACTCTGGGAGTACCTCGACGGAGGCGCCCCGAGGTACGAGGCCTATGGATTCGAGCGCCTCACCCACATCCGATTTCAGCTCGGGGACGATTCGCTGTCGAGTGTCACGGTGGATGCGTACGACATGGGTTCCGAGCTCGGAGCCTTCGGCATCTTTCGCAGCATCCGACCGTCCGACGCGATGGTCAGGGCCTGGGGTGCGGAGGGTTATCGCTCGGGTACCGTGGCTGCGGCGTGGAAGGGCGGCTTCTTCCTTCACGCGGCCGCGGACGACGAGCGCCCCGAGCTCACTGGCGCCTTAGAAGAGCTCGTGTCACGGATCTGCTCCGAGCTGAACGGTGAAACTTCGCTGCCACCGATCCTCGACCCTCTGCCTTCTGATCACCTCGTTCCTTTCAGCGAGCGCTACGTGGCCACCGACCTTCTTGGGCACTCCATGTTCCCGGGCGGCGTTCTGGCGGCCTACGAGGTCGACGGTGACCGCGGCGAGCTCTTCTTTTCAAAGCTGGAGAACGAGACCATCGCCCTCGAGGCGCTGGAAGGCTACCGCGTCGAAAAGAAGCGCTGGGCCGAGATCACTGAGGCGCCCGGCGGCTTTCGGTTCCAGGACCCTGGCTCCGGGTCCGGAACGGTGCTGGCGTCTGGACGCTACGTCGTCGGCGTGCAGGGTGACCTACCCTTCGAGTCGCAAGAAGAGCTCCTCGGACGGTTGATCGATCGGCTGGGATCCTGACCCGGCATTTTGTCGCCATCGGGATCTGATTTCGCCCTGCGGGCTCCGCAAGAATAGACGGGATCGATCTGATCAGTGGCCAGGAACGCCTTCGATTCCTGGGCGAAAGCGGAAGATGAAATAAGGCGCCTGCTCGGCGATGTGCGCTTTGGATCGCATGACCTGGTCGGGAATCGCCGAATCGGCGAGGTAGAGCCATCCGTCGGGTCCGAAGGACAGGGCGTCCGCCCAGCGAATGCGCGGGCTTTCGACCCATGTCTCGAGACTTCGGTCCGGGGTCATGCGAAGGACGGCACCGTGCTCGACGTCGGTGATCCAGATGCCGCCGTCGAGATCGGCCGAAAGCCCGTCGGAAAGCGGTTTGCGGCACAAGACTTCGACCTTCGACGCGAGAGACGCTTCGGTCAGTGACGGGTCCCTCAAGGCCGCGGCCGGAACCCGAAAAAGGGTGTCGTGACTCATGGCGCCGAAGGCCAACCATTCGCCGTCGGGCGTGACGGCAATACCATCGATGCCCGGCTTCATGGCGGCCAGCCCTCCGAAGAACACCATGCGCTTGGCCGGTGTGGTGATGATCCAGTTCTGGGCCGACACCGACGGGTGGTCCTCGAGGAGCCTTCGATCAGTGGCGGTCGCGACATCGTGGACGACGATCGCCGGGTCCTTCCGCCAGAAGCTCAGGTCGGCGATGAACACGGCGCGTCCGTCCGGGCTCACCTGCAGGTCTTGGAGAAAGGACCCTCGCGGCGCTGCGTCATTGCCGAATCGGTGATCGTGGACCACCTCGCCGGTCGGCAGATCGATGGCGAGGAGTCGCGGCGTGCCGAAGCCGTGGGCGCCGTGGTCGATGACCCATAGGCGATGTTGACGGTCGACCACCAGCCCCAGAGGGGTCTCGAAGAGCTCGTCTTGGAGGGATTCGCTCGGGTAAGGCCAGGCCTCGCCGTCGCGGAACTCGAGGAGCTTGGCGCCGGTCGGTCGCGACTCCGGGTGGACGGTGAAAAAGGCCCGCCCGTCGGAGTTGACCGCCACGTTGCCGATCGGCTCGCGGTAGCTGAGGACCGTCTCCAGATGGTCGCCGCTGAGGATGGGCTCACCGGTCAGGTCCGGGTAGGGTTTGCCGCCGCCGTAACGGAGGCGGACCAGGACCGCCAAGCCCGTTACCAGGATGAGCGCGACCCACAGGGCGATCCGTAGAAACCGGCGCATGCTTGGTGCAACAGCGTGGCGGAGGGTGAATTCCGTGGGTCGGCGGCTGCGCTATGCTCGCCAATCGAAGGAGGGCCGCCAATGTCCGGATTGATTGCGTTCCATCCTCGCCACCTTGTCGTCGTTGTCGCCATGCTCGCGTCGACCATGACCCTCGATGCCGGTGATCGACCGCTGAGTTTCCACGAGCTGATGAAGTTCCGGCAGATCCGCGATGCGTCGATCTCGAAAGACGGATCGTGGATTGCGTACTCGCTCGTCCCGGATCGCGGCGACGGCGAGGCCGTGGTGCGTTCCACTTCCGGAGATTCGATCTTCAGGATCGAACGGGGGAACGATCCATTGATCTCGGACGACGGGCGGTGGGTGGCCGCGGCCATCACACCGACTCTCGAGGATCGCGAAAAGGCGAGGAAGAAGAGGTCCAAAGTCAAAGGCGGCAAGGACGAGGACAAACCGAAAAATGGCCTGTCCTTGCTCGACCTGGGGAATGGCGCCGAAGAGCGGATCGACGAGGTGGAGGCATTCGCCTTCTCCGACGACGGCCGCTGGATCGCCTTCAAACGATACCGAGAGAACAAGGAGGAGGGCGACGAGGAGGGTGGCGCCGAAAAGGAAGAGGACGAGGGGGAGGAGAAGAAGCAACCGAAGAAGGAGCTGGAGCTGGGTGCGACCCTCGAGCTTCGCGATCTGACATCCGGCGAGGTACTGACCATAAAACACGTCAGCGAATTCGTCTTTTCGGAAAAGGCGCCGCTCCTCGTCTACGCGGTGTCGGCGCCCGAGGGCGAGGGCAATGCGGTTATTGCCCGCCATCTCGACCGTGAGGGGGCGGCCGAGACCCTTCTGCACCGGACGGATAACGGTCACTACGAGAACCTCGGTTGGGCGCGTGAGGCAACGCGCTTCGCGTTCACGGCGGCGGTCCTCGACGACGACGGCGAGCCCGGCGACGCCGAGATTTGGGTCTGGCCGGGCAAGGGAGAGGCGAAACGGGTGGTCTCCCGCGCCGAGGCCGCCGCCGGTTGGACGGTGCCGTCGAAGAACGAGCTCGGCTGGAGTGACGATGGCGGACGCCTCTTCTTCGGATTCAAAGCGATTGCAGAGGACGCCGAGGGTGATGGGGAAGAGCGCGAGCGGGACGACGAGACACCCTTCGATCCCTACGATTTCGACGCGCTGCTCGACGATCGGGAGGTCGACGTCTGGCACTGGAACGATCCGCGCATCATCCCCAACCAGAAGGAACGATGGGAGGAGCACGAGAAGGACCGTGTCTATCGCGCGGTGCTCCACCTGGATTCGGGTCGGGTGGTGCCGCTGGCCGATTTCGAGCTGCCGGAGGTCCTGCCGTCGAACAACCCGAAGACCGCCATCGGGTGGTCCGACCTGTCCTATCTGCGGGAGATCACCTGGGACGGCCGTTTCGCCGACCTCTTCGCCGTCGACCTGCGAAGCGGCGAGCGACGTCCGGTGGCGCCGCGATTGGCGCGCGGGCGTTCGCCGGGCGCCTCGCTGTCACCCGACGGACGATTCGTGATCTTCTACGACGAAGGTGACTGGCACCTCTACGATGTCGCGGAAGCCAGGCGTGTCAACGTGACGGCAGAACTCGGGGTGCCATTTGCTAACGAGGACCACGACTACCCGAGCGACCCACCGGGATATGGTTCTTCCGAGTGGATGGCTGATTCGAGTGCGATCTTCGTGTACGACAAGTACGACATCTGGAGGATCCCGACGAATGGCGGCCAGCCCGCTTGCATCACCTCCGGTCGTGGACGTGAAGCGCACGTGGTCTATCGGGTGATCGACCTCGACCCCAGGGAAGAGTCGATCGAGCCGGGCGCACCGTTGCTGCTCGACGCGTACCACGATCTCGAAAAACACGACGCCCTGTACTCGGTCGGGCCGACAGGTGGGGAGCTGCGACGGCTCTACGGCACCGGCAAGCACAGCCTCGGTTTCATCGCCAAGGCGGAGGAAGCCGACCGGGTCCTCTTCACCCGCGAGCGCTACGACGAGTTCCCCGACTTGTGGGTCTCGAACACCGAGCTCGAAGTTCCAAGACGCCTTACTGACGCCAACCCGCAGATCGAAAACTACGCCTGGGGCTCGGCCGAGCTTGTCGAGTGGCACAGCGCGGACGGGATCCCGCTGCAGGGGATCCTCATCAAGCCCGGTGACTATGAGCCTGGCAAGCGCTATCCGGTGTTGGTCTACTACTACCGGTTCTTTTCGCAGCGCCTCAACCTCTTCAACGAGCCGGTGGTTAACCACCGGCCGAGCTTCCCGGTCTACGCGTCCAACGGCTATGCCGTGTTCCTGCCCGATATCCGCTTCACGGTGGGGCAGCCCGGTTTTTCGGCCACCAAATGCCTCGTGCCGGGGGTGCAGAAGCTCATCGACATGGGAATCGCGGACCCCGAAGCCATCGGTCTCCACGGCCATTCGTGGAGCGGTTATCAGACCGCCTTTGTCATTACCCAGACGAATATCTTCGCGGCCGCAGTGGCCGGCGCACCCGTCTCCAATATGACGAGCGCCTATTCCGGCATCCGTTGGGGGACAGGCCTCGCGCGCCAGTTCCAGTACGAGAAATCGCAGAGCCGTATCGGCGGCAGCTTGTGGGAGTACCCGGAGCGCTATGTCGAGAACTCGCCGGTCTTCTTTGCCGACCGCATCGAAACACCGCTGCTGATCCAGTTCGGCGACGAGGACGAAGCGGTGCCGTGGTATCAGGGGATCGAGCTCTACCTCGCCTGCCGTCGCCTCGACAAGAACTGCATCATGCTGCAGTACCGGGGCGAGCCGCATCACCTCAAGAAGTACGCCAACAAGCTCGACTACTCGATCAAGATGAAGGAGTTCTTCGATCACTGGCTCAAGGGGGAGCCCGCGCCCGAGTGGATGACCGAGGGGGTCCCCTATCGCGGGGAATGAGCTCGCCGACCGACGGCGAACAAAGGATGGACCTGATGTTTTCGACCGAGACCTATGTCGAGCGCCGAACGCGCCTGAAGGAGGGCTTGGAGGACGGGCTCCTCCTGTTCCTGGGCAACGGCGAGAGCCCGATGAACTACGCGGACAACTGCTATCCCTTCCGCCAGGACAGCACCTTTCTCTACTACTTCGGCCTTGCCCAGCCCGACCTGGCGGCGGTGATCGACTTCGAGGAGGATCGGGCCACGATCTTCGGTGACGAGCTGACCATCGACGACATCGTGTGGATGGGCGACCTGCCGACGATCGCCGAGCGTGCCCGGAGCGTCGGCGTCACTGACACGAGGCCTCAGACGGACCTGGCCCGAGTCGTGGCGGAGGCGACGAAGGCCGGCCGAACGGTGCACTTCTTGCCACCGTACCGGGCCGACAACGCGATCCTGCTCCACGATCTGCTGGGTGTTCCTCCGCGTGAGGCAACCGAACGAGCGTCGCTCGACTTCATCCGGGCGGTGATCGATCAGCGCTCGGTCAAGTCTGCCGAGGAGATCGCCGAGCTCGATCGGGCGGTCGACACCTCGGTCGAGATGCACACAGCGGCCATCCGGATGGCGCGGCCCGGCATGCTGGAGTCCGAGATCTCCGCTGAGGTCGAGCGCATCGCGATCGCGGCAGGCGGCCGGCCTTCGTTTCCGGTCATCGCCACCATCCACGGCGAGACCCTGCACAACCACGACCACAGCAACACCCTGTCCGAGGGCGATCTTTTTCTGCTCGACGCCGGGGCCGAAACCGCGATGGGTTATGCCGGCGATCTCTCCTCGACCTTCCCCGTCAGCCCGCGCTTTTCGGATCGCCAGCGAACGATCTACGAGCTCCAGCTGGCTGCCTATGAAGCGGCGGTCGCCACGCTCGCGCCCGGCGTGTCCAACCGCGACGTCCACTTTGCCGCAGCCCGGGTCATCGTCGAGGGAATGAAGGATCTCGGTCTGATGCAGGGCGATACCGACGAGGCGCTGGCGGCCGGTGCCCACGCCATGTTCTTCCCCTGCGGTGTCGGTCACATGATGGGTCTTGACGTGCACGACATGGAGGACCTCGGCGAGGTCCACGTCGGCTACGGCGGCGAGGCCAAGAGCACCCAGTTCGGTCTCAAGTCCCTGCGGCTCGCGCGGGAGCTGGAGCCGGGCTTCGCCCTCACGGTCGAGCCGGGCATCTATTTCGTTCCTCAGCTGATGGATCTGTGGCGCGAGCGCAACCACTGTGCCGAGTTCCTCGTTTTCGATGCCCTCGACCAGTGGCGCGAATTCGGCGGTGTGCGCAACGAGGAGGACTGGCTCGTCACCACCGACGGCGCTCGCCGCCTCGGCAAGGCCAAACCCCTGACCGTCGAGGAGATCGAATCGCTGCGGTCTTGAAGTCTCATCTTCGCAAGCTGCGGAGCAGCGACATATGACGCCCCAGGCTAACCATCTGCCGCCCCTCCGGGGCTCGGACCAGACTTCACACCAGTCGACTCGGTGATCGCCTCTTCGAGATATGGGAGGAGCTTTTCGGCCAGGCGGCGGTGGCCTTCGGCGGTGGGATGGAGTCCGTCGGGCTGCATCAGCGCCGGGTCCATTCCGACCTCGCGAACGAAACCGGGCACCAGGGTAGCGCCTTCTTCCTCGGCGATGCGGTGGTACATGTCGGCGAATGCGGCACTGTAGCCCGGTCCGTAGTTGGTGGGGATGTCCATGCCCAGCAGGAGCACCTGCGCGCCCACCTCGAGACCCCTGCGCACGATCCGGCGCAGGTTGGCTTCGGTGCTCTCGAGGGATTGCCCACGCAGCGCGTCGTTGCCGCCGAGTTCGACCACCAGGATGTCGACCCTCTGTCCGAGCACCCAGTCGAGGCGGGCAAGACCGCCGGCCGAGGTGTCACCGCTGACGCCCGCATTGACGACCTCGATGGTGATGCCGCCTTCGCGGAGCACGGCCTGCGCGACCGCCGGGAAGGCTGCGTCCTCGGCCAGCCCCAACCCGGCGCTCAGGCTGTCGCCGAGGAAAACGACTCGCGGAGCATCGACCCGCGGGCTCGGTAATGCGCCCGGGGTGGGCGTCGTCTCCTCTATCGAAGGGCCACCGCACGCGGTGGCGACGAGCAACAGGAGGACAGGCGAGCGAAATCGGAGGCGGCATGAAATGATGGGCGTCATTCGGCGATTGTAGCGGGCGAGGAGAATTCTCGTGAGTCAAACCGCAACCAACGACGTGGTGCTGTCGCTCGACGGGGTCGGGCGGCAACTGCCCTCGGGCGGGCGCATGTTGACCATCCTCGACGGCATCGATCTCGATGTCCGGCGCGGCGAGTTCGTCGCTGTGCTCGGTCCGTCGGGAAGTGGCAAGTCGACGCTGCTGGCGTTGATGGCCGGGCTCGACCGGCCGAGCGCGGGCGCGGTCTTGTTCGACGGCGAGCGTATCGACCGGTGGTCGGAGGACCGGCTGGCCGTGCTTCGCCGGCACAAGATCGGTTTCGTCTTCCAGTCATTCCAGTTGCTTGGCAATCTCACCGCACGCGAGAACGTGCTCCTGCCGATGGAGCTTCAGGGCCAGCGCGATGCGCGCCGTCGCGCCGAAGAGCTGCTCGGTGCGGTCGGCCTGTCGGAGCGCGGCCATCACTACCCGTCGCAGCTGTCGGGCGGGGAGCAGCAGCGGGTGGCCCTCGCCAGGGCCTTCGCGCCGCGTCCGGCCCTCCTCCTGGCCGATGAGCCCACTGGGAACCTCGACGGCGCCACCGGCCGGGTGGTGCTCGATATGTTGGTCGCGTTGCGTGCCGAGGAGGGCGCAACGCTCGTGTTGGTGACACATGACCCAGCGGTCGCTGGCCTCGCGGACCGACGCATCCACCTCCTCGACGGACGGATCGAGCGCGAGGAGGCGGCGTGAGAGCTCGATCGTGGTTGGCCCTGGCCGGGCGTGAGTCGCGCGGGTCGGCGGGCCGCCTGGCATTCTTTGCCGCCTGCCTGTCGGTCGGGGTCGCGGCGGTGGTGGCGGTTGCTGGTCTTTCGCAGGCGCTCGACCGCGGCATCCAGGCACAGGCACGACAGCTCCTGGCGGCTGATCTCGCCGTCAGCAGCCGCCGGCCGATCGCTGACGAAGTGATCGTGGCGGTTGATGCTCTGCCCGGGGTTCGCCGCACGGAGGTCATCGAGCTTCCGAGCGTGGTGTCAGTGCCGGTGGTGGATGGAGACTCCACTGGCCCCGGGCCTTCGCTGCTCTGTGAGTTGAAGGGCGTGGGGACGGGCTATCCCTTTTACGGAACTGTTGTGACGGAGCCGAGTCTCCCTCTCGACGAGCTCCTCGGCGCTGATCGCGTGATCGTGGGCTCCGAGCTTCTTATCCGTCTCGACATCTCGGTCGGCGAGAAGCTGCGCATTGGATCGGAGCTGTTCGAGATCGCCGGCACCGTCGAGAGCGAACCCGATCGACTGGAGATCGGTGTCACGCTCGGGCCACGGGTCCTCCTCTCGACGGACGCGCTCGACCGCACCGGTCTCACGGGTTTGGGAAGCAGGGTCCGCTACCGCTTGCTGGTGCGCCTCACCGATGGGTCGACGCCTGAGGAGGTGCAGGCTGCAGCAGCTGCCGTTCGTGAGGCGATCAGCGACCTGGAGTTCGTCGACCTCGAGACCTACACTGAAGCACAACCGGCTCTTCGTACGGCACTGACGAGGGTCGAGCGCTTTCTCGGGATGGTGGCGCTGCTGTCTCTCCTCATCGGTGGCATCGGCGTCGCCCAGGCCGTTCGTGCGTGGCTTGCCGGCCGGCTGGATGCGATCGCCGTCCTGCGCGCAATCGGTGTGCGGCCGCGCGAGGTCTTCGTGCTGTATCTGGCCCAGACCGCAGCCCTCGCCCTCGTCGGGAGTGTTGTCGGCGCCGTTGCCGGTTCGGTGGCGGCACAGGCGGTGCCGGCCTTTCTCGAGAGCCTGCTCCCGGTTCGCGTGGTGGTCGGCTGGCAGCTCGGGGCCATGGTGCGAGGCATCGTTTTGGGAGTCGGAGTCGCCGTGATCTTCGGACTCCGCCCGCTGTTTGACGTCTTGAGGGTTCCTCCCGTTCGGGTGCTGCGACGAGATGCCGATCCTCTGCCGGTGAGTCGGGCAGTTTCTGGAGTGCTTTTCGGCGTCCTCGTGGTGGGCGTGATGGTGACGGCGACGGTGCAGTCAGGGTCCATCCTGCGAGGAGTGCTCTTCGGAGTCGGGCTGATCGTGGCGGCGGCCATGCTCGCTCTGGGCGCCTGGATCGTCGTTCGGACGGCCGGCAGGGTCCCGCGCGACAGCGGCGGCGTGGCTCTCAGGCACGGCCTGGCGGCCCTGGCGAGACCCGGATCGGGGACTCTGGGCGCGGTCGTCGCTCTCGGTCTCGGGGTTCTGACGGTGCTCGGCATGTACCTGATCCAGCACCGCCTGTCGGCGCAGCTCGAGGCCGATCTCCCAGCGGATGCTCCGACGGCCTTCTTCATCGATATCCAACCCGACCAGTGGGACGGCGTCAGGAAAATCCTGCTCGAAGCCGACGCCGAATCGGTGGACTCGGTGGAGGTGGTGATCGCCAGGCTGCAGTCGATCAACGGTGTGCCGGTGGCCGAGCTCGTGCCGGAGCGCGGCGAGGCGTCGGGTGACCGGCGGTGGGTATTGACCCGCGAGCAGCGGCTGACCTCGATGAGGGACCTGCCGGAGGACAACATCATCGTGGATGGCGCGCTGTGGTCGGATCCTTCCAGGGCCGAGGTCAGCGTCGAGCAGGATTTCGCGAGGGACATGGGCGTCGTCGTCGGGGATTCGGTGGTCTTCAACATCCAGGGCGTGCCGATCGAGCTTCTCGTGAGCAGTATCCGCACGGTCGAATGGGAGCGTTTCTCGATCAACTTCTTCCTGGTGGTCGAACCGGGAGCTCTGGACAACGCGCCCCGCTATCGGATCGCCACAGCCCGCCTGGCGCCGAAGGTCGAAATACCGGTTCAAGATCGACTCGCCGCCAGCTTCCCGAACGTCACGATGCTCAGGATTCGGGAGCTGTTGGAGAAGATCGTGGCGGTTCTCGAGCAGGTCGGTTCCGGAGTTCGTCTCCTTGGGGCTTTTACGGTCCTCGCGGGGATCGCCATCCTCGCCGGAGCGGTGAGCGCCGGTGCGGTCCGTCGAGGACGTCAGGTCGCTCTATACAAGACCCTGGGTATGACGCGTGCCCAGGTGGTGCTGGTCTTTGCCGTCGAGTACGCGCTCATCGGTCTGGTGGCGGGCATCCTGGGTACGGTGGGGGCTGTCGCGCTGGCATTCGTCGTCGTCCGCTATGGATTCGAGATCGCCTGGGCGTGGGTGCCGGCCGCATACGCGACGGCCGCGGTCGTGACAGTGCTCCTCAGCGTCGTCGCCGGCTTGGCGGCCAGCACGAGGGCGCTCGCCGTGCGTCCGTTGGCGGTGCTCCGCCAGGGTGACTAGGAGCCTGTTCGGGTATTGGGGCGCGCCGCGCGCAGGGGTCTTGCGGTGCGCACGCAAGGCCTGGCGAGGAGGGCGATGTCCGGCATCGTCAACCAGCCGCAACGACGCCCGCGGAAGCATTCCCCCTGCGCCCGAAGGGTTCCGGCGGCGCGACGCCATCTGCCGCGCTGCCGCTCCTCAACGATCGAGGAAAATCGCCTTCGTCACGTCACCACAGCATCTGACGCCGCGGCGCTCGGAACGCGGTCGCGCCCAATACCCGGACGGGCTCCTAGATCGGCTCGAAGTGGCAGGTGAAATGACGCAGGAGCTCGGGCTGGAAGGTGATCCTATGGCCCGAGATCTTCTCCCGTTCGCGCCACACCTGGTCCAAAACCTCGATGATGTAGTCGAAATGGCTCTGGGTGTAGACCCGCCGCGGGAAGGCGAGCCGCACGAGTTCGAGCGGTGACGGCTGCTCGCTGCCGTCGTCGTCGACATGACCGAACATCACGCTCCCCAGCTCGACCGCGCGAATGCCGCCCGCCAGATAGAGGGCGTTGACCACACCGATGCCCGGGTACTGGAGTGGCGGGATCTGCGGCACCATCTCGCGAGCGTCGAGGAAGACAGCGTGCCCTCCCGCCGGCAGCACCATCGGAACGCCGATCGCCGTCAGCCGCTCGACCATGTACTCGACGGTCGCGTGACGATAGACCTGGTAGTCGTAATCGAGCGCCTCCTTGAGGCCGACCGCGACCGCTTCGAGGTCGCGTCCCGCGAGCCCGCCGTAGGTGGGAAAGCCCTCGCGCAGGATGAGCAGGTTGCGGAAGCGAGCCGCCCACTCGTCGTCGCGGCAGACGAGGAAGCCGCCGATGTTGGCGAGACCGTCCTTTTTGCAGCTCATAGTGGCGCCGTCAGCGAGTGAGAAGAGCTCCCGCGAAATCTCGTCAAGCGATCGGTCGGCATACCCCTCTTCGCGTTCGCGCACGAAATAGGCGTTCTCAGCAAAACGACAGGCGTCGATGATCAGGGGGATGTCGTTCTCGTCGAGAACTGCCCTGACCTCCCTCAAATTGGCCATCGAAACCGGCTGTCCCCCCCCGGTGTTGTTGGTCACGGTCATCATCGCGAATGGGATCTTCTCCCGCCCGTGCTCGGCGATGCAGGCGCGCAGCGCCTCCACGTCCATGTTGCCCTTGAACGGTGCCGAGGCCTGGGTGTCGTAGGCCTCGGCGCACGGCAGGTTGAGAGCCACGGCACCGCGGTACTCGACGTTCGCACGGGTGGTGTCGAAGTGGCTGTTGTTGGGAATGATGTCCCCGGGCTGAATGATGCACTCGGCGAGGATTCCCTCGGCGGCCCGCCCCTGGTGGGTGGGCAGGATGTGCTCCATGCCGGTGATCTCGCGAACCGTCGCCTCGAAGTGCTTCCACGAGCGACTGCCCGCATAGCTCTCGTCGCCGAGCATCATGGCAGCCCACTGCTGGGCGGACATGGCGCCCGTCCCCGAATCGGTCAGGAGGTCGATGCAGCAGTCCTCGGCGTCGAGCAGGAAGACATTGTGGTGGGCCGCGGCGAGGGCCCGCTCACGATCCTCCACGGTCGTGATCTTGAGGGGCTCCGTCATCTTGATGCGGAAGGGCTCGATGATGGTGCGCATGCTCGTCCTCCGGGGGGATGAGCGTAACAGAAAACCGGTGCCGACATCCCGCCGCCGGCATCGTTGGATGGGCGGCATCCATGGCGCCCGCCTCGGATCGATTGGGACACAAAAGGGCGGGATGTCACCCGCCCGTTCACCTTCGTCTTCGAGGAGCCTATTCGAATTGGGTCGGAGAGACGCCCTGGCCCTGAGCGTTGGTCAGCACGGCCGCCTGCGAGATGCAGGGCACACACCCGCGGCAGGCCTCGTCCGCTCGTTTGACTCGGTTGTCCCCGATGCGGGTCACGACGCCATCGCAGAGCCAGTGGAAGACCGGTTCACCGCCTTGCCACGGGGCGGTCTCCCCAACGACGAGGTTGGCTGCTTCGCCCTGTTGCTCCGGGGTCAGCTCGACCTTGCATTCGGACTTGCTTTTCACTTCGACGACCATCATCGCTGTCTGCGCGATAATTTGGTGCGACGGGCCAAATAGAGCGACGAAGTACTCGGCCGGTTCGTACTCGAGCTTCTCGAGCCACTTCTGGAACTGTTCGTCGCTGAGCTGGTTCATCCAATGGCGGTTTTCGAGCTTGCCGCGGCTCGCCCGTTCCCGGATCTTGTCGTCGTTCAAATCATCGTTGGGGTCGCGATGTTCGGAGGCTTCCTTTTGACGCCACCAGGCGGCCCAGCGGTTCGCTTCGTCGATCGCCGTGCGCTGCTCTTCGATGTCGTGGCGGTCGGGCTTGCGCTTTTCCGGTTTTGGGAACACGCCCCAATAGCGTTCGGGCTGGGACGACGGAAGCATGTTCACGAAGTAGAGGTCTTCGACCACCTCGTTGAGACGTCTGAAATAGAGACGGACGTTCGTCCCGGGTTGGACGCCGGTCACCGTTGCCCAGACGATCCCATTGCTTTGGGCCGGTAGGCAGGCCACCTGGTCCGCCTCGACCGTCGGTTCGGCCGCCAACATCCCCGTTGCGGCGAGGGTCGCAGCCAGTGTCACGCCGAGGACGCGACCGATACCAACTCCTCCGGCATGCGTATTTGTTTGATGCATAAAGACCTCTCCCTTCTTCGACTGTACGAAAGGGCACCATGGGTGTCAATAGTGTGGCGCGGGCCGAATTCCCCTTGATGACTCGACCCTGGTGTGGTGGGATCGAATGAGTGGGGGGAGCGTGTCCGAGGACGACGACGTGAGCCACGACCTCGGGTCGATGGGAAAGGCAAAAAGGACCACACTCGGGCCCTGGCTGTTCGCAGTTGGTGGTGTCGCTGCGCTGACGGCCCTCGCCACAGTGATCGCAATACGCGACGATGCTCGAGGGCTGATCTCTCTCGAGTTCTTGACCCCGGTGGTTCACGTTGCAGACGAGGTCGGTTGGTGGCTCCTGCGCCAGCCGCTGCAGAACGTCCTGCGAGGCGGTTTTCTGGCGGCCGCCGTAGCAATTGTCGTCGGAGTCGTGCTCTGGTGGAATCGGCGCGATGTCGTGGCGCGAGACCTGCCGCCGGTTCTTGTGGCTCTCGGTCTGGCCCTGGCTGCGCAGCTCCTTTTTCTTCTCGATCACCCGAACTTTGCGGTCATTGGGTACGCCGGGGCGGTCTTGGTGGTCGTTGTCGGGTCCCTGATCGGCCGGGGCGGACCGCGCACTGAATCAAACAAGGGCCTCTCGCGGCCCCCGTCATATGTCGAGGTGTCCTGGTTGCTCCTCATCGGAGCGGTGGCCGTCTTTTTCCGTTACTACGCGTTGAACCGTCTTTTTTTCTACTTCGAAGGGGAACTCAGCCCGTTCATGGTGGGCGCGACCAATTTCGAGGGTATGTGGCTGGCCAATATTGGCTGGGGCGGACCGTGGGCACCGATGGGAATCCTCTATTTCCTCCCCATCTGGGCGATGGTGGCCGTTGGCGGCAGCACGGTGCTGGCGGTGCGGCTGGCGTCGGCCGTAATCGGCGTGCTGACGATCGTCGTCGTCTGGGTCGTCGTGCGGGGCGTCATCGACCGAACGGCGGCGATCTGGTCGGCGGCGTTGTTGGCGGTCGACACCCTCCAGGTCGGGTGGGGAAGGAGCGACATGCACCCCCACGCGTCGACCGCCTGGCCGGGGGTCCTGCTCTACGGAGCGACGGTCCGTGCGCTCGCCAAGGGCAGCACGGGCTGGTACATCGCGGTCATGCTGTTGATGGGGCTGAGCTGGCACCAGTATCCCTCGGGGCAGTTCGTCATCGTCGTCCCCTTGATTGCGTTTGCAGTCCATGCCGCTCAGAACCCGGGCTTTCTCGAAGCAACCTGGCGTAAGGGCCTTTGGCTGGTCGGAGGCACCGTGCTGTGGGTTCTTGGATACCCACTGGCGCATTTCATTGCTGTGGCAGAACCGACCGGCCCGTTGCAGTATGTCGCCCTGCTCGGACCGCGGATCGTGGGCGGCAGTGACGCGGTGATCTACGAGGGTGTGCCGATCGGGGAACTGGTTTCGACGGTGTCACGCAACAGCTGGGACCTGGCTCGCGGTCTCGTGACCGAGGCCCCCCTGATCTTTCACCAGACGGCGATTCCGGGGGTCGCCGATTTGCATCCGAGGGCGCTTCCCTGGTTCGTCGTTGCGTGCGCCGTCGTGGGGATCACCATCGTCGTCGTGAGGCTACGTGAGCAGTGGTCACCACCGCTGCTCGGCTTGGTGATCGCCGGATCCCTGCCCGCCGTTCTCTCGGATGCGGCGTGGTTGAAGAGGGCGTCGGTCCTCTATCTCGCACTGATCATCGTGGCGTCGGTGCCGCTGGCCATCGTCACCGACGGCCTCTCGAAATTCGCTGGTCGGGCACGTCGTCGATTCGGCGCTCTCGCTCTGGTGGCATCCTTCCTCCTCTGGTCGAGCGTCTGGACCCACCTCTGGTTCTCGGAGCGCGAGTACAGATTTGGTGTGCCGGCGGAGGCCATGATCGTGGAGGCTCTCGAAAAACACATCGCGCCCAACACGATTCTCGTGGCCGGGTTGTGGGGGGACTATATCGAGGGCGAAATCGTCTATCTGCTGTACGACGCCATGAGCGAGCGCCAGCCGATCGCACTGTACGTCGCCAATCCGTTGCGCGAGGGATGGCGGACGCTTCTCGCCTTCCCGCGCGAGGCGGTGAAGGCGATCGGGGAGCAACCATGGTACTGGCTGTGGCTGGGTCTCGGTGACGCGATCCCCGAGGTGGTGAGCCACCGTGAGTGGTCGCGCGTGGTCTACCTGATCGAACACCGTCCCGATGTGGCATCCGATATCGAGGCTTTGGGGGACCGCTGCCCGGAACTCGAGATCGAACGGGTCTTTGTAGGTGAGGATGATGAGGTGATCAACGGCGAGGTGTGGAAGAGGTACCACGTGTGGATCGCCCGCTGCGACCACCACCGGGGCCTGCGGACGCCTCGCTTCGCTGTGCCGGCGCCGGAGTCGAACGCGGTTGACGAGCTCCAGTGACCCGAGCCGAATTGGCCGACGCTCGAGATCAACCCTTTCGACGCTGATACGTATGTGAATCGCATGGGCCTGCTCACAACGATGGTGCGACGAATATCCCGTGTGCGCAGGGTTGACCACAGATTCTTCGGGTTGGGGTTATTGGCCGCGGCGTGCATTTTCGCGACGGGCTGTGGACCCAAGGCCGTCGAGGTCTTTGCAGTTGCCAACGAGGGTTTTCTCATCCGATCTGGTGGGCGGACGGTGCTGGTGGATGCGCTTTTCCGGGCAACCGCACCCTATCCCGAGTTCTTCTCGCAGGGACCGTCAAAGGAGCTGGTCCGGCGGATGATTGATGGGGAGGGTGTTTTTGCCGACATCGACCTTGCGCTGGTGACTCACTCTGATGGCGATCACTTCCACGCGGAAACGGTTTTGAGTTTTCTCGAGAATCACACCGAAACGCTCCTGGTGGGGACCGGTGACGTGGTCGAAAGTCTCGCGGCCGAAGAGGGCTTCGAAGCGGTTGCCGACAGGGTGGTGGCGCCAGTTCGAAGCCACGGGTCGTGCGCAAGCCTCGTTCACCAGACGATCGAGGTGACGGCCTGTTTCGTGTGGCACAGCGGCGGACGCGAGGTGGCGAACAACATCTACATCGTCGATCTCGACGGCTTCATCTTGCTCCACGAGGGGGACGCGGATCGCTCGCCGGCGAGCTTTGCAGGTCTCCAGCGCGGTGACTCCGCGATCGATTTGGCCTTCCTGCACGACTGGTTCGTGCTCAACGACGGTCGGCCCGTGGTCACCGACATCCTCGATCCCGGTGCGGTTGTACTGATGCACCACCGGTGGGAGAGGGCGGCGGAGACCCGCAGGAGGGTCGAGGAGCTCCCGGGCGACATCGCCACGACCCTTCCACCCGTCACGGTCCTCGGATCGGAGCTCGAGAGCGTCACCTTCGAGAAATGACCAGCTGAAATGGGGGCCGTCCCTTTGCGGTTACCACAAGGCGATCGCGGAGGTTGTACGGGTGGGAGATTGTCGGAGATCGAAATTGGCAGCGATCCTGGGCTGGACCGCGATCTTTCTGTTTGCCGCCATCTACGCCGTCGAGCTCCTGCCCCACCACGGTCGGCCCGCGACCTTGAGGTGGATTGAGGAGAGCTTTGGTCGGGGCGGGCTGATCGTCCTCAACATCGTCATCGTCGTGGCCTTCCTCGCCCTCCTGCCTTACCGCCGCGAGACCAAGGGCACCTGGAAATCCAAGGGAACCTTCATCGCCTTCGTCGTTGCGCTGATGACCGAGATGTTCGGCTGGCCGCTCCTACTCTTCCTAATCTCGCCGCTGGTCGAGGTGCCGTCGCTGGCGCGGGAGTGGTTCGACGCGGTCGGTCACTGGCCGGCCAGGGTCGGCACCTTCGTCAGCTTCTTCGGCATCGTCCTGATCGCGGTCGGGTGGCAGCAGATCCACGGCGCCACGGGCCTCGTCACGACCGGCATTTACCGGTGGATGCGCCACCCGCAGTACACGGGGATCTTTCTCTTCACTCTCGGTTGGATCCTCCACTGGCCGTCGGTCGTCACCCTGCTGCTGTGGCCGGCTTTGGCGGCGGCTTACGTCTGGCTCGCCCTTTTCGAGGAACGACAGGCACGCCAGGACTTCGGTGATGCGTGGGACGCGTATGCGATGAAAACGCGAAGGTTTATTCCAGGCGTGGTGTGATCACCGGCCTTCCGGTAAACTCGAATCACATGAAGAAGAAGGCCCGGCAGGCGGTGGAGCTCGCGCGGCGTATCGCCGCCGAAGAGGCCACGGACCGCACGCTCCTCAATCGCTTCCGCGACCGCTTCAGCGAGCTCGATTCCGAGCAACGTCTCGAGCTCTTCCACTGGATGTCGGGTGAGTTCGAGGTCGGGCTCGGCCAGCTCGAGGATCCGATCACCGCGCTTCGAACCGCCTCCGAGTACGATCGCGTGGCGTGGAACGAGCACGTCCGCGAGCTGCGGAAGGCGATCACTTCGCCGCGCCAGCGCGTCCTCGAGGGCCTGATCAACACCACCGGCGGGATGGAGTTCGTGCTCGATCTGCGTGCGGAGGTCATCGACGCCCAGCGAAACGGCGCGGCCGGCCTCGAGGCGCTCGAGGAGGACATCGCCCACCTCCTCAACCGATGGTGCCAGCACGGCCTCCTCTTCCTCGAGGAGATCGATCTCGACTCGGCCTTCGAAACCATCCGCTTCCTCAAGGACCGGGAAATGGTCCATCCCATGGTCGGGCTGGAGGAGATGGGTCAGCGCCTCGGTGAAGATCGCATGTGCTTCGCCCTCTACCACGTCGTCATGCCGAAAGAGCCCGTCGTCTTCATCGAGGTGGCGCTGAGCAAGGGCCTGCTGCGTTCGATCCACGACGTCATCGACGACCTGGACGGCCGGCGCAAGCCGGTCAAGGCACCCGACACCGCGATCTTCTACTCCATCAACAACACCCAGAACGGCCTCGCAGGACTCGGTCTCGGCAAGGTGCTGATCGCGCGTGTCACCGAGGCGCTCCGCGAACGCCACCCGTCGCTCACGACCTACTCGACGCTGAGCCCGATACCCGGTTTCTGGTCACGCTACCTTCGTCCGATCCTCGAGGGAGGGGATGACCGCTTCAAGATCAACCGCGCCCAGGTCACGCAACGTTTTTCGGCCAAAGCTCAGCAGGCGATCCGCCGCCGGTATCGCGAGCTCGGGGGCACGAGCGAGGATTTCACCACCGCCCTCGGCGAAATCCTCTCGCGCCCCGCATGGATCGAGGATTCGGTCTTTCCGCAGCATTTCCGGAAACCCCTCGTCGATCTCGCATTCACCTATATCGCGCATGAAAAGGATGCTCGCGGCCGACCACTGAATCCCGTGGCCGGTTTCCATCTCGGCAACGGCGCGCGGGTCTCCCGGAGCAACGTCAACTTCGCCGCCAACACCTCGCAGCGTGGTCTCGAGGAAAGCTGCGGGCTGATGGTCAACTACGTCTACTCGAAAAAGGCGCTGTTGCCGATCGGCCGCGCCGTCCGTTCGCTCCTCCCATGGGGGAGGTGATCGCTCATCCATTCGTCATTGCCGCCCTTATCGACGTCACTTCGAAGCTGCAAAGGGTGGGACAGGTCCTGCCCCTCCAACCACATATCGGTCGTCCCTTGACAGTTCGCTCGTCAAGGCGCATATTAAACTAATAGGTTCGACCGAACGGTCAAACCGAAAGGTAAAACCTTTCGGTAAAAGAACCGTAGGACAGCACAGGCAGCGATCATGGCACGACCCCGTTTCGCCAACCTCGATCTCGACACCAGGTTCCAGGTCCTGGAGACTGCCGCTGTCGAGTTCGCAGCGCGGGGCTACGACGGGGTCTCCCTGAACCAACTCATCGAACGCCTGGGCATGAGCAAGGGGTCCTTCTACTACTACTTCGACGACAAGGCCGATCTTTTCTCGACCGTGGCCGACCTTGCCTGGGCCATCGTGCTGCCGGTGGAAGCGCTCGATCTCGAGACCTTGGACGCGTCGAACTACTGGTTCTCACTCGAGGCGTTGATGCGGGAAGCCCGGGCACGGGTGCGCGCCAACCCATGGCTGGTCGGTTTCACGCGTCTGATGTACGACCCCCCCGATATTCCGGGCGTTCGTGAATCGCTGTCCGAGAAGTTCGACGAGGCGAGGCGGTGGCAGGCGGAGCTGATCCGTCGCGGCCAGACGATTGGCACGGTTCGCGCCGATCTTCCGGTCGAGCTTCTTCAGGCGCTGCTGGTCGGGGCTGACGAGGCGGGTGACCGGTGGTTTGTGAACAACTGGGAGCAGCTCGATGAGCGCGAGATCGAGCGCCTCTTCGAGGAGGTCTTTGCCATCTTCCGGCGCATGCTCGAGGCGCCCCGAAAACGATGAATCGTGGCGTATGGAGTGAACTCATGATTCGAAAACCGACCTTTGCGCTTTTGCTGATCGTGATGATGTGGTCCGCTGTGCCCTCGGGCGCCCAGGACGCCGCTGAAATCGTCCGTGCGTCCATCGACAACTGGCGCGGTAAGTCGTCCTACGGCGAGATGACGATGACCATCCATCGTCCGACCTGGGAGAGGACCATGTCGATGCGAGCGTGGACTCAGGGCTCGAAAAAGACCCTGGTGCGGGTGACCGCACCGAAGAAGGACGCGGGCAACGGCACCCTGATGGTCGACAACAACATGTGGTCCTACGCGCCCAAGGTCAACCGGGTGATCAAGGTGCCGTCGTCGATGATGGGCCAGAGCTGGATGGGCTCCGATTTTTCCAACAAGGACGTGTCGCGAGCCGACAATATCGTCGACGAGTACGACCACTCCCTGCTCGGCACGGAACAGCACCAAGGCCACATCGTCTACATCATCGAATCCATTCCGCACGAGGAGGCGGCGGTGGTCTGGGGCAAGGAGGTCCTTCGCATCCGCGACGATGATGTGCTCGTGTCCCAGGAATTCTACGACCAGGACGGAGTGCTGGCGAAGGTCCTCGAGTCGCTCGATATCGGCGAGATGGGCGGGCGAACGATCGCGCTTCGCCAGCGGATGGCGAAGACCGACACCGAAGACGAGTGGACCGATTTTCGCGTCGACAGGGTCGAGTTCGACATCGAGATCTCCGACAACCTGTTTACCCGATCCAATCTGCAGAACCCTCGTGAGTGAACAATGAATAACATCACCTTCCGCCTGGCCTGGAGAAATCTCTGGCGACGCAAGCGCCGCACCTGGTTGACGGTGGGCGCCATGGTCTTCTCCAACATCCTCCTGGTCTTCATGATCTCGCTGCAGATCGGGATGTACGGGATGATGATCAACAACACCCTCCGCGCCCAGACCGGCCATCTCCAAGTGCAGGCGCCCGGCTACAAGGACGACCACAAGATGCGCCAGGTCGTGCCGGACGTGAAGCGCCTTGCCGCCGAGCTCCGGCAGGGCCTGAGTACCGATGAGGTCGCTGCACGCGCTTCGGCCTTCGCCCTCGTGTCCAGCGCCGACCGCAGCTATGGCCTCCTGATCACCGGCGTGGAGCCGGATTTCGAAGCACGCGTGTCGAGCCTGCCCGGTCTGATCAAGGACGGCCGCTTTCTCGATGACCCGATGGCGGAGGAAATCGTCATCGGCCGCGTGCTGGCTCGGAACCTCCAGGTCGGCGTCGGCGACGAGCTGACCTTCATCGGCAGCGGCCGCGACGGGTCCTTCGCTGCAGCGGTGGTGGAGATCGTCGGCATCTTCGAGAGCGGCATGCCTGAGATGGACCGCAGCTTTGCCGAGGTGCCGCTCGACTTCTTCCAGGATGCCTTCGCGATGGAGGGAGCCGGACACGCCGTGGCGATCATGGCGCCGGGCCTGATCCAGGTCGGCCCGACTCGCACGCGGGTGGAGGCGCTGCTGCCGGAGGGTGCGGAACTCGTGGTCCACGATTGGGACGCCTTGTTGCCGGGTCTCAAGCAGGCGATCCAGGCCGACTTCACCAGCGCCTGGTTCATGTACGGGATTCTGATCGTGCTGGTCGCCTTCAGCGTCCTCAACACCCAGCTGATGTCGGTCCTCGAACGGACCAAGGAGTTCGGCATCGTCATGTCGCTCGGCGTCACCCCCGGCCGGCTCGGACGCCTGGTGTTGTTGGAGACCACCCTCATGGGAACACTCGGCCTGGTCCTCGGAGCCCTCCTCGGAGGCGCGCTGGTGGCGTGGCTCGGCTATCACGGCTTCAGCTACCCGGGGATGGAGGAGATGGCCGGCAAATTCAACCTGCCGAGCCGAATCTACCCGCCGGTGACGCTCATCGGTCTCTTTTTCGGACCCACGATCATTCTCATCTCGAGCGTCGTCGCTTCGCTCTACCCTGCAATCCGGCTCCGTTGGCTCGAGCCGGTGGCGGCGATGAGGACCGCATGATGGGGGGCCTCATGATCGTCTTCCGTCTCGCCTGGCGTAATCTGTGGCGCAACCACCGGCGCACCCTGATCATGCTGGCAGCGATCGTCGTCGGCACGTGGGCGATGATCTTCATGACCGCGCTGATGCGTGGCATGGTCGATGACATGGTCAAGGACGGCGTGACCGTCCTCCCGGGTCACGTCCAGATCCACCACCCGGCATTTCGCGACGATCCGACGATCGCCAACGTGATGACGCCTCCCTCCGCCGCCCTCCTCGAGGCACTCGATCGACCCGAAGTCGTGGCCTGGGCCACACGGGTGCGGGTGCCGGCGGTGATCTCGTCGGAGAGCGATACCGCCGGCGTCACCCTGGTCGGAATCGAACCGGAACGCGAGCGCGACATCAGCTTCGTTGCCGACGACCTCGCGGACGGCCGCTACCTCGAATCGCGCGACGATCGCGGCCTGATTGTGGGCCGCAAGCTGATCGACACGCTCGAGACCGGTCTTGGCAAGCGGGTCGTCATCATGAGCCAGGATCGCGACAACGAGATTGCCGACCGCGGATTCCGCATCGTCGGCATCTTCGACTCCAAGCTCCAACAGTACGAAGAGGGATACGTCTTCGCCGGTGAGGGTGCCATCCAGGAGCTGCTCGGTGTCGGTGATGCCATCTCCGAAGTCGCGATCCTCGGGCACGATTACCGCAACGTCGAGGGCCTTCATCGGATGATCGCCGAGGCCGCGGGGCCGGACCTCGAGGTCCTTGCGTGGCACGAGCTCGACTCGTACCTTGGGTCGATGTTGGCAGTGATGGACGGCTTCGTCGTCGTTTGGATCGTGGTCGTCTTTCTCGCCCTCTCCTTCGGCCTCGTCAACACGCTGGTCATGGCGGTTTTCGAACGCGTTCGTGAGATCGGTCTCATGCTCGCCCTCGGCATGACGCCGCGCTCCATCCTCTCCCAGATCCTCGCCGAGTCCATCCTCCTGCTGGTCATCGGCCTCGCCATCGGCAACCTCGCGGCCTGGGCCTCGATCGAACCGCTCAAGGACGGCATCGACGTGTCCATCGTCGGCGAAGGCATGGAGTACTTCGGCTCGGCCGCGGTCGTCTATCCCGCGCTCTATCTCTCAGACGTCATTCTCGCCAACGTCGTCGTGATCGTTCTCGGGTTCTTCGCCAGCCTGTCGCCCGCCTGGCGGGCCTCTCGCTACGATCCGGTGCGAGCCATTACAAAGGTGTGATCATGAAATCAGTACGCTGCATCGATCTGTGCAAGACCTATCGCCAGGGCGAGGTCGAAGTCACCGGCCTCGACCACGTCAACCTCGAGATCGACGAGGGCGGATTCGTCTGTCTCTCCGCACCGTCCGGCGGCGGCAAGACGACCCTGCTCAACGCCATCGGTGGACTCGACACCCCGGATAGCGGTGAGATCTGGCTGGCCGCAGACCGTGTCGACAATCTCGCCAAGGGCGAGCTCGCCAAGATGCGCCTCCACAACATCGGATTCGTCTTCCAGGCCTACAACCTGATACCGGTCCTGACGGCGCGGGAGAATGTCGAGTTCGTGATGGAGGTGCAGGGGGTGCCCGCGGCCGATCGCCGCAAGCGCTCCCTCGAGATCCTCGAAGAGGTCGGTCTCGAGGGCCTCGAGGACCGGCGCCCGGCCCAGATGTCGGGAGGCCAACAGCAGCGGGTTGCCGTGGCCCGGGCCATCGCCTCCCGTCCGAAGCTTGTCCTCGCCGACGAACCGACGGCCAACCTCGATTCCCAGAGCGCCGATCAGCTGATGGAGCTCTTCGTGGAGCTCAACCGGAACCACGGCACGACCTTCGTCATCGCGACCCACGATCAGCGCGTCATGGGCTACGCCAAACGAGTGATCCGAATGCTCGACGGCAAGATCGTCGGCGACGAGCAGAAGGAAGCGGCCTAGAGGTCCGACGTGACACGACGGTGTTCGGCACTCGTGGTGATCGTTGGATGTGCGATCGCACAGCCGGGCGTCGTCTCTGCCGGCGATACCTCCGTCGATCTCGGCGGCCGCGTGAGCCCCCAGATCGCCGTTACCAGCTATTCGGACACCAGCGCCTTCGAGGAAATCTTCGGCTCGAGCTCGGTCGACTCGGCCTTTGACGCACGGGTGATCTTCGGTGCACGGCGCGACCGCTGGTCCTTCGATGTCGATTACCAGCTCGTCGGCCTCTACGCCGACCGTCTCGAGCTCACCCGCGAGCTGCCGCCGGAACTCCAGATCCTCTTCCCTCACCTGCCGGATGATGACACCCGCCTCTTCGATCTCACCCACGTCTTCCAAGATTCAGGCAAAACGGCGCTCCTGCACCGACTCGATCGTCTGGCCGTCACCTACACCGCCGATCAGTTCGTCATGAAGTTCGGACGCCAGGCGGTCAGCTGGGGTCACGGCATGGTCTTCACCGTCATGGACATCTTCAACCCTTTCGACCCGGCGGCGGTCGATCGCGAGTTCAAAACCGGGGACGACATGCTCTACGGCCAGTACCTCCAGGCCAACGGCAACGATCTCCAGGGCGTGATGGTCTTTCGCCGCGATCCATTCACAGGCGACGTCGAGTCGGACCAGGCTTCGTTGGCCTTCAAGTACCACCACATGGCCGCGATCAGCGAGTACGACGGCCTCGCTGCTCGGCACTACGGCGACACCCTGATTGGCGGAGGAGCCAACGTCAGCCTCGGCGGGTCGGTCCTCCGTGGTGACGCCATGGTCACCTTCACCGACGACGAAACGGTCCTTTCACTCGTGGCCAGCCTGTCGCACTCGTGGACCTGGGGCGGCACGAACATCAGCGGCGTCGCAGAGTACTTCTCCAACGGCTTCGGCCAGTCGGACGGCTGCTACTCCTTCGCCTGCCTCGCCGACAACCCCGACCTGCTCGCGCGCATCTCGCGGGGCGAGCTCTTCAACCTGGGCCGTCACTACATCGCGTTGAGTTCGATGATCGAGGTGACGCCGCTTTTCTTGCTCACACCAAACGTCTTTCTCAACCTCACCGACCCGAGCGCCCTGGTCCAGGTCGTTTTCCAAAACGACCTCCGAGAGAACCTCCTGCTGTGGAGCGCGATCAACGTGCCGGTCGGCGCCGACGGCACCGAGTTCGGCGGTGCCGCCACCGAAATCCCGGGTGTGTATCTTTCCTCGGGCCCCAGCGCCTCTGTGCAATTGGTCTGGTATTGGTGAACACACACAGGGTGGGACATGTCCCGCCCCTGCAGCTTTTCACGTTTTTCTTTTGTAGGGTCGCCACATGTGGCGCCCTCGATCATTGCAGGAACTCCAGCTCGCCGAGGTGACTGGAGGTCGAGAACCTCAGCACAGGCACCTGCTCGTCGCTCGCCGCGGGCGCCTCGGTGTCGTAGCGACCGATGCCGCGCAGCACGACATTCTTCGGCAGGTGCACCGAAACACCGCCCATGCTCTGATCGATCGTGATCTCCGCATCGCCCTGCCACGGTCCTCGCAGGTCGAGGTATCCGCCTCCCATGCTGAACGAGACATCGACGGAGCGGGGGCTGGCGTTGCCGAGGCCCTCGACCGCCCCCCCGCCCTGGCTGAACTGGATGGCCATGGTCTCCGCGGGATGCTGCAAAGGCTGCGAGAACTCGACCGCGCCGCCGCCCTGGAGGAATCGGATGTCGATATTCGCCAGCCAGAGCCCGCCGAGCTCCACCTCGGCGCCGCCCTGCATCACGTCGAGCTCGAGATCGTAGAACAGGTCCACCGGAAGGTAGATATCCACATCCGGTTTGGTGCCGCCGAGGAGCTCCTTGAGGGCGGTCAGAGCATAGGAGCCCGAGGTGCGGCGGAAGGAGACCTCGTACGTCCAGCCCTGGTCGTCCGAAGATTCGCTGAAGCTCTCGGAAAGCCCGTAGTGGTTGGCGTCGAATGTGGCTTTGACCGACAGGGCTTCCCCGGGACGAGCGGGTTTGACCTTGAAAACGGTGTTGCGGAGGTCGAGGACTACTCTGCCTGCCGGCTCTTCCACCACGAACTCGGTGGGCACCTCGAGCGGCGCGTCTTCGATCGCCGGCGCCTCCGGTACCGTCAAAATCCTGGTCAGCTTCTCATTCGTGACTTCCTCGGTCCGGACCTGATTCCAGGCGATGCCGAAGACGACCGCGGCGAGTATCACCAGCAGAAGAACGAATGCCAGGCACCCGAAGCACCCGACCTTGAAACCCGATGTGCAGCCACTTCCCTGCGCCATTGCCGCTCCTTTGTTCCCACGGGAACCCTTCTGTCCCTACCTTAAACGAGTCGCGCCACCTTCGGGTTCGGCATAAGATCTGAGAGAGGTTTTGCCATGGAATTCATTAGCGTCTTCAACGATGTCCTGGGCCCGGTCATGCGCGGTCCGTCGAGCTCGCACACGGCGGGGGGCTATCGCATTGGCAGAATGATCCGCGATCTGCTGGCCGATCCACCGGCCCGGGTGCGGGTGAGCTTCGATCCCGGTGGCTCCATGGCCGCCACCTATCGACCGCTCGGGGTCGATCTCGCCTTCACCTCCGGAATCATGGGCTGGTCGATGCTCGATGACCATTACTTCGAGGCGATGGAACGGGCGAAAGCGGATGGTCTGACCGTCACGTTCGAGATTGCGGAGCTCGAGCACACGGACCACCCCAACGGCATGCTCGTCGAGGCGGAATCCAGCGGCGGCAGGCGGATCCGCGCCGTTGCGGAGGCGGTGGGCGGTGGTGGCGTCAAGATCGTGCGCATCGAGGATTGGCCGGTCGATCTCGACGGCAAATCGAGCCAGGTGCTGGTGGAGGTCGACGCCGAGGGTGGCGGCGAAGTCGCAGCGCTTCTCACGGATCCGCATCGACAGCTCGCCGGCGGTTCAGCCTTGTTAGCCGTCCGAGTGGGCGCGGGTGTGGATGCGGCCGCCGTCTCTGGGCTGCGTGAACGACCCGGGGTCACCAACGTGTGGGCCGTGGAGCCGGTCTTCTTTGTCCGCGGGGGCGAGACCCTCTTCCAAACCGCCGACGAAATGGTGGTGGCGGCGGAGGAACGTGGTTGGTCGCTGGGCGAGATGACCCTTGCGTACGAGGCCGAGCTGCTGGGATTGACCGAAACCGAGGCCGTGGACGAAATGCTGGGGCGATACGAGGTGATGGAGGCGTCGGTGGCATTCGGTTTCGACGACGGCCGCTCGGACATGCTGCTCCTGCAACCCACGGCTGCGACGGTGTTCGAGGCCGAGAAGAGCGAAACGGTTGCGGTCGGCGGCATCCACGCCCGCGCCGCGGCGCGGGCGATGGCGGTCATGCACTGTTGCAACAGCCGAGGGGTTGTCTGCGCCGCCCCGACCGGAGGCTCGGCCGGCACCGTGCCCGGGGTGGTTGTCAGCCTTGTTGAAGAGCTTGGGCTTGCACCCAGGCGGACGGCGATGGCTCTGTTCGCCGCCTCGGCTGTCGGGCTCATTGTCGCCCGCCGCGCCACCTTTGCAGCCGAATTGGCGGGGTGCCAGGTGGAGATCGGTGTCTCGGGCGCGATGGCAGCGGCAGCAGTCGTTGAAGCGGTTGGGGGTTCCGCCCGACACGCGGCCGATGCGGCGGCAATCTCACTTCAGAACACCATGGGCATGCCCTGCGACCCGGTCGCTGGCGCCTGCGAGGTGCCGTGCCACACCCGTAATGCGGTCGCGGCCTCGAGCGCCTTCACCTGTGCGGATCTCATCTTGGGCGGCTACACTAACCCGATTCCGCTCGACGAAACGATCGATGCATCCTATGAGGTGGGGAAGGCCCTGCCGAGTGAGCTCAGGTGTACCGCACGCGGCGGCTGCGCGGTCACGCCATCGGCGCTCGAGATGTCGCGACTGCGATAGTGGCTCCGCGAAAGCCTACCGTGTGGCCGCGGGCGCGCTCAGACCGAGGAGCAACCGTAAGCCGTCATCGATCATCGCCTGCTCTTCGCGTGTGATGACACCGAACACGCGGGAGACCCGGCGTTTGTCGATTGTCCGCAGCTGATCGATCAACGCCCATGACGGTTTGCGAAGACCGGATTCGCCCGGCCGGAGCGAGGGATAGAGTGCGCCTTCGCCGGGCGTCCCGGTGAGAGGAACGACGGCCAGCATCGGAAATCTCTGGTCCTCGGTGACTGCCGGATCGGTCACGACGACACACGGCCGCGCGCCTCGTTGTTCGTGGCCGACCGTTCCGCCCAGCGAGACCAGAATGACGGTGCCTCGCTTCACTCGGACCCCTCGTCCCAGCCGTCTTCCGGCGTCCAGCGAACCGGCTTGCCGGCCGAAGGATCGACCAGGTCCTCGTCATCCGGTGACCACCCTTCGCCCCACTCCTCGAGGCCTGCTTCCGCTACCTGTTGGGTTTCCGGGTGAGGGGATTGCAGCGACCGCTCGAGGTCCTGCCTTCGACGCAGCTCGAGCTCGCGCTCGGTTGCTTCGAGCACGAACTTGCTTCGGTTCTTCTCCCAGCGGTCGATTTCTTCGACGATGACGTCCGGCAGGGTGACGGTGACGCGTTTCATGATGTTCTCCAGAGGATGATCATACTATAACTCATACTCGGAAGCCAGAGGCATGGACCCATCGACATCACAACCGAAATTTACGCCCTCGACAAACGCCGGGTTTTCTGACAGGGGAACAACGAAACTTGTTGATGTGACGCTATTCCTGTTGGGGAGCGATTTATCCTGTCCCAGATCGCACCCCTTGTGTCCATATGATGAGGCAGGCACTGGGTGTGGCCCATCGTGTGTCTGCCCGTGAGCCGTGGCTTTGGGATGAATTGCCCCCCAGCGCCTGATTACAAAACGGGGCAGCGAGTCGCCGGATACCAGAATGCCTGGCATCA